>NZ_JYIT01000001.1 GCF_000956545.1 Microbacterium azadirachtae
GCCCTCTCCGACGAGGTCGTAGCCGACGTAGGCGTCGATCGCGGCGTTCCAGTAGGGTCCGAATGCGGGGTGGCGCTTCCAGTACGCCCGGTAGGCCTCCTCGTGGGGGAAGGTCATCGAGAGTCGTTCGAGCGCAGGACCCAGGAGGGAAGCTGCGGCCTGTTCCTCGGAAAGATCGGCCGGGCGCGGGATGGGCAGGCCCCCGTCGACCAGTACGACGCCCGCCACGCGCTCGGGATGGCGCTGAGCGAACCGCGTGGCGATGAAGGCGCCCATCGAATGCCCCAGGATCAACGCTCGCTCAACGCCGGCGTGATCGAGAACAGCGGTCAGGTCTTCGATGTGCTGCGCGAAACCGTAGGGAGGCGGCAACGCACCGCTCCCGCCTCGGCCACGCAGATCCGGCGCGATGATCCATCGCTCGGGGAGCCTCTCCGCGACGAGATCCCAGGCCCGGTGGGTCGCGGTGATCCCATGGATCGCGAGGACCGGCGTC
>NZ_JYIT01000002.1 GCF_000956545.1 Microbacterium azadirachtae
GGCCGCCGCTTCGCGCCCGCGGTGCTGGCCGGCATCGTCTCCGCGGCGGCCGCTGTGGGCCTGCTGCTCGTCAGCGGCTGGCTCATCGTCAGCGCCTCGATCGTCGACAGCCTGGTGCCGCTGTCGGTGGCCATCGTCGGCGTGCGCTTCTTCGCGGTGACCCGAGCGGTGACGCGCTACCTCGAGCGTCTCGCCGGACACGACGCCGCACTCGGGCGGCTCGCGGACCTGCGCGCGGCGGTGGTGCGCCGGCTCACCCCGTTCGCTCCCGCGGGCCTCGGTGCCACCGACCGCGGATCCGTGCTCGCGGCGCTGGTCGACGACGTGGAGAACCTGCAGAACCTGCCCCTCCGCGTCGTGCAGCCGCTGCTCACCGGCGGCGTGGTCGCGGTCGTGTCGGTGGGCGTGCTGGCGCTCATCGCGCCCGCGGCGGCGGTCGCCCTGGCCGTCTGCCTGGCGATCGCGGTGGTCGGCGCGGTCGCGCTCGGCGGCTCCGCGG
>NZ_JYIT01000003.1 GCF_000956545.1 Microbacterium azadirachtae
TCCGCGACGCGCTCGACGCTCAGCGCGCCGTCGGCCAGGGCCTGCACGATCGCGTCCTTCGCCGCGCGGAAGTCGCGCCGATCCTGGTCGGCCGCCGCCGCGTCGCCGGGGTTCGTGGGGTTGCCGATGCAGAGCAGATCGGCCCCCGCGGCGAGCGCGCGGACCGCTCCCCCGCCGATGCCCACCGACTCGCGGATCGCGGCCATGTCGAGGGCGTCGGTGACGATCACGCCGTCGAAGCCCTCGGCGCGGAGCATCCCCAGCACCCGCGGGTTGAGCGTGGCGGGCGCCTCGCCCCACGCGGGCACGACGATGTGCGCCGTCATGACCGACCGCGCGCCGGCGGCGATCGCGGCACGGAACGGCGCGACGTGCACGCGGTCGAACTCCTCCGGGTCGCCCGTGATCCGCGGCAGGTCGTGGTGCGAGTCGAGCGCGGTGTCGCCGTGGCCGGGGAAGTGCTTGACGCACGCCGCGATGCCGGTCCCCTGCAGGCCCTCGACCGC
>NZ_JYIT01000004.1 GCF_000956545.1 Microbacterium azadirachtae
ATCCGTTCCAGCTGTTCCGCATCCTCGCGGAGGTGATCCGCGGCGGCGGGTTCGGCAATCCCGACGTGGCGTTCATGCTCGACCAGTGCCACAATATCGAGGCGAAGATCCCGGGGCAGATCCGCTCGGTGCTGAACGTGCAGGAGATGACCGCCCGCGCCCTCCTCATCGACCGCGACGCCCTCGCCGCCGCCCAGCGCGCCAACGACGTGCTCGCCTCCAACGCGGTGCTCATGGACGCGTTCTACACCGATGTGCGCCCCGCCCTTGCCGCCTGGCGCGAGCAGCGCGGCCTGCCCGCCGACCCGATGGCGGCGTTCCTGGGCTCCGGCTACCTGGAGCGCATCGCCGCCGAGCGCGTCGGCGGCACCCAGGCCGGCTGGGGCGCCTGAGCGCCTCCCTCCTCGCCCACGTCTGTTTGCGTCAAACGGTGGGTTTCACGGCCCGAAACCCACAGTTTGACGCAAATAGACGGAATGAATAACACGGATCCCCCTGGAGAGAACCATGACCAACCCGACCGCC
>NZ_JYIT01000005.1 GCF_000956545.1 Microbacterium azadirachtae
ATCCGTTCCAGCTGTTCCGCATCCTCGCGGAGGTGATCCGCGGCGGCGGGTTCGGCAATCCCGACGTGGCGTTCATGCTCGACCAGTGCCACAATATCGAGGCGAAGATCCCGGGGCAGATCCGCTCCGTGCTGAACGTGCAGGAGATGACCGCCCGCGCCCTCCTCATCGACCGCGACGCCCTCGCCGCCGCCCAGCGCGCCAACGACGTGCTCGCCGCCAACGCGGTGCTCATGGACGCGTTCTACACCGATGTGCGCCCCGCCCTCGCCGCGTGGCGCGAGCAGCGCGGCCTGGCCGCCGACCCGATGGCGGCGTTCCTGGGCTCCGGCTACCTGGAGCGCATCGCCGCCGAGCGCGTCGGCGGCACCCAGGCCGGCTGGGGCGCCTGAGCGCCTGCCCCTCCTCGCCCACGTCTGTTTGCGTCAAACGGTGGGTTTCACGGCCCGAAACCCACAGTTTGACGCAAATAGACGGAATGAATAACACGGATCCCCCTGGAGAGAACCATGACCAACCCGACCGCC
>NZ_JYIT01000006.1 GCF_000956545.1 Microbacterium azadirachtae
CACGTCCGTGACCGAGATCCGGCGAGCGGGAGACGGCTCATTGCGCCTGGAACGGACCCCCGTCGGCATCGCCGCGGAAGTGGGCGACATCCCCTATCGCACCGGGCTCGTGCGCTGGCGCGGCGACTCCTTCCTGCCGACCGAGGCCGAGGACGGCGTCCGCCAGCCGGTCGCCTTCCTCGGCGACGACGGCGCGGGCAGGGCGCTGTTCCTGCACGCGGGCCGGGCGGATCGGCGGGTGGCGTCATGACCGCGCCGGGGTTCGCCCGAGCGCTGCATCGCCGCGCCGTGGTCGCGGATGCGCACAACGACTTACTCTGCGCGGTCGTGGCGCGCCCTCCCGAGCGCTGGGGGAGCTTCTTCCGGGAGCGCTGGCTGCCGCAGCTCGAGAAGGGGGGCGTGGACCTCCAGGTGCTCCCCGTGTTCGTCGAGGATCCTCATCGTCCCGAGGGGGCGCTACGCCGCACCCTGCGCATGATCGAGGCCGCACATCGGGTCGCAGAGGAGAACGCCCACCGGGTCGCGCTGTGCCGC
>NZ_JYIT01000007.1 GCF_000956545.1 Microbacterium azadirachtae
CACGTCCGTGACCGAGATCCGGCGAGCGGGAGACGGCTCATTGCGCCTGGAACGGACCCCCGTCGGCATCGCCGCGGAAGTGGGCGACATCCCCTATCGCACCGGGCTCGTGCGCTGGCGCGGCGACTCCTTCCTGCCGACCGAGGCCGAGGACGGCGTCCGCCAGCCGGTCGCCTTCCTCGGCGACGACGGCGCGGGCAGGGCGCTGTTCCTGCACGCGGGCCGGGCGGATCGGCGGGTGGCGTCATGACCGCGCCGGGGTTCGCCCGAGCGCTGCATCGCCGCGCCGTGGTCGCGGATGCGCACAACGACTTACTCTGCGCGGTCGTGGCGCGCCCTCCCGAGCGCTGGGGGAGCTTCTTCCGGGAGCGCTGGCTGCCGCAGCTCGAGAAGGGGGGCGTGGACCTCCAGGTGCTCCCCGTGTTCGTCGAGGATCCTCATCGTCCCGAGGGGGCGCTACGCCGCACCCTGCGCATGATCGAGGCCGCACATCGGGTCGCAGAGGAGAACGCCCACCGGGTCGCGCTGTGCCGG
>NZ_JYIT01000008.1 GCF_000956545.1 Microbacterium azadirachtae
ACGATCCCGGCGAGCACGACCAGCACGACGCCGAGCACCCACGGCCAGCGCGCCCGGCGGCGCGGCGGAGCGACCGCCACGGGCGCCGACGGCAGCGGGGGCCGCGGCGGCACGCCGTCACCGGGCGCGGCGCCGCGCGGCAGCGGCACCGTCGGGTGCTCCTGGCCGAGATCCTGCGGATACGGCTCGGTCGGGTGGGTGCCCTCGTCCGCGCCGCTCATGTCACATCCGCTCCGGCGCCGAGACCCCCAGCAGCGAGAGACCGTTGCGGAGCACCTGGCCGGTGGCGTCGTTGAGCCACAGGCGGGTGCGGTGCACGTCCTCGACCGGGTCGTCGCCCTGCGGGATCACCCGGCAGTTGTCGTACCAGCGGTGGTAGAGCCCGGCGAGCTCCTCCAGGTAGCGCGCCACACGGTGCGGCTCGCGCACCTCCGCGGCGAACGCCACGATCCGCGGGAACTCCTGCAGTGCGCCCAGCAGCGCCGACTCGGTCTCGTGCGTGAGCAGCTCGGGGGCGAACACTGAGCGATCGACACCGG
>NZ_JYIT01000009.1 GCF_000956545.1 Microbacterium azadirachtae
GTGTTCGGCACGCCCGGCACGCCCCGCGACCCGTACGAGAAGATCGCCGATGCGGCGCAGGTGCACGCCCACACGGCGCTCGCCCCCACCGTGGCGCTGCACATCCCGTGGGATCTCGTCGATTCCTTCGACGACCTGCGCCGCCACGCGGAGGACCTGGGCGTCGCGCTCGGGACGGTGAACTCGAACACGTTCCAGGACGAGGACTACAAGTTCGGGGCCCTCACGCACGAGGACGACCGGATCCGGCAGAAGGCCATCGACCACCACTTCGCCTGCATCGACGTGATGCACCGGACCGGGTCGCGGGATCTCAAGATCTGGCTCGCGGAGGGGTCCAACTACCCCGGTCAGAACGACATGCGCGCCCGTCAGGACCGGCTGCAGGACTCGCTGCAGCAGATCTACGCGCGCCTCGGCGACGAGCAGCGCCTCGTGCTCGAGTACAAGTTCTTCGAGCCGTCGTTCTATCACACCGACGTGCCCGACTGGGGCACGAGCTACGCGCAGGTGGCGGCGCTCGGCGAGCGGGCGATGGTGTGCCTGGACACCGGTCACCACGCCCCCGGCACGAACATCGAGTTCATCGTGATGCAGCTGCTGCGCCTCGGCAAGCTCGGATCCTTCGACTTCAACTCGCGCTTCTACGCCGACGACGACCTGATCGTCGGCGCTGCGGATCCGTTCCAGCTGTTCCGCATCCTCGCGGAGGTGATCCGCGGCGGCGGGTTCGGCAATCCCGACGTGGCGTTCATGCTCGACCAGTGCCACAATATCGAGGCGAAGATCCCGGGGCAGATCCGCTC
>NZ_JYIT01000010.1 GCF_000956545.1 Microbacterium azadirachtae
CCGTGTACGGTGCCGGACGGCAGCTCCTGCTCGTCACTGCGGTAATAATCCCCGTGGTACTGATACCCGTAATACGCAGCACCACTACCCCGACGCGGAACCTTGTTCAACACCAAACCCAAAGCACGCGCCCCCGCACGCTCCAGATTCCCGATCGCCTTCCCCAACACCTCGAACGTCGTCTTCCCCACCGTGCCGACAATGATCGCGCCGTCGGCGCTGTGGGCGAGCACGGCCGCGTCCGTCACCGGAATCAACGGCGGCGCATCGATGATCACGATCGCCTCCCGCGCGATCGACTTCAACAACTCCCGCATCCGCGCCGACCCCAACACCTCACTCGGATTCGGCGGCACCTTCCCCGCCGTCACCACCAACAACTGCCCATTACCGAACCGCTGCGCCACCTCCGCGATCGTCGCCCGCCCCGCAAGCACATCCGAGATCCCCGCACCCTTCGGCAAACCGAACACCGTATCCACCATCGGACGCCGCAGATCCCCATCGATCAACACCACCGGCTGCCCACTCGACGCCAACGTCACCGCCAGATTCGACGAAATCGTCGACTTCCCATCACCCGGCAACGGACTCGTCACCACAATGATCCGCGGCGGATTATCCACATCCATGTACTGCAGATTCGTCCGCAACTCCCGCATCGCCTCACCGATACCGAACAGATGCGCACCCTCACTACCCCGACTCGTGCCCCCATCAAACGGCAACAACCGGTTATCCGCCGTGAACGACTTCTCCTCCGGGATCGTGCCCACCACAGGCTTACCCGTCTCCCGCTCCACCTGCTCCACCGAACGAATCCGACGATCCAACGTGTACCGCAACAGGCCATACCCCACCGCGACCGCCAAACCCACCAACGCCCCCAACGCCAACGCCAACCGCGTATTCGGCGACGACGGCGCATCCGGCAAACGCGCCGAATCAATCGGACTCAAAAACACCGC
>NZ_JYIT01000011.1 GCF_000956545.1 Microbacterium azadirachtae
CGAGGCCAGCGCGGCGACGGTGCGGGAGACGCCGTCGATCGCGATGGTGCGGCGCAGGCCGTCTCCCTCGCGCAGCGACGCGGGCAGCGGATCCGATCCGTCCACGCCGACGGCGAGCGACGCCCCGGATCCCGTCACCCGCACCTCGGCGCGGCGCTCGCCGCAGACCAGCGGGTACCGGCGGGGCGCGGCGGGGCCGAGGCGCCAGCCGTCGTGGCGCGTCCACGGCCCCGTGGCAGCCGGCTCGGGCGAGCACGATGCAGGAGAACCGGCATGCTCCGACCCCGCCGCAGCCGAAGACACCCCCGAACTCCTGGGTCGTGTCGAGGCGGCCGCCGTCGCCGCCGCGTCCAGCAGCAGGGCCGCCTCGGCGAACACCCGGGGATCCGCCTCGGCGAAGGCGAGGTCGTCGAAGCGTCGCGCGATGAGGTCCGTGTCCAGATCGCCGGCGGCCACCTCCGGCAGCTCCAGAAGGGCGCGCACGAACTCGACGTTCGTCGGGAACCCGAACACGGCCGTCTCGTCGAGCGCGCGCACGAGACGCCGCAGGGCCTCGTCGCGGTCGGATCCGTGCGCGATGACCTTCGCGAGCATCGGGTCGTAGTCGATCGACACGTCCAGGCCGTCGGCGATCGCGGTGTCGACCCGGATCCCCTCACCCGCGGGATGGAGCACGCGCTGCACCCGCCCGCCGGTCGGCAGGAAGCCCGCGGACGGGTCCTCGGCGTAGACGCGCGCCTCGATGCTGTGCCCGCGCAGCCGCACCTCGTCCTGTCCGAACGCGAGCGGGGCTCCGGCAGCGATGAGCAGCTGCTGCTCGACCAGATCCAGCCCGGTGACCTGCTCGGTCACCGGATGCTCGACCTGCAGCCGCGTGTTCATCTCCATGAAGAAGAACTCGTCGGGCGCGGCCGCCTCGACGATGAACTCGACGGTGCCCGCACCGCGGTACGCCACGCTGCGCGCGGTCTCGCACGCGGCGGCTCCGATCGCGGCGCGCGTGGCCGCGTCCAGCAGAGGGGAGGGGGCCTCCTCGATGACCTTCT
>NZ_JYIT01000012.1 GCF_000956545.1 Microbacterium azadirachtae
GCGACGGCGGCCATGCGCTGCAGCATGCCCAGGGCGAGGACGGCGACGACGCCGGCCGCCCACAGCAGTGCCGAGGATCCGCCTTCGACGACCTGCCACACGCCGACGCCGACGGCGGCGAGCGCGAGGAGCAGGAGGACGGTGGCGACCAGGCGTGTGCGACGGCGCGCACGCGCGCGACGGAAGGCGGGGTCCGCATGCGTCGCGGCGAGCTGCTCGCGCAGCCGCTGCAGCTCCGCCTGCTCCCGGTCGGACTGCAGGCGACGCGCGAGCTTCTGCTGCGCGAGGGCCGTGCGGGCGTTGAGCTCCAGCTGCACCTCGCGCGGAGCCTCGCTGGTCTCCGCCAGCACGCGCAGCGCGCGGTTGAGCCGCAGCGCGTTGCGCTCCGCCGCGTCGTACTGGTGCTGTCCGCGCCACGACGGCAGGAAGTACAGCAGCCACAGCAGCGCCGCGACCAGGACGATCACGCCCCCGCTCAGCACCGGCCCGTTCATGCCCTCCACGGTATGCGACACACTGTCTGCGGCGCCGCAGACACGCGCATGCGCCCGCGGCGGACACGCGCTCGCGCGCGCCCGCTCGCACGCCCGCGCGACGCCTGCAGGACCGCGCGACTCTTGCAGGACCGGATCCCGGATCTGATCCTGCGGGCGTGCGGGAGTCCTGCAGGCGTCGCAGCGCGGCCCCCGTGTCCGCCGGGGCGAGTAGGGTCGGCACGTGACCTCGTTCACCCCTCTGCACCGGCTCGTCATCGCGGTCGCCGTCCTCGCCTCCTTCGTGACGTTCCTCGACGGCACGGTCGTGACCGTCGCACTTCCCGCGATCAGCCGCGAGCTCGGCGGCGGCATCACCACGCAGCAGCGGGCGGTCGACGCGTACCTGATCACCCTGAGCGCGCTCATCCTGCTCGCCGGATCCGTCTCCGACGCCTACGGGCGCGTGCTGGTGATGCGGATCGGGCTCATCGCCTTCGGCGTGGCCTCCGTCGCCGTGGCCGCCGCCGCCACTCCCCTGGTGCTCATCATCGCGCGTGCCGCCCAGGGCGCGGCCGGCGCGCTGCTCGTGCCGAGCTCCCTGGCCCTGATCACCGCCGTGATGCGGGGCGAAGTCCAGTCCAGGGCGATCGGGGTGTGGACCGCGTTCACCA
>NZ_JYIT01000013.1 GCF_000956545.1 Microbacterium azadirachtae
CAGCACGCGCGCCGCGCCGAGCGACGGGCCGCGGGGATCCTGCTCCGCCGAGCGCTCGTAGGCGCGCGGGTCGAACCAGTCGGCGCACCACTCCCACACGTTGCCGACCGGCTGGTGCAGTCCGTAGCCGTTGGCGGCGAAGGCCCGCACGGGAGCGGTCGTCAGCCAGCCGTCGTCCAGGGTGTTCGTACGGGGGAAGTCCCCCTGCCAGATGTTCACGCGCCAGCCGCCGTCGTCGGGCTGCTCGTCACCCCACGGGTAGGTCGCCCCCTCGAGCCCGCCCCGGGCCGCATACTCCCATTCGGCCTCCGTGGGCAGGCGGCGGCCCGCCCAGCCGCAGTAGGCGACGGCGTCGTTCCAGCTCACGTGCACCACAGGGTGGTCCGCCAGTCCGTCGAGGTCGGAGCGCGATCCGCCGGGGTGCGCCCAGTCGGCGCCCCGCACGCCGAACCACCACGGGGTGCCGGCGGCCGGCCCCATGACGTCGGCATCGGGCGCGGCGACCGCGAGGTGGAACACGGCCGAGAAGCCGAAGGTCTCCGCCTCGGTGCGGTAGCCGGTCGCCGCGACGAAACGCGCGAAGTCCGCGTTGGTCACGGTGGTCGCATCGATGTCGAACCCGCGGAGCGTCACGCGGTGCCTCGGCGTCTCGCCGTCGCCGCGGTTCTCGTCCCCCGAGGAGTCGCCCATGACGAAGGATCCGGCGGGGATCCGAGCCTGCGCGATGCGGTGTCCGTCACGTCCGTCGAGGGAGTCGTCGACGGGAGTCCCGAGCAGCGGGAGCGCCGTCCGTCCGCCCGGCAGCGCCTCGCGCGCGGGCCCCCCGCATGCGCACTCGGGACCGCAGGATTCACCCATGGCACCATCTTCCTCGCCCCGTGGCGCGCAGGCGAATCGAGCGGCTCGCCCCGCGGCCCGACACACGCGCGGCGGACACGAAGAAGGCCCCGAGCGACTGCTCGGGGCCTTCTGTTCCGGTGGACCCAAGGGGATTTGAACCCCTGACCTCCTCGATGCGAACGAGGCGCGCTACCAACTGCGCCATGGGCCCGAGAACTCCCTCAGCCTATCACGCCGACGCAGGCGGGTCCGACTCGGCGGCCGAGCCTGCGCACACCGGGCGTGTCGGAGGGTGTCAGCCGGCCGCGCGCTGCGCGAGCAGACGCCGCACGTGCGCCTCGATCTCGGCGTCGTCGACGTAGCCCATCCGGGCGTACGGCGACTCCCCC
>NZ_JYIT01000014.1 GCF_000956545.1 Microbacterium azadirachtae
CGGGAGACTCCGCCCCGCGCGGCGCCGCCGCCGAGGAGCTCCTCTCCGCCGCCCGCCGCTGCCGTGCAACGCCGGTAGCGGGGTGCGACGCGCTCTGGGAGGGCGAGGCGGCGGGCGCGAAGGAGATCAGGGACCAGGACGGGCAGCCCGCCTTGATCGAGGACTACGGCGACCTCGCAGCGCTGCGGAGCGGGGCGGGCGAGGGGGCGCAGCTGGTGGTGATCATCCGCAGAGACGCCGAATGGCGGATCCGCGATGTGTACGACATCGCAGATCCGCCATCCGAGGGAGCGGGAGCTCCGTGAATCCGTGCGGGTCAGGCCCCGAGCTGCGCGGCGAAGTCCGCCGCCTCCAGGCGCGCCTTCACCGACGACAGGAACCGGGCCGCGTCGGCGCCGTCGATCGTGCGGTGGTCGTAGGACAGCGCCAGGTAGACGTAGGAGCGGATCGAGATCGCCTGCTGACCGTCGACCGTGACCACGCCGGGACGCTTCACGACGACACCGGTGCCGAGGATCGCGGACTGCGGCAGGAAGACGACCGGAGTGTCGAACAGGGCCCCACGCGAACCGGTGTTGGTCAGCGTGAACGTTCCGCCGGCGAGCTCGTCCGGCTTCAGCTTGTTGTCGCGCGTGCGTGCCGCGAGGTCGGCGATCTCGTGGGCGATCTGCGCGATGTTCTTCGACCCCGCATCGCGCAGCACCGGCGTGAGCAGGCCGCGCTCGGTGTCCACCGCGATCGAGATGTTCTCGGAGGCGGGGTACACGATGTCGGTGCCGTCGACGGTCGAGTTCACGATGGGGAACTCCTGCAGCGCCTCGGCAGCGGCCAGGGCGAAGAACGGCAGGAAGGACAGCTTGTCGCCGGTCTTCTGCTGGAACGAGCCCTTGACCTCATCGCGGTAGGCGGCGAGCTTCGTGACATCGACCTCGACGACCGTGGTCAGCTGCGCGGTCTGCTGCATCGAGGCGACGGCCCGCTCGGCCAGAACCTTGCGCAGACGCGACATCGGCTGCGTGGTCCCGCGCAGCGGCGAGATCACGCGCTCCTTCGGCGCAGCCGCAACGGCGGCGGGCGCAGCGGTCGCAGCCGGAGCGGCGGCAGCGTTCAGCACGTCCTCCTTGCGGATGCGGCCGCCCACGCCGGTGCCGGCGACGGATGCGAGGTCGACGCCCTTCTCGGCGGCGAGGCGACGCACCAGCGGCGTCACGTACAGCGAGTCGGACCCGGTGTCGACCTCGCATCCGTCGCCCTCGCCGGCGCGGGC
>NZ_JYIT01000015.1 GCF_000956545.1 Microbacterium azadirachtae
ACCCACACCCGTCGATGGGGACAACTCCCCATCCCCCCACCCTCACTCCGGATCCGTCGGGTCCGTCTCGGTCGCGTCGAGCAGCGCCAGATCGGCCTTGCCGACCAGGCGCGAGGCGATCACGTGCTCGACGAGCCGGGCACGACGGTTGGTCGCGGAACCGCCTGCGCCGCCGCGCATCCCGGGCACTCCGATCCGATCGAACTTGTCGCAGACGTTGTCGAGCTTGCGGTTGAACCGCGTCACCGTCCACCCGAGGCGAGCGGCCGCATCGGCGCTGGACGGGATGGCGCTCATCCCGGTGCCGTCGCGCCGCAGCAGCGGCTCCGCCAGGGCGACGAGCAGCTGCTTCTGGCTGAGCGTGAGCGGCACCTCCCCGATCGTGGAGTCGCCGTCGACCTCGCGCTCGCGCCGGGTCTCGCGGAAGGTCGGCTCGGACGCATGGATCGTGAACTCGTAGGTGGTGGGCCCCGCGGAGAACACGACGCTCGTCGTCGCGAACACCAGCGGCAGGCGCGCCCCCGGGGCGAGCCAGGCCTGAACGCCGCCCGACGCATCGGTCACGGTCGCTTGCAGCCGCGCGCCGATGTTCGCCAGCCACCACAGCCCGCCCGACTCCGCGATCTCGAGGAAATGCCGGTGCAGGAACAGATTGTCGTCGATCGCGAGGTCGCCCTCGCGCCCCACCACGAACCTGCCGCCTGCCTCGATCGGGAAATACTCCCCGGCGAACTCGACCGTCACCTGAGCGCGGGACGGATCCTGCGTGGCCTCGGGATCCAGGGTCATGGCGTGCATCCCCTCACCGTCGAGGACGCGGACCCGTTCTCGCGCCGCAGCATCACATCGATGCAGGTCTTCCCACCGGGCTGCGCGGGCACGGTGATCTGGGGCTCGTCGACCGAGGTCGTGTCCCCGTCTCCGGCGAGCGTGACCACGGTGACGAGGTACGAGTCCCCGGTCTTCGGGCTCGCGTTGGTCCACGTGAACCGCACCGAACCGGCGCCGTCGGGCGTCCCCGTGACGTCCTTGGGCGCGGCCGCCATGTCGCCGAGCGGATCCTGCGGATCCGCGCTCTGGGCGGCCGTCGGCTTAGGCTTCGGGGGGCTCGCATTGAGCAGGTTCACGGTCAGCACCGACCCGCCGGCGAGCACCACGACCGCGGCCACGGCGAGCACTCCCCACACGAGGGCTCGGCGCGAACGGCGCTCGCCGGGAGCGGCGTCCGGCGCGGGCGCCGCTCCGACGGATGCTCCCGGCGCGGCGGCGAGCACCGGCGTCGAGGGCGCGCCCGGGCCGGCGGCGAGGGGGCTGACAGTGCGGGGCACCCGCAGCAGCGTCGGGGCGTCGTCACCCTGCTCCGTCGCGGGCGGCACCGGGGGCGTCGGAGCGGGCGGCGCGGCGAGCGTCGGCACGCCGGTGACCGGCGCCTCTGGAGCGGGCGCCTCCTGCGGCACCCGGATGATGGTCTGCTCCGCATCCGCCGCATCGACCGAGGACGCCGTGGGCGCGTCGAACCGCGGTCCGGGCGTCGCCGCGGGGGGCGGCGGGAGCACGGGGCTTGTCGTCGCCGAAGGGCGGGTGGCGGTGTGCCCGGGATCGATGC
>NZ_JYIT01000016.1 GCF_000956545.1 Microbacterium azadirachtae
CCCGCAGGGTTTCCCCATCCCGCTCGCTGGTCGCGGATTGCGATTCTAGACGTCGAACACCCGCGATCCGCGACCAGCGAGCGGGATGGGGAAACCCTGCGGGGACGGGATGCAGGGCAGGCGCAGCGCGCCGTCAGCCCAGGACTGCGGCGACGGTCCGCCGCGCGAGGCCGGTGCGGTCCTCCGGCGCCCACTTCACCAGCGAGTGCGCGCTCATGCCGTCCACCGTGGCGAGCAGCAGCCACGCCGCGCCTTCCGCCTGCGTCGGGGTGATCTCGCCCGCGGCGACGCCCTCGGCGACGACCGCCTCGAGATCCTGCTGCCAGCTGTCCATCTCGCGCCGTACCCGGGAGGCGAGCTCCTCGTTGCGGGCGCCGGCGGCCCACGCCTGCACCCAGACCAGGGTGACGTCGTCGCGGTCGCCGTCGAGCAGGGTCTCGACGATCCGGGTGATGCGCGATCGCAGGCCCGCCTCCGCCCGCCCGGCCGTCATGACCTCCTCGCGCTCGGCGCCGACGATCGCACCGAACACATCGGCCACGAACGCGTCCATGCTCGGGCGGTAGTGGGCGACCAGCGCGGGCGTGACGCCGGCGGCAGCCGCCACGGTGCGTACGGTGAGTCCCGCGATCCCGCTCCGCCGTGCGAGCGCGACGGCCGCGTCGAGGATCGCCCGCTCGCGCTGCTCCGGCGGCATCCGCTTCGGGCGAGGGCTTGACGAGGTGCTCATGAGGCTATACCGTATCGCTAGTTGGTCACTTGTTCAATAAGTGCCGCGAACCCGATCCAAGGAGCACCGATGCCCTGGCAGATGCCCAGCGAGACCGCCCGCCACGACCGCGTCTGGATGGCCTTCCCCGCCGAAGGCGAGACCCTCGGCGACACCGACGCCCTGCGCGAGGAGGGCTACGCGACCTGGACCGCGGTGGCGCACGCCGTCTCCGCGTTCACGCCGGTGACCATCCTGGTGGATCCGAGCGAGCTGAGCCGCGCCCGCCGCATGCTCTCCTCGGACGTCACGATCCTGGAGGCGCCCGTCGACGAGTTCTGGATGCGCGACTCGGGTCCGACCTTCGTCGTCGATCCCGAGCGACCCGGTGTGCTCGGCGCGGTCGACTGGGTGTTCAACGGCTGGGGCGCCCCCGCCTGGGCGAGCTGGAAGCACGCGGCGCAGCACGCGCGCATCATCGCCGCCGAAGTCGGGGCCGAGCTCGTGAGCTCCGCACTCGTCAACGAGGGCGGCGGGATCCACGTCGACGGCGAGGGCACGGTCCTGCTGACCGAGACGGTGCAGCTCGACCCGCGCCGCAACCCGTACCTCGACCGACAGCGCGTCGAGGCCGAGATGCTCCGCACGATCGGCGCCACGAAGGCGGTCTGGCTGCCCCGCGGCCTCACCCGCGACTACGACGAATTCGGCACGAACGGCCACGTCGACATCGTCGCCGCCATCGCCTCCCCCGGCCGGGTCCTCCTGCATGCACAGCAGGATCCCGCCCACCCCGACTTCGAGGTGTCCGCCGCCCTGCGAGAGCACCTCGCCGCGCAGACCGACGCCGCCGGTCGCGCCTTCGAGATCGTCGACCTCCCCGCCCCTGCGACCCTGCGCGACGAGGAGGGCTTCGTCGACTGGAGCTACGTCAACCACCTGGTCACCAACGACGGCGTCGTCGCCTGCGGCTTCGGCGACGAGACCGCCGATGCGCGGGCGCGGGAGATCCTCGCCGACGCGTACCCGGGACGCCGTCGTTGGTGACCAGGTGGTTGACGTAGCTCCAGTCGACGAAGCCCTCCTCGTCGCGCAGGGTCGCAGGGGCGGGGAGGTCGACGATCTCGAAGGCGCG
>NZ_JYIT01000017.1 GCF_000956545.1 Microbacterium azadirachtae
TCGTCGGCGCGGCCGTCGACACGTTCCACACCTGGTGGGATCCGCAGGTGCTCGACCAGATCGCCCGCGCCGGCCGCGAGGGTCGGATCGCGACGTATCAGGTGTGCGACTGGAAGACCCCGCTGCCGGCGGACGTGCTGCTCAGCAGGCACTATCCGGGAGACGGGATCATCGACTTCGCCTCGTTGACGCAGGCGGTCGTCGCCACCGGCTACGACCGCGACATCGAGGTGGAGATCTTCAACGCCGAGATCTGGGCCCAGGATCCGGCCGACGTGGTGCGCCGCACCGCCGAGTCCTTCGCGCGCACCGTCTCTCCGCACCTGTTCTGAGGCGGCGTGGAGCGGTGCGCGACGGGCGGTCCACGGAGAAGCGTCCCGCCGCGACCACGTGAAAGGCTGAATCCATGAGCATCCGACCGGGACTGTGCTCCGTGACCTTCCGTCAGCTGGAGCCGGCGGCGATCGCCGCGCTCGCCGCGGACGCCGGACTGCAGGCCGTCGAGTGGGGCGGCGACGTGCACGTGCCTCCGGGCGATGTCGCGCGGGCGTCCCAGGTCGCCAGGGTCACGGCCGACGCCGGGCTGGCGGTCGCCTCCTACGGCTCCTACTTCCGCGGCGATGCGGGGGAGGAGATCGCCCCGGTGCTCGACGCCGCCGCGGCGCTCGGCGCCGACCGGATCCGGATCTGGGCGGGGCGGACCGGCTCCGCGCAGGCGAGTGCCCAGGAGCGCGCCGCGACCATCGACGCCCTCGCCGCGGCCGTGGAGCAGGCGGGCGCGCGGGGGATCTCGCTCGCGCTCGAGTTCCACGGGGGCACGCTCGCCGACGATGCGGAGCAGACGCTGCGCGTGCTGGACGAGGTCGCCAGCCCGCACTTGTCGACGTACTGGCAGCCCACGGTCTCGGCGCCCGACGACGTGGCCGTCGCGGAGTACCGACGGATCGCGGATCGGGTCTCGGCGGTGCACGTGTTCTCCTGGTGGCCTGCGGCCGAGCGTCTGACGCTCGGCGCCCGGGACGGTCTGTGGCGGGCGTTCGCCGCCGCGGCGGCGGTCGCGCCCGTCCCCCCGCGGGATGCGCTGCTCGAGTTCGTGCCGGGGGACGACCCGGCCGCCCTCGCCGGCGAGGCCGCCGCATTGCGCGCCTACGTCGGCTGACACCCGGGCGCGGACGGACGTCCCGGCGCGTGTCCCGCGATGCGCGAAGGGCGCGACGGGAACTATGCTCGGGGCATGAATCCGGAAAGCCCTTCCCTGCGCTCCGCCCCCGGCGCCGCCCATGCGGTGACGCTCCAGGACGTCGCACGGGAGGCCGGCGTCTCCCTCGCCACGGCGTCGCGCGTGCTGAACGGCTCGGAGCGCAAGGTGGCCGAGGCGTTCCGGGAGCGGGTCGAGCGCGTCGCCGAGTCCCTCGGCTACACCCCGAACGTGTCGGCGCAGGCGACCGCGCGCGGACACTCCCCGGTCATCGCCCTCCTCGTCGCCGACATCGCCGACCCCTACTTCGGCCAGATCGCGGCGGGTGTTGCGCGCGGTGCCGACGAGCGAGGGCTGGTCGTGACGATCTCGATCACCGAGCGGGATCCGGAGCGCGAGAACCGGATCCTGCGCGCCCTGCGCGGCCAGCGTCCGCAGGGCCTCATCCTCGCGGCGTCCCGCGCCGACCGCACCGGCGAGGCGGGGGAGGGCGCACCCGCGGATGCGGAGCTGGCGGCGTTCCAGCGCTACGGCGGACGGGTCGTCGTGTTCGGCGAGCGCCCCGCCGCCGACGAGGGGGCCACCCGGGCGATCACGATCGACAACGCCGGCGGGGCGGAGGAACTCGGCCGCCGCATGGCCGCGATCGGCTATCGCACCGCGATCGGCATCGGAGCCGCCGAGGGCGTGCGCACCTCCGACGACCGCCTCAACGGCTTCGCCCGCGGGTTCGCGGCCGGCGGGGGCGAGCTGGCCCGGATCCACCGCGGCGACTT
>NZ_JYIT01000018.1 GCF_000956545.1 Microbacterium azadirachtae
CGTGCGCGCGTCCCGGTAGTGGAACGGCTCGGCGAGGAGCGCATCGTCGCGGAGGAGGCCGTAGTCGACGGCCCACGTGTCGATGCCGATGCTCTCGATCGCGGGTTCCCGGCGCACGGCCTCGGCGAGAGCGTCGATGACGTGCTCCGCGAGGGCCTCGAAGTCCCAATGCAGCCCGTCCTCGCGCTCGACGGGTCCGTTCGGGAACCGGGCGACCTGCTCCAGGTCGAGCCGATCGCCGCCGACACGGCCGATCATGACGCGGCCGCTGGTCGCGCCGAGATCGACGGCGGCGAACGCCCGGACGGGCGGCGGTGGGGTCATCGGAGGAAGGCGGCGGCGACGCCGGAGTCGACGGGGATGTGCAGGCCGGTGGTGCGGGTGAGGTCGGGGCCGGTGAGCACGGACACGGCGTCGGCGACGTTCTCGGGCACGACTTCGCGTTTGAGGATCGTGCGGTTCGCGTAGTACTGGCCGAGGTCTTCTTCCTTGACGCCGTAGGTCGCGGCGCGGTTCGCGCCCCAGCCGGACGCGAAGATCCCGGATCCGCGGACGACGCCGTCGGGGTTGATGCCGTTGACGCGGATGCCGTGCTCGCCGAGCTCGACGGCGAGCAGGCGCACCTGGTGGGCCTGGTCGGCTTTGGTGGCGGAGTAGGCGATGTTGTTCGGTCCGGCGAAGACGCTGTTCTTGGACGAGATGTAGACGATGTCGCCGCCGAGGCGCTGGTCGATGAGGATCCGCGCCGCAGCCTTCGAGACGAGGAAGGATCCCTTGGCCATCACGTCGTGCTGCAGATCCCAGTCCGCCTCGGTCGTCTCCAGCAGGGGCTTGGACAGGGACAGGCCGGCGTTGTTGACGACGAGGTCGACGCCCCCGAACGCGAGCACCGCCTCGTCCAGCGCGGCCTGGACCGCGGCCGCGTCGGCGACGTTGACGGCGACGCCGATCGCGACGTCGGCGTCGCCGAGCTCGGCGGCCGCGGCGCGGGCCTTGTCGAGGTCGAGGTCGGCGATCACGACGCAGGCGCCCTCGGCGGCGAGGCGGGTCGCGATGGCCTTGCCGATGCCGGACGCGGCGCCGGTGACGAACGCGATCCGTCCCTGGTGGGAGCGCGGCTTCGGCATCCGCTGCAGCTTGGCCTCTTCGAGCGCCCAGTACTCGATGCGGAACTTCTCCGCGTCCGAGATCGGGGAGTACGTGGAGACGGCTTCGGCGCCGCGCATCACGTTGATCGCGTTGACGTAGAACTCTCCGGCGACGCGGGCGGTCTGCTTGTCCTTGCCGTAGGAGAACATGCCGATCCCGGGGATGAGGACGATGAGCGGATCCGCGCCCCGCATCGCGGGACTCCCGGTCCCTGAGCCTGTCGAAGGGACCGCGTGCGCGTCGTAGTAGGCCTGGTAGTCGGCGCGGTACTCCTGGTGCAGCTCGGTGAGGCGGGCGCGCTGCTCCTCGACCGTCGCCGTGGCGGGCAGGTCCAGGATCAGGGGCTTCACCTTGGTGCGCAGGAAGTGGTCGGGGCAGCTGGTGCCCAGGGCGGCGAGGGCGGGAGCCTTCTCCGCGGCGAGGAAGTCGAGCACCACGGGGGCGTCGGTGTAGTGCCCGACCATGGGGTGATCGGTCGAGACGAGCCCGCGGATGGTGGGCGCGAGCGCCGCGGCACGCGCGTGCCGGTCCGTCTCGGGGAGCGCCTCGAACCCGGCGCGGATGCCCCCGAACGGGGCGGGCGCGCCGTGCTCGGCGATGTATGCGGCCGCGGTCTCGATGATCCAGAGCGAGTTCGCCTCCGCCTCCTCGGACGTGTCGCCCCACGCGGTGATCCCGTGCCCGCCGAGGATGCAGCCGACCGCGTCCGGATTGTCGGCCTTGATCCGAGCGATGTCCAGGCCCAGCTGGAAACCGGGGCGCCGCCACGGCACCCACGCCACCTTCCCTCCGAAGATCCGCGCGGTGAGCGCCTCCCCGTCCGCGGCGGTCGCGATCGCGATCCCGGAATCGGGGTGCAGGTGGTCGACGTGCGCGGCGTCGACGAGCCCGTGCATCGCCGTGTCGATCGACGGTGCCGCGCCGCCCTTGCCGTGCAGGCAGTAGTCGAACGCGGCGACCATCTCGTCCTCCCGGTCCACACCCGGATACACGCCCTGCAGCGCCCGCAGCCGGTCCAGTCGCAGCACCGCCAGCCCCTGCTCCGTGAGGGTGCCCAGATCGCCGCCCGAGCCCTTCACCCACAACAGCTCCACGGGCTCACCGGTCACGGGATCCGTGTCGGTCCCCTTCGCGGACGTGTTCCCGCCCGCATAGTTCGTGTTCTTCGGGTCGGCGCCCAGACGGTTGCTCCGCGCGATCAGGGCGGCGGCGGTCGGGTTGGTCATGGTTCTCTCCAGGGGGATCCGTGTTATTCATTCCGTCTATTTGCGTCAAACTGTGGGTTTCGGGCCGTGAAACCCACCGTTTGACGCAAACAGACGTGGGCGAGGAGGG
>NZ_JYIT01000019.1 GCF_000956545.1 Microbacterium azadirachtae
CCCCGGTCCCCGCGCTGCTCCTCCTTCCGTCTATTTGCGTCAGATCGTGGCGTACAGGGCCCTAAACCCACGGTTTGACGCAAATAGACGGAAGCGGGACGGGGGCGGTCAGAGCTTCGGGCGGCGGGCGGCGAGCCGGCCCAGGCGCTCCACGGCGAACAGATACGCCTGCGCGCGCCGGTCGAAGTAGCCGCGGTGACGCACGCCGCGGTCGTCGACCTCGGTGCGCGAGGCGTGCCCGTCGGTCGCCTCGCCCTGCTTCCCGCCGGATCCGGGGATCGGCCCGCCGTCGGACGAGTACACGATCGCACCCTCGATGTCGCGGGGATCGACCGGGTGCGCCCCCAGGCGGCCCAGCGGGGCGGTGGCGTCGGTGGACGCCTCCGTGGCGCAGAACGAGAACTCCCGCGCCGAGATGCCCGCCGCCACGGCGTCCGCGGCCATGCGCGTCATCCCTGCCGAAGCGATCGAGAACGCCATGGAGACGGGGCCCGCGCCGTCCAGGAGCACGAGCTCGCCGAACAGCGTGGACGAGTACGAGTAGGCGAGCACCGCGATGCGCGCGCTCGGATGACGGTGGCGCATGCGCACGAGGTCCCCCGCCAGACGCGCGGCGCCCACCGTGGCGTGCTTGGTCGCGAGCGCGGAGAGATGCGTCCCGGAGTCGTAGCAGAACCACGCGACGGTCGCGATCCGCGCGGATCCGCCCCGCAGCAGACTCGCGCGGATCGTGTCGGCGCACAGGTCCTGTGCGATCTCGGCCCACGCGGGGAAGGCGGCGAGGTCCGTGTCGATGCCGTGCAGCACGACGACGATGAGGTCGGCCCCGTCGAAGTCGCCGAAGGCGACGGCCGCGCGCGGCTCCTCGCCCTCGAAGAACAGCGAGATCAGCTGGGCCTGCGGATCCGCGTGCAGCACGTCCTGCACGTGCTGCAGCTTCTGCCGCGCGTCCGCCGAGACCGAGGGATCGGCCAGCGCCTTCGCGAGCGGGTCGACCATGACGGTCCGGTCAGTCGGCGGACCGCAGCACGAACGCGTCGGTCGAGGGGGAGGGATCCAGCGAGGGCCGGTAGATGTCGGGCTCGAGGTAGATCACGCGCGCCGCGGGGACAGCCTCGCGGATCCGCGCCTCGATGGCGTCGATGTCGTCGGCCGCGGCCCGCACGGTCTTGTCCGAGGTCAGCGCGATCTTGGCGGCGACGAGCAGCTCGTCGGGGCCGAGGTAGAGGGTCTTGATGTGGATGAGCTTCTCGACCTCGTCGCCCGCGTGGATCGCGTCGACGATGCGGTCGTAGTCCGCCTCGTTGGCGCCTTCGCCGACCAGCAGGCTCTTGGTCTCGATGCCCAGGACGATCGCGATGAGCACGAGCAGGAGGCCGATCATCAGCGTGCCGAGGGCGTCGAAGACCGGGTTGTGGGTGATGAGGGTGAGGCCGACGCCGAGCAGGGCGAAGAGCAGGCCGGCGAGCGCGCCGGTGTCCTCGAGCAGCACGACCGGCAGCTCCGGGGCCTTCGCCCGCCGGATGAACGAGATCCACGACTGCCCCTGCGGGCGCACGTGGTTGCTCTCCTTGATCGCGGTGCGCAGCGAGAACGACTCCAGCACGATCGACACGATCAGCACGGCGAGCGGCAGCCACCACCAGGTCTTGTCGAGCTCGTGCGGCTCGATCAGCTTCTGCACGCCCTCGTAGATCGCGAACACGCCGCCGACGGAGAACAGGATGATCGACACCACGAACGCGGACACGTAGCGCTCCCGGCCGTAGCCGAACGGGTGCTCGCGATCCGCGCGCCGCTGCGCCTTGCGGCCGCCGAGCATGAGCAGCAGCTGGTTGCCGGAGTCGGCGACCGAGTGGATGGCCTCGGCGAGCATCGAGGCGGATCCGGAGAGCAGCCACGCGATGAGCTTTGCGAGCGCGATGCCCATGTTCGCGAGGAACGCCGCCAGGATCGCCTTGCCGCCACCGGATGCACTCATGCCACGAGTCTAGGCCGACGCGGTGCATCCCACCCGGCGGCCGACGCCGTCATGCCGGCAGCCGGACGCGGGGCGGTGGGCGCTCGGACGGGACACGGTCGGCGCTCGGGCGGGATGCGGCCGGCGGCCGGGCACAACGCAGGAGGATCGGGGCATTCCGGCCGGATCCGACGCCGAGGGGGTGGGCTCTCCTGCGTTGTGCTCCGGGGCGGGCTGGGATTCGGCCTCGTAGGATGGCGGCATGGTCGAAGCGCTCCCCTCTGTCGCATTCCTCGGTGCCGGGTCGATGGGCGGCGCGATCCTGCGCGGCGTCGTCGCGAGCGGGATCCCCGTCGACGGAGGCATCACCGCCACGAACCGCACCACGGCCCGGGCCGCCGAGCTCGAGAGTCTCCCCGGGGTGCGCTCGATCGCCCTCGCGCAGCAGCCGGACGGCAACGCGGTCGCGGCTGCCGCGCGCATCGTCGTGGTCGGCGTCAAGCCCGCGATGGTCCCGGATCTGCTCGACGAGATCTCCCCGTACCTGCGCGAGGACGCCATCGTGGTGAGCATCGCGGCCGGCGTCACGCTGGCGACGTTCGCGGCGCATCTGCCGGCGTCGACGAGCGTGCTGCGCTCGATGCCCAACACCCCGGCCACGGTGGGCCGTGCGGTCACCGGCCTCGCTGCGGCCGCGGGCGTCACGGCGGAGGAGCGCGCACTCGTGCGCCGCCTGTTCGAGACCGTCGGCACCGTGATCGAGGTCGCGGAGGAGCAGATCGACCCGCTCTCGACGATCTCCGGATCCGGTCCCGCGTATGTCTTCCTGCTGATCGAGGAGTTCACCAAGGCCGCGATCGGCAAGGGCTTCGCCGAGGCGGAGGCGCGACTCATGGCGGAGCAGACCTTCATCGGCGCCACGGCCCTGCTCGAGGCGTCGGGGGAGGACCCGGCCGAGCTGCGCCGACGCGTCACGAGCCCCAAGGGCACGACCGAGCGCGCCGTCGCCGTGCTCCAGGATGCAGACCTCGCGTCCCTGTTCGTCCGCGCCACCGACGCGGCGCTCGCCCGGGCCCGCGAACTCGCCGCCGGGGCCTGAGCACGGGCGCCGGACCACCCCCGCCAGGCCGCGC
>NZ_JYIT01000020.1 GCF_000956545.1 Microbacterium azadirachtae
AACGGCACGATCATCGACCCGAACCTGGTGGCGGATCCGAGCTTCGAACGCGCGACCTCTCTGGGCGACGGCACGAACGGCACCTGGGGCGCGAAGCCCAACTCGGGGATCGACAATGCGCCGGCCGCGGGCTTCACCGGCGACCACCGCGTGTTCGTGCGGTACAACCAGGGCTGGCGGGACGTCTGGCAGGACGTGGCCGTGCAGCCGCACACGAGCTACCGGCTGACGGGCTTCCTGCGCACCTCGGTCAACAGCGATGCCGGCTACTTCGGCGCGCGGTCGCTCGACGGCACGGTGATCTCGGAGGCCCACTTCGTCTCGGTGGGCGCGTGGACGCGCTTCACCGTGACGTTCGACTCCGGCGATCGCGACGCCGTGCAGCTCTACGGCGGGGTGTGGACGAACAGCGGCGACATCTGGATGCAGATGGACGACGTCGCCCTCGTCCGGGCCCCCTGACCGCGCAACCCCGCAGGTGCCGCTTCGAGAGGGAAAACGTCGCTCCGACGGCCGTGGGAGCGACGTCTTCCCTCTTCGGCGCCCGATCCGGGCTCAGGCGAGCGCGCGGACCGGTCCGCGCAGCACGGCGCGATCGAGGCCGTAGCGCCCCGCGCCGGTGAAGGCGAGGGCGAGGGCGGCGGCGCCGAGCACGGCCGCGAACTCCCAGCCGCCGTCACCGACCCAGATGCCGTTGCCGAGATGCACCAGTACGATGGCGCCCGCCATGTCGGCGGCGAGGAGCACGCCGACGGGGCGCGTGAACAGCCCGGCGACGAGCAGGATCCCGCCGATCAGCTCGAGGAACGCGATCGCGGGGCCGGCGATCTCGGGCAGGGGTGCGCCCATGCCGGCGAAGGCCTGGACGGTGCCGGGCAGGGTGTACTCGAAGACCTTCTGCGCGCCGTGCGCGGCGAAGACGCCGCCGATCACGAGGCGCAGGACCAGGAGTCCGAGCGAGGAGGCGGGCTTCGAGGTGTTCGTCATTCCGGAATGCTCCTTCGTGGCAGGACACCGCGGCGAGCGCGGCTCGGGGCGTCCGCCCCGTTCTCCCACGCTACGGAGCGCTCCCTGTCATGTTTCTGAACGCGGGCTCAATATCCGGTGCCGATACCGTCGGAGGTTCCGGCATGGTCGAGCCGGGCGCCGCCTCAGGACGTCGGGATGACGATGATCGGCTGCGTCGTGGGCGTGCCCGTGGGTGATCCTCCCGCGGGCTCGATGGTCACGGCGATCGCGTCGCCGGCGTGCATGCTCCCGCGCAGCTGCGCCGTGGTCGTGCCCGGCTCGGCGGCGAAGACGCCGGCGGAGACGGGGGTGTCGCCGCGGACGAACCACAGCTCGTACGTGCGGGCGGAGTCGAGGGGCTCGAGCCCGTCGGAGACGAGCACGGCCGTGCCGATCGACGCCGACCAGTGCGCCGTCGCGTGTCCGCCGGAGGGCAGCGAGACCGTCTTCTGGGCGGCGTCCGGGGCGTTCTCGATCCGGTCCAGCGCCACGACGGCCGCGGGGCGCAGCAGCTGCGGGATCACCACTGCGGCACCCGCGCCGAGCCCGACGACCAGCACGAGGCACGCGGCGAGCGCGAACAGGAGCCTGCGCGGACGGCGCGCGGGCGCAGCCGCGGAGGGCTGCGGAGCGGGCTCCTGATCGCCCCCGTCGGCGAGGGCGGACGGCGGATCCGCGGGGGCGGGCGGCGCGGCGGCGGGCGCCGTGTCAGCGGGCTCCTGGGGCGTCACGGCGATGCGGGCGAGGAGCGCGTCGCGGAGCGACGGCGGGGGAGCGACCGCGGGCACGCCTTCGGCGAGGAGGGCTGCGGTGTCCGCGTCGTCGGCGACGATCGGAGCCCATTCCGGGTGCGCGGCGAGCGCGGCCTCGTAGCGCTGCTCGTCCTGCACCGACAGCGATCCGAGGCTGTGGCCTGCGGCCAGCTCTGCGAACTCCTGCTCGTTCATGCGTTCACCCCCCAGTGCGTCCGAAGACGCGTGAGTCCATCTCTCATGCGGGTCTTCACCGTTCCCAGCGGTGATCCCGTGATCGTGGCGATCTCGCTCTGCGAGTAGCCGCCGTAGTACGCGAGCACGAGCGCCTCGCGTTGCGCGTCCGGCAAGGCGGAGAGGGCGTCGACCACCCGGTCCGCGTCGATCGACAGCTCGGCCTGCTCGGCGACGCTGTCATGGGCGACGTCGAGGTCGCGCGCCCCGATCCGCACGTCCCGGTCGGCGCTGGCCTGCGAGGCCCGCACGCGGTCGACCGCTCGACGATGCGCGATCGTCAGGATCCAGGTCCTGCCCCGGCCCCGATCGGAGGCGAATCGGGAAGCGGTCTGCCAGATCTCCAGGAAGACCTCCTGCAGCACCTCCTCGCTCTGCGACCGGTTCACGAGGACACGGAGGATGAGGCCGAAGACGCGCGAGGACAGCATGTCGTAGAGCTCGGCGAACGCCGACTGATCGCCCTGCGCGACGCGCAGCAGCAGCGCGGACGCGAGGTCGTCGCCGCCGTCCTGCTCGGCGTGCTCCCGATCGTCGATCACCATGGGTTCCAGCATGCCTCACCTCCCTGCCCCGCATCGGCAATGCGTCGAGGGCGAGCACTGTCGCGTCCTTCCGTCTGCCCCTCCCCCGCGGGACCGGACCGCATGCTCGGACGGGTTCGTCGATCATGCGATCCGGTCTGCGTGGCGGATCCGCGGGTCCTTACTGGGCCGGCGGCATCAGGACGGAGTCGACGAGGTACACGGTCGCGTTCGCGGTGTGGACGCCGCCGCAGATCACGTTCGCGTCGTTGACCTTGAGGTTGTCGCCCGAACCGGTCACGGTCACCTCGCCGCCCTCGACGGTCTTGTGCGTGCCGACGATGTCCTTCGGCGCGATCTGACCGGCGACCACGTGGTACGTCAGGATCTTGCTGAGGGTGTCCGCGCCGGCATCCGTCTTCAGCGTGTCGATCGTCGCGGGGTCGATCTTCTTGAAGGCGTCGTCGACGGGCGCGAAGACGGTGAACTCGCTCCCGTTGAGCGTGTCGACCAGGTTGACCTTCGGGTTGAGCTTGCCCGAGACCGCCGCGACCAGCGTGGTCAGCAGCGGGTTGTTGCTCGCGGCCGTCGCGACCGGGTCCTGCGCCATCCCGGCGACGGAGCCCGCGCCGGAGGGGACCTGCTGCGCGTAGGCGGCGCATCCCGGTCCGACCAGGTCGGCCGCCGGATCCATCGTCTGGGTGGGCGACGCGGCCGGCGCGCTGGTGGCGGGCTCCGAGGACGAGCCGGACGACGAGCCCGACATCGACGAACAGCCCGTGAGGGCCAGGGCCGCGGCGGCGAGCAGGCTGGCGGCGGCGAGCGACGCCCTGGCGTGCAGGCGAACAGTGGATCGCATGATCTTTCTCCTTTGACTGGTGCATCGCGACCGTTCATCGGCCGACACGATGCGTTCGGAGCCGCACCCGCACCGGATTGGATCCGGTCCGATCGCCATCCGATCGGCCGATCGCGACGAACCAGGGACATGGGTGAGAGCACAGGGAAGACAGGCGCACGGATCTGGGCCGCGGCCGCGGGGGTCGTGAGCGGCGCGGTGTTCGTCGCCGCCGCCGAGATCACGGCCTTCCTCGTGGCGCGCGACGCGAGTCCGCTGCTCGCGGCGGGCTCGTTCGTCATCGACATCGTGCCGCAGTGGGCGAAGGAGCTGGCGATCGAGCTGTTCGGCGCCAACGACAAGCTCTTCCTCCTGCTGACCCTGGGCGTCGGCGTGCTCCTGCTCGCGGCGGTCGCGGGTCTTCTCGAGCGTCGGCGCCGTTGGGCCGGCGTCGCGGTGTTCGCCCTCGCCGGCGTCGCCGGGCTGCTGGCGACCGTGACGCGCGCGGGGGCGAGCGGCGCCTCCGCCCTGCCGCCGCTCGTCGGC
>NZ_JYIT01000021.1 GCF_000956545.1 Microbacterium azadirachtae
ACATTCCGAACCCGGAAGCTAAGCCTCACAGCGCCGATGGTACTGCAGGGGGGACCCTGTGGGAGAGTAGGACACCGCCGGACTTCCTTTAACAGAAAGGCCACCCAACGCAGGGTGGCCTTTCTGCATTTCACCACGAGACGATTCAAGGCCGCCCTTCCGGCGGCCTTTTTTCGTGCGTGCGCGGCCCCGCGACCTCCGCCGCTGCGCGGCGGGATTCGCGTGCACGCGCCCGTGCACCGTCGACGCACCCGTCCGCGATCGGGCATCGACGGGAGGAGTCGACGGGGCTACCCTGTCGTCAGACGGACGGATCGCCCGCCTCCCTGGTGGAACGAAGGAGCTCGTGATGGACGCGATGATGATGGACTCGATGAAGAGCATGGACATGATGCCCGGCATGCAGGCGATGGACATGTCGCTCATGCAGGCCTGTATGGACGCGTGTTCGGCGTGCGAGCAGGCGTGCACGATCTGTTCGACGCAGATGATGGACTGCTCGCCCGCATGCATGAACTGCGCCGACATGTGCAACACGATGATGCGCTCGATGATGCGCATGCAGGGGATGACCCCGGCCGTGATGATGTCGATGCTCGACGCCTGCATGGCGATGTGCCAGCTCTGCATGGACATGTGCATGCAGCACGAGGCCCACAGCGAGGTCTGCCGGATGTGCGCAGCAGCGTGCAAGGCGTGCATGGATGCCTGCATGGCGATGCGCGATTCGATGATGGTCGCCTGACCACCCACGCGTTCAGCGCTCGGCACACCAGGGTGCCATAGGATCGAGACATGCTGTTCGTTCGTGACGCCCGTGCGGCGTCGAAGGAGGTAGCCGGCGCGTTCTGCGCCGGTGGCAGAGGCTGACGCCCCCGCCGGCGAGGTGACTCGTCGGCGAGTTCGTCGCGCCCGCGTGATCAGTCCGCGGGAACTTCTCGGCTGTCGGAGACAGCCGCTTCTTCCGGTCTGCCCCGCAGGCCCCACGACATCGCACAGAGAGCACGACATGCTTCCCATCGACGAGCGCGCCATCCGCGCGTCCTTCCGCAACGCCTCCCGCAAGGAGTCCTCTTCCCTCACGCTTCCGCCGGGCTTCGGCGAGCTCGACTTCTCGACCCTCGACTACCTCGGCTGGTCCGACCCCAAGATGCCCCGGCGCGCCTATGTCGTCGCGCATCGCGAAGACGGGACGCCGATGTCCGTGCTGCTCCAGCAGGCGGAGCAGCGAACACTCGCGCGCGCCCAGTGCTCGTGGTGCGAGGACGTCACCCTCCGCAACGACGTGCAGTTCTTCGCGGCGCGCAAGGCGGGGCCGTCCGGGCGCAACGGCAACACGCTCGGCGTGCTGATCTGCGCGAACTTCGGGTGCTCGGCGAACGTGCGCCGGCTGCCGGCCCTGGCATACGAGGGGTATGACCGAGAGGCCGCCCGAGAGCTGCGGATCCTGCGTCTGCAGGAGCACGTGCAGGGCTTCCTCCGCGAGCTCGAGGTCTGACCCGCGGGAGCGGGTGACCCCACGCGGTCACCCGCTCCCGCGACCTGCGTTCCGCGGGGGTCGTCAGGCGCGCGCCACGTTGTAGCGGAGCGCGCCGATCGCCAGCACGTTCCACCGCGTGTGCACGGCGACAGGCTGTCCGGGCTCGACCTCGAGCGCTGCGCCGCCGGCGTTCCAGAGCGAGAGGATCTCGCCCTCGAGCGTCTGAACCTGCACGATGCCCGCCGCACGGTCGAGGCCGGTCACGAGCGCGTCGGTCCAGCCCGCGGTCGTCGCAGCGGCCAGACGTGCCTGGATGAGATGCAGCGCGTGCCCCGGAGCGAAGGAGGAGCAGACGTCGCCGTGGTCGCACATGCACGCCGCAGCCTGTCGCGCCGGAACGGGCGAGAGCTGAGCGCGGGGCGTGGTCACGATGGTCTCCTCACAGGATCGGTGCGATCAGGCTACGTCCGGGCGTGTCGCCGAGGAAACGGTCGTGAAATGTGACGACACACGGAGAGCAGGCAGAGCGCGCCGAAGCACGGAGGCCCGAATCAGTCGGCGGCGAAGGTGGCCTCGACGGCACGGGGCTCGCGGGAGACGTCGTAGTCGCGCATCCACTCCGGGCGGATCATGATGAGGATGAAGCCTTCGGCGAGCGATCGCGATCCGGGGAGCTGCGCGTCATAGGCGGCGCCGAGCCGGGCGCGGTCGTCGCCCTCGAGCAGTTGCGCTCTGCCCTCGACCTGCAGGCTGCGCACGTCCCCGGCGCCGATGACGAGCGCGGCGCGGGGGTTCACCCTCAGGTGCGCGACCTTGCGTGCCGTGGACGGCGCGTTCACGATCAGGGTGCCGTCGTCGAGGACGGCGATGCCGACGAGTGCGGCCTCCGGAGCGCCGTCCGCGGCGGTCGTCGCGAGGACGCCCCGCCGTTCCCGGCGCACCGTCTCCACGAGGGTGCGCAGCGGAGTCGGTTCCATGCGCTCACGATAGCGTGACGGTCCTCGCCGCGGCGGGGGACGGGGCGACGCCTCAGAGCCGGGGAGTGCGCGGCGGCGACGTGCGCCGGTCGCCGGTCGCCTCGACGGCGGCCGCGAGCTGCAGCAGCCGCGTGTCGTCATAGGCGCGGCCCGAGATCGTCAGGCCCACCGGCATCGCGATGTCCGAGAGGGTGCCCATGGGCACCGTCACGGAGGGGATGCCGAGGTGCCGCGGCACGATGTTGCCGTTGGCGACCCAGACGCCGTTGCGCCAGCCCTGATCGGCGGAGGTGGGGTTGACATCCATGTCCGCCGGGCCGATGTCGGCCATGGTCGGGTGGATGACGGCATCCAGCCCGAGGCGATCCATCCACTCCTCGACGTCGATGCGGCGGGTCTCCTCAAGCCCGCGCAGTCCCTCCTCCATGAGCGGGATCGTCGTCATGTCAGTGACGGGGTGTGCGCGGAAGAGGTCGGGCAGCTCGTTGATGTCGTCGTCGAAGCCGGTGTAGCGGTCGGGCAGTGCGCCCGGGGGCGCGGGGAAGATCTGCGCGCCGTCGACCTGCGCCAGGGTGTTCAGCGCAGGGTCGCCGTTCGCGTCGAGGAAGTCGTTCCATCCCCAAGCGCACAGCTCGATGACCTCACTGCGCAGGAACTCCGGCGGAACGATGCCGCGGGTTGCGATGGTCGGCGCTCCGGCGCGGTCTCCCTCATAGTTCGAGACGGCGGGGAAGTCGACCTCGACCACCTCGGCGCCGGCCGCCTCCAGCGCGGCACGGGTGGCGCGCCACAGCTCCATGACCGACTCGCGGGTCTCGATGCGCTGCCCCGTCGGCCCGCCGATCCCGGTGCCGGTGCCGGCCTCGGGATCCGCATTGATGAACATCCGGGGGACGCCGAACCGCTTGCCGTGCAGATCCGCGGGCTCGAGGGCGACATACGACTCGGGGCGGACTTCGGATGCCGTCGGCAGCGGCACCCACGGCTGCGCCCGCCAGAAGTCCCCGCGGGTCGTGTGATCGTCGGCGACGACCACGTCGAGGATCTCGAGCAGATCGGCGACCGAGCGGGCGTGCGGCACGACGATGTCCTGCGTCGGCACGAGCGGCCAGTTGCCGCGGACGGAGATGACCCCTCGGCTGGGACAGTAGGCGACGAGCGCGTTGTGGGATGCGGGCGCCCGTCCGCTGGACCAGGTCTCCTCGCCCAGGCCGAAGGCGGCGAACGACGCTGCCGTGGCCGTGCCGGATCCGTTGGACGAACCGGATCCGAAGGCGCTCGTCAGCCAGTCCGCGTTGTACGGGCTCTCCGCGCGGCCGTACACGCCGCGCTGCATGCCGCCGTTCGCCATCGGCGGCATGTTGGTGAGGCCGAGGCAGATCGCGCCCCCCGCTCGCAGACGCTCGATCGTGAACGCGTCGCGCTGGGCGACGAGCTCTGCGAACGCGGGGGACCCGGCCGCCGCGGTCAGCCCGCGCACGAGGTAGCTGTCCTTCGCGGTGTAGGGGATGCCGTCGAGCGGACCCAGGGTCTCGCCGCGGGCGCGCCGCGCGTCGGATGCTTCAGCCTCTGCACGCGCCTGCGGATTGCGCACGACGACCGCGTTCAGCGCGGTCTCGGTGTCGGGTCCGTCATAGGCGTCGATGCGGGCGAGATAGGCGTCGACCAGTTCGACGACCGTGGTCTCGCCGGCCTCGAGGGCCTCGCGCAGGCGGGCGATGGGGGTCTCGACGACGTCGAACATGAGCGGATCCTTCGATCGTGCGTCTGTTTGCGCCGAACCGTGGCGTTGCACCCCTGAATCGC
>NZ_JYIT01000022.1 GCF_000956545.1 Microbacterium azadirachtae
AGCCCGCCGCCGGGGCTCCTCGCACCCCTGCCGCGGAGCCGCGGACGGACGTACCCTGGAAGCGGAGGTGGGACCATGACGCAGGTGGCGGCAGGCGACCGGATCCGCATCCACGGCCGGGTGGTCGGCGGCGGCGAGCGCTTCGGCGTGGTCACCGAAGTGCGCGGCGAGCTCCTCGTCGTGCACTACGACGACGGGCACGAAGCGGTGCTCTCCCCCGGCAGCGACTGCGAGATCAGGCACGCCGAGTAAGGCACGTCGCCCGGGCGGCGGCCCTCGGAGAGGCGCGCCTCAGCCGGACCGGATCCGAGGATCCGTCCGACCGAGACGCACGTCTCCGAGCGAAGCGCCGTGCGCCCGCCGGGAGCTACTCCCCCGACTCGCCGACGAAGCCGACGATCGGGATCGCCGAGGTCGTCGGCACCGTCGGAGACAGGATCGTCCCGTCCTCGCGCCGGGCCTGCCGGCCGAACTCCGGGCGGCCGTGCAGCACCGGCCCCTGATCCGGGAGCGGCACCGCGGCGGGGCTGTCGACGGAAGCCGAATGCGCGGTCCCGCGCACGGAGAACGAGACCGGGTCTCCCGAGCGCACCTCGACGAGCAGCCTGTCCGCGGTCAGGGTGATCTGCAGCTGGGATCCGTGCCACTGCAGCGGGTAGGACAGCTCGGGCCAGTCGCCCGGAAGACGCGGGTCGAAGCTGAGCTCGCCGTCGTGATCGCGCATGCCGCCGAAGCCGCAGACGAGCGCGGTCCACACGCCTCCCGCGGAGGCGACGTGGACGCCGTCGGAGGCGTTGCGGTGCAGGTCGCCCAGATCGACGTAGATGGCGTGCTCGAAGTACTCGTGCGCGAGGTCCTGATAGCCGACCTCGGCGGCGAGGATCGACTGCACGACCGCCGACAGGGTCGAATCGCCCGTGGTGAGCGGGTCGTAGTACTCGAAGTCGGCGAGCTTCTCCGCCTCGGTGAAGTGGTTGCCCTGCTGAAGGAGCTGCTGCAGAATCCCGCCGCACACGCGGGCGAGCAGCACACCGCCTACGTCGAGATCCAGGTCGGCACGGAGAGCATCCCGCAGAGCCTGCGCGACACCACGGGCCTCGTCGGGTTCGCGGGTGCGGAGCAGCCGACGCAGACGCTCCAGGATGCCGCGAACCCCGTCGCGCTCACGGCGGATCCGGGGATTCTCGATGCTGCCGTGCGCGGCGACGTGCTGCGCGTCCGGTTCCAGGTCGTGCAGCCCGGCGACCGCACCACTCTGTACAACGGCGCGGGCATCGCCGAGCTGCGTGTCGTGGGCGCGGACAAGGTCGGATCCTTCTCCTGATCGGGACGGGCCGTCGCGTGACGAGAATCGGCCCGTCGCGCGCCTTCCGGCGGGCACCGGCGCCCACTACCCTGGACAGGGTGGCACCCCGACGTGCCGATCCGTTCGATGCCGTTCTCAGCCACCCGGAGGCTTCGCCGTGCCCGACACCCCCGCGCTTCCCGACCTGCACCGCGCCGCCGCCGTGCTGTTCGACCTGGACGGCGTGCTGACCCCGACCGCCGAGGTGCACATGCGCGCCTGGAAGGCCGTGTTCGACGAGGTGTTCACGCTGTGGGGCATCACGCCCGAGTACACCGACGAAGACTACTTCGCGTATGTCGACGGGAAGAAGCGGTACGACGGCGTCGCCAGCCTGCTGCGCAGCCGCAACGTCGAGATCCCGTGGGGGTCCGTGGACGACGACCCCGAGGCCGACACGATCTGCGGCATCGGCAACCGGAAGAACGTCGCCTTCTCCGAAGCCCTGCGCCGCGACGGCATCGCGCCCTATCCCGGGTCCCTCGCCCTGCTCGAGGAGCTGCGCGCCGCCGAGGTTCCGCTCGCGGTGGTGTCCAGTTCGAAGAACGCGGAGGAGGTGCTGGCGACCGCAGGCATCCGCGACTTCTTCACGGTCGTGGTCGACGGCGTCGTGGCCGAGCGCGAGCACCTGGCGTCCAAGCCCGCCGCCGACGTCTTCCGCGTGGGCGCGGAGCGCATCGGCGTCGATCCCGCATCCGCCGTCGCGGTCGAGGACGCCACCAGCGGCGTCGCGTCGGCGGCCGCCGCCGGCTACGGAACGGTCGTCGGCGTCGACCGCGGAGCCGGATCCGAATCCCTCCTCGCGAACGGGGCCACGGTCGTCGTGGACGACCTCGCCCGCTTCCTGTCCTGAACCACCCCTTCACGGAGACCACTGCATGATCGATCGCGACCTCTTCCCCGTCGACCCGTGGCGTCTCGTCGAGACGCAGTATCCGCACGTCAGCCCTGGCGTCTCGGAGACGCTGCTCGGCCTGGGCAACGGCTATCTGGGTCTGCGCGGCAACCACATCGAAGGGCGGGGCGCACTCGAGCACGGCACGTTCATCAACGGCCTGCACGAGACGTGGAAGATCCGTCACGCCGAGCAGGCCTTCGGGTTCGCCGAGGTGGGACAGACCATCGTGAACGCGCCCGACGCGAAGGTCATGCGCGTGTACGTCGACGACGAGCCGCTGAGCTTCGACGAGGCGGACGTGCGGGAGTACCGTCGCGAGCTCGACTTCCGGACCGGGATCCTCATGCGCGAGGTGCTGTGGGTGACCCCCTCCGGCAAGCGGGTGCGGATCCGCGACGAGCGCATCGTGTCGTTCGTGGAGCGGCACCTGGCCGTGCTGCGCCTCGAGGTGGTCGTCGAGAACGCGGACGCCCCGGTGACGATCTCGTGCCAGCTGATCAACCGGCAGGACGGCGAGGACGTGTACGGCGGGGTTCCGTCGATGGCGGCGGGCTCTCCGGGCGAGAAGGCCGGCTTCGATCCGCGCAAGGCGGAGCGGTTCGGCGACCGGGTGCTGCAGCCCGCGGAGTTCTGGCAGGACGGCGGGCGCTCGGCGCTCGCGTACCGCGTGGCGAACTCGGGGATGACGCTCGCCGTGGTCGCCGATCACCTGGTCGAGACCGAGAACGAGTACACGGCGCGGCAGCTCGTCGAGCCGGACATCGCGAAGAACGTGTTCCGCGTGCAGGCGAAGGCGGGCGTGCCCACGAGGGTCACGAAGCTCGTCAGCTATCACACCTCCCGCGGCGTGCCCGCGCGCGAGCTCATCGACCGCTGCCGGCGCACCCTCGACCGCGCCGCGGTGGAGGGCGTCGAGGCGCAGTTCGCCAAGCAGGCGCAGTGGCTGGGCGCGTTCTGGGAGCGCAGCGACGTGCGCATCGCGGGGCACGACGACCTGCAGCAGGCGACGCGGTGGTGCCTCTTCCAGATCGCGCAGGCGTCCGCGCGTGCAGACGGCGCCGGGGTCTCGGCGAAGGGCGTGTCCGGATCCGGCTACGGCGGGCACTACTTCTGGGACACCGAGGTGTACGTGCTGCCGTTCCTCACCTACACGTCACCGCAGTTCGCGCGCAACGCGCTGCGCTGCCGGGTGCACATGCTGCCGGCCGCGCGCCGGCGTGCAGGCCAGCTCAACGAGGGCGGGGCCCTGTTCCCGTGGCGCACGATCAACGGCGAGGAGGCCAGCGCGTACTACGCCGCCGGCACCGCGCAGTACCACATCAACGCCGACGTCAGCTACGCGCTGGGCAAGTACGTGCGCGCCACCGGCGACGACGAGTTCCTCTACCGCGAGGGCGTGGACATCGCCGTGGAGACCGCGCGGATGTGGGCCACGCTCGGGTTCTGGCGCTCCGCCGACGGCGTGGACACGTTCCACATCCACGGCGTGACCGGCCCGGACGAGTACACCACCGTCGTGAACGACAACCTGTTCACGAACGTGATGGCGCGCTACAACCTGCGCTTCGCCGCGCGGGTCGTGCGCGAGATGGCGGCGGATGCGCCGGAGGCGTACGACGCGGCCGTGGAGCGGCTCGGAATCGACCCGGCCGAGGTCGAGCGCTGGGAGCGCGCCGCCGATGCGATGCACATCCCGTTCAGCCCGGCGCTGGGGATCCATCCGCAGGACTCCCTGTTCCTCGAGCGCGAGGTGTGGGACCTGCCGAACACCCCCGCGGAACAGCGTCCGCTGCTGCTGCACTTCCACCCGCTGGTGATCTACCGGTTCCAGGTGCTGAAGCAGGCCGACGTGGTGCTCGCGCTGTTCCTGCAGGGCAACCACTTCACCGAGGCGGAGAAGCTCGCCGACTTCGAGTACTACGACCCGCTCACCACGGGCGATTCGACCCTGTCGGCGGTCGTGCAGTCGATCCTCGCCGCCGAGGTCGGCTATCAGGACCTCGCGCACGAGTACTTCGAGCACGCCATCTACGTCGATCTGGGCGACCTGCACCGCAACGCCTCCGACGGCGTCCACGTCGCCTCCGCGGGAGGCGTGTGGACCGCGCTCGTCTGCGGCTTCGGCGGCATGCGCGATCACGACGGCGAGCTCAGCTTCGACCCGCGTCTTCCGGGCGACTGGCCCGAGCTGTCCTACCCGCTGCAGTGGCACGGATCCCAGCTGCAGATCACCCTGACCGCGGACAGGCTGCTCGTCGAGGTGCGCTCGGGAGACCCGGTCTCGTTCTCCGTGCGCGGGACCGCGCATTCGGCTTCCGTCGACAGCCCCGCCGCGGTGCCGCTCCCGGATCAGGGGCCGGTGCTGCACGGCCGCCCGGAGTTCGGCCGGCAGGCCCGGCGCGAGGACGGGACGATCCTGTCTCCGACGGTGCCGACGACCTCGGCGATCCCGATCGTCGGCTTCGTCGGCGAGTCGGGGGAGTAGCTCCCGGCGGGCGCACGGCGCTTCGCTCGGAGACGTGCGTCTCGGTCGGACGGATCCTCGGATCCGGTCCGGCTGAGGCGCGCCTCTCCGAGGGCCGCCGCCCGGGCGACGTGCCTTACTCGGCGTGCCTGATCTCGCAGTCGCTGCCGGGGGAGAGCACCGCTTCGTGCCCGTCGTCGTAGTGCACGACGAGGAGCTCGCCGCGCACTTCGGTGACCACGCCGAAGCGCTCGCCGCCGCCGACCACCCGGCCGTGGATGCGGATCCGGTCGCCTGCCGCCACCTGCGTCATGGTCCCACCTCCGCTTCCAGGGTACGTCCGTCCGCGGCCCCGCGGCAGGGGTGCGAGGAGCCCCGGCGGCGGGTC
>NZ_JYIT01000023.1 GCF_000956545.1 Microbacterium azadirachtae
AGGAGCATCCGATCCTTGAGAACTCAACAGCGTGCACTTGTCAAATGCCAATTTATTCCTCGTCCAGTCTTCGGGCTGGTTGAGAAATTCCTTTGGATCAAAGACCAGCCCTTCGGGGTTGGCATTCGGATGAAGTCAGCAATGATGTCATCTCTTTGGTCAGTTTCAAACTCGCTGCGTTACTGGTTTTCCCTGGTTTCGTATGCTTTTCTTTTTTACGGAGAGTTTGATCCTGGCTCAGGATGAACGCTGGCGGCGTGCTTAACACATGCAAGTCGAACGATGAACCCGAAGCTTGCTTTGGGGGATTAGTGGCGAACGGGTGAGTAACACGTGAGCAACCTGCCCCTCACTCTGGGATAAGCGCTGGAAACGGCGTCTAATACTGGATACGAGACGCGACCGCATGGTCAGTGTCTGGAAAGATTTTTTGGTGGGGGATGGGCTCGCGGCCTATCAGCTTGTTGGTGAGGTAATGGCTCACCAAGGCGTCGACGGGTAGCCGGCCTGAGAGGGTGACCGGCCACACTGGGACTGAGACACGGCCCAGACTCCTACGGGAGGCAGCAGTGGGGAATATTGCACAATGGGCGGAAGCCTGATGCAGCAACGCCGCGTGAGGGATGACGGCCTTCGGGTTGTAAACCTCTTTTAGCAGGGAAGAAGCGAAAGTGACGGTACCTGCAGAAAAAGCACCGGCTAACTACGTGCCAGCAGCCGCGGTAATACGTAGGGTGCAAGCGTTATCCGGAATTATTGGGCGTAAAGAGCTCGTAGGCGGTTTGTCGCGTCTGCTGTGAAATCCCGAGGCTCAACCTCGGGCCTGCAGTGGGTACGGGCAGACTAGAGTGCGGTAGGGGAGATTGGAATTCCTGGTGTAGCGGTGGAATGCGCAGATATCAGGAGGAACACCGATGGCGAAGGCAGATCTCTGGGCCGTAACTGACGCTGAGGAGCGAAAGGGTGGGGAGCAAACAGGCTTAGATACCCTGGTAGTCCACCCCGTAAACGTTGGGAACTAGTTGTGGGGTCCTTTCCACGGATTCCGTGACGCAGCTAACGCATTAAGTTCCCCGCCTGGGGAGTACGGCCGCAAGGCTAAAACTCAAAGGAATTGACGGGGACCCGCACAAGCGGCGGAGCATGCGGATTAATTCGATGCAACGCGAAGAACCTTACCAAGGCTTGACATACACGAGAACGGGCCAGAAATGGTCAACTCTTTGGACACTCGTGAACAGGTGGTGCATGGTTGTCGTCAGCTCGTGTCGTGAGATGTTGGGTTAAGTCCCGCAACGAGCGCAACCCTCGTTCTATGTTGCCAGCACGTAATGGTGGGAACTCATGGGATACTGCCGGGGTCAACTCGGAGGAAGGTGGGGATGACGTCAAATCATCATGCCCCTTATGTCTTGGGCTTCACGCATGCTACAATGGCCGGTACAAAGGGCTGCAATACCGTGAGGTGGAGCGAATCCCAAAAAGCCGGTCCCAGTTCGGATTGAGGTCTGCAACTCGACCTCATGAAGTCGGAGTCGCTAGTAATCGCAGATCAGCAACGCTGCGGTGAATACGTTCCCGGGTCTTGTACACACCGCCCGTCAAGTCATGAAAGTCGGTAACACCTGAAGCCGGTGGCCTAACCCTTGTGGAGGGAGCCGTCGAAGGTGGGATCGGTAATTAGGACTAAGTCGTAACAAGGTAGCCGTACCGGAAGGTGCGGCTGGATCACCTCCTTTCTAAGGAGCATCTGACTCTTCGGAGTCCAGAACCCAGATCGAAGGCACACGTTCTTCGCTGGGAGCTCATGGGTGGAACATTTGACATGGCATCAGAGCCAATGGTTTCTGCTAGTACGCACTTCGGTGTGGGAACGCGGGGCCGGCGGGTTTGGTGCCTGCACGCTGTTGGGTCCTGAGGGACCGGGTGTGATTCTTCGGGATCGCAGCTGTTCCTCGGGCTTGTCGCTGCCAACGTTGTTGGTGGGGATGAGCACCGCCCGTACTTTGAGAACTACACAGTGGACGCGAGCATCTTCAGCATGACCCTTTGGGGTTGTGTTGTATTGATGATCTTAAAGATCATTAGTCAATTTCGAACTGGATCCTTCGGGGTCTGGTACCGATTCTTGATGAACTCATGTGATTTCAAGTCTTTAAGAGCAAACGGTGGATGCCTTGGCATCTGGAGCCGAAGAAGGACGTAGCAATCTGCGATAAGCCTCGGGGAACTGATAAGCGAGTTTTGATCCGAGGGTGTCCGAATGGGGAAACCCCGCTGGGCGGCGTGCCGACCTAGTGACTCCCGCCTGAATATATAGGGCGGGTAGAGGGAACGTGGGGAAGTGAAACATCTCAGTACCCACAGGAAGAGAAAACAACATGTGATTCCGTGAGTAGTGGCGAGCGAAAGCGGATGAGGCTAAACCGGGTGTGTGTGATAGCCGGCAGGCGTTGCATGCTCGGGGTTGTGGGACTTTTCTGATTGTTCTGCCGAACTTTCAGCGTTACAAGCAGGTATAGACGAACGGTTTTGAATGGCCGGTCATAGAGGGTGCGAACCCCGTAGTCGAAATGCCTGGCTTGGCGTGAAGAGTATCCCAAGTAGCACGGGGCCCGAGAAATCCCGTGTGAATCTGTCAGGACCACCTGATAAGCCTAAATACTCCCAGATGACCGATAGCGGACAAGTACCGTGAGGGAAAGGTGAAAAGTACCCCGGGAGGGGAGTGAAATAGTACCTGAAACCGTTTGCTTACAAACCGTTGGAGCCTCCTTAGTAGGGGTGACAGCGTGCCTTTTGAAGAATGAGCCTGCGAGTTAGTGATACGTGGCGAGGTTAACCCGTGTGGGGTAGCCGTAGCGAAAGCGAGTCTGAATAGGGCGATTCAGTCGCGTGTCCTAGACCCGAAGCGAAGTGATCTATCCATGGCCAGGCTGAAGCGACGGTAAGACGTCGTGGAGGGCCGAACCCACTTAGGTTGAAAACTGAGGGGATGAGCTGTGGATAGGGGTGAAAGGCCAATCAAACTTCGTGATAGCTGGTTCTCTCCGAAATGCATTTAGGTGCAGCGTTGCGTGTTTCTTGCCGGAGGTAGAGCTACTGGATGGCCGATGGGCCCTACAAGGTTACTGACGTCAGCCAAACTCCGAATGCCGGTAAGTGAGAGCGCAGCAGTGAGACTGTGGGGGATAAGCTTCATAGTCGAGAGGGAAACAACCCAGACCACCAACTAAGGTCCCTAAGCGCGTGCTAAGTGGGAAAGGATGTGGAGTTGCTGTGACAACCAGGAGGTTGGCTTAGAAGCAGCCACCCTTGAAAGAGTGCGTAATAGCTCACTGGTCAAGTGATTCCGCGCCGACAATGTAACGGGGCTCAAGCACGCCACCGAAGTTGTGGCATTGACATTAATGGTAGGCCTTCGTGGTCCAGCCGTGTTGATGGGTAGGAGAGCGTCGTGTGGCGAGTGAAGCGGCGGAGTGATCCAGCCGTGGACGCTACACGAGTGAGAATGCAGGCATGAGTAGCGAAAGACGTGTGAGAAACACGTCCTCCGGAAGACCAAGGGTTCCAGGGTCAAGCTAATCTTCCCTGGGTAAGTCGGGACCTAAGGCGAGGCCGACAGGCGTAGTCGATGGACAACGGGTTGATATTCCCGTACCGGCGAAGAACCGCCCACATGAAATCAGGAGTGCTAAGCATCCCAAGACGCGTGGATCCCTTCGGGGACGATCGTGAGGCGGCATGCGACCCCATCTGGTGGAGTGAGCGTATTAACAGGTGTGACGCAGGAAGGTAGCCCAAGCCAGGCGATGGTTGTCCTGGTGCAAGTGCGTAGGCCGAGAGATAGGCAAATCCGTCTCTCATTCAGGCTGAGACACGATGCGGATAAAAAGTGGGTGATCCTATGCTGCCGAGAAAAGCATCGACGCGAGGTTCTAGCCGCCCGTACCCCAAACCGACTCAGGTGGTCAGGTAGAGAATACCAAGGAGATCGAGAGAATCGTGGTTAAGGAACTCGGCAAAATGCCCCCGTAACTTCGGGAGAAGGGGGGCCACCCGCTTATACGGATTTACTCCGAAAAGGGCGTGGTGGCCGCAGAGACTAGTGGGTAGCGACTGTTTACTAAAAACACAGGTCCGTGCCAAGTCGCAAGACGATGTATACGGACTGACGCCTGCCCGGTGCTGGAAGGTTAAGAGGACGGGTTAGCTTCGGCGAAGCTCAGAATTTAAGCCCCAGTAAACGGCGGTGGTAACTATAACCATCCTAAGGTAGCGAAATTCCTTGTCGGGTAAGTTCCGACCTGCACGAATGGCGTAACGACTTCCCAACTGTCTCAACCGCGAACTCGGCGAAATTGCATTACGAGTAAAGATGCTCGTTACGCGCAGCAGGACGGAAAGACCCCGTGACCTTTACTACAGCTTGGTATTGGTGTTCGGTGTGGCTTGTGTAGGATAGGTGGGAGACTGTGAAGCATGGACGCCAGTTCATGTGGAGTCATTGTTGAAATACCACTCTGGTCACTCTGGATATCTAACTTCGAACCGTGATCCGGTTCAGGGACAGTGCCTGGTGGGTAGTTTAACTGGGGCGGTTGCCTCCCAAAAAGTAACGGAGGCGCCCAAAGGTTCCCTCAACCTGGTTGGCAATCAGGTGTCGAGTGTAAGTGCACAAGGGAGCTTGACTGTGAGACTGACAGGTCGAGCAGGGACGAAAGTCGGGACTAGTGATCCGGCAGTGGCTTGTGGAAGCGCTGTCGCTCAACGGATAAAAGGTACCTCGGGGATAACAGGCTGATCTTGCCCAAGAGTCCATATCGACGGCATGGTTTGGCACCTCGATGTCGGCTCGTCGCATCCTGGGGCTGGAGTAGGTCCCAAGGGTTGGGCTGTTCGCCCATTAAAGCGGTACGCGAGCTGGGTTTAGAACGTCGTGAGACAGTTCGGTCCCTATCCGCTGCGCGCGTAGGAAGTTTGAGAGGATCTGACCCTAGTACGAGAGGACCGGGTTGGACGAACCTCTGGTGTGCCAGTTGTTCCGCCAGGAGCACCGCTGGTTAGCTACGTTCGGGATGGATAACCGCTGAAAGCATCTAAGCGGGAAGCCGGCCTCAAGATGAGACTTCCATACCTTCGGGTGAGAGGCTCCCAGCCAGACTACTGGGTTGATAGGCCAGATGTGGAAGCGTGGTAACACGTGCAGCTGACTGGTACTAATAAGCCGATGACTTGATAACACACCGTTCTTGGTGCTTGCGTCCACTTTGTGGTTCTCGACGTACGGTCGAAAACCAAACAACAACACACATGCTTGTGTTTGTTTGAGACACGTCAATAGTGTTTCGGCGGCCATAGCGTGAGGGAAACGCCCGGTCACATTCCGAACCCGGAAGCTAAGCCTCACAGCGCCGATGGTACTGCAGGGGGGACCCTGTGGGAGAGTAGGACACCGCCGGACTTCCTTTAACAGAAAGGCCACCCAACGCAGGGTGGCCTTTCTGC
>NZ_JYIT01000024.1 GCF_000956545.1 Microbacterium azadirachtae
CCGCCGGGTCGAAGTCCGCGGCGATGTCGAGGGCCTGCCCGAGCGTCGAGACGACGCAGCGGTCGGATCCGAACATCGGATGCAGCGGCTCGATCGCGAGGGTCACGCCCGCCGCCCGGGCGTCGACGGACAGCTCGCCGATGGCGTCGCGCACCCGCTCCCTGGCGCCGCCGAGGTCGCGCGATCCCTCGGGCAGCCCGCCGGCGACGAGCACGAGGACGGCGGTGGATCCGTCCACCCCGGCGGCGGCGAGCGTGCCGGTCTCCTCGATCGCGCGCCGGTTGTCGTCGAGCGCGGCGAGGCGCTCGGGTCCGGCGGGCAGCGTGAAGAAGCCGCCCCGGCAGTGCGTCGTGAAGCGCAGCCCGGAGTCGCCGAGCATCTGCGCGGCCACATCGAGCCCGACCTCGTTCACCGGCTCGCGCCACAGGCCGATCCCCTCGATGCCGGCCTCGGCGGTGACCCGCAGCGCCGTCGCGAGATCGGCATGCTTGATCGTGGCCTGGTTGATCGACAGACGGGGATGCGGCCTCTGAGGCTCTCGAAGGGTCATGCGCCCACCCCGTTCAGGCGCAGCATGCCGTGCCAGCGTTCGCGGGCGAGTTCCGGATCCTCCAGCGCGAGCGCGGCGTTCGCGAGCTCGACGATGCGGCTGAGGTGGGGCAGGCTGCGCGCCGAGTGGAGACCGCCGACCATCTGGAACGCGGGCTGATGGCCGTTCAGCCAGGCGAGGAACGCGACGCCGGTCTTGTAGTAGAACGTGGGCGCGGCGAACACCTGGCGGCTGAGGTCCTCCGTCGGCCCGAGGATCTGCAGATACCGGGCCGGATCCCCCGCGTCGAGCGCCTGGATAGCGGCCGAGGCGACGGGCGTGATCGCGGCGAACGCGCCGAGGAGCGCATCCGAGTGGCCTCCGGTCGTCGAGAGAGCGGAGGGAGACGAAGCACGGTCGGCGGCGAGGGCACCGCGTTTCGTCTCGTCGCTGCGCTCCTCGCTCGACGACCGGGTGGTGTCACCGCCGATCAGGTCGACGTAGTTGAAGTCGTCGCCGGTGAACATGCGCACCCCGTCCGGGAGCTGCTCGCGCACGGCGATCTCGGACTCCGCGTTCAGCAGGCTCATCTTCACCCCCGCGACCTTCCCCGGATTCTCGTCGATGATGCGCAGCAGCGTGGTCGAGGCTTCGCGCCACGGGGAGGATCCGAAGTACCCCTCGAGCTGCGGATCGAAGGCGGTGCCGAGCCAGTGCAGCACGACCGGGGTCGTCGCCTGCTGCAGCACGGCCGCGTACACGCGCAGGTAGTCGGTGCGCGATTCGGCGACGCGGGCGAGGTGGCGCGAGGCCATCAGCACGGGCCCTGCGCCCTGCTCCTCGACGAAGTGCAGCTGCTCGACGTATGCGTCGATCACCTGCGTCAGCGGGATGCGCTCCTCGTCGACGTGGTCGGTGTTCACGCCGACGACGACGGAACCACCCTCCTCGCGGGCGACCGCCGCGCTGCGGGCGATGAGCTCGCGGGTCGCCGCCGCATCGAGGCCCATGTTGCGCTGCGCGGTGTCCATGGCGTCGGCGACGCCGAGACCCCAGGAGTAGACGTTGCGGCGGAACGCGAGCGTGGCGTCCCAGTCGATGTCCGCGGGCTGCCCGGGGGTGTTGTCGGCGTGCGTCTTCGGCACCACGTGCGCGGCGGCGTAGGCGACGCGGCTGCGCAGGGGCGCGGACGGACGGGTGTAGGCGCCGGAGTCGGCGAGCGGGACGTCGGAGGTCGCTCCGTCGGCGGCGAGGAGGCGGATCGTCGTCATGTCCGACCTCAGTCCAGGGTCAGCGCGGGCAGCGCGATCTTGCGCCCCTCGGCGGAGGACTGCAGGCCAGCCTCGGCGAGCTGCACGCCGCGGGCGCCGGCGAGCAGGTCGAACGCGTAGTCCGTGCCGAGCACGTACGACGTGAGGTACTCCTCCCACTGCTGTCGGAAGCCGTTGAGGAACACATCGTTCGTGGGCACCTCGGCCCAGTCCGCGTCGTAGTCGTGCTCGTCGGCGAGGTCGGGGTTCCACACCGGCTTGGGAGTGGCGTTGCGATGCTGGATCTTCGCGCCGAAGAGGCCGACGACCGCGGATCCGTGCGTGCCGTCCACCTGGAACTCGACGAGCTCGTCGCGGTTCACGCGCACGGTCCAGCTGGAGTTGATCTCGGCGACGATGCCGCCCTCGAGCTCGAAGATCCCGTACGCGGCGTCCTCGGCGGTGGCCGTGTAGTGCTCGCCCTTCTCGTCCCAGCGGTCGGCGATGTGCACGGCTGCCTGGGCGTACACGCTCTTCACCTCGCCGAACAGGTTCTCCATGACGTAGTTCCAGTGCGGGAACATGTCGCTGATGATGCCGCCGCCGTCTTCGGTGCGGTAGTTCCAACTGGGACGCTGCGCCGGCTGCCAGTCGCCCTCGAACACCCAGTAGCCGAACTCCCCGCGCACGGACAGGATCCGGCCGAAGAAGCCCGAGTCGATGAGGCGCTTGAGCTTCTGCAGGCCGGGCAGGTACAGCTTGTCGTGCACGACGCCGGTCTTGACGCCCGCGGCCCGGGCGAGACGGGCGAGCTCCAGCGCCTCCCCCACGGACTCGGCCGTGGGCTTCTCCGTGTAGATCGCCTTGCCCGCGGCGATGGCCTTGCGGATCGCGGCCGCGCGCGCCTTGGTGACGAGGAAGTCGGCATAGATCTCCCACTGCGGATCCGCGAGCGCGGCGTCGAGGTCGGTCGTGTAATCGGCGATGCCGTGCGCGGCGGCGAGCTCGGCCAGCTTCTGCGCGCTGCGGCCGACGAGGATCGGCTTCACGGTGACCCGGGTGCCGTCGGGCAGCTCGATGCCGCCCTGCTCGCGGATCGCCAGGATCGACCGCACCAGGTGCTGGCGGTAGCCCATGCGCCCGGAGACGCCGTTCATGATGATGCCGATCTCGCGGGTGGTGCTCTCCGCCACGGTTTCTCCTTCGTTCCGTTGCCCCGGCGTGCGACGCCGTCGCAGAGGGTAAGCGCTTTCCAGTTCCCTCATCCTGACATGGGAACACGCTTTCCGCAACCGATGCGACGCATCCATCGCGAACGCCCCGCCCGAGAGCGGCCGCCCCGCCCGCGGGCGACGCGAGCCCGGCTAGGCGCTCGCGCGCGCGACCAGCGTCGGCACGAGCAGCGCCGGATCCGCGAGGGTCTGGCCCTCGACGCGGTCGATGAGGATCTGCACGGCCTTCTCGCCGAGTGCGGCGAAGTCCTGGCGGATCGTCGTCAGCGGCGGGCGGAACTCGGCGGCGTCGGCGATGTCGTCGAAGCCGAGCACGGCGACGTCGGCGGGGATGCGCCGCCCGGCGTCGGCGAGCGCGCGCAGCAGCCCGAGCGCCATCTGGTCGTTCGCGGCGAACACGGCCGTGACCTCGGGATCGGCCGCGAGGGTGCCGCCCAGCGCATGACCGGATCCGGCGCTCCAGTCTCCGCGCAGCGGCTCCGGGATGCGGGCCCCGCGCGCCGCGAGCTCTTCGCGCCAGCCGCGCTCGCGCTCGGCCGCCGCGAACGAGCCCTCCGGTCCGGCGACATGATGCACGGTGGCGGCGCCGCCGTCGAGCAGGTGCGCGGTCGCGACCCTGGCGCCGGCGGCGTGATCGGTGCCGATGACCGTGAACCGCGGGTCGGCCGGCGCATCGACCACGACGAGCACGAGGCCGGCCGGATCCACGTCGCGGGCGAGCGCCGATGCCTCGTTCAGCACGATCGCGCCGTCGACGCCCTGATCGCGCAGCCGGTCGAAGGCGTCGCCGATGCGACCCGCCGCGCCCAGCGTGACGACGGCGAGGGCGTAGCCGCGCGCCTCCGCAGCCTCCGCGACGGCCTGCAGCAGCGCGGAGTTGCCGACCGTGGCGAGCGTCTGCGCCACCACGCCGATCGTCATCGAGCGTCCGGTGCGCAGCGCCCGCGCGGCGCGATGCGGGCGGTAGCCGAGCTCGGCCATCGCAGCCTCGACCCGCTCACGCGTGACCGGATCCACCCGGGGGCTGTCGTTCACGACCCGTGAGACGGTCTGGCCGGAGACGCCGGCCCGCGCGGCGACCATCGCCATCGACACGCGACCGCTGGGCCGGGGACCCCTGCGCGGGCGGCCGGCGGGCGCTCCGTCGACCGTGCGGAGGAGCTCCTCGAGCTCGTCGTCGTGCTTCGGCATCGCCTCGCCTCTCCCCCGCCGATCCCACCCGCACCGTTCGGCGCGCCGTTCGCAGGTTTGTTGACGCTATCACGCCGCGTGCCCTATCGTGTTTACGTGAACATGGAAACGGATCCTGCGTTCGGTACGACCGCCGCGCCGGCGGCGCCCGCAGACGCGACCGCTGCCCCCGGAGGCGGGGACGCGGTGCTCGCCGTCACGACGCTCGGCGCCGGCGTCGTCAAGCGGACCACACGCCTCGCCGACGGCCGAGACCTCGTCTACTACGACGACCCCGGCACAGCCCTCGGGCCGGAGCGGAGCGTCGACGCGCGCGCCCTCGACACGCGCCCGGACACGGCGACCATGCGTCAGGACGTGCTCACCGGGGACTGGATCACCTTCGCCACCCAGCGCCAGACCCGGGTGATGATGCCGGGCGCGGATGCGGATCCGCTCGCGCCGCAGACGGCGACCAACCCCTCCGAGGTGCCGTCGCGCTACGACGTCGCCGTGTTCGAGAACCGCTCCCCGTCGTTCGGGCCCGCCCTCGCGAACGCCGTCGGCACCGCGCCGGCAGCGGTCGACCCGCCGCAGGGCCTCGCCGACCTGGAGCAGATCGGGCTCGGACGCACCCGGACCAGCGTCGGACGCTGCGAGGTGGTCTGCTTCAGCCCCGAGCACGCCGGATCCTTCGGCACGCAGTCGGTCACTCGCGCGCGCACCGTGATCGAGGCCTGGGCCGACCGCACGGCCACCCTCTCCGCGCTCCCCGGCATCGAGCAGGTGTTCCCGTTCGAGAACCGCGGCGAGGCGATCGGCGTCACGCTGCCGCATCCGCACGGCCAGATCTACGCGTACCCCTATGTCACCCCGCGCACGCAGCGGCTGCGCGAGAGCATCGCCCGCACCGGCGACGACCTGTTCGCGCGCATCCTCGACGCGGAGCAGGGATCCGACCGGGTGGTGCTGCAGGGAGAGCACTGGACCGCCTTCGTGCCGTTCGCCGCGCGCTGGCCGCTCGAGGTGCAGCTGCTGCCGCACCGGCACGTGCCCGACTTCACCGCGCTGGACGACGCGGAGCGCGACGAGCTCGCCCCCCTGTACCTGCGCCTGCTGCGCGGCGTGGATGCGCTCTACGCCTCGCCGACGCCGTACATCGCCGCCTGGCACCAGGCCCCGGTGCACGTCGGCCGCGACACGATCCGCATGCGCCTCGAGCTCACCAGCCCCCGCCGTGCCGCCGACAAGCTGAAGTTCCTGGCCGGGTCCGAGTCCGCGATGTCTGCGTGGACGGCCGAGATCCTGCCCGAGGATGCGGCCGCGCGCCTGCGCGACGCGATCGCGTCCGTTCCCCTGCCCGTCGAGGAGACCCGATGACCCCCGCCCCCGCCGCCGACCCCGTGGTCGCCGCCGCAGCCGTGCGGTGCTGGATCGCGAACGGCAGCACGAAGCCGTCGTTGTAGTCGGTGTGCTCCCCGATCTGT
>NZ_JYIT01000025.1 GCF_000956545.1 Microbacterium azadirachtae
GAGAGCCTCGCGCTGGACCTCGGCGATCTCGACGCCCTGGCGGCGCAGCGCTTCGATGCCGACATCCTCGTCAACAACGCGGGGATCCAGACGGTCGCACCCATCGTCGAGTTCGACCCGGCGACGTTCCGGCGCATGCTCGACATCATGGTCACGGCGCCGTTCCTGCTGACCCGGGCCGTGCTTCCCGGCATGTACGCCCGCGGCTGGGGGAGGATCGTCAACATCAGCTCCGTGCACGGGCTGCGCGCGAGCGAGTTCAAGTCGGCGTACGTCACCGCCAAGCACGCGCTCGAGGGCCTGTCCAAGGTCACCGCGCTCGAGGGCGGTCCGTACGGCGTGACCAGCAACTGCCTCAACCCGGGGTACGTGAACACGCCCCTGGTGCAGAAGCAGATCGCGGATCAGGCGCGCACGCACGGGATTCCGGAGTCGGACGTCATCGAGAAGGTCATGCTCGCCGAGGCGGCGATCAAGCGCCTGCTCGAGCCCGAGGAGGTGGCCGACCTGGCGCTGTGGCTGTGCGGTCCGATGGCCGGATCCGTCACGGGGTCGTCGTACACGATGGACGGCGGCTGGAGCGCGCGATGAGCGAGGATGTCGCGCCCGTGCCCGTTGCGGCGCTCGCCGAATCCGCGTCGGATCCGCTGCCCGCGACGGATCCTGCGCTCGCCGCGTCCGTCCCGGATCCGGCGCTCGCGGTGACGACCTACGGGCCCGGCTCCGATGCGGCGGCGCTGCTGGCGATCCACGGCATCACCGCCAACGGCCGCTGCTGGGACACGGTCGCCGCGCTGCTGCCCGCACGGCGCATCCTCGCGCCGGATCTGCGCGGGCGGGCGCGCAGCAGTGCGCTGCCCGGGCCGTACGGCCTGCGCCGGCACGCGTCGGATCTCGCGGCTCTGCTGGATGCGGACGGCGGCGGGCCGCGCACCGTCCTCGGCCATTCGATGGGGGCGTTCGTCGCCGTCGCGCTCGCCGCGGCGAGGCCCGACCTGGTCGCGGAGCTCGTGCTCGTGGACGGCGGGTTCCCGCTGCCGCTGCCGTCGGGCGTCCGCAGTGCCGAGGACCTGGACATCGCCGCGCTGCTGGGCCCGGCCGCGCAGCGCCTCGCGCGGGAGTTCGCCGACGAGGACGCGTACCTCGATTTCTGGCGGGCGCACCCGGCGTTCGCCCGCGACTGGAGCCCGGCGGTCGAGGCGTACGCACGGCACGACCTCGACGGCGCCGCGCCGCACCTGCGCTCCTCGACCGTGGCCGCGGCCATGGTGCAGGACGGCGGCGAGCTCTACGGCCCGGACTGGTACGTCGCCGCGCTGCGCGGGCTGCGGATGCCGGTGGCCGTGCTGCGCGCGCCGCGGGGCCTCCTCGACGCGGAGCCGCTCTACGCGCCGGGCGCCCTCGAAGGGTTCCTCGACCTCGTGCCGCAGCTGCAGATCGTCGAGGTCGACGACGTGAACCACTACACGATCCTGTTCGCCGATCGCGGGGCGCGCCGCGTCGCCGCTGCGGTCGACGACCGCCGCTGACCGCCGCGCCTCCCCGCCCCGTTCCCGAAGGAACCCGCTATGACCGACACCCTGTTCGACGGCATCACGTCATTCCGCGTCGAGACGCCGCGCTACACCGCGAACGTGCGGGAGCGCCCGGCCGCGGATCCGGAGAGCCCGGACGCCACCATCGTGTTCGTGCACGGCAACGTGTCGTCGTCGCTGTACTTCGCGCCCACGATGCAGGCCCTGCCGGCGGGCGTGCGCGCCCTGGCGATCGACCTGCGCGGCTTCGGCGACAGCGAGACGAAGCCCGTCGACGCGACCCGCGGGCTGCGCGACTTCGCCGACGACGTGCGCGCCGTGCTCGACGCGCTGGGGCTCGACGCGGTGCACCTGGTGGGGTGGAGCATGGGCGGCGGCGTCGTGCTGCAGGTCGCGCTCGACGCACCGGAGCGCGTGCTCTCACTGACCCTCGAGGCGCCGGTGTCGCCCTACGGCTTCGGCGGCACACACGGTGCCGACGGCATCCGCAACGACGCCGACGGCGCCGGCACGGGCGGCGGTGGGGCGAACCCCGACTTCGTGGCGAGGCTCGAGGCGGGCGACACCACGGAGGAGGCGCAGACCTCGCCGCGCACCGTCTATCGTACGGCGTACGTGGCGAAGCCCGAGGCGCAGGCCGCGCACGAGGATGTCTGGGTCGCCTCGATGCTCACCACGAAGACCGGTCCGGACAACTATCCCGGCGACGCCGTCGCCTCGGAGAACTGGCCGGGCTTCGCGGCCGGCACGCGTGGCGTGCTCAACACCATGGCGCCGCAGCACCTTGACCTGTCCGGCATCGTCGACCTCGCCGTGAAGCCCCCGATCCTGTGGATCCACGGCGACAGGGACGCGATCGTCTCGGACGCCTCGTTCTTCGATCTGAACCACCTCGGCGCGCTCGGCGTGATCCCCGGGTGGCCGGGCGACGACGTCGCCCCTGCACAGCCGATGGTCACCCAGACCCGTGCCGTGCTCGAGCGGTACGCCGCGAACGGCGGAAGCTACCGTGAGGTCGCGCTGCCCGAGGCTGGACATGCGCCGCACCTCGACGAGGCGGAGACGTTCGATCGCGAGCTCGCCGCCCACCTCGGGGTGTGAGCCCGCCGCGCTCCGGGCGCACGTCGGGTGTGGCGCGCCCCTTCTCCGCGTTTCCCTCCTCTGGTCGTCTTTCCCTCCCCTCATCGGTGCGATTGCGGGGAGGGAAAGGCGCTGCGGGGAGGGAAACGCGAAGGGAGGTGTCCGGCCGCGCGGAGGCGCGCGACGCGGCCGCGCATAGGCTGCGCCTCGGATCCGCTGGGCCGCTGTCCAGGGTTCGTCCATCGGTTCCCCAGGGGGGTTTTCGTACATTTGAGGGATGTCCTATTCCGCTCATCGCCCCGGCCGCATGGATTCCCAGGGTCGGATCCGGCCGGGGTGTAGTCGCGCACGAAGATGAACGGGTCCTCCGCCGTCGGGTCGGCGGGGTTCGCGGGGTCGTTCTGTCCGTCGACGTCGAAGGCGATCCGACCCTGGGAATCCATGCGGCCGGGGCGATGAGCGGAATAGGACATCCCTCAAATGTACGAAAACCCCCCTGGGGAACCGATGGACGAACCCTGGACAGCGGCCCAGCGGATCCGAGGCGCAGCCTATGCGCGGCCGCGTCGCGCGCCTCCGCGCGGCCGGACACCTCCCTTCGCGTTTCCCTCCCCGCAGCGCCTTTCCCTCCCCGCAATCGCACCGATGAGGGGAGGGAAAGACGACCAGAGGAGGGAAACGCGGAGAAGGGGCGCGCCACACCCGACGTGCGCCCGGAGCGCGGCGGGCTCACACCCCGAGGTGGGCGGCGAGCTCGCGATCGAACGTCTCCGCCTCGTCGAGGTGCGGCGCATGTCCAGCCTCGGGCAGCGCGACCTCACGGTAGCTTCCGCCGTTCGCGGCGTACCGCTCGAGCACGGCACGGGTCTGGGTGACCATCGGCTGTGCAGGGGCGACGTCGTCGCCCGGCCACCCGGGGATCACGCCGAGCGCGCCGAGGTGGTTCAGATCGAAGAACGAGGCGTCCGAGACGATCGCGTCCCTGTCGCCGTGGATCCACAGGATCGGGGGCTTCACGGCGAGGTCGACGATGCCGGACAGGTCAAGGTGCTGCGGCGCCATGGTGTTGAGCACGCCACGCGTGCCGGCCGCGAAGCCCGGCCAGTTCTCCGAGGCGACGGCGTCGCCGGGATAGTTGTCCGGACCGGTCTTCGTGGTGAGCATCGAGGCGACCCAGACATCCTCGTGCGCGGCCTGCGCCTCGGGCTTCGCCACGTACGCCGTACGATAGACGGTGCGCGGCGAGGTCTGCGCCTCCTCCGTGGTGTCGCCCGCCTCGAGCCTCGCCACGAAGTCGGGGTTCGCCCCACCGCCGCCCGTGCCGGCGCCGTCGGCGTCGTTGCGGATGCCGTCGGCACCGTGTGTGCCGCCGAAGCCGTAGGGCGACACCGGCGCCTCGAGGGTCAGTGAGAGCACGCGCTCCGGTGCGTCGAGCGCGACCTGCAGCACGACGCCGCCGCCCATGCTCCACCCCACCAGGTGCACCGCGTCGAGCCCCAGCGCGTCGAGCACGGCGCGCACGTCGTCGGCGAAGTCGCGCAGCCCGCGGGTCGCGTCGACGGGCTTCGTCTCGCTGTCGCCGAAGCCGCGCAGGTCGATCGCCAGGGCGCGCACGCCCGCCGGCAGGGCCTGCATCGTGGGCGCGAAGTACAGCGACGACGACACGTTGCCGTGCACGAACACGATGGTGGCGTCCGGGCTCTCCGGATCCGCGGCCGGGCGCTCCCGCACGTTCGCGGTGTAGCGCGGCGTCTCGACGCGGAATGACGTGATGCCGTCGAACAGGGTGTCGGTCATAGCGGGTTCCTTCGGGAACGGGGCGGGGAGGCGCGGCGGTCAGCGGCGGTCGTCGACCGCAGCGGCGACGCGGCGCGCCCCGCGATCGGCGAACAGGATCGTGTAGTGGTTCACGTCGTCGACCTCGACGATCTGCAGCTGCGGCACGAGGTCGAGGAACCCTTCGAGGGCGCCCGGCGCGTAGAGCGGCTCCGCGTCGAGGAGGCCCCGCGGCGCGCGCAGCACGGCCACCGGCATCCGCAGCCCGCGCAGCGCGGCGACGTACCAGTCCGGGCCGTAGAGCTCGCCGCCGTCCTGCACCATGGCCGCGGCCACGGTCGAGGAGCGCAGGTGCGGCGCGGCGCCGTCGAGGTCGTGCCGTGCGTACGCCTCGACCGCCGGGCTCCAGTCGCGGGCGAACGCCGGGTGCGCCCGCCAGAAATCGAGGTACGCGTCCTCGTCGGCGAACTCCCGCGCGAGGCGCTGCGCGGCCGGGCCCAGCAGCGCGGCGATGTCCAGGTCCTCGGCACTGCGGACGCCCGACGGCAGCGGCAGCGGGAACCCGCCGTCCACGAGCACGAGCTCCGCGACCAGGTCGGGCCTCGCCGCGGCGAGCGCGACGGCGACGAACGCCCCCATCGAATGGCCGAGGACGGTGCGCGGCCCGCCGCCGTCCGCATCCAGCAGAGCCGCGAGATCCGACGCGTGCCGGCGCAGGCCGTACGGCCCGGGCAGCGCACTGCTGCGCGCCCGCCCGCGCAGATCCGGCGCGAGGATGCGCCGTGCGGGCAGCAGCGCGGCGACCGTGTCCCAGCAGCGGCCGTTGGCGGTGATGCCGTGGATCGCCAGCAGCGCCGCCGCATCGGAGCCGGGCCCGTAGGTCGTCACCGCGAGCGCCGGATCCGGGACGGACGCGGCGAGCGCAGGATCCGTCGCGGGCAGCGGATCCGACGCGGATTCGGCGAGCGCCGCAACGGGCACGGGCGCGACATCCTCGCTCATCGCGCGCTCCAGCCGCCGTCCATCGTGTACGACGACCCCGTGACGGATCCGGCCATCGGACCGCACAGCCACAGCGCCAGGTCGGCCACCTCCTCGGGCTCGAGCAGGCGCTTGATCGCCGCCTCGGCGAGCATGACCTTCTCGATGACGTCCGACTCCGGAATCCCGTGCGTGCGCGCCTGATCCGCGATCTGCTTCTGCACCAGGGGCGTGTTCACGTACCCCGGGTTGAGGCAGTTGCTGGTCACGCCGTACGGACCGCCCTCGAGCGCGGTGACCTTGGACAGGCCCTCGAGCGCGTGCTTGGCGGTGACGTACGCCGACTTGAACTCGCTCGCGCGCAGCCCGTGCACGGAGCTGATGTTGACGATCCTCCCCCAGCCGCGGGCGTACATGCCGGGAAGCACGGCCCGGGTCAGCAGGAACGGCGCCGTGACCATGATGTCGAGCATGCGCCGGAACGTCGCCGGGTCGAACTCGACGATGGGTGCGACCGTCTGGATCCCCGCGTTGTTGACGAGGATGTCGGCATCGAAGCGCTGCGCCGCCAGGGCGTCGAGATCGCCGAGGTCCAGCGCGAGGCTCTC
>NZ_JYIT01000026.1 GCF_000956545.1 Microbacterium azadirachtae
ACCTTGGCGCCGACGACGACGGCCGCGCCGATTGGTCCTGCAGCGGCCGCGCCACCGCCCGCCGCAGCCGGAGGACACGCGGACGCCGCCGAGCCGGCCACGTCCGCACCAAGCACCCCGCCGGCCCCAGCCGCGCCGTCACGGCCGGCCGCGCCCGCAACGCCGCCGCCGCGCCAGCCCGACCCGCCAGCGCGCCCGCAGCCCCCGGCGAAGAAGGAGTAGGTCATGGCATCCCGAAACCGTGCCGGTCATCGAGACGAACCCGAACTGCACCCCGTGAAGTTCAGCCGGCTCACCCGCCGCGGCGTGCTGCTGGGCCTGTCGCTGTCGCAACTGCTCGTGCTCGCCGTCGCGGCGCTGTCGATCGTCGTCGCCCTCTACATGGGCGGCGGCATGCTGCTGGCCTACGCCGCCCCGATCTGCCTGCTCTGCGCCGTGCTGGCCTGGGTGCCGGCCGGCGGCCGGAAGCTCATCGAGTGGGTGCCGATCGCGCTGCGCTGGGTCTGGCGCACCACCGGCGGGCAGCTCATGTTCCGCGCCCGGATCGTCAAGCCACGCCCGGCGGGCACCCTCGCCCTTCCCGGCGACGCCGCGGCGCTGCGCGAGTACCTCGACCCGGCCACCGACGCGGCGATGATCCACGACCCGCACGCCCAGACGCTGACCGCTGTGCTGACCGTCACCCATCCGGCGTTCGTGCTGCTGGACCCCAGCGAACAGGAGCGCCGCGTCACCGGATGGGGCCGGGTACTCGCGACCTGCTGCCGCTCGGGACGGCTCGCCCGCGTGCAGGTGCTCGAGCGGACGCTGCCGGACTCCGGCAGCGGCCTGGCCGAGTGGTGGGCCGAACACGGCCGCGCCGACTGCTCGTGGACCTCGAACACCTACGCCGAGCTCATCGACCGGGCCGGCCCCGCCGGGGAACGGCACGCCACGACCCTCTCGGTCGCGCTCGACCTGCGCACCTCGGCCCGCGCGATCCGCACCGCCGGCGGCGGGATGAAAGGCGCCGCCGCCGTGCTGCGACAGGAGATGACCACCCTGTCGGCGGCGCTTCGTGCCGCCGACCTGACCCCCTCCGAGTGGGCCGGTCCCGGCGAGATCGCCGTGATGCTGCGCTCGGCGTATGACCCGGCCGTCGCGGCGACCCTGGAACGACACCGCGACCTCGGTCGTAGCCTCGCCACCGCCGGCCCCGTCGCGATCACCGAGAGCTGGCAGCACCTGCGCTCGGACTCTGCCTTCCACGCGGTGCTGTGGATCACCGAATGGCCCAGGTCGCTGGTGTATCCGGGGTTCCTCGCCCCGATCCTGCTGTCCTCGGGCGTGCGGCGCGCGTTCTCGCTGATCGCGACCCCGATCCGCTCGGACCAGGCCGCCCGCGACATCCGCAAGAAGAAGACCGAGTACATCAGCGACGCCCATCAGCGTCAGCGGATCGGTCAGATCGAGGACGCGCAGCAGTCCGCCGAGTTCGAGGACGTCCTCCAGCAGGAAGCGGACTTGACCAGCGGCCACGGCATCCTGCGCTATACGGGTCTGATCGCCGTGTCCGCGCCGACGCTGGACGAGCTGGAGGCGGCCGTGTCCGCCCTCGAGCAGGCCGCGATCCAGGCGTCGTGCGAGACGCGCCGCCTGGTCGGGCAGCAGGCGGCGGCGTTCGCCGCCGCCGCGCTGCCGCTGTGCCGCACCGTCTGACCGGCCCCGCGCACCTGTCCTCCGACAGCCCATCCACCGGAGGACAACGCCATGCCGACTTTGACCGACCCGCTCGCGGACGCCGCGGAGAGCGCCGCCGCGCTGCGTGGCCTTGCGCACGCCAGGCGGGACATGCCCCCGACCAGCGCCTATCCGGTGCTCGGCGAGCTGGTCGCCGGCACCCGGTCGCTGCGCCAGGTGCTCGACCAGCTCACCCGCAGCCATCTCGACGCGCACGAGCTCGCCCGCACCGACGACGGCGACCCGTTCCTGGGCGGGGTCTACGCCTTCGCGGCCGCGGACGCGCTCAACCTCGCCGCGAACGCGCTCGACGAGGTGCAGGTGCGGCTCGACCTGGCCTCGCAGCACGCCTCCCGGATCGCCTGGCAGCCCGTCGGCGTCGACCCGGCCGGGCTCGCCGTCGACGGGCCGAGCCGCGCCCCGGAGGCGGCGCCGCGGTGGGTGAGCGTCGTGTTCCTGCAAGGCGAGGAGGCCGACGAGGTGCTGACCCTCATCGACCGGGACGGCCCCGACGCGGCCGTCGCGCACCTGGCGCGGTGGGACTACGGGCAGGAGACGACCGACGCGGCGCTGGTCAACGGCTACGTCTACGACGTCCCGCCCGTCGGTGCGCTGGACCGCACGGTCACGGTCGAGGGATACGCGCTGACCTACAACCCGACCCTCGGGCACGTTGGCCTGCTGCGCGCGCACGACGTCCCGCCCGACGCGGCGCTTGCCGAGCCCGCACCCCTCGTGCCGGCCGGGCGGACGCGCCCCGCCGACCCCCGCCTGTTCGGCGCTGCCGTGCAGAGCACTCGGCCCGGTCAGGGCCTGGCGCTGTGAGCGGCCAGGACGACGGCCGCCTGCACACCAGCGTGCTCGTCTCGCCGCAGAACGAGCGCCGAAAGCACCGCAAGGCACGCCAGCGCGCCGCCGCGGAGCTCATCGCCGAGCAGCAGCGCGCCCGCAAGCTGCAGGCGCAGCAGCGCTGGGAGGCCGACCGCGACGAACGCCGCCGAACCACCTACCTGCCGCCGTCCGGCGAGGCTGGCCCGGCGGCGCTGCGCACCCCAGGCCGGTTGAGGCTGCCGCGTCATCAGGACACCTCCGCGACGCTCGCCGGGGCGTACCCCTTCCTCGCCGAAGGCGGCCTTGGCTCTGCGGGCGTGTTCGTCGGCCAGGATCTCTACTCCGGTGGCAGCTTCGTCTACGACCCCTGGGTGCTCTACGCGCGTGGCGTCATCACGGCCCCGAACATCGTCGTGGCCGGCATCGTCGGCTCCGGCAAGTCGTCCCTGGTGAAGTCCCTCTACACGAGGTCGATCGCGTTCGGGCGCAGGGTCTACGTGCCCGGCGACCCCAAGGGAGAGCACACGGCGGTCGCCGAGGCCGTCGGCGGGAAAGCGATCGTGCTCGGGCACGGGCTGCGCAATCGGCTCAATCCGCTGGACGAGGGGCACCGGCCTTCGGACGTGTCCGACAGCGAATGGGCGACCCAGGTCGCTGCACGCCGCCGCGATCTGATCGGCGCGCTGACGGAGACCGTGCTGGATAGGCGGCTGACGCCTCTGGAGCACACCGCGATCGACCTCGCCCTGGCCGATGCGGTGCGCTCGGCCGAGACCCCGATCCTGCCGATGGTCGTCGACCGCATCCTGAACCCGGCTGCCGGCGACGACCCGGACGGGCGCCTCGCCGAGGATGGACGCCTCGCCGGGCACGCGCTGCGCCGGCTGGTCGCCGGCGACCTCGCCGGGCTGTTCGACGGCCCCTCCACGGTGACGTTCGACCCGTCCCTGCCGATGGTCAGTCTCGATCTGTCCCGCGTCGCGGAGAACAGCACCCTCATCAGCGTCCTGATGACCTGCTCGTCCGCGTGGATGGAAGCGGCGCTGCTGGACCCCAACGGCGGGCAGCGGTGGGTGATCTACGACGAGGCATGGCGGCTCATGTCCCATGCGCCGCTGCTGCGCCGCATGGACGCCCAATGGCGCCTCGCCCGACACTACGGCATCGCGAACGCGCTCGTGTTCCACAAGCTCACCGACCTCGACAACGTGGGCGACAGCGGCTCTGCGATGCGCGCCCTGGCGTCCTCGCTGCTCGCCAATGCGGAGACGCGGATCATCTACCGCCAGGAAAGCGACCAACTCGGCGTCACGGGCGAGATTCTCGGTCTGACCGGCACCGAGCAGAAGCTCTTGCCGACGCTGGGCACCGGGCAAGGGCTGTGGCGGGTCAAGGATCACTCCTACGTGACGCAGCATCAGCTGCACCCGGCCGAGCTTGAACTGTTTAACACGGCTACCCGCATGACCGGGGGCGTGGCGTGAAGCCCCGCTACCGGCGCGGCGGCGACGCCGACCAACCGGAGGTCCCGGCACCGGCGCAGCCGATCATTCACGTCCCCCACGTCCGGGTCGAGGTCGCGTCGGACGGCGCGTTGTCCGTCACGGTCGACGGCACGCCGTTCACCGCGCCGGAGGCGCTGCGTCCGCTGCGGCGCGACACCTTCGGGGCGCTCGCCGATCATCTCACCGCCGCCTTGGACAGCCCGATCCGCGTCGAGGTGCATGAGGCGGACGGCTCGACCTTTACCGACATCCTCACGCCACCGCGCCGCCGGAGCCGCTTCGCCCCTCCCGAGCCTGCCTTTCCCCAGCAGGCTTCGGCTCCGGCGGCTGCGGTCTCTGCGCTGTTCGAGGTGAGCGCGGACGGGTTCGTGCCCGGCGAGGACGTCGCCCTGGCGGTCATCGTCGCCCATTCCGACGCCGGCCCGACCGGGCGCGGGCGCGCGCTGCTGCAACACCATCTGCTCGAGCTGGCACCGACCCGCGAGGTGCTGCTGCTGGGCCGGATCTCCGGCACCCTCTCGGTGCAGCACCCCGAGCGGGCCGGCCGGTGAGCACGACGACGGGCCGCGGCCCCGAAGACCTGCTCGCGAACCTCGGCATCGGCCTGCTGATCGGCGCTGCGGGTCTGGCCGGCGTGCTGCGGGTCGCCGGGACGATCGCCGCGTTCCTGACCGGCGCGTCGCAGCCGACCGGCGGCATCGAGGCGGGCCTGGGCGTACTCGCCCGCCCCGGCGACCCCGGCGACCCGTTGGGAGCGCCGGGGCTGAACTCGGTCGTCTACTGGATCGTGACGGCGGCGCTGCTCGTCGTGATCGGCGGCGCCGGCTGGTGGGGCTGGTCGCTGCTGCGCCGGCACTCGACGGCGACGCGCCGCAACCCGCACCGCATCCAGGGCACCGCGACCGGCGCGGAGGTCGCCCAGGCGGCTTCCAGCCGGGCGCTGCTGCGCCGCGCCTCCACGCTGCGCCCGTCGACCTCTGACCCGAAACCGGCTGACGTCGGCTACCTGCTGGGCCGATCGCACGGGCGCCAGGTGTGGGCGTCGGTGGAAGACAGCATCCTGCTCATCGGGCCACCTCGTGCGGGCAAGGGCATGTTCGTCGCGATCAACGCCATCTTGGACGCCCCCGGCGCGGTCGTGACGACTTCGACCCGGCCCGACAACCTCACGGCCACGCTGCGCGCGCGGCTGCGGTGCGGTCCCGTGGCGGTGTTTGACCCGCAGCACTTGGCCGAAGGCGTGCCGGCCGGACTGCGCTGGTCGCCGGTGCGTGGCTGCGAAACTCCGCTGACTGCGATGATCCGCGCGACGGGACTGGCAGCGGGGACCGGGCTGTCCTCGGGCGGGGTCGAGGGCGGCGGGTTCTGGGAGGGCAAGACCCGCACCGCGCTCCAGGCGCTCCTGCACGCGGCGGCGCTCGACGGGCGCGGGGCCGCCGAGCTGTTCCGGTGGACCCTGGACCCGACCGCCGCTGCGGAGGCCGTCGCGATCCTGACCGCACACCCGCAGGCGGCGACCGGGTGGGCCGAGTCGCTGGAGGCGATGATCCACGCCGACCCCCGGACCCGCGACTCGATCTGGCAGGGCGTGTCGCTGGCTCTGAGCTGCCTGGCCGACCCCCGCGTGCTGGAGGCGGTCACCCCGCGCACCGGTGAGGACTTCGACCCCGCCGCGTTCCTCACCCAGCGCGGGACGCTCTACCTCTTGGCGACTTCGGCGGGCGCCGGCGGCTCGTCGGCGCTGGTCTCGGCGTTTGTGGAAGACCTCGTGGAGACGGCGCGGCACCTGGCCGCGACTTCGCCGGGGGCGCGCTTGGACCCGCCGTTGCTGCTGGCGTTGGACGAGATCGGGAACCTCGCGCCCCTGCCGAGCCTGCCCACACTCATGGCTGAGGGCGGCGGCACCGGGATCACGACCATGCCCGTGCTCCAATCCCTCGCCCAGGCGCGGGAGAAGTGGGGTGAGAATGCCGCCGCCGCGATCTGGGACGCCTCCATCGTCAAGATCATCCTCGGCGGCGCATCGGGGTCGCGCGACCTGCAAGACCTGTCCACCCTCATCGGCGAGCGGGACGAGACGACCCACTCCGACACGATCGGCGACCGCGGCTCACGCTCGTCCCAGCGATCGGTGCGCCGCGTGGCGGTGATGCCGCCCGAGACGATCCGCACCCTGCCCTTCGGCACCGGGATCACGCTGCTGCGCTCGGCCCCGCCGATCGTGACCGATCTGCGGGCATGGACGACCCGCGAAGACGCGGCGACGCTGAAGGCCGACCGCGCCGAGGTCGAGGCGCTGCTGCGGCGTCCCGCGTGACTGGCAGCGGGCGTGTACCTGCCTGACGGGAACGGCCGCAAGTGGCGGCTGTCAGAACAGGCAAGGAGCACGACGTGAGCATTCAGACGCAGCAGTCGTTGTCCGGGTTCATCGCCACGGAGCCGCAGCTGACCACGACCTCAAAGGGGCAGGCTCGGTTCTACGCCAGGGTCGGCGTGCGGCATCAGCGCGTGGAGCCGGACGGCACCACGACCGACCTCGAGCCGACGTTCCACCACCTCGTCCTGTTCCGCGCCGCCGCCAAGCGCGCCCACGCGCTGCTGGTCAAGGACGACAGCTTCGTCGCCAGCGGGCGCGTCCACCCGTTCACCTACGAGCGCGACGGGAAGACGATCCGCGACGAGGAGTTCATCGCGACCGCGATCGGCCACGACAGCTTGCGCACCCGGTACAGCGTCGACCGCAGCCACCGCGCCGAGCAGGCCGCGGAGGCGGACGCCGCCGAGCGCCCCGCGCCGCGCCCGCGTCGCAAGCCGGCGCCGATCGCGGACGCGCCGAGGCGGCAGGCCGCCGAGTCCGCTGCGGTCGCCCTCTG
>NZ_JYIT01000027.1 GCF_000956545.1 Microbacterium azadirachtae
AAGAGACAGCGCAAACTGCGACCAGCGAACCGCGGGGGTGGCCCGGCCGAAGCCCCGGGACTCAGGCGATGTAGACCTTGCGCGAGGAGCGCCAGATGCAGGGCGGAGAGGGTCTCGCCGTCGTCGAGGTCGGCGTCGAGCAGATCCGCGATGAGTGCGAGCCGCTGGTAGAACACCGAGCGGGAGAGGTGCGAGGCAGCTGCCGCGGCCGTGCGGTTGCCCGGGTGCGCGACCACCGCCCGCAGCACCCGCAGCAGGTCGCCGCCGGTCGCATCGTCGTGCCGGATCAGCGGCGCGAGCAGGCGCGCGCTGTGCTCCTGCAGGCGATGGTCGCCGCTGAGCTCCGCGGCGAGGCGGGTGAGCGGCCGGTCGGCGACGCGCAGCAGCGCTCCCGGACCGGCCTGCCGGGCGAGGCGCCGCACCACCGGGATCATCGCCAGCAGCTCGCTCGCCGAGGACGCGGGGTCGCTCACGGCACCGGATCCCAGCTCGGCGAGAAGCGGATCGGGACGAGAGCCCGACGGCAGCGACAGGAGGAGGATCCGCTCGCCGTCGACGACCGCGGACAGGGTGCGGATGTCCGCGACGTTCTGCACAGCCGGCGACGATCCGCGCGCGTTCTCGCCGGATTCCTGTGCGGATCGTCGCACTGCGTGCACATCGTCGCGCGCGACGGAGGCGTCCGAGGCGACGGAGGCGTCCGAGGCGACGGCGACGTACAGGGCGCGCCCGCGCACGGGGAACCCCGACGACTCCAGGCGCGCCTCCAGGTCGGCGACGGTCGCGAAGCGCTCCCCGAGCACGGCCGCGATCAGCCCCTCGGCGCGCAGGCGGGACCAGGCGCCCTCCCCGTCGGCGAGGCGGGAGAGCGCCAGTGCGGTCGCAGCCTGCTCCAGCACCGTCGCCGGGCCCGCGGGGTGGGGCGGACCGGGGAGCGCGACGAGCTCGCCCCACCGGGTGCCGCGGGCGGCGACGGGAACGCGGGTCCACTCCGGCGGCAGGCGGCGCGAGCGGCCGGGCCAGTCGGTGAGCACCTCGGCCTCGGCGAGTCCGGCGGTGTCGGCCACCACGACCTCGTGCGCCAGATCCTCCAGCACCACCGGCGCACGCAGGGCGCGCGCGGTCTCGTGCACCACCACCTCGACCGGGGCGCCGCGCAGGCTCAGGGCGATGAACAGCTCGTGCAGGCGCTGCCGCTCCTGCAGGGCCTCCACCTGACCCGCGATGATGCGGCGGTGCACCTCTTCGGTCACCGTGACGAACTTCACCTCGCGCTCGAGCGACACGAGCGCGAGGTCGCGCGACCGGCACGCTGCGACCAGCGGGGGCGGCACCACGGCGAACCGCGTGCCCAGCTCCAGCACGATCCCGGCGAGGTCCGCGTCGGCCAGCTCGTCGACGAGCCTGCCGAGCGCCGCAGCGTCGCCCGGCCAGCCGGCGCCCGTGGTGAGCAGCAGCTCCCCGCCGTCGAGCAGGGCCGCCACGCGATCGCTGTCCGAGACGTGCACCCAGCGCACCGGGGCGTCCAGCGATCCGGTCAGCACCTCGGGAAGTCCGGCCTGCAGCGAGGCGACCTCGAGGGCATCGGCCACGGTCGGCAGGCCGGGGTCGCCCTTCGACTCGCTGCGCTCGCTCAGGGACCGGTGGGGGCTGCGCTCGCTCAGGGATCGAGCCGGATCAGGATCCGGACGATCTGTCCGATCCTCGACGAAGTCCAGACGATCTGAGGGCACGGATCCATCCTCCCCTTTGTCAGCATGGGAGAGCAAGCCTGCGGACACCGTCGATCAGAGTGTCCGGAACCCCATCCCCAGAACCCGAGGAGCATCGCGTGACCGTGATCCGCCACTTCATCGACGGAGCCCTGACCGAGCCGAACACGCAACCCGGCGAGACCGAGCGCACCGGCCCGGTCTACAACCCGGCCACCGGAGAGGCGCACCGCAGCGTCGCCTTCGCGAGCGTCGCCGAGGTCGAGCAGGCCATCGCCGCCGCCAAGGCCGCCGCACCCGCCTGGCGTGCGACCAGCCTCATCAAGCGTGCCGACGTGTTCTTCCGCCTGCGCCAGATCCTGGCCGAGCGCACGCCCGAGCTCGCCGCCATCGTCACGAGCGAGCACGGCAAGGTGCTCTCCGACGCGGCGGGCGAGGTCTCCCGCGGCATCGAGAACGTCGAGTTCGCCGCCGGGCTCGTGCACCTGCTCAAGGGCGAGCACTCCGAGCAGGTCGCGCGCGGCGTCGACGTGCACTCGGTCAAGCAGCCGGTCGGCGTGGTCGCGTGCATCACCCCGTTCAACTTCCCCGTGATGGTGCCCCTGTGGATGGTCGCCTCGGCGATCGCCTGCGGCAACACCGTGGTGCTGAAGCCGAGTGAGAAGGATCCGTCTGCGGCGATCTGGCTCGCGAAGGCCTTCCAGGAGGCCGGGCTCCCCGACGGCGTGCTCAACGTCGTCAACGGCGACAAGGTCGCGGTCGACACCCTGCTCGACTCGCCCGACGTCAAGGCCGTCAGCTTCGTCGGTTCCACCCCGATCGCGAAGTCGATCTATCAGCGCGCCTCGGCGAACGGCAAGCGCGTGCAGGCCCTCGGCGGCGCCAAGAACCACATGGTCGTCATGCCCGACGCCGACATCGACGCCGCGGCCGCCGCCGCCGTCTCCGCCGCCTACGGCTCGGCGGGCGAGCGCTGCATGGCCGTCTCGGTGCTGGTGGCCGTGGGCGACGTGGCCGAGCCGCTGATCGCCTCGATCACCGAGAAGGTGCAGAACCTGCGCATCGGCGACGGCACCGACGCCGCGAGCGAGATGGGTCCGCTGGTCACGCGGGAGCACCGCGATCGCGTGGAGGGCTACGTCCTCGGCGCCGCCGCCGAGGGCGCGACCGTGCTCATCGACGGCACGCAGCGCATCGCCGCCGGCGAGCGCCTGGACGAGAACGGCTTCTTCACCGGGATCAGCCTCATCGACCACGTGAAGCCCGGCATGAAGCTGTACGAGGACGAGATCTTCGGCCCGGTGCTGTCGGTGGTCCGCGTGGACAGCTACGCCGAGGCCGTGGAGCTGATCAACGCGCACCAGTTCGGCAACGGCACCGCGATCTTCACCCGCGACGGCGGCACCGCCCGTGAGTTCGAGTTCGACATCGAGGTGGGCATGGTCGGCGTCAACGTGCCGATCCCGGTGCCGATCGGAGCGTTCTCGTTCGGCGGCTGGAAGGCCTCGCTGTTCGGCGACTCGCACATCTACGGACCCGAGTCGATCCACTTCTACACGCGCTCCAAGGTCGTGACCACGCGCTGGCCCGACCACACGCCGGCGCAGGTGGATCTCGGCTTCCCGAGCAACCACTGACGCGGAAGGATCTGAACATGACCGTCACCACCGAAGCCGCGGCCCTCACCGACCGGCACGGCGTCGTGCACGCCCTCCCGGCGCCCGACGCCGAAGCGCAGGTGCGCGCCGACGACCGCGCGCACGTCTTCCACTCCTGGAGCGCGCAGGCGCTCATCGACCCGGTGCCCGTCGCCGCGGGCGAGGGATCCACGTTCTGGGACTACCAGGGCAACGCCTACCTCGACTTCTCCAGCCAGCTGGTGAACCTCAACCTGGGGCACCAGCAGCCCGATCTGGTCGCGGCGATCCAGCAGCAGGCCGGCCGGCTCGCGACGATCCAGCCGTCGATCGCGAACGACGTGCGCGGCGAGCTCGCCCGGCTGATCGCCGAGGTCGCCCCCGAGGGCATGGAGAAGGTCTTCTTCACGAACGGCGGCGCCGACGCCAACGAGTACGCGGTGCGCATGGCCCGCACGTTCACGGGCCGCCGCAAGGTGCTCTCGATGTACCGCAGCTACCACGGGTCCACCGCGACCGCGATCTCGCTGACCGGCGACCCGCGGCGCTGGGCGAACGACTCGGTCGACAACGGGACGGTGCGCTTCTTCGGACCGTACCTGTACCGCTCGGCGTTCCACTCCGAGACCCTGGAGCAGGAGTCGCAGCGCGCGCTCGAGCACCTCGAGCAGACGATCCAGCTCGAAGGCCCGTCGACGATCGCCGCGATCATCATCGAGACCGTCGTGGGCACCAACGGCGTGCTCGTGCCGCCGCCCGGCTATCTGCAGGGCGTGCGCGAGCTGTGCGACCGCTACGGCATCGTCTACATCGCCGACGAGGTCATGGTCGGCTTCGGACGCCTGGGCGAGTGGTTCGGCATCGACGCGTTCGATGCGAAGCCGGACCTCATCACCTTCGCCAAGGGCGTGAACTCGGGCTACGTCCCGCTCGGCGGCGTCGTCATCGCGGACCGGATCGCGGCGGCGTTCGACACCGTCTCGTTCGCGGGCGGGCTCACCTACTCGGGCCACCCGCTGGCGTGCGCGGCGGGCGTCGCGACGTTCGAGGTGTTCCGCCGCGACGGGATCCTGGAGCGCGTGCGCGACCTCGGCAGCCGCATCGTCGAGCCGACGCTGCGCGGGTGGGTCGACAAGCACCCGAGTGTCGGAGAGGTGCGCGGCCAGGGCCTGTTCTGGGCGGTGGAGCTCGTGCGCTCGAAGGAGACGCGGGAGCCGCTCGTGCCGTTCAACGCGGCCGGCGCGGACGCCGCCCCGATGGGGGCGTTCGCCGCGGCGGCGAAGAAGGGCGGCGTCTGGCCGTTCGTGCACTTCAACCGCACCCACGTCGCCCCGCCGCTCGTGATCACCGAGGACGAGCTGGTGCGCGGGCTCGCCGCGCTCGACGCGGCGCTCGACGTCGCGGACGAGTACACCGTCTGACGTCGGTCCGCTCTCAGGAGGGGTGCGGCCACACCGAAGGGGAGTCGCGGAATGCCGCGGCTCCCCTTCGGTGTGGCATCGAGCCGTCCTGAGAACGGTCGGCGCCGGTCGTGGATCGTGATCGCGTCAGACGGCGATCGGATCCGGATCCGCGGCGCGGTCGACGATCCAGGCGTCCTCGTGGCGGCGGATGGTCGAGACCGAGAGGTTGGCGGGCCCGGAGCGCGCGTCGAGCGCCCCGCCGAGGGTGTGCAGGAGCGACATGATCGTGATGCCGCTGGTCACGACGAGCACCTCGGACCCGGCGTCCGCGGCGTCATGCAGTGCGTCCAGCGCGCGGACCGCCACGGTCGCCGGGGTCTCGGCGAGCGGGTCTTCGGCGGCGAGGGCGTCGAGCGTCGCGATGAACGGACGCTCCGCCTCGGCGTGCTCCTCCATGAGCCGGGAGAAGCGGCGGACGTGCATGCCCTCGAGCGCTCCGAAGCTCAGCTCGCGCCAGCGCGGGTCGGGCTGCGCCGTGAGGGTCGACCCCGCCGCCGCGAGCAGGCCCGCGGCGGTCTCGCGATGCCGCATCCCGTCGCCGGAGAACGCCGCGTCGAACCGGATTCCGGCGGCGGCGAAGTCGAGCCCGCGGGTGGTGGACTGCTCGCGCCCGGTCGGGGTGAGCGGCGCATCCGACCATCCCTGGATCCGCTCGACCGCGTTCAGCATGCTCTGCCCGTGCCGCACCACCCAGATCCGCGTCATGGGTCCAGCCTAGGAGCGGCTGCTGCAGTGGGGATCCGCTCAGGTCGCAATATCCGCTGCTCCGGACGGCGCTCAGGAGCAGACATCGCGACCGGGGCGGAGACGCCCGAAGAGCGGCGTCGTCAGAGCGTCGGCCACCAGGCCGGATCCGTCCACAGCGCCAGCTCCTGCTCGAGCGCGGCGCCGATCCGGAACACCGTGGGGTCGTCGAAGGTGCGGCCGACGATCTGCACGCCCGTGGGCACGCCGTTCGGGGCGATGCCCGACGGCACCGCCAGCACCGGCACCCGGCCGATCACATTGAACGGCAGCGTCATGAGCTGCGAGAACACGGCATCGCTGTCGGTGCACGGTGCGTCGGCGGCGAGCCCCGTAGTGGCGATCGTCGGGCAGAGGAGGGCATCGAAGCGCTGCATCAGCTCGCCGAAGGGCCGGTAGAACGCCGACTCCGCCTCGAGACCGCCGACGAACTCGCCGCCCCGCGCCGCCGCCTCGGCGAACGCCCGCGTGTAGGGCATGAGCCGGGCCTTGCGCTCCGGATCCCCGTCGGCGATCGATTCGATGAACGGGCCCATGACGGCGCCGAAGTGCGGCCAGCTCGTCTCCAGCGTGCGCTGCGGTCCCCAGGGCAGCTCGACCTCCGTCACGGTCGCGCCGGCCGCGCGCAGGGCGGCGACGACGTCCAGGGTGTTCGCGACGACGGCCGCATCGACCGCGTAGCCGCCCAGGTCGAGACAGACGGCGATGCGCATGCCGGCGAGCGACGACACGGTGCCCGATACCGATACGACTTCGCGCAGCGACGCCGCATCGCCCGCCCAGGGGCCCGCGATCACGTTCTGCAGCAGCGCCACATCGGCGACGCTGCGCCCCATCGGACCGTCCGCGCAGTACGTGTCGGAGTTGAACGGCGCGAGGCCGGGGACGCGCGCGAACGGCGGCTTGAACCCGACCACGCCGCAGAAGGAGGAGGGGATGCGGATGGATCCGCCGATGTCGGATCCGGTCGCGAGGATCGTGGACCCGGCGGCGAGCACGGCACCGGATCCTCCGGACGATCCGCCCGGCGAGTACGCGGTGTTCCACGGATTGCGGGTCACGCCCCAGAGCGCCGTGTGGGTGACCGGCGCACAGCAGTACTCCGGGGTGGTCGTGCGGCCGTGCACCACCGCCCCGGCGTCGAGGATCCGGTCGACGATCGGATGCGTCTCGGCGGCGACGTGACCGCGCTCGAGCAGGCTGCCCTCCTCGGCGGTGCGTCCGGCGACGGGCTGCTCCTCCTTGAGCATGAGCGGGATGCCCTCCAGCGGCCGGGTGGCCGCGCCGTCGGCGAACCTCCGCTCGGACGCCACGGCAGCGGTCCGCGCCTCGTCGAGCCACTGCTCGGTGACGGCGTTGACCACGGGCTCGGTCGCGGCGGTGCGCGCGATCACGGCGTCGAGCAGGTCGACCGGCGACAGCTCGCGACGGCGGAACCGCGCGGTGGCCTCGGTGGCGGTGAGGTGGTGCAGCTCCATGGGTCTCCTTCTGGCGGGGT
>NZ_JYIT01000028.1 GCF_000956545.1 Microbacterium azadirachtae
CCACAGGCGCCCCACCCGCCGCAGGGCGGATACGCCCCGCAGGGCGGGTACGCCCCGCAGGGCGCGCCTCTCCCTTACGGGGCGGTGCCGAGCGCGCCGCCGGCTCAGGGACCATCGCAGGGGCCCGGCATCGCGCTCATCTTCGTGGGCGGCGCCGTCGTGCTCCTCGGCGAGGGGATCTCCGCCTTGCCCTCCCTGCTGTTCCTCGCGGGCGGAGGCGGTAACACCACCGCCTTCGGCGACTTCGCGGCGGGCTTCGGCGTCGTCGCAGTCTCGACGATGGCGGTCGGTGCCCTCGTCTTCGTCTGGGGGATCGTCCTCGCGGCGGTCACCGGCCGGAAGGCGGCGCCGGCCGCGACGCCCGGCAGGGTGCTCGGTGCCGTGGCGCTGGTGCTGTCCGTGCTCGCGTGCGTGGTCGGCCTGGTGCTGGGCTACATCGCACGGTCGCAGAGCCGCCGCGCGGGTGCGCCCAACGGGTTCGCGGTCGCCGCGATCGTCATCGGCTGGATCACCACGGCCTTCTCGGTGCTGTTCGGGCTGCTCGCCGTGCTCGCGGTGGTCGCCGCGGCGACGACGAACTACACCTACGGATGAGCGTCGAGGGAAAGGGTGCGGCGACGGCCCGTGACGTCCGTGCGCGGCTCGCGGACATGCGGGAGACCGTGGCTCCGGTGGTCGGCGGCGCGGACGTCGCGAAGCGCCTGCGCGCCTTCGAGGACGGCACCCTGTACATCGACTCGACGAGCGGCGCGGCGTTCACCGCCTGGCTCATCGACGCGGTGCTCGTGAACGGCACGGCCGTCGCGCTGGCCGTGCTCTACGGCACCCGCTCCACGGATCCGTACGCCGGTGCCGGCGCCGGTGTGCTTGCGATCGCCCTGCTCATCGTGCTGCCGCTCTGCTACGGCTGGGCGTACCGGAACGGCCGAGCCCTCGGCGGACTGCTCACGGCCACGCGACTGGTGCGGATGAAGGACGGATCCCGGATCGGCCTCGCGAAGGCCGGGTGGGCGATGCTGATCCGCACGCTGCTCATGCCGATCGCCTTCTGGGCCGCGCTGGACGGCCTCAGCCAAGTGCGCGTGAGCATCGACGATCCGGCGACGCAGCGCCTGCGCGCCGCGGGCTTCGACCGTCTGCGCCCGTAGGGCGAGGGCCCGGCTTCGCGGCACGTCCTCTCTGCCCGCCGATACCCCCTCGGACCAGCGAAACCCCCACGCTCGCTCGCGCGCACGTGGGGGTTTCGGCGGACCGGAGGGGTCTCGGCGGGTCAGGCGCGGGCGATGCGCAGCGTGCGCACCTCGAAGGGGCGCAGCGACAGCGTCTCGCCGGTGCGCGGCCCTTCCAGCTCGTCCTCGATGAGCGACACCTCGCGGATGCCGCCATGCGCGAACCCGACCGACAGGGATCCGGTCGTGCGCCGGCCGAGAGCCTCGTAGACGCGCACGATCACGTCGCCCGAGCGGTCGTCGGCGAGCTTCACGCTCGACACGACGATCCCGTCGCCGGCCACGGAGACCAGCGGCTCGATCTCGTTCGCTCCGCGCACGACCGTCGCCGCGGCGTTCAGCGCGATGCCCTCGGCGGTCGCGATCGCGGCGTCGGCGCCGATCACGAGACCCACGCGGATCTCGTGCCGGCCGTGGTCGGTGTCGGGGTCGGGGAAGCGCGGGGCGCGCAGCAGCGACAGACGGACCGTGGTCGTGACGTCGTCGCCGTCGGCGTCACGAGTGGTGTCGTACCCGTAGATCGAATCGTTCACCAGCGCGGCGCCGAAGCCGCCGTCCTCCTGCACGAGCACGAAGCGGTGCATCGAGGTCTCGAACTTCGCGGCCTCCCAGCTCGTGTTGACGTGCGTGACGCGGCGCTGGAAGCCGAACTGCGTCTCGGCCGCGGTCTCGCGCGCGAACAGATCCAGCGGGAACGCGAGCTTGAGCAGCTTCTCGGTCTCGTGCCAGTCGATCTCGTTGCGCAACTGCACAGTGCGGGAGCCCGGTGCGAGCGTGATGGTCTGCCGCAGCGACGAGGCGGAGAACGCACGCTCCACCACGATCGTCGCCACGCCGTCCTCCACCGACGCGGAGAGCGCGGACACCGCGGTGAGATCGTCCACGCGGTTGCGGTAATAACGGTCGATGTCCCACGCGTCCCACATGTTCGGGAAGTCCTGGTGCAGCTGGAAGAGGTTGGCGGCGCGGCCGGCGGGGACGACCTCGCGGCCCGACGCCTTGTCCACGGCGGACACGATGAGGCCCTCGGCGGAGACCGTCACGATGACGAGGTCGTTCTCCAGGACGAAGCCGTCGGCGGTCTCGGCGAGGGTGACCGGCGACTCGTCGCGGTCGGCGGCGGGGCCGCTCGACGACCCCGAAGAGGGGGCGGCGGCCGCGCCCAGCGCACGCGCGCCGGGGGCGACCCCGACGGAGGTGGGAGTGAAGACGAGCTCGCGGTCGCCCTCGCCCGCCAGCGCCGTGCGCGCGGCATCGGACAGGGCTCGCGCCTCGTCGAGCACGCCGGAGAGCACGGAGACGGCCTCGCGGTGCACCCAGGCGATCGACGTGCCGGGCAGGATGTCGTGGAACTCGTGCAGCAGCACGGTCTCCCAGAGGCGGTCGAGCTCGTCGTGCGGATAGGGCGAGCCGAGCTGCACCGCTGCGGTCGCGGCCCACAGCTCCGCCTCGATCAGCGCCTGCTCGGCCCAGCGGTGCAGCGCCTTCGTGGCGTGCTGGCTGGTGAGCGTGCCGCGATGCAGCTCGAGGTAGAGCTCGCCGACCCACACGGCGGGATCGGGCAGCTCGGCCTTGGCGGCGTCGAAGAATTCGTCGGGATGGATCCACTCGACCTTCGCACTGCCCTCGAGGTCGGCGAGGCGTGCGGCCTTGCCCGTCATCTCGCGGGTGGTGCCGCCTCCTCCGTCACCCCAGCCGACCGGGGCGATCGAGCGCGTCGCGATCCGGTTCTCCTTGAACTGACGCGAGGCCTTGGCGACCTCCATCCCGCTCAGCTGGGAGTTGTAGGTGTCCATCGGCGGGAAGTGCGTGAAGATCCGGGACCCGTCGATGCCCTCCCACTCGAACGTGTGGTGCGGGAACACGTTGCGCTGGTTCCAGGAGATCTTCTGGGTGAAGAACCACTCGAAGCCGGCCCGCCGCATGAGCTGCGGCAGCGCGGGGGAGTAGCCGAAGCTGTCGGGCAGCCAGACGCCCTTCGAGCGGATCCCGAACTCACGTTCGAAGAAGCGCTGCCCGTGCGAGAACTGCCGCACCAGCGATTCGCCCGTCGGCATCACCGTGTCGGACTCGACCCACATGCCGCCGAGCGGCAGGAAGCGACCCTCGGCGACGGCGGCCTTGATGCGCTGCCATACCTCGGGGCGGTGCTCCTTCATCCACGCGTACTGCTGCGCGCTCGACATGCCGTAGCGGAACTGCGGCTGTTCCTCGAGCAGCGTCGTCATCGAGGAGGTGGTGCGCGCGACCTTGCGCACGGTCTCGCGCAGCGGCCACAGCCAGGCGGAGTCGATGTGCGCGTGGCCCACCGCGGCGATGCGGTGCGCGCTCGCGTCGGCGGGGGCGGCGAGCACCTCCGCCAACCGGGCGCGGGCGTCGCCGGCGGTCTCCGCGATGCGCTGCAGGTCGAGCACGTCGAGCGCGTCGTCGAGGGCCTGCAGGATCCGCATCCGGCGCGGGCTGGTCTCCGGCAGCTCGGCCTGCAGCTCGAGCAGCACCTCGAGGTCGAGGGAGAGCTCGTACACCTCCCGCTCGAACACGGCGAGGTCCATGTGCCGCACGCGGTACAGCGGCGCGGGGGACGAGGTGAGGATGTCGCCCTCCTGCGTCGGGAGGAAGGGGTGGTAGTCCAGCAGCACCGGGTTGGAGGCGCCCTCGAGGAACAGTTCGACGCCCTCGCCGCCGACGGCGGCATCCGCGATCGGCAGCCACTGGTTGCGCGGGTTGAGGCTCTTCACCGGCACGGGCTCGCCGTCCGCGCCGACGCGGTAGGCCAGCGCCTCGCACTGGAAGCCCGTCATGTTGATGTCGAAGCCGAGGTCCACGAGCGCCTCGACCCGCTTGCCGGCCCAGTCGGCGGGGACGGTGCCGCGGAGGCGGAACCAGGTGGTGCCCCAGGCCGGTCCCCACTGCTCGCCAGCCGCGAAGGGCGCGTAGTCGAGGCCGAGACCGTCGGCGGGCGCGATCGGCTCGCCGGGCAGCGCATGCGCGGCGACCTCGAGCGGGATGCGGGCGGAATGCACCGCGGGACGCACCCGTTCCGCGAGCACCCGGGTGACGCGGCCGACGGTGAGCGAGGTCTCTTCGTGCACGGGGTGCTCCTTCGCGGTGCGAGAATGTGGGAACGCCGGGGGAATCCTGTTCCCCGGAGTCCACTAAAACGATCTAGTACGGTGAGTCTATGTCACAGGCGAAGCGCATCACCATCGCCGATATCGCCCGGCTCGCCGGTGTGTCCCCCGGGGCCGTGTCCTTCGCGCTGAACGGGCGTCCCGGCGTGAGCGAGCAGACCCGGCAGCGCATCCTCGAGATCGCCGAGCAGCACCAGTGGCAGCCCAGCTCGGCGGCCCGCGCCCTGGTCGGATCCCGGGCCGGCGTGGTCGGCTTCGCCGTGAACCGCCCGGCGCGCACGCTGGGCACCGAGGCCTTCTTCACCGACCTGATCGCCGGCGTCCAGTCGGCGCTCGCACTGCACGGCATCGCCCTGCAGCTCGTGGTGGTCTCCTCGATCGAGGAGGAGATGGCGACCTACCGGCGCTGGCGCAGCGCCCATCAGGTCGACGGCGTGATCGTCATCGACCCGCGTGACGACGACCCGCGTCTGCAGCTGCTGCCCGCGCTCGCGCTGCCCGCCGTGGTGATCGGCAGCCGCGACGCCTCCGGGGATCCGCCCGCCATCTGGCTCGACGACGAGGCGGCCGCGCACGCGCTGTTCGACTACCTCGCCGCGCTCGGCCACCGCGAGATCGCCTACGTGTCGGGCCCGGCCGAGTTCCAGCACACGCGCATCCGCGCCGACGTGCTGGAAGCGCTCGCGGGCCGCGGCGTGGCGGGCGAGACCCTCGTCACCGACTTCTCCCCGGCCGCGGCCACCGCGGCGACGCGCACGCTGCTGAGCCGCGCCGATCGTCCGAGCGCCATCGTCTACGACAACGACGTGATGGCGATCGCCGGCCTCCGCGTCGCCCAGGAGATGGGGGTGGCGGTGCCGCACGCGCTGTCGGTCGCGTCGTTCGACGACTCGGTGGTCACCGGCCTCGTGCACCCCTCGATCACCTGCCTCACCCGTGACACCTTCGCCCTCGGCGAGCAGGCCGCGACGTTCCTGCTCGAGCGGATCGGATCCGCGGATCCGCTGCCGTCCCGACGCGGTCCCGCCCCGGCGCTCACCATCCGCGAGAGCACGGCCGCACCCTCCCGCTGAGCGGGCTCCGGCCGCTCGCGGAGACCCGTCCGCTAGAGTTCTGGAGGCCGACGAAAGGGATGCGCATGACGCCGGACGCCGTGAAGAAGAAGCACCAGGACTACAACCCGGGGCCGCGCGTGGGGATCACCTTCTCCACCTTCGACCTGCTGCACGCGGGGCACATCATGATGCTCGCCGAGGCCAAGCGGCAGTGCGACTACCTCATCTGCGGGCTGCAGATGGATCCCACCCTGGACCGCCCGGAGAAGAACGCTCCCACGCAGACCGTGGTCGAGCGCTACATCCAGTTGCGCGGCTGCGAGTACGTCGACGAGATCGTGCCGTACTCCACCGAGCAGGACCTGGAGGACATCCTCCGCTCGTTCAAGCTCGACGTGCGCATCGTCGGCGACGAGTACGAGGACCGCGACTTCACCGGCCGCACCTACTGCGAGGAGGCGGGGATCGAGCTGTACTTCAACAGCCGCGACCACCGCTTCTCCAGCTCCGGCCTGCGCAAGATCGTCGCCGCCAAGGAGGCCGAGCGCGAAGCGCGCGCCTGATTCGAGGACCCGTGCCTTCGGTCGTGCTCGCTCGACGACCCCCACCGGGGACGGATCAGGCGGGGACCTCCGACGCGGGAGCGGTGTGGTCCACGACCGTGTTGTTCGAGGAGTAGGTCCCTGACCCGGTGCCGAGGTCGGGGTGGATCAGCTCGGTGATGCCGCGCGCGGCGAGGGCGATCGGATCCGACGCCGTCCGCGAGGTCACGAAGGCGGGATCGAGCCCCGCCTCGCACGCGTCGACCCACGCCTGGAAGACGGCGCCGCCCGGGCTCATCGCGGCGCGGCTGACGGGCACCTCCTGCTCGTCGACCTCGATCACGATCGCGGTGGGGCGTGCGGGAGCCGGACGCCGGTCGCGGAGGGACGGGATGATCTCGGCGAAGCGCCGCCCGATCGGCTTCGCCTCGCCGTCCTGGTCGATGAGGCCGAGGGAGTACTCGAGCTCGGGGTAGTCGGCGAGCCCGCGGCTCACGTCGTGCGAGCACCACCACGTGACGCCCCACAGGTTCTCGGTGCGGGCCGCGGCGCGCACGGTCGCCTCGAGGAAGCCGGGCATCTCGTCGGAGGAGAGGCAGTTCGACGGGGCGCCGACCTCCTGCAGCCAGACCGGACGGCCCGGATCCGTCGCGAAGGCGCGCGACAGCTCGATCATGTACTCCGCGTGCCGGTCGCTCGCGATGCTGCGCCCGCCGTAGCGCTGCGCGGTGCCGTTGAAGATCCAGGAGTGCACGGTGGTCATGGCGCCGAGGCGGCTCGCGTGCGTCGGCACGAACCCGTGCGCGTCCATGTACCAGGCGGCGTCGTACTCGCTGTGCACGTGCGGCAGCCCGGGCGTCGAGCGCTCGGCCGCGTCGAGCAGCGCGGTGAGCCAGCCGGCCGCCTCCTCGGGCGTGACGGGCCACGGGTGCGGGTGCACCGCCGCGGAGAACTGGTTCACCTCGTTGCCGAGGGTGAACCCGAGGAAGTTCGGAGCGTCGCGCAGGGCGGCGCCGAGCCGCTCGATCAGGGCGACCTGGCCGCTGAGCGCCTGTGGGTGCGTGAACATGTTCTTGTCGTGCCAGGTGAACAGCCAGGACGGGATGAAGTCGAAGCTCGACAGGTGTCCCTGGATCACGTCCACGCTCGCGTCGAGCCCGAACTCCGCGGCGACGTCGACCACCGCCCTCACGTCGGCGACGGCCTTGTCGCGGATGAGGGTGCGGTTGGGCTGCAGCACCGTCCAGAGCGGGAAGATCCGCACGTGGTCGAGGCCGAGCGCCGCGAGACCGGCGAAGTCGCGGCGCACGTCGTCCAGGTCGAGGTCGAGCCAGGAGTGCATCCACTCCTTCGCCGGGGTGTAGTTCGCGCCGAACCGCAGGGGGGCGGGGCCGCTC
>NZ_JYIT01000029.1 GCF_000956545.1 Microbacterium azadirachtae
GGAGGGGACGGCTCGGGGGCGTCATGCTGCTCCTGTCAGGGGGCGCTGCTCATGACCGTGCTGCACGCGCTGCACGGTGACCGACACGTCGCCGAAGGTGAGCGGGATCGGCGCCTGCGGCTTGTGCACGGTGACCTCGACGATCTTGACCCGCGCGTCCTCGAGCACGGCGTCGGCGATCCGCACCGCCAGGGTCTCGAGGAGATTCACCGGCTCTCCGGCGACGATCGCGGCGACGCGCTCGGCGAGCTCGCCGTAGTGCACCGTGTCGGCGACGTCATCGCTCGCCGCGGCGGCGCGCAGCGCGAGGTGCAGGCGCAGATCCACGACGAAGTCCTGACCGTCCTCACGCTCGTGGTCGTACACGCCGTGCCGGCCGAACACGGTCAGGCCCGTGAGCGTGATGCCGTCGAGGAATTCCATGCCCCCAGCCTACGGCGGGCCGCCTCATCGCGGCTGTCCACGACGGCGGCCTTTGTGCAGGGACCACCCGGCGTTCTGCAGGGTCGCCGCCCTCAAGGAACGGTGCACCGTCTCGTCCGCCGCGGAATTCCGGCCGCCCCGTGTCGACAGCACGCCGCGCTCCCTGCAGAACGCCCAGCCTCCCTGCACAACGGCCCGGCTCGCGACGCGACCGCGCGCGGGTGCGTCAGCCGTCCCAGGCGCCCAGCACGGCGAGCGCGTCTCGGGTGGCGGCGACGTCGTGCACGCGCACGGCCCACGCGCCCGCGCGGGCGGCGAGCACGCTCGTCACCGCGGTCGCCAGGTCACGGCGGCGCTCGTCGGCGTCCTCTCCCAGCGCCTCGGCGAGGAACCGCTTGCGCGAGGTGCCCACGAGCACGCGGGGCCCCAGCGCCACCACGTCGGAGAGCTCGCGCAGCAGGTCCCAGTTCTGCCCGGCGGTCTTCGCGAAGCCGACGCCGGGATCGACGATGACGCGCGAGGGCGCGATGCCGGCGGCAGCCGCCGCGGCGACGCGCTCGCGCAGCTCGCCGGCCACCTCCCGGCCCACGCGCGCGTACTCGGCGCGTGCGTACATGTCGGCGGAGGGCCCGCGCCAGTGGCCGAGCGCGATGTCGGCGCCGGTGCCGGCGACAGCCGCCAGCATGTCCGGGTCGGCGAGGCCGCCCGACACGTCGTTGACGATCCTGGCGCCCGCCTCGACGGCGGCGACCGCGGTCGAGGCGTTCAGGGTGTCGACGCTCACGGGGATCCCCTCCGCGGCGAGACGCTCGATCACCGGGAGCACCCGGCGCTGCTCCTCGGCGACGGGCACACGCTCGGCGCCGGGCCGGGTGGACTCTCCGCCGATGTCGAGCACGTCCGCGCCCTGGGCGCGCAGCAGCAGCCCGTGCGCGACGGCGCCGTCCGGATCGGCGTGGCGCCCGCCGTCGCTGAACGAGTCCGGCGTCGCGTTGACGATCCCCCAGATCGCGGTCATGCGCCGGTCCCCGCGCCGATCAGCGCGATGAGCTCCGCCCGGGCGACAGGATCCGTGTACACGCCGCGGGCCGCGATGGTCAGCGTCGAGGCCTCGGTCTGGCGCCCCCCGCGCATCGTGACGCAGCCGTGCACGGCGTCCATCACCACGAGCACGCCCTGCGCATCGAGGTGCGCGGCGATCGCGTCGGCGACCTGCTCGCCCAGCCGCTCCTGCACCTGCGGGCGGGAGGCGAGGATCTCGACGACCTTCACCAGCGCCCCGAGGCCCACGACCTGCTCCCCAGGCAGGTACGCGATGTGCGCGTGCCCGGCGAACGGCAGCAGATGGTGCTCGCACACCGAGCGGAACCGGATCCCGCGCAGCAGCACCGCCCCCGAGGGAAGGGTGTCCGGCGCGGGCCCGTGCGAGACGCTGATGGTGTGCGCGAGCGGCGCCGCCGGATCCTCTCCGACGCCCGCGAAGAACTCGGCGTAGAGGTCGGCCATGCGCGCCGGGGTCTGCTTCAGCCCCGGGCGCTCCGGATCCTCGCCGATCGCGAGCAGCAGCTCGCGGGTGAGCGCGGCGACGCGCTCCCGGTCGACGGTCATGACTCAGGCCGTCGCGGGACGCGGCTTCCCGCCCGCAGCGGGCTTGCGCCCTGCCGCGGTGGACGGAGCGGCCTCGTTCGCGGCGGCGCCGGTCTCGACGCCGCGCTGCGGCATCTCGATCGGGGGCAGCAGCGACACCGGGCGGTCCTCGCTGGACAGCCACTGCGGACGCTCCGGGAGCTTGCGCACATCGGTGAAGATGTCGGCGATCTGGTTGTGGTCCAGCGTCTCCTTCTCGAGCAGCTCGCGCGCGAGCCGGTCGAGGATGTCGCGGTTGGCGCTGAGCACCTCGTACGCCTCGTTGTGCGCCTGCTCGATGAGCGCGCGCACCTGGGTGTCGACCCGCTCCGCGATGGTCTCGGAGTACTCGCGTCCGCGGCCCATGTCGCGGCCGGCGAACGGCTCGCCGCCCTCGGATCCGAGCTTGACCGGGCCGAGATCGGTCGTCATGCCGTACTCGAGTACCATCTTGCGGGCGATCGAGGTGGCCTTCTCGATGTCGTTGGAGGCGCCGGTGGTCGGGTCGTGGAACACGAGCTCCTCGGCCACGCGTCCGCCCATCGCGTAGGTGAGCTGATCCTGCAGCTCGTTGCGGGTCACCGAGTACTTGTCGTCCAGCGGCAGCACCATCGTGTAGCCGAGGGCCTTGCCGCGCGGCAGGATCGTGATCTTGGTGACCGGGTCGGTGTAGTTCATCGCCGCCGCGGCGAGCGCGTGCCCGCCCTCGTGATACGCGGTGATGAGCTTCTCCTTGTCCTTCATCACGCGGGTGCGGCGCTGCGGGCCGGCGATCACGCGGTCGATGGCCTCGTCGAGCGCGCGGTTGTCGATGAGCTGCGCGTTGGAGCGCGCGGTCAGCAGGGCGGCCTCGTTCAGCACGTTCGCCAGGTCGGCACCGGTGAAGCCGGGCGTCTTGCGGGCGACGACCTCGAGGTCGACGCCGTTCGCGAGCGGCTTGCCCTTCGCGTGCACCTCGAGGATGTGCTGGCGACCCTTGAGGTCGGGCGCGTCCACGCCGATCTGGCGGTCGAAGCGCCCGGGGCGCAGGAGGGCGGGGTCGAGGATGTCGGGCCGGTTGGTCGCCGCGATCACGATGACGTTCGCGTTCGGGTCGAAGCCGTCCATCTCGACGAGCATCTGGTTGAGCGTCTGCTCGCGCTCGTCGTTGCCGCCGCCCAGGCCCGCGCCGCGGTGCCGGCCGACGGCGTCGATCTCGTCGATGAAGATGATCGCCGGGGCGTTCTCCTTCGCCTGCGTGAACAGGTCGCGCACGCGCGAGGCGCCGACGCCGACGAACATCTCGACGAAATCGGATCCGGAGATCGAGTAGAAGGGGGCGCCCGCCTCACCGGCGACGGCGCGGGCGAGCAGGGTCTTTCCGGTTCCGGGAGGGCCGTACAGCAGCACGCCCTTGGGGATGCGCGCGCCGATCGCCTGGAACTTGCCCGGATCCTGCAGGAACTCCTTGATCTCGTGGAGCTCCTCGATCGCCTCGTCGGCGCCCGCGACGTCGGCGAACGTGACCGTCGGGTTCTCCTTGTTCACGAGCTTCGCCCGCGACTTGCCGAACTGCATGATCTTGCTGTTGCCGCCCTGCGCGCTCGACAGCAGCCACCAGAACAGCAGGCCGAGGAGCACCATCGGGATGAGGATCGAGAGGAAGCCGTCGAACCAGCTCGCCTTCGGCACCGAGTCGTTGTAGCCGTCCTTGGGGGCGGCGTCGTCGATCGCCTTCACGACGTCGGCGGCACGCGCCTGGACGTAGTAGAACTGCACGGATTCCGTGCCCTTGTAGGGCTTGGACAGGGTCATGTCCACGCGCTGGTCGCCGTCGGTGTTGACCACCTTGGTGACGGTGCCGCCCTTGAGCAGGTCGAGGCCCTCCTGGGTCGACACCTGCGAAGAGGATCCGAGGCTCGTGATCAGCATGAAACCGCCGACGAGCAGCACTCCGATCAGCACCACATACGTGTACCAGCTGCGCGTGATCTTCTTGACATCCATGATCCGTTCAGCGTAGCGCGCGCGTGCTTGGCCCCTCCTGGGGATTCGCCCACGGCGTACCGGGAGCCGGCCTGCCCGCGACGCGCGGGACGCCGGGACCGGATCCGCGCCGCCTCAGGCGTAGACGTGCGGGGCCAGCACGGCCACGTCGCGCAGGTTGCGGTAGCGCTCGGCGTAGTCGAGGCCGTAGCCGACGACGAACTCCGGCGGGATGTCGAAGCCGACGTACTTGCAGTCGATCTCGACCTTGGCGGCCTCGGGCTTGCGCAGCAGCGCGAGCACCTCGATCGACTCGGCACCGCGGGAGGCGAAGTTCTCCAGGAGCCAGCTGAGCGTGAGGCCGGAGTCGATCACGTCCTCGACGATGAGCACGTGCTTGCCGTGCAGGTCGGTGTCGAGGTCCTTGCGGATCTGGACGACGCCGCTCGACTTCGTCGACGCGCCGTAGCTCGACACGGCCATCCAGTCCATCGGCACCGAGAACGGCAGCGCGCGGGCGAAGTCGGCCATCACCATGACCGCACCCTTCAGCACCCCGACCAGGAGCAGGTCCTTCCCGGCGTAGTCGGTCGCGACGCGCGCGGCCAGCTCGTCGAGCTTGGCGATGATCTCCTCCTCGGTGACGAGGATGTCGGTCAGGTCGTCGGGGATGTCCGCAGCGCGCATGGATCGATTTTACGGGACCGGATCCGTTCCCCCGCGGGCACCCCCTGAGCGCTACTGTGAGCGGTGAGGCGGGGTGGCGCTTGGGGGAACCGAGCCTCCGCCGTGGACGGAAGGAGTCCCATGGACATCGACGAGATCCTCAAGCAGGTGCCGATCGGCGACATCGCCCAGAAGCTCGGCGTCAGCGAGGACGTCGCGCGTCAGGCGGTGCAGGAGGGCGGTGCCGCGCTGCTCGGAGGCCTCGCCAAGAACGCCGAGACGCCCGAGGGCTCCGCGGCGATCGAGGCCGCTCTCGCCAAGCACGACGGCTTCTCCGGCGCGGCGTCGCTCGACGACGTCGACGAGGCCGACGGTCAGAAGATCGTGTCGCACGTGTTCGGCGGCAACGCCGATCAGGTCGCGCAGACGCTGACCAACGACCAGAAGACCGCCGGCATCGACTTCGGCAAGCTGCTGCCGATCCTCGCGCCGATCGTGATGGGGCTCATCGCCAACGGCCAGAAGGGCGCCTCCAACGGAGGCGGCGGCGGTCTGGGCGACATCCTCGGCGGGCTGCTCGGCGGCGGCCAGCAGCAGCAGGGTCAGGCCTCGGGCGGCGGCGGGCTCGGCGACATCCTCGGCGGCCTCGGCGGGCTGCTCGGCGGCGGCGGCAACTCCGGCTCGGGCGGCGGCATCGACATCGGCGGCCTGATCGGCGGCCTCCTGGGCGGCAAGAAGTAGAACCCGCGCAGACGTCCCCGGAACGCGGTGTCCCTCGGGCACCGCGTTCCGTGCGTCCAGGGGCTCCCTCCGCTGGGGCTCTAGCGTGCGGCGAAGACGATGCGGCCGCCGACGCGCGCGGCCGTGCAGCCCGGGAGGTCGATGGGTCCCTGCCCCGACCAGTCCGTGACGAGCCGGGCCACCTCGACGGTCTGGCCGCGGCTCAGGCCGACCCCGAACTCGCTCTGCACCACGAGGCGGATGATGCGGTTCCGCAGCGCCGCCGGGTTCGCCGCCAGGGCCGCCGCGCTCACCGAGATGCCCGCCTCGGCGTGCTCGACGATGTCCTCGATCGTCTCGTGGATCATCTCGTCGAACGCCTCCGCGTCCTCACGCAGCTGCTCGGCGGTGCGGGCGAGGGCCTCGGCGATCCCCGGTCCGAGCTCCGCCTCGAGCACCGGCAGCACGCGTTCGCGCACCCGCACGCGCAGGTAGCGGTGGTCGGTGTTGTGCGGATCGTCCCAGGGCGTCAGCCGCTCGGCCGCGCACGCCTCCCGCGTCGTCTCGCGACGCACCGCGAGCAGGGGCCGGATCCATGTCATCCCGTCGTCGTCGATCCGTGCCGGCGCCATGCCCTGCAGGCTGCCCGCGCCGGATCCGCGGGAGAGCCCCAGCAGCACGGTCTCTGCCTGGTCGTCGAGCGTGTGCCCGAGCAGCACCGGTGCGCCCTCGGCCAGGGCGATCTCGCGAAGCGCCCCGTACCTCGCCGCGCGCGCATCCGCTTCGGGCCCCTCCCCCGTCGGCGTCACCTCGACGCGCTGCACGCGAGCGGCGATGCCCAGCGACGTCGCGACGACGGCGGCGTCCGCGGCGACGCGGTCGGATCCTTCCTGGAGACCGTGGTCGACGGTCACGCTGTGCACGGCGATGCCTGCGGATCGCGCCTCGAACGCGGTCGCCGCGGCCAGCGCCAGCGAGTCGGCGCCCCCGGAGAGCGCGACCACCACCGCGGCCGGCTGTTCGGGCAGCGCGGACAGCGCAGTGCGCACGGCGCGGCGGATCGAGGCGGTGGCGGGGGAGAGCGACGGCACGTCCCCCACGGTACCGGGCGCGCTGCTCCCCGCTCGGTGCGGGGCGGATCCGCGACACGCGGGGAGTTCTGCGCAAGTAGGCTTGTCCGCGGCATCCAACCGTCTTTTCTGAGGAGCACACGCATGGGCGCACACGACGCCGTCATCGAGATCCCGCGCGGCAGCCGCGTGAAGTACGAGGTCGACCACGAGACCGGACGAGTCCACCTCGACCGCGTGCTCTACACGACCTTCGGGTACCCGGCCGACTACGGCTACTTCGACAACACCCTCGGCGAGGACGGCGACCCGCTGGACGTGCTCGTCCTGCTCGACCAGGCGATCTTCCCCGGCGTGGTCGTGAACGTGCGCCCCGTCGCCGTGCTGAAGATGAGCGACGAGGCCGGCGGCGACGACAAGCTCGTGGCCGTGCTGAGCAAGGACCCGCGCTGGTCGCACATCCAGGACGTCGACGACCTGGCCGAGTACACGAAGAAGGAGATCGCGCACTTCTTCGAGCACTACAAGGACCTCGAGCCCAACAAGTGGGTCAAGGTCGACGCGTGGGGCGACGCCGCGGAGGCGCAGCGGATCCTCGACGAGGCCATCGAGCGCTTCAAGAACGACGGCCACTGAGTCCGTCCGGCTGCGATCGCGCGGCCGACGACGCAGAAGACCCCCGGTCCGCTTCGACGGCCGGGGGTCTTCTGCGTGAGGGATCCGGGGATCAGCCCATGTAGACGCCCTGGTTCTGCATGAAGTCGATGGGGTTGATCGTGCTGCCCCACTGGTAGACCTCGAAGTGCAGGTGGCAGCCGAAGGATCCGCCGGTGTTGCCGGCGAAGGCGATCACGTCGCCGGCGTTGACCCATTGCCCCGACCAGACATTGAAGCCGCCGTCGAGGATGTGGCCGTAGCCGGTGGCGAGGCCCGAGCCGTCGCTGTTGTCGATCTTGATGTAGTTGCCGTAGCCGCCGTTCCAGCCGGCGTAGACGACCTTGCCGGAGTGCGCAGCGTAGATCGGGGATCCGCAGCTGCCGTCGGCGAGGTCGACGCCCGCGTGGAAGCTGGACGAGCAGCCCCACGAGGAGCAGTCGGGAACGCGCCAGCCGTAGCCGGAGGACTGGTAGCCGCCGAACGGACGCACCCACGCGCCGCCGCTCGAGCCGCCTCCGC
>NZ_JYIT01000030.1 GCF_000956545.1 Microbacterium azadirachtae
CCCAGAGCGCCGTGTGGGTGACCGGCGCACAGCAGTACTCCGGGGTGGTCGTGCGGCCGTGCACCACCGCCCCGGCGTCGAGGATCTGGTCCACGCCGAGGAAGAACAGCTCGCGGTCGCGCAGCGAGGCCAGGGCCACGGTGTGCTCCGCGATGCGGGGGTAGACCCGGGGGTCCGCCAGCGGAGGCTCGTCGAACCACGGCCCGTCGATCTCGCCGTCGGCGCGCTCCGCCCGCGCCCGGGCGATGCCCGCCGCGGTCGACAGCACATGCGACGCCAGCAGCGCGTAGTGGCGCACGACGTCGGCCTCGCTGAGCCCGGCCGTCGTGAAGGCCTGCAGCATGAGCTCGATCGCGCCGAGCTCGCCGGGGCCGTGCGTGGTGAGGATCGTGGCCTCGGCGCCGACCGCGGGGTATTCCGAGTAGAGGTCCAGCGTGGCGGCGGCCATCGCCCGCAGCCGGCCGCGCCAGTCGTCCCGCGGCACGTCGATGCTGTTCAGCGCGCGCAGGGTGACCTCGTCGAGCAGGGCGCGCATGAGGTCGTCCTTGCTGCGGAAGTGACGGTAGATGGCCGTCGGATCCGCGCCGAGGCGGGCGCCGAGATCGCGCACGGAGATCGCCGAGACGCCGGTCGCCGCCAGCTCGAGCCCCGTGGCGACGATGAGCTCGGGATCCAGTCGCGGGCGCGACGGGAGTCGGGATGTCGTCTCGCCCTCAGCCATCGTGCGGCTCCTCCTGTTCCCGGGCCCGCGCCCTTCGGATTCCTATCGTCCCACGTAACCAATCACCGATCATCGGTTCAGTCAACACTGTTGACATCGCCGCGGACAGTCGTCTAGCGTTATCGCGACCCGCGGCCCTGCGGGGTCATCGCCCGCCGTCGTGCGGGCTCCTCATCTGCTTCAACGGCGAAAGGCGGACGATGACGACGACACGCGTCTTCCACGGCGGATCGGTGTTCACCGGTACCGGCACCCCCCTCGACGGCCAGGCCGTCATCGTGCGCGGCGAGCGCATCGACCGGATCCTCCCCGAGACCGAGCTGGCCGCGGTGCTGGGCGCCGAGCCCGAAGGGTCGGTCGAGCTGATCGACCTCCGCGGCGCGCTGCTCAGCCCCGGCTTCCAGGACGCGCACATCCACGCGGTAGGCGGCGGCGTCGAGCTGCTCCAGTGCGACCTCAGCGGCACGGCGTCCGCCGAGGAGGCCGTCGCAGCGGTCCGCGCCTACGCCGAGGCGAACCCCGACGAGGAGTGGATCCTCGGCGGCGGCTGGTCGATGGACTGCTTCCCCGGCGGCAACCCCGCCCGCGGCCTGCTGGACGCCGCCGCCCCGGGACGTCCGGTGCTGCTCGCCAGCCGCGACCACCACAGCCTCTGGGCGTCGACCGCCGCCATCGAGCGTGCGGGTCTCGGTCCCGACACCCCGGATCCGGTCGACGGCGTGATCGTCCGCGAGGAGGACGGCTCCCCGGCCGGCACCTTCCACGAGGGCGCCGGAGACCTGTTCGGCGACGTCCGGCCCGCGACCTCCGAGGAGCTGCGCTACCGCGGGCTGCTCCGGGCGCAGGAGGAGCTCATCGCGCTCGGCATCACCGGGTGGCAGGACGCGATGGTCGGAGGCGAGGGGGCGAGCATCGCCGACCCCCTCCCCGCCTACGAGCGGGCGCTGTCCGAGGGCACGCTGCGCGTGCACGTCACCGGCGCACAGTGGTGGGAGCGCGACCGCGGCATCGAGCAGGTCGCGCACATGGTGGCCGAGCGGCAGCGCGTCGCCGCGCTCGGCTCCCCCGAGCGGCTCGAGATCGGCACCACGAAGATCATGGTCGACGGCGTCGCCGAGAACCACACCGCCGCGATGCTGACGCCGTACCGCGACTCGCACGGCCACGACACGCACAACCACGGCCTGAGCTTCATCGACCCGGCGCGCCTGCGCGAGTACGTGACGGCGCTCGACGCGGCCGGCATGCAGGTGCACATGCACGCCCTCGGAGACCGCGCCGTGCGCGAGGCGCTGGACGCCCTCGAGGCCGCCCGCGCCGCCAACGGCCCGACCGACAACCGCCACCACCTCGCGCACCTGCAGATCGTGGCCGAGGAGGATGTGCCGCGCTTCGCGGAGCTGGACGCGGTCGCCAACCTGCAGGCGCTGTGGGCCACCCACGAGGACCAGCTCGACCAGCTCACCCTGCCGTTCCTGCAGGAGGGCCTGGAGGCGCGGCAGTACCCGTTCGGCGACCTGGTGCGCGCGGGCGCGCGACTCGCCGCCGGAAGCGACTGGCCCGTCTCCAGCGCGGCCCCGCTCGACGCGATCCACATCGCCGTCACCCGGGTCGCCCCGGGGCTCGACGCCGAGCCCCTCGGCGGCGCCCACCAGCGACTGGATCTGGCCACGGCCATGGCCGCGTACACCTCGGGCAGCGCCTACGTGAACCACCGCGACCACGACACGGGGCACATCAAGCCGGGGTACCGCGCCGACCTGGTCGTGCTGGATCCCTCGCCGTTCGACGTGCCCGCCGACGAGATCCACCGCAGCCGCGTCGCCCAGACCTGGATCGACGGGGCGCTGGTGCACGCCGTCGAGACCGCCGCCACCACCGCCCGCACCACCTCCATCGATGAAGAAGGGGAGCCGTCATGACCCGAACCCGCCTCGCGAGCGGCGCATCGCGCCACCTGATCCGCGTCGCCGCCGCGGGAGCCGCCGCACTGGTCGCCGCGGCGTCCCTGACCGCCTGCTCGGGCGGCTCGACCGGCGGCGCCGCCGCGACCGCCGAGTGGAAGCTGACCACCACGACCGCGAAGCCGAGCGGCGACATCGACTCGTTCTCGTTCGCGCTGTACGCCGAGCCCGCGACCCTCGACTACGCCTACGCGTTCGACTACCCGGACAACCAGGTGCTCGCGAACGTGTGCGAGTCGCTGCTGCGCCTGAACCCCGACTACTCCCTGAGCCCGGGCCTGGCGAAGAGCTTCGCCAACCCCGACCCGCTCACCTGGGTCTACGAGCTGCGCGACGGCGTGACCTTCCACGACGGCACCCCGCTGACCGCCGCGGACGCCGTGGCCTCGATGCAGCGGATCATGGATCCGCAGGTCGGATCCAGCTGGTTCTCCGTGTACCAGAACGTCGAATCGATCACGCAGACCGGCCCCATGGAGGTCACGGTCAAGACGAAGATCCCCGACTCCCAGTTCAACCAGGGCATGGGCGGATCGGCGGGCGTCATCGAGTCGGCGGCGACCCTGGCCGCCAAGGGCAAGGACTACGGCAACTCGACCGCCGGGGTGAACTGCACCGGGCCGTTCGCCCTGAAAGAGTGGAAGTCGGGCGAATCCCTCACGCTCGAGCGCTACGACGGCTACTGGGACAAGGAGCTGCGCGCGAAGTCGAAGGAGATGACCTTCTCGATCATCCCCGACGCCACGGCGAGGGTGAACGCGATGAAGTCGGGAAGCGTCGACGGATCCTGGCAGATCCCGATGGAGTCCGCCCCGCAGCTGCAGGCCTCCGGCAAGGGGGACGTGCTCTACGCCCCGTCCAGCGCCACGAGCGATCTCGTCGTGAGCAACATGAAGGGCGTGCTCGGCGACAAGCGCGTGCGCCAGGCGCTCCTGATGGCGCTCGATAGGCCCGGCATCCTCAAGGGCGCGTCGCAGGGCGTCGGGGAGATCAGCGACGTCCTCACCACGAAGCTGGTCTGGGGAACCGCCTCCGAGGCCGCGAAGAAGACCGCCTTCGACGACATCACGCGCTACAAGCAGGATCTGGCCAAGGCCAAGAAGCTCGTCGAGGAGGCCGGCGCGACCGGCAAGGAGCTCGTCTACGTGACCGCGCCGATCGGCAACGACTTCTCTGTGGTGTCCCAGGCCACCCTGGCCGCGGCGCAGTCGATCGGGCTGAAGCTGACCATCAAGACCGTGAGCCCGGCCCAGTACACGGCCCTGTTCAGCGACCCGAGCGCCCGCGAGGGCGTCGACCTCTTCTACACGGTCTGGTACCTGTCCAGCCCGGACGCCCTGGAGATGTACGGCGTGCTGCGCACTGGCGACTTCAGCAACTACGGCGGCTGGAGCGATGCGGAGTTCGACAAGACCGTGAACGAGGCGGTCGGCACGATGGATCCGGCTGCGCGGAGCGTGCTGACTGCCAAGGCGCAGCAGATCGCCAACGAGGAGCTGCCCTGGCTGCCGCTCGCCACCGGTCCGCTGCCGCTGTTCCTGGGCAAGCGGATCACGGGCCTGGACCCGTCGATGGCGTTCCTCTACTACCCGTGGGCGGCGCAGATCGGCAAGCGCTGATCTCCGCACCCCTCCGATGAGCCGGACCCCGGGACGTCGCGCGACCGCGGCGCCCCGGGCCGGCCGAGACCACAGGTGACGCCATGAGCACTCTCCGCCGCGTCGCGGGGAAGCTGGGCGGGCTGCTGCTCACCCTCTTCCTCGCCTCGCTCCTCGTCTTCTTCTCCCGGTTCCTGGTGCCGGGCGACCCGGTGCGCTTCCTGCTGCGCGGCCGCAAGCCCTCTCCCGAGGCGATCGCGGACATCACCGCGCAGTACGGGCTGGACCTGCCGCCGTGGGAGCAGTACGTGCGCTGGATCGCCGGCGTGCTGCACGGCGACTTCGGCCGCTCCCTGCAGTTCCGCCAGAGCGTCACGACCGTGCTCGGCGATCGCCTTCCGGTGACCCTCATGCTCGTCGTGATGGCCGGCGCCATCATCGCCGTCGCCGGGCTCGTGGGCGGCGCGATCGCCGCGCTGAACAAGGGCCGCGCCGTCGACCGCGGCATCCTGATCTCCCTGACGGTGCTCGGGGCGATCCCGTCGTTCGTCGGATCCATCGTGCTCATCGCCGTCTTGTCGGTGCAGCTGGGCTGGTTCCCGTCGTTCGGATCCGGATCCGGCTTCTGGGACATGGCCTACCACCTGGTGCTGCCGTCGATCGCCCTGGCGATCGTGTTCATCGTGCTCGTCGGCAAGGTCACCCGCTCCGCCATGGTCGAGCAGCTGAACCGGGAGCACGTCGAGGTCGCGACCTCGCGCGGCATGACCCGGCTCGCCGTCATCCGCCGACACGTGCTGCGCAACGCGCTCGGCCCGATCCTCACGGTGTCGGGAGTGCTCGTGGCGGGCCTCATCGTCGCGAGCTCGATCGTCGAGCAGGCCTTCGGCCTCGCCGGGGTCGGCTCCCTCCTGGTCGGCTCCGTCGACCGTCTCGACTTCCCCGTCGTGCAGGCGATCGTCCTGCTCGTGGTCACGGCCTTCGTCGTCGTGAACGCGATCATCGACATCCTCGAACCCTGGATCGATCCCCGATCCGCTGCAGGAGCTGGTGCACGATGACCGTCCCCACCCCCACCCTGGCGGTGCGCGTGCTGCGCATGCCGAAGCGGCTGCGCGGCCGCGGAATCGTGTTCGCGTCGCTCGCCGTCCTCGCCGTGGTCACGCTCGCGGCGATCCTCGCCCCCTGGGTCGCCCCGTACGACCCCGACGCGGTCGACTTCACCGCGTTCTACGCCCCGCCCTCCCCCGCGCACTGGCTCGGCACCGACAGCCTCGGCCGGGATCTGCTGAGCCGGATCGTGTGGGGCGGGCGCACGGCGCTGCTCGGTCCGCTGCTGGTCGTCACGTTCTCCACCGCCCTGGGCATCCTGCTCGGACTCGTCGCGGGCTGGCGCGGCGGATGGATCGATGCCGTGCTGGGACGCGTGTTCGACGTGCTGTTCGCCTTCCCGTCGCTGCTGATCGCGATGATGGCCGTCGCGCTGTTCGGGAAGGGCCTGGTGGCGCCGGTCATCGCGATGAGCATCTCGTACGCGCCGTTCGTGGCACGGCTGACCCGCTCGCTCGTCGCCGCGGAGCGCACCAGGCCCTACGTCGCGGCCTACCGCGTGCAGGGCTTCGGCGGTGCGTGGATCGCGCTGCGGCGCGTGCTGCCCAACATCGCCCCCATCGTCGGAGCGCAGTCGACGCTGAACTTCGGATACGTGCTCGCCGAACTCGCCGGCCTGTCGTTCCTCGGCCTCGGCGTGCAGCCGCCGACCGCCGACTGGGGCGCCATGATCAACGAGGCCCAGGGCGGCATCGCCGCAGGCCAGTTCCTTCCGGCGATCGCGCCCGCCGTCATGGTGGTGCTCGTGGTCGTCGCCGTCAACATCGTCGGCGAGGACCTCTCCGACCGCATCGGAGGGGAGATCCCCGCATGACCGTCACGTCCGCACGGCGCAATCCGTCCGCACTCGGCGATCCGTCCGCACTGCTCGAGATCCGCGACCTGACCCTCGACCTCTCCGACGGCACCCGCCTTCTGCACGGGATCACGCTGTCCGTCGCGCCCGGCGAGACCGTGGGCCTGGTCGGCGAATCCGGATCCGGCAAGTCCCTCACCGCTCGCACCGTGCTGGGCCTGACGCCGGACCGCGCGCACATCGGCGGCAGCGTCTCGGTCGACGGCCGCTCCCCGCTCTCCCCCGCCGCGCTGCGCGCCGTCCGCCGCTCGGATGCGGCGATGGTGTTCCAGGATCCGCGAGCCGGCATCAACCCGATGCGCACGATCGGCGACCACCTCACCGAGGCTCTGCGCCTGAACGAGAGGTGGCCGCGGGCTCGCGCCCGCGCCCGTGCCGCCGAGCTGCTCGCCGACGTGCGCCTGCCCTCCCCGGCCGAGCACCTCGACCAGCACCCGCACGAGCTGAGCGGCGGCATGCTGCAGCGCGTCATGATCGCAGGCGCCCTGACCACGGCCCCGCGGCTGCTCGTCTGCGACGAGCCCACGACCGCGCTCGACGTGACCACGCAGGCGGAGATCGTGCAGGTGCTGCGCGAGCTCTGCGCCGACCGCGGGATGGGCATGCTGTTCATCACGCACGACCTGAACCTCGCCGGATCCCTGTGCGACCGGCTCGTGGTGATGAAGGACGGCGCGGTGGTCGAAGAGGGCCCGGCCCTCGAGGTGCTGCGCGCCCCGCAGGCCGAGTACACGAGGCGGCTCGTCGCGGCGACACCGCGGCTGAGCGGCGACGACGGCGCGGTCGGCTCCGGAGCCGCGGGCGACGACCCCATGGTGCAGGTCGCCGGCGTCTCGAAGACGTACCGCGTGCGCGGTCGCGGCGAGGTGCGCGCGGTCGTCGGAGCGGACCTGGAGATCCCGGCGGGCGGCGCTCTGGCCGTGGTCGGGGAATCCGGATCCGGAAAGTCCACGCTCGCCCGCATGATCGTGGGCCTCGAGCAGACCGACACCGGCACCATCCGGATCGGCGGGCGCGACACCAGCGCGGTGCCGAAGCGCCGCGAGGAGCGGCTGGCCCGGGCGAAGAGCGTGCAGATGGTGTTCCAGGATCCGTACCTGTCCCTGGATCCGCGGATCCCCGCCCGCCAGGCGGTGAGCGACGTGCTGCAGCTGCACGCGGGACTCGACCGCGCCGCCGCCGGCGCCAGGGCCATGGAGCTGCTGGCCGCGGTCGGCCTGGGCGAGGAGCACGCCGTCGCGCGCCCCAAGACGCTCTCCGGGGGACAGCGCCAGCGTGTGGCGATCGCCCGGGCGCTCGCGATCGAGCCCGACCTGCTCGTGATGGACGAGGCCACGAGCGCCCTCGACGTCTCCGTGCAGGCGCAGGTGCTCGACCTCGTCGCCGAGATCCGCCGCGCGCAAGGGCTCACGCTGCTCTTCATCAGTCACGACCTCGCCGTGGTGCGCCGGGTGTGCGAGCAGACCGTCGTGATGCGGCGAGGGGAGATCGTCGAGCACGGCGCCACCGCCGAGATCCTCTCCGCCCCGCAGCACCCCTACACCCGCCTGCTGCTGGATTCGGTGCCCGTCCCCGCC
>NZ_JYIT01000031.1 GCF_000956545.1 Microbacterium azadirachtae
ACCGACGACTCCTCGGGGTCGGGGACCCTCACCTTCGACGCCGACTCGCTGCCGGCCGGGGGCCACGTCGAGTGGTCGGACGGCCTCATCGCCGACTCCCGCTGGAAGGTCGACAAGCCCGACGACGGCAACGGGAACTGGTCCTACGCGACGGTCGACGGGCTGTGCACCGTGCAGTTCTGGCAGGGCACGACGACGTCGACCGGCGCCAAGGACGACCGCGAGGCCAGCGATCTGATGCTCGCCGCCCTGACCAAGGCGACGATCGCCGACGTCACCGCCGCCGCCTCCGACGTGCCGTTCAAGAACGCGACCTCGGGCGGTTACGACGTCGACTCGCGAGCCGTGCAGGGCAGCAACGACGCGGCCACCTGGGTCATCCAGGCCCGGGTGTTCGAGCAGGCAGGGGCCGGGCTCTCCTTCGTCCTCGACTGCACCGACGGCAGTGCGCCGACCGTCGCCGACGAGATCATCGAGAAGGATCCGATCCTCGTCCATTGATCGGGCGCTCCGGGCCCTCCGGGCGTAGGCGGACGCCCGGCGTCGTCAGTGCGACCCGCCGGGAGGGCCGATCAGCAGCAGCACCGCGAACAGCGCGGCGACCGCGGCGAGCACGAGCAGCGCCAGCACCCACGGCCGGTGCAGGAACCAGCGCATGGTGCGGTCGTACCAGGCGGCGTCGCGCGGGTCGTCGGTCTGCTCCAGCCGCCAGTCCCCGGCCAGCCGGCCGGTGCGGTGCAGCCAGATCTCGGCGGGGATCGTGGCGTAGGGGACGATCGCGCTCGCGATCGCGAGGACCGCGACCCCGACGCCCCAGCGCTGGTGGAACGCGAGCAGCACGGCCGTGGCCGCGTAGGAGAGGAACACGAAGCCGTGGATCGACCCGGCGATCGTGACGAGCACCGGCGGCAGGCCCACGGCACGGCCCACGAGGGCGCCGATCAGCAGGGTCCAGGTGATGGCCTCGGCGATCGCGAGCACGCGGAACAGGCGGGCGGGAGTGGTGAACACGTCTCTCCTCGGGTCGGGTCCTTCCAGCGTATTCAGCGGCCCCGCGCGCCCGCCTGCCCGGCGCCTCCACCTTTCGGACGGTTTCGGGGCCTCGACAGCGGCAACGACCGGACCGTAGACTCGGCGGGCACCGGGATGCGCCCGGGATCCGAGGGAAGGAGCTGACGATGAACGTCTCTGTTGTCGCGCCCTTCGCCGACCTTCTTCCCTGAGGCCGCCGCCGAACCTCTTCGCGAGCGGCCCCGACCCGGAGTCTCTCGTGATCCCTTCCTCCGCATCCCCGGATGCCCCTTCTTCCTCCGTCCCCCTCTCCTCGTCCGCTCCACGCGGCGTCGTCGGCGACATCCTCTCGGCCGCCGACGACGACGACCTCGGCCTCTCCTTCGCCGACGTCGACCTCGTCGACGGTCAGCGCTGGACCACCTGGCCGACGACGACCCCGACCGAGCGCGGTCCCGAGCCGCGCCCGGAGTGGGTGGTGACCTCGGCCGGCGCCGTCGACACCGAGCTCGGCATCCTGAAGACCGGCAAGGAGGCCGACGTCTTCCTCATCGAACGCGCGGTGCCCGGGGATCCGGCGCAGCGCAGCCTGCTCGCGGCCAAGCGCTATCGCAGCACGGATCACCGCAGCTTCCACCGTTCCACCGTGTACACCGAGGGGCGCCGCACCCGGAACTCCCGGGACGCCCGCGCCCTCGCGCGCAAGAGCGAGCACGGCCGCGAGGTCGCCGCGGCGCAGTGGTCGTTCGCCGAGTTCGAGGCGCTGCGCCGCCTCTGCGAGCTCGGCGCGCCCGTGCCCTATCCGGTGCAGGTGAGCGGCACCGAGGTGCTGATGGAGTTCATCGGATCCGGCGACGGCGTCGGCGCACCCCGCCTGGCACAGGTCCGGCACGATCCGTCACTGCTCGACGATCTGTTCGCGCAGGTCGTCGAGCTGATGCGGGTGTTCGCCCGGGCAGGGCTCGCGCACGGCGACCTCTCGCCGTACAACCTGCTGGTGCACGACGGCCGCGTCGTCGTGATCGACCTGCCGCAGATCGTCGACACGGTGGCGAATCCGCAGGGCCTGGATCTGCTGCACCGCGACTGCGTGAACGTGTGCGACTGGTTCGCGCGTCAGCGGCTCGACGTCGACGCCGAGGCGCTGTTCGGCGAGTTGGTGGCGGAGTCGTTCGGCTAGCGGACCGCCGTCTTTCCCCGGATGACATGCTGCCGGGCCTGATCCGGCGGCACCGCATACACTCCGAGCATGACCCGCCCCGCCCTGCTCGCCGTCTCGCACGGGACGGGGGACGCGGCCGGTGCGGCAGCGATCTCGCTGCTCGTGCAGCGGGTCGCAGAGCGCCTGCAGAGCCCCGGCCAGGAGCCCGTCGAGGTGCACGCGGGTTTCGTCGACGTGCAGGAGCCGGATGCCCCGAGCGCCCTGGCGGCCATCGCTGGGCCGGTCGTCGTGGTCCCGCTTCTGCTGTCGCAGGGGTTCCACGTGCGGGTGGATCTGGGTCGCGCGGCCGCGGCCCGGCCCGACGCGGTGGTGACGGATCCGCTCGGACCCGATCCCCGGCTGGCCGAGGTGCTCGCGCAGCGGGTCGCCGAGGCCGGCGCGGATCCGGATCCCTCGACGCCGCTCGTGCTCGCCGTCGCCGGATCCCGCGACCCTCTCTCCCTGCCAGACGCCGAGGTCGCGGCGGCGCTCCTGGCCGAGCGGATCGGACGCGTCGTCGTGCCGGCGTACCTCGCGGCGCGCGAACCGAGCCTCGCCGCGGCGCTGCAGACCCACCCCGGGGCGGCGGTCGCGACCTACCTGCTCGCGCACGGCTACTTCTTCGACGTCGCGGCGCGGATCGCCGGCTCCTCGGTGCTGACCGAGCCTCTGCTCGACGACGGCGAGCCCCCGGCGCCGCTCGTGGACCTCGTCGTCGCCCGCTATCTCGCAGGCGTCGCGCGGCTCACGGCACGAGCCTGAACCGCGGGCCGCGGCGGATCCGGGCACGCGGGCGGGGCACCCCCAGCCGCCCCCGCGCTTCCCGCGCGCGAGATGGAAAACGTCGCTCCCTCCGCGATCGCAGCGGCGTTATCCATCTTCCGGGCGCGAGTGCTGCGCGCACGAGATGGATTTCGCTGCGCGGAGGACGGCGCGGGCGACGTTTTCCATCTCTCCGGCCGCGAAGCACGCGCCGGCGCGCAGCGGCCGCTCCTGGGGCGGGCCCGTAGCGCGAAGGCGGCAGTGCATCGCGAGTGTTCGCCCTCCGTTCACGCGACGTCCACTCGCATGGGCGCGCGCGGCGCGAGGGTGGGTACGGCGTCCGCCCCGGCGCCCCCGAGCGAAGGAATCCGCATGCAACTCCCCCGCACCATCATGGCTGCCTCGGCGGCCGTCATCGCCCTGATCGCCGCGGGCGCGACCCCCGCCGTCGCCGCCGCCGACGCACCGGGCCAGGACAAGGCAGGGCACTACTCGTTCGCGATCATCGGCGACATCCCCTACGGCGCCGCACAGCAGGCGCTGTTCCCGCAGTGGATCCAGGAGATCAACGCCGCGAATCCCGAGCTGACGTTTCACGTGGGCGACATCAAGAACGGATCCAGCCGCTGCGACGACGCGCTCTACCAGCAGATCAAGGGCGATTTCGACACCTTCACGAACCCTCTCGTCTACTCTCCGGGCGACAACGAGTGGACCGACTGCCACCGCGCGAACAACGGCGCGTACAACCCCCTGGAGCGCCTCGCCTACGACCGCTCGGTGTTCTTCGCCAACCCGGGCGTCTCCCTCGGGCAGAACCCCGTGAAGCTCGACTCGCAGGCGGCGGCCGGCTTCCCGGAGAACGTTTCCCTGCGCCGCGACGGCGTGGACTTCGCGGTCGTGCACGTCGTGGGCAGCAACGACGGCGTGCAGCCGTGGGCGGGCCTCGGCGACACCGCGCCCCGGCCGGAGCAGCTCGCCGCGGAGCAGGCGAGGATGGCGAACGCGATCTCGCTCGTGAAGAGCACGTTCGCGACCGCGAAGCAGAAGCACGACCGCGCCGTGACCGTGCTGTTGCAAGCCGACATGTTCGACCCCACGTACACCCCGGCCTGGTCGGACATCTCGGCGTTCCAGCCGCTCGTGCAGACCCTCGTGGAGCAGTCCCGCGCCTTCGACGGCGAGGTCTACCTCGTCAACGGCGACAGCCACGTGTACAACTCCGACAAGCCGCTCGCGGCCGGATCCCCGTGGCTGACGACCTACGGCGTGACCGGATCCGCCGACAACCTCACCCGTGTGACCGTCGACGGCTCCTCCAACAACAAGGACTGGCTGCGCGTGACCATCAACCGTCCGGGCGCCGACCACGTGCTGAGCTGGGAGCGCGTCCCGTACATCGCGCACTGAGCTCGCGGCCGGAAGGCGGGATCCCTCGGGGTCCCGCCTTCTGCGTGTCCCGCGGTCTGCGGGAACCGGATCCGCGCGGCGGGCGCTCCATTGAACAGCATCCCGCCCGGAGGAAACTGGACCATGTCGAACAATGACGCTCCGTGTCGGAGCGGATGACACAGACGGGCGGATCCGGCGGGTGCGCACGTAGCTTGTCGGCATGTCTCCCGAACCGACCACTGCCGCGCCCGCCGGCCCGGTGCGCGGCGCCCGCACCCGCACCGCCCGCGTGCCCACCAAGCCGCACGGTCAGTGGGCCGTCGACGGCACGGAGCCGCTGAACGGCAACGAGGAGTTCAAGCTCGAGGACAACGGTCTGAACGTGCGCGAGCGGATCGAGTCGACCTATGCGGCCGGCGGATTCGCGAGCATCGACCCGACGGACCTGCACGGGCGATTCCGCTGGTGGGGCCTGTACACGCAGCGCAAGCCCGGGATCGACGGCGGCCGCACCGCGACGCTGAGCCCCGAGGAGCTCGAGGACGAGTACTTCATGCTGCGCGTCCGCGTCGACGGCGGCCAGCTCACGACCGACCAGCTGCGCGTGATCGGTGGGATCTCGACCGAGTTCGCCCGCGACACCGCCGACCTCACCGACCGGCAGAACATCCAGCTGCACTGGATCCGCGTGGAGGACGTCCCCGAGATCTGGCGTCGCCTCGAGGACGTGGACCTGAGCACCACCGAAGCGTGCGGCGACGTGCCGCGCGTGATCCTCGGATCCCCCGTCGCCGGGATCGCCGCCGACGAGATCATCGACCCCACCCCGCAGATCCTCGAGATCGCGGAGCGCTTCATCGGCGACGAGAGCCTCGCCAACCTGCCCCGCAAGTACAAGACCGCGATCACCGGCCACCCCAGCCAGGACGTCGTGCACGAGATCAACGACTGCGCGTTCGTGGCCGTCACCCACCCCGAGCTCGGCATCGGCTACGACCTGTGGGTCGGCGGCGGCCTCTCGACCGTGCCCCGGCTGGGCGAGCGCCTCGGCGCCTTCGTGACGCCCGACCGCGTCGCCGAGGTGTGGCACGGGGTGATCCGCATCTTCCGCGACTACGGCTACCGCCGCCTGCGCAACAAGGCGCGCCTGAAGTTCCTCCTCGCCGACTGGGGCACCGAGAGGTTCCGTGAGGTGCTCGAGACCGAGTACCTCGACGCGCCGCTGCCCGACGGACCCGCCGCCCCGAGGCCGATCGGCCAGGGCGACCACGTGGGCGCGCACCGCCAGAAGGACGGCCTGTTCTACGTCGGCGCCGCGCCGGCGGTGGGGCGCGTGTCGGGCACGACGCTCACCGCACTCGCCGATCTCGCCGAAGCGCACGGATCCACCCGCATCCGCACGACGCCGTACCAGAAGGTGCTCGTGCTCGACGTGGCGGAGGACCGGGTCGAGTCCCTCATCTCCGGTCTCGACGCGATCGGCCTGCAGGCCCGTCCGAGCCTGTTCCGCCGGGCCACCATCGCGTGCACGGGCATCGAGTTCTGCAAGCTCGCGATCGTGGAGACCAAGGTCAACGCCGCACGGGCGATCGAGCAGCTCGAGGAGCGCCTCGGCGCCCTGGAGCCCGAGATCGGCCGTCCGATCACCCTGCACGTCAACGGCTGCCCCAACTCCTGCGCCAGGATCCAGACCGCCGACATCGGCCTCAAAGGCCAGCTCGTCACGATCGACGGTGAACAGGTGCCCGGCTACCAGGTGCACCTCGGCGGCGGCCTCGCCAGCGCCGAGCGCTCGGAGGAGGCGGGCCTGGGCCGCACCGTCCGCGGGCTGAAGGTGCCCGCCGACGGCATCGCCGACTACGCGGAGCGCGTGATCCGGCGCTATCTCGCCGACCGGGAGCACCCGGACGAGACGTTCGCCACCTGGGCGCACCGCGCCGACGAGGAGGCCCTGCAGTGAGCGCCGTGGATCCCGCCACCCCGGTCGCTGAGGCAGTCGAAGCGTCCCCGACGCACACCCCCGTCCCGGTCGCTGAGGCACTCGAAGCGACCCGGACGCACACCCCCGTCCCTTCGAGAACCTCAGGGACCGACCCCGCCACCCCGGTCGCTGAGGCACTCGAAGCGACCCGGCGGAAGCGGTCCCTCGACGAGCTGCGGGCCCTTGCCGAGCGCGGGGCCGCGGAGCTGCGCAGCGGATCCGCCGACGAGGCCTCCCCTGCGGAGGTCGTCGCCTGGGTCGCCGCGAACGTCTCGCCGAGGCTGGCCGCCGTCGCCTGCTCGATGGCGGACGCGGCGCTGCCGCACCTGATCGCCGCGGCGATCCCGGGGGTGGACGTGCTGTTCCTGGACACCGGGTACCACTTCCTGGAGACGACGTTCACGCGCGACGAGGTCGCCCGCACGCTCGACGTGCGGATCGTGGACGTGAAGCCCGAGAAGACCGTGCGCGAACAGGACGCGGAGCACGGCAAGGACCTGTTCGCGCGGGATCCCGCCCTGTGCTGCGAGCTGCGCAAGGTGGCCCCGCTGCACAGGGCCCTCGGCGGCTACGAGGTGTGGTTCACCGGCGTGCGCCGCGACGAGGCGCCCACGCGGGCCAACACGCCGCTGATCGTCTTCGACGAGCGCAACGGCCTGATCAAGGTCAATCCCGTCGCGGCCTGGTCGTTCGACGACCTCATCGCCTACGCGACCGCGCACGAGGTGGTGGTGAACCCGCTCGTCGCCAACGGCTACCCCTCGATCGGCTGCGCGCCGTGCACCAAGCCCGTCGCTCCGGGCGAAGACCCCCGCTCCGGCCGCTGGGCCGGACTGGCCAAGACCGAATGCGGACTCCACGTATGAGCATCGACACACTGACCACCGAGCGCCCTTCGTCGGTTCCTGAGCGAGGAGCGCAGCGACGAGACGAAGGACTCACCGGCCTGGATCTGCTCGAGGCCGAGGCGATCCACATCATCCGCGAGGTGGTCGCCGAGTTCGAGCGTCCGGTGCTCCTGTTCTCGGGGGGCAAGGACTCGGTGCTCGTGCTGCACCTCGCCGCGCGCGCGTTCGCGCCGGGCCGGATCCCGTTCCCGGTGCTGCATGTGGACACGGGGCACAACTTCGACGAGGTGATCCGGTTCCGTGACGAGACCGTCGAGCGGCTCGGCCTGAAGCTCGAGGTCGCCCGCGTGCAGGACTACATCGACGACGGCCGCCTCACCGAGCGCCCGGACGGCACCCGCAACGTGCTGCAGACGCAGCCGCTGCTCGACGCGATCGCCGCGGGCAGGCACGACGCGGTCTTCGGCGGCGCCCGCCGCGACGAGGACAAAGCCCGCGCGAAGGAGCGCATCATCTCTCTGCGCGACGAGTTCGGGCAATGGGATCCGCGCAACCAGCGCCCCGAGCTGTGGAGCCTGTACAACGGCCGGCACACGCCGGGCAAGCACGTGCGCGCGTTCCCGATCTCGAACTGGACCGAGCTGGACGTCTGGCGCTACATCGCCCGCGAGCGGATCCCGCTTCCGCCGCTGTACCTGGCGCACGAGCGCGAGGTGTTCCGCCGCGACGGCATGTGGTGGGCGGTGAACGAGCATGCCCTGCCGCGCGCGGACGAGCAGGTCGAGCGCCGCACCGTCCGCTACCGCACCGTCGGCGACGCGAGCTGCACCGGTGCCGTCGAGTCCGACGCGGCGACGGTCGACCAGGTGGTCGCCGAGGTGGCGCGCTCCACGCTCACCGAGCGCGGCGCCACGCGCGCCGACGACCGGATCAGCGAGGCCGCCATGGAGGACCGCAAGAAGAACGGATACTTCTGATGAGCACGACCGAGACCTCAGGGACCGGAGTCGTCGAGCCCGTTCCGACGCTGCGCGACACGACCCTGTTCCGCTTCGCCACCGCCGGATCCGTCGACGACGGCAAGTCCACCCTCGTCGGACGGCTGCTGCACGACGCGAAGGCGATCCTCGCGGATCAGCTCGAGCAGGTCGCTCGCACCTCCGCCGACCGCGGCTTCGCGCACGGCGAGTTCGACTTCGCGCTGCTCACCGACGGCCTGAGGGCCGAGCGCGAGCAGGGCATCACGATCGACGTCGCGTACCGCTACTTCGCCACCGATGCCCGCAGCTTCATCCTCGCCGACTGCCCGGGACACGTGCAGTACACGCGCAACATGGTCACCGGATCCGCCACCGCCGACGCCGTGGTCGTGCTGATCGACGCGCGCAAGGGCGTCGTGGAGCAGACCCGCCGGCACCTCGCCGTGGTGTCGCTGCTGCGCGTGCCGCACGTGGTGGTCGCCGTGAACAAGATCGACCTCACCGGCTTCGACGAGGAGCGCTTCCGCGCGGTCGAGGAGCAGGCCCTCGCCGTGGCCGCCGAGCTCGGCCTCATCGACACGCACGTCATCCCCGTCTCCGCCCTCGAGGGCGACAACATCGTGGATCCGTCCGAGCGCACGCCCTGGTACGAGGGTCCGACGCTGCGCGAGCTGCTGGAGACCCTGCCCGCGCGCACCGCCGAGGAGGACGCGGCGTTCCGCCTGCCCGTGCAGACCGTGATCCGCCCGCAGGGAGGCGTCTCGGCCCTCATCGACGAGGCGGAGGCGGATGCGCTCCGCGACTACCGGGGCTTCGCCGGACGGGTCTCGAGCGGCTCGGTCCGCGTCGGCGACCGCGTGCAGGTGTTCCCCGGCGGACACGAGACGACGGTCACCGGGATCCGCGTCGCGGGCCGGGTCGCCGACGCGGCGCACACCGCGCAGTCGATCGCGGTGACGCTCGCCGACGAGGTCGACGCCGCGCGCGGCGCGCTCATCGCCGCGGCAGGCACCGTGCCCTCCGGGCACCAGGAGGCCGAGGTGGAGATCTTCCAGCTCGACGTCCGGCCCGTGGCGCCGGGGGCGCGCGTGCTCGCGAAGCACGGGACGTCCACCGTCCAGGCGATCGTGACCGAGGTGCTCTCCCGACGGGATCTGGACACCCTCGCCTTGGAGGACGCGGCGGAGCTCGCCGTGAACGAGATCGGCCGCGTGCGGATCCGCTTCGCCTCCCCTCTGCCCCTCGAGCGCTACGCCGACGACCGCGAGGGCGGCGCCCTGCTGCTCATCCACCCCGTCGACGGCGCGACCCTGGCCGCCGCGACGGTCGTCACCACCCCCTGACCCCTCCCCTCTCCCGTCTATTTCTGCCGAACCGTGGGTTTTCACCCTGAGAT
>NZ_JYIT01000032.1 GCF_000956545.1 Microbacterium azadirachtae
GGTGCCGGCGCTGCAGCGAGCACTCGCGCTCGCCGAGGTGCACGACGTTCCCGTGCGCATCGGCCAGGATCTGCACCTCGATGTGGCGCGGCGTCGTGAGGTAGCGCTCCAGGAACAGGGCGTCGTCGCCGAAGCTCGCCGCCGCCTCGCGCCGTGCGGCCGCGATCGCGTCCGCGAGCTCCGCTTCCTCGGCGACGACGTGCATGCCCTTGCCGCCGCCGCCCGCGGACGGCTTGATGAGCAGCGGATACCCGATCCCGGGGGCCGCGGCGGCGAGCTCGGCGTCGGTGAGCCCCGGCCTGGCGATGCCGGGCACGGTGGGCACCCCGCGCTCGGTCACCGCGAGCTTGGCGGTGATCTTGTCGCCCATCGTGCGGATGGCGTCCGCGGTGGGGCCGATGAAGACGATGCCCGCCTGCTCGCAGGCCTCCGCGAAGGCGGCGTTCTCGGCGAGGAACCCGTAGCCCGGGTGGATCGCCTGCGCGCCCGTGGCGCGTGCGGCGTCGAGCACGGCCTCGATGGAGAGGTAGCTCTGCGCGGCCGGGGCGGGCCCGATCCGCACGGCGACGTCGGCGAGCGCGACGTGCCGTGCTCCGGCGTCCGCGCCGCTGTAGACCGCGACGGAGCGGATCCCGAGGCGTCGCAGGGTCGCGATGACGCGACAGGCGATCTCGCCGCGGTTGGCGATGAGGACGGTGTGGAACATCTCGGGGATCTCCGTGCGGGGCGTCTCGGTCATCGTGATCACATCCGGAAGACGCCGAAGCGCCGGCTCGCCGCTGTGCCGGTCTCGTCGAGGGGTGCGCGGAGCACCACGTCGAGCGCGAGCCCGAGCACGTCGCGGGTCTGTCCCGGCTCGATGATCCCGTCGTCCCACAGCCGTGCGGTCGAGTAGTAGGGGCTGCCCTGCTCCTCGTAGGCGGCGCGGATCGGAGCCTGGAACGCGGCCTCCTCCTCGGCGGACCACGTGCCTCCCGCGCCCTCGATCTGGTCCCGCCGCACGGTCGACAGCACGGACGCGGCCTGCGGGCCTCCCATCACCGAGACCCGCGCGCCGGGCCAGAGCCAGAGGAACCGCGGGGAGTACGCCCGGCCGCACATCGAGTACGTGCCGGCGCCGAAGGATCCGCCCACGACGACAGTGAGCTTGGGCACCGTCGCCGTCGCCACGGCGTTCACCATCTTCGCGCCGTGCTTCGCGATCCCGGAGGCCTCGTATTCGCGGCCGACCATGAACCCCGTGATGTTCTGCAGGAACAGCAACGGAGTGCGGCGCTGCTCGCAGAGCTCGATGAAGTGCGCGCCCTTGAGCGCCGACTCCCCGAACAGCACGCCGTTGTTCGCGATGATGCCGACGCGGTGCCCGTGGATGCGCGCGAACGCGGTCACCAGCGTCGTGCCGTACTCGGGCTTGAACTCGCTGAACGCGCCGCCGTCGACGATCGCCCGGATGATCTCCCGTGCGTCGTAGGGAACGGTGAGCTCGACCGGGACGACGTCCTGCAGCTCGACCGCGGGGGGATCCACGACCGCGGCGGGCGGCTCGGGCGTCGGCGCGGCGTCCGGCAGGGTCGCCACGATGTCGCGGACGATCTGCAGCGCGTGCTCGTCGTTCTCGGCGAGGTGGTCGGCGACGCCGGAGATCCTCGTGTGCACCTCGCCGCCGCCGAGCTCCTCGGCCGTGACGACCTCGCCGGTCGCCGCCTTCACGAGCGGTGGCCCGCCGAGGAAGATCGTGCCCTGGCCGCGCACGATCACCGTCTCGTCGCTCATCGCGGGCACGTACGCGCCGCCCGCGGTCGAGGAGCCGAGCACGGCGGCGATCTGCGGGATGCCGTCGCGCGACATCCGCGCCTGGTTGTAGAAGATGCGGCCGAAGTGGTCCCGATCCGGGAACACCTCGTCCTGCATCGGCAGGAACGCGCCGCCGGAATCGACCAGGTAGACGCAGGGGAGGCGGTTCTCCGCCGCGATCTCCTGCGCGCGCAGGTGCTTCTTGACCGTGATCGGGTAGTAGGTGCCGCCCTTGACCGTGGCGTCGTTGGCGACGACCATGACGTGCCGTCCGTGGATCAGCCCGATCCCGGCGATCACGCCTGCGGAGGGGGCGTCGCCGTCGTACAGGCCGTAGCCGGCGAGAGGTGCGATCTCGAGGAACGGGCTCCCGGTGTCGAGCAGGCGGTCGACCCGGTCGCGGGCGAGCAGCTTGCCGCGCTCGGTGTGCCGCAGGCGGGCCTTCTCGGGGCCGCCGAGCGCGGCCTGGGCGCGACGCTCGCGCAGCTCCTCGACCAGCTCGCGGTAGGTCGGCGAAGCGACGCTCGGCGCGGTTGATTCGGACACAGCACCCTCCATCGGGCGACGTTGCAGCAGTCGGTGGACTCGGGATTCAGATTAGCGAGCGTTAACTGAAATGTCCACGACGAGGAGGAGTGCGCGGCGACCGGGGCGGCGGGGCCGCCCGGCGTCAGACTGCGTACTCGGCGCGGATCCGGTCGCGCAGCTGCACGCTGCAGGCCGCCACCGTCTCGTCCCACACCGTCGTCGCGCCGTCCTGCGCGGTGTCGGAGATGGCGCGCAGCACCCGGATCGGCACGCCGAACTGATCGGCGACCCAGACGTAGGCGTAGGTCTCCATGTCCACCAGGACGCCGCCGAGGCCGCGGATGCGCTCGACGACGGAGACGTCGTCGACGAAGCTGTCGCCGGTCGCGATGACGAGCCCGTCGCGGCCCGTCGCGACCCGCGGCGGCAGCGAGACGTGCTGGCCGATCACGCCGTCCAGATCCTGCACGTCGTGCTGGATGGCCGCGGTGATCTCGTAGACGCCGCCGGGAAGGGCGGGATCCACGCCGCCGGCGGTGCCGACCACGACGATCTCCTCGTAGGCGGTCGCGTCCAGCGCGCGGGTGAGACCGTAGGCCGCCTTGAGCTTGCCGGGGCCGGTGACGAGCCGGTCGAAGCCCTCCAGCGTCTCGGGGAAGGCCTGCAGTTCGGAGGCAAGGGCGGCGACGAGGAGTCTCATGGATCCATCCTCCCGCATGTTCACACACCCGTACTTCGACGGGCTCAGCAACCAGTCTGGGGCGATACTGGATCCACGACCGAAGGAGAAGCATGACCCTGCAGCAGGACATCGCCGCCGACCTCGGGGTGCGCCCCCTCATCGACCCCGCCGCCGAGATCGACCGGCGGGTCGGCTTCCTCGTCGACTACCTGCAGCACACCGGGGCGAAGGGCTACGTCCTCGGCATCTCGGGCGGCCAGGACTCGACCCTCGCCGGCCGGCTCGCCCAGCTCGCGGTGGAGAAGGTGCGCGCCGAGGGCGGCCAGGCCGCCTTCATCGCGGTCCGGCTGCCGTACCGGGTGCAGCACGATGCCGACGACGCGACGGCGGCGATGGCGTTCATCGCGCCGGACGAGGGCGTCGAGGTCAACATCGAGCACGGCGTGGACGGCCTCGAGAGCGACCTCGAGGCGGCAGGCCTGGAGGACGTGGCCGACTTCCACCGCGGCAACATCAAAGCGCGCCTGCGCATGGTCACGCAGTACGCGATCGCGGGGCAGCGCGGCATGCTCGTGATCGGCACCGACCACGCGGCGGAGGCCGTGACCGGGTTCTTCACCAAGTTCGGCGACGGCGCGTGCGACCTCACCCCGCTGTCCGGCCTCTCCAAGCGGCAGGGCCGCGCGCTGCTGCTCGAGCTCGGCGCACCCGAGCGCCTCGCGTACAAGGTGCCGACGGCCGACCTGCTGGACGGCACGCCCGGACGCGCCGACGAGGACGAGCTCGGCCTCACGTACGAGCAGATCGACGACTACCTGGAGGGCCGTGAGGTCGCCGCCGACGTGGCGCAGCGCATCGAGGCGCGCTACCTCGCGACCTCGCACAAGCGCCGCCAGCCGGTCACGCCCGACGACACCTGGTGGCGCTGAGCGTCCGCGCCCTCGTCGTCGACGACCCCGGCACTGTCCGCGGCCCCGTCTAGGGTCGAAGGGACGGCCCGATCCGTCGCCCCCGAACGACAGGAGCCCTCGTGCGCGTGATCACCCCTTCCGGATCCGAGACGACCGGATCCGATGAGGGCGCGGCCGGCTCCGCACGCCGGGTGATCTGGAGCGCCACCGACCTCAAGCTCGCCGCCGAGTGCGAGTTCGCCTGGGCGCGTGCGCTGGACGCCAAACTCGGTCGCATCGAGGCGGTCGAGGATCCGGAGGACGCCACGCTCGCCCGCGCTGCGGCGATGGGCGACGCCCACGAGCTGGTCGTGCTCGACGACTACGTCCGCAGCCACGGGCGCTCGCAGGGCGGAGGGCCGGGAGTCGTCGAGCTGCCGAAGGTGTCGTCGACCGACGCCGAGGCGCTCGCCGCAGCGGTCGCGGAGACCGGGCGCGCGCTGCGCTCCGAGGCGACCGTCGTGTACCAGGCGGCCTTCTCGACGCCCGAGTTCGTCGGGTTCGCGGACTTCCTGCTGCGGGATCCGGACGGCCGGTGGCGGGTGCAGGACTCCAAGCTCGCCCGCACGGCGCGCGTGACGGCTCTCATGCAGCTGGCGGCATACGTCGATCAGCTCGATCGGCTCGGGATCCCCCGCGCGGATGAGGTCGACCTGATCCTGGGCGACCGGAGCGTGTCCACCCATGCCGTGCGCGACCTGCTGCCGCTGTTCCACGTGCGCAGAGCGCGGCTGCGCGCCCTCATCGCGGACCGGCGCGTCGAGGAGGGCGCCGCCGGCGCGCCGCTCGCCTGGGGCGATGACCGCGGAGACCTGCAGGTGGTCGCCTGCGGGCGCTGCGCCACGTGCGAGGCCGAGGTGATCGCCCACCGGGATCTGCTGCTCGTCGCGCGCATGCGGCCCGTGCAGAGGGCGCGGCTCCGCGCGAACGGCATCACGACGATCGACGATCTCGCCGCGGCCGCGGAAGCCCCCGAGGGCATGAGCGCGGAGACGTTCGAGGCGCTGCGCGCGCAGGCCCGGCTGCAGCTCGCCGCCATGTCCGCCGATGCCGCCGCGATGGAGGCGGGGGAGGCCGACGCCCATCCGGTGCCGCCCTTCGAGGTCGTCTCCGCCGCGGCGATCGGGATGATGCCGCGACCCAGCCGCGGCGACCTGTTCTTCGACTTCGAGGGCGATCCGCTCTACACCGAGCCGGGGGAGGGACAGCCCTGGGGGCTGGACTACCTGTTCGGCTGGGTCGACGATGCGGAGCAGTACTCGGCGCTGTGGGCGCACGACTTCGCCGCGGAGAAGCAGGCGCTCCTCGACTTCCTCGACTTCGTGGCCGCGCGCCGGGCGGCGCATCCCGACATGCACATCTATCACTACGCGCCGTACGAGACCTCGCATCTGCAGAACATGGCGGAGCGGTACGGGGTGGGCGAGGCCGCCGTCGACCGGCTGCTGCGCGAGGGCGTGTTCGTCGACCTCTACCCGCTGGTGCTGCGCACGGTGCGGATCGGATCCCGCTCCTACTCGATCAAGAAGCTCGAGCCGCTGTACATGGGCGCCGAGGTGCGCACCAGCGACGTGCAGAAGGGCGACGACTCGATCGTCCAGTACGTGCAGGCGCGGGGGCTCGCCGCCTCCGGCCGCACCGAGGAGGCCGACCGGATCCTCGCCGACCTCGCCGACTACAACCGGTACGACTGCGTGTCCACGCGGAGGCTGCGCAACTGGCTCGTGGGTCTCGCCCGCGAGGCCGGGGTGCTTCCGGCGCCCCCGGACGAGCCGGAGACCCGCGCCTACGAGCCGGCGCCGCTCTCGCTCGCGCTGCAGGCTGAGGGACAGCGGGTGCACGAGGCGGCCCGGGACGCGGGGGAGACCGGCGCGGCACTCGAGCGGGCAGGTCAGACGCACCGGGTTGCGGCCGCCGCGATCGACTACTTCCCGCGCGAGGCGAAGAGCTTCTGGATCTCGCACTTCCAGCGCCTGCGCGAGCCGGTGACCCTGTGGGAGTCCACGCGCGACGTGCTGCGGATCGATCCGGATCGCTCGACGGTCGTGCAGGACTGGGGTCAGGAGGAGGGCGCGCGCGCCGTGACCCGCCTCGTCGACCTGCACGGCGAGCTCGCTCCGGGCAGCACGCTCGGCGTCGGTGGCAGCCCGTTCGCGCTGTACGCCTCCCCGCCGCCGTTCTTCGGGGAGTTCCCGTCGCGTGTGATCCACGTGCCGCACGAGGTGGAGATCGTCGACGTGCGCGACGACGGATACCGGATCCGCGAGCGCTCGATCGGCGGGCAGACGTGGGACGAGCTGCCGCTGGCGCTCACTCCCGCCGCTCCGCCCCGCGTGAACTCCCTGCAGAGCGCGATCGAGGAGTGGGCGGGTGCGGTTCTCGACGCCGCGCCGGAATTCCCGGAGGACGCGGCGACCGATGTGCTGCGCCGAGCCGTGCCCCGCACGGTCTCCGGTGCGGCGATCCCGGTGGCCGACGGGGACGCGGCCGACGCGATCGTGCGCGGCGTGCTCGACCTCGACCGCAGTTATGTCGCCGTGCAGGGCCCTCCCGGCACGGGCAAGACCTACACCGCGTCGCACGTGATCGCCCGCCTGGTGAACGAGCACGGCTACCGCATCGGAGTGGTGGCGCAGTCCCACTCGATCGTGGAGAACCTGCTGGAGCGGGTGGTCGAGGCAGGGGTGCCGGCGTCGCAGGTCGCAAAGGCGCCGAAGGATCCGGAGGCGGAACCCGTGTTCACCGCGATCCGCAAGGACGGCATGGCCGGATACCTCGCCGAGCAGGCCGCCGCCGGCGTCGGCTGCGTCGTCGGCGGGACGGCGTGGGACTTCTCGAACACGCGGCGCGTGCAGCGCGGAGAGCTGGATCTGCTCGTGATCGACGAGGCAGGGCAGTTCTCGCTCGCGTCGACGATCGCCGTGGCCGGCGCCGCGCAGCGCCTGCTGCTGCTCGGAGATCCGCAGCAGCTTCCCCAGGTGAGCCAGGGCACGCATCCGGAACCCGTCGACACCTCGGCGCTGGGCTGGGTCATGCACGAGAAGGCCGTGATCGATCCCGCGCACGGATCCTTCCTCGCGCGTTCCTGGCGCATGCATCCGGCCGTCGCCGCCCCCGTCTCGGAGCTCGCCTACGCCGGCGCCCTCGCCTCGGCGCCGGGCGCCGAGCGCCGCACCATCGACGGAGTGGAACCGGGCCTGCACGTGCGTCGGATCCGGCATCGGGGCAACGCCACCCAGTCGCCCGAGGAGGCGGCCGAGGTGGTGCGCATCGTCCGCGACCTGGTCGGACGCGCCTACTCCGACGGCATGGAGGGCGCGGCGCCCCGGCCGCTCCAGCAGGCCGACATCATCGTGGTCGCGCCCTACAACGCCCAGAAGCAGCTGATCCTCGACGAGCTCGCGGCCGCGGGTCTCGGCGACGTCGCCGTCGGCACGGTCGACAACTTCCAGGGGCGCGAGGCCGTCGTGTCCATCACGTCCCTCGCCGCGTCGAGCGGTCGCGACGCTCCCCGCGGCCCGGAGTTCCTGCTGCTGCAGAACCGGCTCAACGTGGCGATCTCCCGCGCCAAGGTCGCCGCGTACCTCGTGCACTCGCCGGCGCTTCTCGACGACCTGCCGTGGACGCCGGAGGGGGTCGCGCGGCTCAGCGCGTTCGCCCACCTGGTGGGTGCCGACCGCGATGCCGACGCACCGGGTGGCCGACGCTCTGCTGAGGCGGATGAGCTCGTCACGGCCGGCGTCGCCGATGCACACTGAGGCCGAGATCGCCCGGGCGTCCGCGGCGTGGATCTGGTTCCCGCGTGACAGCGAGCACGAGCGGTCCGCCCTGCAGCTGGTCCGCTACCCGGCCCGTTTCGGGGGTGGAGTGCGCGGTTCGCAGATCGCGTCGGAGCTCGACGCGGCAGCGGTGCTCGACCATGCGATCGCGCGCACTCGCGCATGGGGTGAGGAACGCCTCGTCGTATGGACGAATGCGGCCGACAACCCCGACCTCGAGGACGAGCTGCGACGACGCGGCGCCGTGCACGACGACACACTGACGGTCTTCGCGCGTCCGGTCCCCGGCGACCCGATCGCGGTGCCGGAGGGCCGGGCGGCGCAGGTCGTGCAGACTCTGCAGGATGTGCGGGACGTCGATGTCGTCAACGTCGCGGTCTGGGATCAGGCCCCTCTCGATGAAGGCGGGCTGCGCACAGAGTTCGCGGAGGTCGCGGCCGATGCCGCGGCGGGAACCGGCGCGCGGGTGCTGGCCCGCATCGACGGGAGCCCGGCCAGTACCGGTGGCTGCACCATCGTCGACGGTTTCGTCCGGCTGTGGGGTGCGGCGACGATGCCCCGGTTCCGCGGCCGCGGCGCCTACCGCGCGGTGCTCGCCGAGCGGCTGCGCGTCGGTGCCGAGCGCGGAGCGCGCACGGCGCTCGTCAAGGGACGCGTCGAGACGTCGGCGCCGATCCTCGCGCGCTGCGGCTTCACCGCGTACGGCGAGGATCGCAGCTACGTGCTCGCCGTGTGAGCGAGCGGATCGGGCAGAAGGTCAGACCGTGCCGTACAGGCGGTCGCCGGCGTCGCCCAGGCCGGGAACGATGTAGCCCTTCTCGTTCAGGCGCTCGTCGAGCGCACCGAGGACGAGGGTGACGTTGCGGTCGCCGACGAGGCTCTCGATCGCGGCGACGCCCTCCGGGGTGCCGAGCAGGCAGATCGCGGTCACGTCGTCGGCGCCGCGGTCGAAGAGGAACTGGATCGCGGCGGCGAGGGAGCCACCGGTCGCGAGCATCGGGTCGATCGCGAAGCACTGCCGGCCGCTCAGGTCGTCGGGCAGCCGCTCGGCGTAGGTCGTCGGCTCGAAGGTCTCCTCGTCGCGGACCATGCCGAGGAAGCCCACCTCGGCCGTCGGCAGCAGCTTCACCAGGCCTTCGAGCATGCCGAGTCCGGCGCGCAGGATGGGCACGACGATCGGGCGCGGCTCCGAGATCTTCACGCCCATCGTCGTGGTGACGGGCGTGGTGATCTCGATCGGCGTGACCCGCACGTTCCGCGTCGCCTCGTAGGCGAGCAGCGTCACGAGCTCCTCGGTGAGCTGGCGGAACACCGGCGACGGGGTGCGCTCGTCGCGCAGCACCGACAGCTTGTGGGTGATGAGGGGGTGGTCGGCCACGTGAACGCGCATAGAGACAGAGTATCCGGTGACGGACGTGCGGCTAGGCTCGTCCCGCGGGACGACGGCGGGAGTGACGGTGGGCGAGACGGCGGAACCGGTGACGGACGCGGCGGCGATGGACCGCGCGCTCCGGCTCGCCGCCGATGCCGCAGCCGCCGCCGAGATCCCGGTCGGCGCGGTCGTGCTGGATCCGGAGGGGCGGTTCCTCTCCGAAGGGCGCAACAACCGCGAGGAGACCGCGGATCCCACCGGGCACGCGGAGATCGTCGCGCTGCGGGCGGCTGCCGCGGCGCGCGGATCCTGGAACCTCAGCGGCTGCACGCTCGTGGTCACGATGGAGCCGTGCGTGATGTGCGCGGGGGCGATCCTGCAGTCGCGCGTCGGTCGCGTGGTGTTCGGCGCCTGGGACGACAAGGCGGGGGCGGCCGGGTCGCTCTACGACGTGCTGCGCGACCGCAGGCTCCCGTACCGGGCGGAGGTCGTGGGCGGAGTCCGCGAGGCTGAGGCGGTCTCCCTCCTGCGGACGTTCTTCACCCCCCGCCGCTGACCGCCCCCGTCCCGCTTCCGTCTATTTGCGTCAAACC
>NZ_JYIT01000033.1 GCF_000956545.1 Microbacterium azadirachtae
GGCGGCGGCGTGCCGGGACACCAGGTCGGTCTGCGCGCCGAAGGACCGCACCCCGATGACGGGGTTGCGCGGATCGGTGTTGACGTCGGCGACAGGCCCGATGAGCACGTCGGCGCCCGCCGCGCGGACCCGGCGGGCAAGCTCGGCTCCGGTCGCCCTGGTGGCGGCGGGATCGTCGAGCGCGCCGAGCTGCGCGGCGCCGGGGACCGTGGATCCGGTGCGCGCCTCGAGGCGGGTGACGCTGCCGCCCTCCTCGTCGACGCCGATGAGCGCCCGCGGGTTGGCCCCGTGGATCGCGGCGCTCAGCGCGTCGAGGCGCGGCGAGAGGTTCTGCGCGAAGTACACGACGCCGGCGAGCCCGTCCCGTAGCTCCGCGGCGAGCCACTCCGGCAGCTCGGTGCCGAGGAATCCGGGCCACAGCACGCCGTTGGCGAGGCGGGCGAGCTCGTCGGCCGGGAGGGCGCGGGGGGCGGGGGTCATGAGGTCTCCTCGTCGATCCGTCGGCGCGGCGCGCCGCATTAAGCATCCACTACTAACAAACCCCGGTGCAAGCGTTCCGTGCCCTCCTGTGCGCCAAGCCCGGCGCAGGCGTCCTACGCTCGTCCCATGGGCAGAGCGCGCACGAAGGACACCGAGCACCCGGCGGCGCGACTGGGATCCGGCGGGATCGCACGCGTGGTGCCGGCGGAGTTCGGCGGCGGGTTCGAGCTGCTCATCGACGAGACGCCCCAGTCGCACGTGGACCCCGCCGACCCGACGCATCTGCACTTCGAGTACATCGTGCGGATGGGCGCGCTGATCGACCAGCTCGCCACCCCCGGCGCGCCGATCACCGCGGTGCATCTGGGCGCGGGGGCGCTGACCATCCCCCGCTACATCGCCGCCACCCGCCCCGGATCCCGCCAGCAGGTCATCGAGCTGGAGGCCCCGCTCGTCGACCTGGTGCGCGAGCACCTGCCGCTGCCGCGCGGCGCCGCGATCCGGATCCGCATCGGCGACGCCCGCGAGGGCGTGCGGCGGCTGCCTCCGGCGCTCGCCGGCGCGGTCGACCTGGTCGTCGCCGACGTGTACTCCGGCGCGCAGACGCCGGCCCATCTCACGAGCGTCGAGTTCTACGCGGAGCTGGCCGCCCTGCTCGCGCCGACCGGCGTGCTGCTCGTGAACGTCGCGGACGGCCCCGGGCTCGCCTTCGCCCGACGCCAGGTGGCCACGATCCGGACGGTGCTGCCCGAGGTCGCGATCCTCGCCGACGCGCAGATCCTGAAGGGCCGCCGGTTCGGCAACCTGGTGCTCGCCGCATCGGCCGCGCCGCTGCCGTCCGACGCACTGCCGCGCATCCTCGCCGCGGGCCCGCATCCGGCCAAGCTCGCGCACGGCGCCGAGGTGACGGCGTTCGCGAAGGACGCGGCGATCGTCACCGATGCGACCGCGGTCGCCTCCCCCCGGCCCGACGCCGGCCTGTTCCTGCGCTGACGCGCGCGCCCCTCCGCCGTCTCATCGCACTCACCGGTCGGGTCGGAGCCCCCCTCCCGCGGTCGGATCCACGGCACGCCTGGGGACCTTCGCGGATGCTCGGGATCCGCAGGCAGACTGGAGGACACGGCGAGCGGTACAGGAGGGCGGCGCGTGGGCTACATCAAGGGATACGACCCGGACTCTCTGCGTGAGCTCGTGGATCCCTCCGAGTGCGAGGCCCGTCTCGAGGAGATCGGCGACCAGCGCAGCCTCCCGTCGATGCTCGAGCGCGTGTGGCTGCTGAAGGTGCTCGGCCGCCTCGACGACGCGCTCGTGCTGGCCGACGAGGCGGTGCGCCAGGCGCGCATGGCCGGCACCCGCAAGGATCTGATCCGCGCGCGCGTGCTGCACGCGACCGTGCTGCAGTACCGGCGCGCGCACGCCGCCGCCGATCACGAGCTCGCCACCTGCGTGGCAGAGGCCGAGGGCCAGGGCTGGATCCCGATCGCCGCGTTCGCGCACCAGCACCGGGGCCGCAACGCCTTCGAGGCCGGCGATTACGAGCAGGCCAGGGAGAGCTTCAAGCGCACGCTGTTCCTGCGCCGGGAGGCGGGGGCCGCCGACAGCGAGCTCGAGGCGGCGCTGCTCGCCATCGAGACCGTGGAGCGCCACCGCGACCCGGTCGCCGTCAACGGCTGACCCTTCGCCGGCGCTCGCGTGTTACGGCCGTTCTGCAGGGACCGCCGCGCGTTCTGCAGGGACCGCCGTGCGTTCCGCAGGGACCGCCGTGCGTTCCGCAGGGACCGCCGTGCGTTCCGCAGGGTAACCGCCGCTCGGCGCCTGTCACGGCACCGGTCCGCGGCGGATTCCGGGCGCGTGTGCCCCGATGGTGGCCCGGCCTCCCTGCAGAACGCCCCGGCCTCCCTGCAGAACGGCCTGCCCTCCCTGCAGAACGCCCCGGCCTCCCTGCGGACCGCCGTGCCGCGGAGTGCGCCCGGATGTCCGGGGCATCCCCTAACGTGAGTGCATGGCCGAGTTGGAACGGGTCCGGGTCTGGGGCGAGGCGCTGATCCGGCTGCATCTGGATCCGACGTGGACGTTCGGCTTCGACAACGCCAAGCGCCGGGCGGGAGCCTGCAACTACCGCGACAAGCGGATCACGGTCTCGCGCTATCTCGCCGCGCGCTTCGACGACGACGAGATCCACCAGGTGCTGCTGCACGAGGTGGCCCACGCGCTGGCCGGCCACGACGCCGCGCACGGCACGGCATGGAAGCGCGTCGCCCGCTCGCTCGGCTACGTCGGCGGCACCACGCACCGCGGCGAGACCGCCGTCGAGCTCGCCCCCTGGGTGGGCCGCTGCCCTACCGGCCACGTGACCTACCGTCATCGCCGCCCGACGCGCGCGTCGTCGTGCGCGCGCTGCTCGCGCCGCTACGACGAGCGCTTCCTGCTGGTGTGGACGCGGCGCGAGATCACCGCGGCCGACCGCCGCGCGGCGGTGATGCCCCGATGACGCCGCGACCGCGACGGCACCAGGTGCAGCTGCGATTCCGCATCCGCGCGAGCGCCGACGCGGCGTGGGCGGCGCTGCACTCGCCCGCCGTGCTGACCTCGCTCTACGCCCCGGTGCTCGTGGTCGAGCCGCTCACGCACGCGGACGAGGGCTCGCTGCTGCACTCCGCCGTGCGGTTGCGCCTGTTCGGGCGGATCACGGTCGGCACGCAGCTCATCGGCGCCTACGACGAGACGCGCGAGCACCACGGCGAGACGGTGCGGATCCTCCGCGACAGCGGCATCCCGTTGACCGGGCCGCTCGCCTCGCTCGACATCTGGGACCACCGCATGGCCGTCTCGCCGCTGCCGGACGGGCGGGCGCTCTGGAGGGACCGCCTCGTGTTCGGCGGACCCGGATCCGCGCTGCTCCTGCCCGTGCTGTGGGTGGCGTGGCAGTGGCGCGGCCTGCGGATCCGCCGTCTCGCCCGCGGCTGGGACAGGGCCGCCGCCGAGGACGACGGCCCCGCGTCCGCAGGTCGTGCGCCGGTCAGTCGGCGGCGAGCGCCTCGACCGGGGCGACCCGGGTCGCCAGGCGCGTCGGGGCGACCGACGCCACGAGAGTGAGCACCGCCGTGGCCACGACGATCGCGACCACGGGCACCCAGGGGACGACCGGGGCGATGAGCCCCGCGGGCTGGAAGTCGGGCATCGACGGCACGGATCCCAGCAGCGACTGTGCCGCGATCCACCCGTAGGCGACACCCAGCACGAGGCCCGTCGCTGTGGCGGCGATCGTCACGTGCGCCGCCTCGAGGAGCACCATCCGGCGCACCTGCCGGTTGGTCAGGCCGATGGCGCGCAGCAGGCCCAGCTCGCGCCGGCGCTGCACGACCCCGATCGTGAGCAGGTTGACCAGCCCGACCGCCGCGATCACGGCGGAGACGGCGACGAGCACCATCATCACGGTGCCGAACACGTCGAAGGGGGCGAAGTACTCGGGCGGCAGCTGCTCCGCGCTCGTGCGCACCACGAGCGCCTTGGCCGACTCCATCGCCACCGCGAACATCGTCACCAGGGTGACGCCCATGACCACGCCGATCGCCATGCGGCTCGACCGCTCCGGGTGCCGCAGCGCGTTCTCGGCCGCGAGCCGGGCGGTGGCGCTGCGCCCGAACAGGCCCCCGACCATCCGCAGCACCGGCGGCATGATCAGCGCGGCGCCGATCGCGAGGCCCGTGAACGAGAAGACCCCGCCGAAGAACGCCACCACCACGCCGAGCGGCGAGGTCAGCCCGTAGACGACGCCGCCGGCGAGCAGCGCTCCGCCCAGCACGAACATCGTGATCGCGCCGAGGTGCCGCGAGGAGATGCTGCCGATCTCGGCGGCGCTGCGCTCGGCCGACCCGGCGAGCGCCTGCAGCGGCGTGACGGTCAGGACCCGTCGGGATCCGGCCCACGCAGCGAGCCACGTGGTGAGCGCGACCCCGACGGCCGGGATCAGCACAGCGGGCTGCAGCGGCGAGAAGCCGAGCGGTGCGTGCGCGAACGCGGCGGATCCGATAGCGATCCCGGCCCAGCTCAGCAGCACGCCCGCGACGAGCCCCAGGGCGGACCCGAGGACGCCGACGGCGAGCCCCTGTCCGGCCACCTCCGTGCGCTGGGCCTTCGCCGAGGCGCCGATGAGCCGCAGGAGCGCGATCCTGCGCGTGCGACCCGCGACGATCGTGGAGAACGTGTTCGCGGTGACGATCGCGGCGACGTACATCGCGACGGCGGTGAGCAGCACCGAGAGGATCTGCACGACGTACGCGAGGGTCTTGCTGTCGCCGATCGTCGGATCGCTCTGCAGAAGCGCGCCCAGGAAGGCGGTGGTGTCGACGAGGATCACGCCGAATGCGGCGGTGAGCGCGGCGACGAACACGCTCGAGCCCATTCCGCGCTCGCGGAGGAACGCGAGCCGCGACGGGGTCAGCGGCGTCTCCAGGAGCGTCGGCGCGACCGCGGTCATGCCGTCACCCCCACCGGGGCCGCCGCGGCGGGCGTGCCGCCCGACAGCATGAGGGCTGCGATCTCGTCGGCGCTGCGGCGCGGATGGTCGGCGACGATGCGGCCGTCTCCGAGGAACAGCACGCGATCGGCGTAGCTGGCGGCGATCGCGTCGTGCGTGACCATCGCGATCGACTGCCCCTGCTCGCGGCTCGCGGTCGAGAGCAGCTGCAGCACCTCACGGCCGGACGCGGAGTCCAGGTTTCCGGTGGGCTCGTCGGCGAACACGAGATCGGGCGCGGTGGCGAGGGCGCGGGCGATCGCCACGCGCTGCTGCTGCCCGCCGGAGAGCTGGTGCGGACGATGACGCAGCCGCGGGCCGATGCCGAGGATCTCGACGAGCGAGTCGATCCTCGCCCGCTCGATCGCCGAAGGGCGACGCCCGTCGAGCTCGAACGGCAGCAGGATGTTGCCGAGCGCGTCGAGGGTCGGCACCAGGTTGAACGCCTGGAAGATGAAGCCGACCCGGCGGCGGCGCAGGATCGTGAGGTCGAGGTCGCCGAGGCCGGTGATCTCGGTGTCGCCGATCCACGCGCGGCCGCGCGTCGGGGTGTCCAGGCCCGCCATGATGTGCATCAGGGTCGACTTGCCCGACCCGGATGCCCCCATGATCGCCGTGAACTGACCGCGACGGATCCCGACGCTGACGTCGTCGAGAGCACGCACCGCGCCCTCTCCGGATCCGTAGGTCTTGGTGAGGTGCTGGACGCGGGCTGCGAGTCCCAGGTCGCTCGTCGTGATCTCCATGGCTTCGACGCTACGGATCCGCCTCCGACCGGCGCGTCGGCCTCCGGGATCATCCGCGTACATCTGCAGGATGATCCCGGTGGTCCGGATCCCTCGACGAGGATCAGGCGGCGGGGCGCGCCGCAACGCCGCGTCGGGCGAAGCGCACGACGAGGATGACGGCGACGACGCCCGCGACCAGGGCGATCGCGCCGTCGCTGAGCCGCACGCCCACGCCCGCGACCGCCAGACCGCGCGCGAGGTCGAGGAGCACCGAGAGCACACCCGATCCGAAGCCCGCCATGCCCACGCCGAGATAGGCGACCGCGCTCGCGACGAGCAGCAGGCGGCGGTCCTCGCGGGCGATCGGCACGGCGCCGCGGATGCTGCGCACAAGAAGCCAGACCAGCAGCAGGAGCAGGCCGAGCACCCCGGCCGCGAGGCGCTCGGACACGATCTCCTCGGAGTGGTGCATCGCCGCGGCCGCGGCGCAGCTGCCGGCGTCCGGGAAGAACCCGAGGAAGTCCGCACACCGCGCAGCGGTGTACGTCACCCCGTTCACGTCCCCGGCGAGGAACGCGGGGCCGAGGAGCGCTTCGAGCGCCCACGAGACCAGCCCGCTGACGCCGATCACGACCAGCCCGAGCGCCACGACGAGCCATGCCCCGCTGAAGAGGCCGAGAGCGCGGCGGCGCGGCGACGGCGCCTTCGCGACCACGGCCGGGTCGCCGAACCGTGCGACGGCCGAATCGGCCGCGGCGTCGGCGGCCATCCCCTGCGCCTGCAGGGCTGCCTGCGCGTCGCGCAGGTGCGCGTCGGTCTCGGCCAGAAGGCGCCATGTGTCACGGCCCGCGCCCAGGCGGTCGGCGAGGCCGGCGACATAGCGGTCGATCGCGTCGCTCATCTCACACCCCCTGCCCGACCGCGGGTCGGATCGCACCCGCGGCGAGCGTCGAGGCCACGCCGTCCGCGAAGCGCCGCCACGCGCGTGTCTCGCGGGCGAGCTGCGTCGCACCGTCGGCGGTGATCGCGTAGACGCGCCGCCGGCGACCGTCGTGCACCCACTCGCTCGCGACGGCGCCGCTGCGCTCCAGCCGGTGCAGCGCGGGATAGAGCGAGCCCTCCGGCACGTCGAACTCGCCGCCGCTGGTCGCGCGCAGGGCTTCGGCGAGCGCGTAGCCGTGGGCGGATCCGCGCGCGAGCGTCGCCAGGATCAGCATCTCGAGGTTTCCTCGGAGTCGTTCGTCAGCCATGCGTCGACTTTACCCAGACTGTCGATGCATCGACAGTCTGGGTTCCTGAGAGTTCACCCTCAACGACGGCCGCGCTCGTGCCGATCCGGAGCGGCGCGAGCGCGGCACCGGATCACATCGACCCGGTCCAGGCGTGCGTCGAGACGCCCACGGCGTTCCAGGCGTTGATCACGACGATCAGCGAGACGAGGGCACCCAGCTCCTCCGGCGAGAACCGCGTCGCCGCAGCCGCCCAGTCCGCATCGGGCACGTGGGTCTCCGACAGGCGCGTGATGCTCTCCGTCAGCTGGAACGCCGCCCGCTCGCGGGCGGTGAAGAAGGGCGACTCCTGCCACACGGCGACCGCCGCGATCCGGCGAGCCGCCTCCCCCGCCTTCGCCGCGTCGCCCGAGTGCAGGTCCACGCAGTAGCTGCAGCCGTTGATCTGCGAGGCGCGCAGGCGCACCAGCTCCCGCAGTCCGGCGTCGATGCCGGCCGCGTCGAGCTCGCGGACCATCGCGGCGTCGAGCCCGGCGAGCGCGCGCGAGAAGCGCGGGGCCACCGTGTCGATGTCCAGACGCACCGGCACCGGGACGAGGTCCTCGTGCACGGCGGTGTTCTCGATCGTGTTCATGGCGTTCCTTTCGTCCCGTTCAGGATCCCGCCGGGGCGCACCATCCGTCCAACAGCTGGATCCGATCGCTATCATCTGTCGGAGAGATGGAACTGCATCAGCTGAGATACGTCCTCGCCGTCGTGGAGACCGGGTCCTTCACCGCGGCGGCCGAGGTCGTGCACGTGAGCCAGTCCGGCGTGAGCACGCAGGTGCAGAAGCTGGAGCGCGAGCTCGGCGTCGCCCTGTTCGACCGCAGCGGACGCCGGGTGACTCTCACCGACGACGGCCAGCGCCTGCTCCCCGTCCTCCGCGCCGCGCTCGAGGCGATCGGCGAGATCAGTGCGACCGCTGCGGATCTGCGCGGGCTCCTGCTCGGCTCCCTGCGCGTCGGCACGGTCTTCGGCCTCACCTGGCCCGCCTTCTACGACGCGCTCGCGGAGATCGGCGCCGCCCATCCCGGACTCGACCTGCGGCTGCGCGAGGACACCTCGAGCCGCCTGGCCCAGGCGGTGCGCCGCGGCGAGCTCGACGTCGCCCTCGTGGCCTGGGCGGAGCAGCCGCCGGACGGCCTCGAGGCCTTCGCGATCTTCGACGATCCGCTCGTCGCGGTGATCTCCCCCGATCACCCCTGGGCGGCGCGACGCAGGATCCGCCCGGCAGAGCTGGCCGGGATGGATCTCATCGCCCTTCCCGAGGGCACCGGCGATCGCGCGGCTCTGAACGCCCTCCTCGCCGGACTGCACGGGGCGACGGCGCCGCGCTGGGAGGTGTCCACTCCGGCAGTCGTGCAGAAGCTCGCCGTGCGCGGGCTCGGCGTCGGGGTCGTGAGCGCCGCGACCTGCCGGCGCTGGGACGACATCCGCGCCGTCCCGATCGACGCCCCCTCGGTGCGCTCCCGCCTCGGCGCCGTGTGGCGGCCAGGCCCGACGCGGGCCGCGCGCGCCCTCCTCGCCCTGTTGCGCGATCGGAGCGCACTCGCGGGAGCGCGTCGGGACGGATCCTGAGCCGGGGCCCGTCCCGCCGGGCTCAGTTGAGGCCGTGCTCGAAAGCGAACACCACCAGCTGCACGCGATCGCGCAGGGCGAGCTTGGTGAGGATGCGGCTGATATGCGTCTTCACGGTCGCCTCGGAGAGGAACTCGCGGGCCGCGATCTCGGCATTGGACAGGCCGCGCGCCGCGAGCGCGAAGATCTCCTTCTCGCGCTCGGTGAGGTCGAGGTAGCTCGGCGGCACCGGCACCTGCTCGGGAGCGGCGAAGTGCGCGAAGAGCTCCCGGGTTGCCGAGGCCGCGATCACGCTGGAGCCGGAGTGCACGGTGCGGATCGCCGCGAGCAGGAACTCCGGATCCGCGTCCTTCAGCAGGAAGCCGCTGGCCCCCTGACGGATCGCCCGTGCGGCGGCCTCGTCGAGGTCGAACGTCGTGAGCATGACGATGCGGGGCGGATCCGGCTCCTCCAGGATGAGGGCGGTCGCGGTCAGGCCATCCATGACGGGCATCCGGATGTCCATCATCACGACGTCGGGGCGCGTGGCCCGCACGACCTGGAGAGCCTCCTGGCCGTCACCCGCCTCGCCGACGACCTCGAGGTCGGGCTGGGAGGCGACGAGCATGCGGATGCCGGCGCGGAACAGCGCCTGGTCGTCGACCAGCACGACCCGGATCATCCCGCCTCCTCGTCCCGCGCGGATCCCCCGCACCTCTCAGAAGAGTCTGTCATCCTTCCGGCGCCGGTCTCGTCCGTCCCCGTCGCGGCCTCCGCGCAGACGGCGGGCGCCGCGGTCACGCGGGAGCCGGTCCGACGGGCAGGGCGGCGCTCACCACGAAGTCGGATCCCTCGTGCTCGGCCACCAGCGTGCCGCCCACGAGCTGCGCGCGCTCGCGCATCCCGATCAGGCCGTGTCCGCGCTCGGCCGACGTCTGGCGCGGCGTCGCCGGCACCCCGTTGCGCACCACGAGGTGCACCGCATCGGCGTACCAGCTCAGCCGCACGTCCACGTCGCCCGTCCCGTGCCGGATCGCGTTGGTCAGTGCCTCCTGCAGGATCCGGTACACGGCCAGCTGGATCGAAGCGGGGGGCTCCCCCGGCGGCGTGGGATCGACGGTCACCCGCGGCTCGACGCCGGCGGCGCGCACCTGCGCGTAGAGCGTCTCCAGGTCGGCGAGGGTCGGCTGCGGCCCCTCGCCCTCGCTGTGGCGCAGCTGCGCCAGCAGCAGCCGCACATCGGACAGCGCAGCGCGCGCGGTCTGGCCGATCGTGACGAGGGCGGCCGTCGCCTGGGCCGGATCCGCGGCCGCCGCGTATCGGGCCCCGTCGGACTGCGCGATCACGACCGCGAGCGAATGCGCGACGACGTCGTGCATGTCGCGCGCGATCCGCACGCGCTCCTGCTCCGCGACCGCCACCGCCTCCGCCCGCACCTGCGCCTCGCGGGTCCTCCGCCCGCGCAGCACGACCCGCCAGAGCAGTCCGCCGCCCCAGGCCATCACCAGGGTGAGCACCGACACGGTGCCGAGCAGCACCGCGACCAGCGCGACGCGCAGCCCCGTCTCGGCATCCTGGATCAGGGCCTGCTCGTTGATCAGGGACATGTAGATGCCGGCGAGG
>NZ_JYIT01000034.1 GCF_000956545.1 Microbacterium azadirachtae
CAAACTTGAGCGTTGTCCTATCAAGTTTGTTTTGACATCCCTTGACAGCGGGCGTACCCTTGAGTCATCGCGACTCAGGTTTTCCGGTGATCCCCGGGATCCTGCGGCCGCGCAGGCTTTCCCAGAAACTTCCGACTGAAGGAGAAAACAAATGGCACGTGCTGTCGGTATCGACCTCGGTACGACGAACTCCGTCGTCAGCGTCCTCGAGGGCGGCGAGCCCAAGGTCATCGCCAACGCAGAAGGATTCCGCACCACCCCCTCGGTGGTCGCCTTCACCAAGGACGGGGAGGTGCTCGTCGGCGAGACCGCGAAGCGCCAGGCCGTCACCAACGTCGACCGCACGATCGCCTCGGTCAAGCGCCACATGGGCACCGACTGGTCGTTCGACGTCGACGGCAAGAAGTGGACGCCGCAGGAGATCTCCGCGCGCATCCTGCAGAAGCTCAAGCGCGACGCCGAGGCCTACCTGGGCGACACGGTGACCGACGCGGTCATCACGGTCCCCGCGTACTTCAACGACGCCGAGCGCCAGGCCACCAAGGAGGCCGGCGAGATCAGCGGCCTCAACGTGCTGCGCATCATCAACGAGCCCACCGCGGCGGCCCTGGCCTACGGCCTCGACAAGGGCAAGGAGGACGAGCTCATCCTCGTCTTCGACCTCGGTGGCGGAACCTTCGACGTCTCGCTGCTCGAGGTGGGCAAGGACGACGACTTCTCCACGATCCAGGTGCGCGCCACCGCCGGCGACAACCGCCTCGGCGGCGACGACTGGGACCAGCGCCTGGTCGACTACCTGATCAAGCAGTTCAAGGACTCGACCGGCGTCGACGTCTCGAACGACAAGATTGCGCTGCAGCGTCTCAAGGAGGCCGCGGAGCAGGCGAAGAAGGAGCTCAGCTCCTCGACGTCGACCTCGGTCAACCTCCCGTACCTGTCGCTCACCGAGAACGGCCCCGTGTCGCTGAGCGAGACGATCACCCGCGCGAAGTTCGAGGACCTCACCAAGGACCTCCTCGACCGCACCAAGAAGCCGTTCGAGGACGTCATCCGCGAGGCCGGTATCAAGGTCGGCGACATCGCGCACGTCGTGCTCGTCGGCGGTTCCACCCGTATGCCCGCCGTGGCCGAGCTCGTCAAGCGCGAGACCGGCAAGGAGGCCAACAAGGGCGTGAACCCGGACGAGGTCGTGGCCGTGGGCGCCGCGCTGCAGGCCGGTGTGCTGAAGGGCGAGCGCAAGGACGTCCTCCTCATCGACGTCACCCCGCTGAGCCTCGGCATCGAGACCAAGGGCGGCATGATGACCAAGCTCATCGAGCGCAACACGGCCATCCCCACCAAGCGCAGCGAGACCTTCACGACCGCCGACGACAACCAGCCGTCGGTCGCGATCCAGGTCTTCCAGGGCGAGCGCGAGTTCACCCGCGACAACAAGCCGCTGGGCACCTTCGAGCTGACCGGCATCGCGCCGGCTCCGCGCGGCATCCCGCAGATCGAGGTCACCTTCGACATCGACGCGAACGGCATCGTGCACGTGTCCGCCAAGGACAAGGGCACGGGCAAGGAGCAGTCGATGACCATTACGGGCGGATCCTCGCTCTCGAAGGACGACATCGACCGCATGGTGCGCGAGGCCGAGGAGCACGCCGCCGAGGACAAGAAGCGCCGCGAGTCGGCCGAGGTCCGCAACCAGGCCGAGACCCTGTCCTACTCGATCGAGAAGCTCATCTCGGAGAACGAGGACAAGCTCCCGGAGGACGTGAAGACCGAGGTCAAGGCCGACGTCGACGCGCTCAAGACCGCGCTGGCGGGCGAGGACGACGAGGCCGTGAAGGCCGCGTTCGAGAAGCTGAACCAGTCGCAGTCCAAGCTCGGCGAGGCCATCTACGCGCAGTCGCAGGCCGACGCGGCATCCGCCCCGCAGGGCGAGCCGGCGGCCGAGGGCGCCGCGTCCGATGAGGACGTCGTGGACGCCGAGGTCGTGGACGACGAGGACGAGAAGAAGTAATGACGGATCCCAAGGACTTCGAGGGCCCCGAGGGGGGCCGTGAGGTCGGCGGCCAGGGGTCGGACGCGAACGCGTCCGGCCCCGCGGCCGGGGCCGATGACCTGCAGGACGCCGAAGAGCTCACGGTCGACGACATCCTGAACACCGCGCCGAGCGACGACGCGCTCGCCGAGGACGCGGCCCTCGCGGACGCGGAGCACACCCTGCTCATCGACCTCAAGCGCCTCCAGGCCGAGTACGCGAACTACCGCCGCCGCACCGAGGAGCAGCGCGGCGTCGAGATCCAGCGCGCGAAGGGCGAGGCCGCCAAGGGCCTGCTCCCCGTGCTCGACGATCTCGACCGCGCCGCGCAGCACGGCGATCTGCAGGAGGGCACCCCCTTCGCCGCGATCGCCGAGAAGGTCCGCTCGGTCGTCGAGCGGCTCGGCGTCGTCTCCTACGGCGAGAAGGGCGACGAGTTCGACCCGCAGCAGCACGAGGCGATCTTCCAGCAGCCCACCCCGGGCGTCGAGAAGACCGTCGTGCTGGAGGTCGTCGAGGTGGGTTACCGCCTGGGCGATGTCGAGCTGCGTCCGGCCAAGGTCGTCGTCGCGGTTCCCGCTGAGTGACATCCGAAGAACAGGAAAGAGAGGTGGTGCATGGCTAGCCAGGACTGGTTCGACAAGGACTTCTACAAGACCCTTGGCGTCTCGAAAGACGTCTCCGAGGCGGATCTGAAGAAGACCTACCGCAAGCTCGCGCGCAAGTACCACCCCGACTCCAACCCCGGCGACGCCGCGGCGGAGGCGAAGTTCAAGGAGATCAGCGAGGCGTACTCGGTGCTCTCCGATGCGGAGCAGCGCGCCGAGTACGACCAGATCCGCGCCATGGGCGCCGGCGGCGCGCGGTTCACCGCGCCCGGCAGCGCCGGCAACGGCGGCTTCGACGACGTGTTCAGCGCGTTCAACCGCGGCCGCGGCGGGCAGACCGCCGACTTCGACGACATCTTCGCGATGTTCAACCAGGGCGGCGGATCCTTCGGATCCGGCCGTTTCGGGCAGCCGTCCGGAGGCTTCCGGGGCTTCGGCGGCCCGACCAAGGGCGCCGACGTCACGGCGCGCACCACGCTCTCGTTCGCGACGGCCGTGCGCGGCGAGACCGTCACGCTGCAGGGCGAGGACGGTCATCCGCTCAAGGTGAAGATCCCCGCGGGCGTGAAGGACGGGCAGAAGATCCGTCTCCGCGGCCGCGGCCGTCCTTCCCCGGACGGCGGCGAGAACGGCGACCTCGTGGTGCAGGTCTCCGTGAGACCTCACCCCGTGTTCACCCGCGACGGGCTCAACCTGCGCGTCACCGTGCCGGTCACCTTCACGGAGGCCGCGCTCGGGGCGACCATCGAGGTGCCGACGCTGGGAGGGGATCCGGTCAAGCTCAAGGTCGCGGCGGGAACGCCGTCCGGCCGGGTGCTGCGCGTCAAGGGCCGCGGGGTCACGACGTCGAAGGGCACCGGCGACCTGCTCGCCGAGATCCAGGTCGCCGTGCCGGCGCATCTGGACGAGGCCGCGCGCGAGGCGCTCGAGCGCTTCCGGGCCGCCGAGCCCGCGGAGAACCCGCGCGCCGAGCTGCTGGCGAAGGCACGCGCGTGAAGACCCCGTCATTGTGCGCCTCCGCTCGCGCCCTGCTGATGCCGAGAACGGGCGAACTGACCGAGATCAGGTGGATCCCTGCGGATTCTCCTGATCTCGGTCGGCCGTCCTCATTCCGGCACGGCCGAAACGGGGTGCGCTGTGGGTGATGAGCGCATGAGCGCCGACACCCCGATCTTCGCGATCGCGGTCGCCGCCGAGCTCGCCGGCATGCATCCGCAGACCCTGCGGCAGTACGACCGGATCGGCCTGGTCGTGCCCGGACGCACCCGCGGCGGATCCCGCCGCTACTCCCAGCGCGACATCGCCCAGCTGCGCGAGGTCGCGCAGCTGTCGAGCGAGGGCATGAGCCTGCCGGCGATCGCGAAGCTGCTCGATCTCGAGGACGAGGTCCGCACGCTCCGCCGCCGCGTCGTCGAGCTCGAGCACGACCTGCGCGAGGAGCGGGCCAGCCGTCCCGGCGTGCGGGTGTTCGCCGCCGGCGCGACGGGCTCCATCATGGCCGTCCCCTCCGGACGACGGATCCGGCGCTCGACCGAGATCGTCCTGTGGCGGCCCTGGCTGAACCGCCCTGAGGCGTCGGACGACGAGCTCGCCGACGATCCCGACGACAGCGAGCGCTGAGCCTGCGGGTCAGTCCAGCGGCTCGACGATGAAGCGCAGCGCGGCGCCCTGCCGGAACGGCTCGACGACCTCCAGGTTCTCGTAGGCCGGGCCGCCGGGGATCTCCGAGGCGCTCGCCCAGTACGACCAGCGGGCGTTGACCTGTGCGCGCAGAGCGGGATGCGGGTCGTCGACCCGCCACTCCTGCCGCATGCGCCGCCCCTCGAAGCGCCAGTGCGCGGCGGTGTCGGCGCTGTGCGTCACCGTCCACGGGTCGACCTCGTCGCCCGTGGCCGCGACGACGGCCGAGGCGCCGTCGCGCATGAGCTCGTCGAGCCCGAAGGACGCGTGCTCGGCGAAGCCCGTGCCGGTGAACCCCGGCCACAGCAGCGCCGGCGTGACCGTGCGGTCCGCGAGCTCGAGCCGGCGCAGCCGCGCCCAGTTGCCCATGGTGGCCGTGAGGACCAGGTGTTCGAGAGGCGTCGACCGCGGGCCTGCGAACCCGGCGAGCTCGACCTCGTGCGGACGGTCGGCGCGGAACCGCACGCGCACGTGCACGTCGGCGCCGTCGTCGAAGGGCTCGACCAGGACCCAGACGGTGAGTCGTTCGACGCCGTCCGCGACGTCCACCACCCCGCGATCCGGATCGAAGCGGGCGCGCGGGGCCGAATCGCCCGGGTCGTCGACCGCCCACAGGCGCTTTCCCGGCTGGCCGGGATCGAGGCGGCTCGGCTCCAGCTCCGAGTAGCCTCGTGCCTCGGCGCCCACCGGCAGGGGCTCCACGGCGATGTAGTTCACCAGGCGCTCGCGGGGGTGCTCCAGATAGGGCGTGAACACCTGGAGCAGGCCTCGGGGTGCCGGGCTCAGGCCGATCTGCAGGCCGTCCGGATGACCCCATCGGGGCTCGCGCGGCGCGGCGCCGGACGGGCGCAGCCAGCGGCCGCCGGCGACGGCGGGGGAGATCTCCTCAGGGGTGCCAGGTGTGGTCGTCGGTGCTCCTCGGGGTGCGAGGGAGACGATCGGCGATCATCTGAAATCGATTTCCTTCTCGCGGATCCTAAGCGAGATCGCGGGGAAAGATAAAGCAGGAAGAGGAGACAGGACGGCGTCCGGATGCCAGACTCTCGCCGGGATCCTGTTTTCGACGAAGATCATCTTGTATCTGAAATCGATTTCGCCTAACCTGGACGACAACCCGGTCGATGCCGATCCTGAGCGCGACCGCGGAACCGGCGTGAGCGCCGGACCCTGCACCGATTCGACGAGGAAGTCGTGTTCCCGAGGAGGAACCATGAAGACGGACACACAGCGCACCCGCCGGGTGGTGATGGCCGCACTGGGCGGCGTCACCGCGATCGGACTGCTCGCGGGCTGCGGCTCGAGCACCCCGGGACAGGCTGCGGGAGGCGGCGGCGACTCCGGGGGCAAGACCACCATCGAGTTCTGGCACCGCACGTTCACCCCGCCCGAGAACGCCTGGTACAAGGACATCGTCAAGAAGTTCAACGCCGCGCAGGACAAGATCGTCGTCAAGGACACCGAGATCCCCGCGGACGCCTGGGACCAGAAGATGAAGGCGGCGCAGGCCGCAGGCAAGGCGCCCGACATCTACACCCACTCCGGCAGCATCCAGGACGCGGTCAACGCGGGGCAGCTGTACGACCTCGGCAAGGTCGTCGACAAGTCCAAGCTCGACGAGATCATCGACTCCGCCAAGTCGGTCTCCGAGATCGGCGGCACCTACTACGCGTACCCCCTCCTGCAGGAGGCGCAGACGGTGCTGTTCTGGAACAAGGACATGCTCGCCAAGGCCGGGGTCGACACGGACAAGGCCCCCGCCACCTGGGACGACCTGCTCGCCGACTGCGCGAAGATCCAGCCGACGCTCGCGCAGGGCCAGTACTGCATCTCGCCCGCGTCCGACGCGATCACCTTCGCCTGGTCCACCGTCGGCCAGCAGTACAACTTCGCGGGTCACACCGCGCTCACCGACGACTGGTCCAAGCCCGACATCGACAACGCGGCGTACCGTGACCTGATGTCCAAGTACAAGGAGCTCTGGGACAAGGGGTACATGCCCAAGCAGGCGCTCGCCGCCTATGTCGAGGGCAAGGACTTCGGGCAGAAGAAGGTGGCCTTCAAGGTCTCCGGCTCGTGGATGATGTCCGAGATCGGCTCCGACTACCCCGACCTGCTCACCAAGACCGGCATCGGCGCGTTCCCGAACGCGTCCAACGCCGACGGACGCACCGCCACGACGCTCGGCAACTTCAAGTGGGTCATCGACGCGAAGAGCAAGAACGCCGAAGCCGCGGGGAAGTTCCTGGAGTGGTCGCTCGCGGGCGATCCGAAGAACCTCGTCCCGTTCTTCGTGAACACGCAGTTCACCAAGGTGCCCGTGCGCAAGAGCGTGCAGGAGGCCGTCGCGAAGGACGAGGCCGCCGCCAAGGCCCCGTGGTCGACCGTGATCGTGAACGACATCGCGCCGACCGCGATCCCCGAGCCGACCTATCCCTGGGACGTCTCGCTGGCCGTCGGCACCGCGATGGAGTCGGTCATGAAGGGCGCGAAGTCGCCCGATGATGCGATCTCGACCGCGAACGCCGCGATCGAGAAGGTCATCCAGTCGCAGGGCCTGCCCGGCAAGGCTCCGAAGAAGTGAGCGCGGCGCGGTCGGGGACCGCTGTGCGGCCGTCCCCGACCGTGCAGCCCGCCCCCACATCATCCCCCCGACGGAGAGCAACGATGACCACGCCAGCGATCGACGACCGACGCGCCGCGAAGCGCAGGGCCGACCGGCACCGCTACCGGGACACGAGGCTCGCGTACCTGCTGCTCGCGCCCGTGGTGATCCTGCTCGGGATCTTCGTGATCTGGCCGGCCGTCTACGCGGGATTCCTCTCCTTCCAGGACTGGAGCTTCTACAAGGATCCGCAGTTCGTCGGCTGGAAGAACTACGCCGACGTGCTGACGGACCCGCTGTTCGTCGCGACGATCGGACGCGGCTTCCTGTTCGTGCTGATGACCGTGCCGCCGATGCTGGTGCTCGCGTTCCTCTTCGCGAGCCTCGTGGTGAGCGTCTCGCGGCGATTCGCGACCGTGCTCAAGGTCAGCATCTACATCCCGACGATCATCTCGTCGGTGATCGCGTCGATCGTGTTCGTGCTGATCTACACCTACGACGGCGGCATCCTGAACGCCGTGCTCGCCGCGTTCCACATCGACGCGGTCGCCTGGATCGGGGATCCGGCGTGGGCGCTGCTCTCGGTCGCCGTGCCCGCCGTCTGGCTCGGGATGGGCATCACCTCGCTCATCATGGTCGCGGCCATGGTCGACATCCCCACGGAGTACTACGAGGCGGCGGCGATGGAGGGCGCCGGCTGGTGGCAGAAGACCTTCTACATCACGATGCCGCAGATGAAGAACGTGTTCCTCTATCTGCTGATCACCGGTTTCGTCGCGGCGATCCAGCAGTTCGAGCTGCCCCTCGTCATGACCCAGGGCGGACCGCTGGACTCGACCACGCTGCCGAACCTGTTCATCTTCAACCACTTCCGCAACGACGTGAACGTGGGCTACTCGATCGCCGCGGCGCTGCTGCTGTTCGTCGTGCTGGGATCCGTCTCGGCCCTCGTCTTCAAGTTCATCAATTCCGAAAGGCTCGTCGACTGATGAGTGCGACCTCCCCGACCACCGCGCTGGAGACCACCCGGATCGTCCTGGCCGGAAAGGATCGCCGCCGCTTCACGGCGCCGCACGGCGTCACCGGCTGGGCGATCCTCATCGGCAAGGCGCTCGTGGGCCTGCTGTTCCTGCTCGCGGCCCTGTTCCCGCTCGCCTGGATGGTGATCGCGGGGTTCAAGGCGAAGACCGAGGTGCTCAGCACGCCGTTCCAGTTCTTCCCCGAGGTGTGGCACTGGGAGAACTACGCGAAGATCCTGGCCGACGAGACGTTCCTGCGCACCCTCGGCTGGACGTTCCTCGGCGCCATCCTGTTCACGCTGCTGAGCCTGACCGTGAACTCGCTCGCCGCCTACGCGTTCGCGCGGCTGCAGTTCCGGTTCCAGCGCACGCTCTGGGTCGCCGTCATCACGACCATGTTCATCCCGGGCATGACGATCCTGCTCACGAGCTTCATCGTCGTGACGCGGCTGGCCATGCTCGACACCCTCGCCGTGCTGGTGATCCCCGGTGCGGCGAGCGCGGCCTCGGTGTTCTTCATCCGGCAGTTCTACCTGAACATCCCGGCGAGTCTCGAAGAAGCGGCGATGCTCGACGGCTGCGGCCGCTTCGCGATCTTCGTGCGCATCTTCCTGCCGCTGTCCAAGCCGCCGTTCGTGGTGATGGGGATCACGGCCTTCCTGGCCTACTGGAACTCCTACGTCTGGCCCATCATGACGATCACCTCACCCGAGAAGTTCGTGCTGCAGCAGTACCTCGCCGAGTTCCGCACCGGGCGGGGCTCGAGCGAGCTCGGCCTGCTGATGGCCGGATCCGTGCTGGCGGCCGCACCGGTCGTGATCCTGTTCCTCATCTTCCAGCGCCAGATCATCGGCAACATCAAGATGGCCGGACTCAAGTAGCCGGCCGTGTTCTCGAAGGGGAGAATGCCATGTCCGAAGAAGTGCTCCGCCCCGCCCGCGGGCTGACCCGCCGCACCGTCCTCCAGGGGGCGCTCGCCGCAGGCGCGGCGCTCGGGGCATCGGCACTGGGCGCGAGTCCCGCGGCCGCCGCCGGGCTCACCGTCACGCGCATGAAGGTGCTCGCCGGCACGCAGGCGGGCGTGCAGTACGGGATCGGCGCGACCGACCTCGGCATCCCGGCCCGCACGCCCGACGGGCGGCTGCTGTTCACGTTCGGCGACACGTGGGCCGACGCGGTCGGCGGCGCGGACTGGCGTTCGCCGGTCGCGCTGTACTCGTCCACGAGCACCCTCGCTTCCGGGGTCGTGTTCAACGGGGCGGCGGGCGCGGGCGCCAACACCCAGGTCACGGCGCCGCAGCTCTGGTACTACCCGCACGACGCCTACTACGAGACCGTGATCCCCTCCGACGTGATCACGATCGGATCGCGGATGTACCTGCACGCGATCGTGAACGGGCCGACGTTCGGGGCGGTGCGCTGGACCGAGCTCTGGCAGTCCGACGATTCGGGCGCGACCTGGCAGCACACGGGGCTGAAGTTCCCGGCGGACATGGCCGGCGGCCACTTCCAGTGCATCACCTGGGGGCAGGGCAGCGACGGCTACGTCTACATCTACGGCACCGGCTTCCAGAGGGACAAAGGGATCGTGCTCTACCGCGTGCCGCAGAACAGCATGACGACCCTGTCGGCCTACCAGCCGTGGGGCTACGCGAACGGCGTCTGGGCGTGGGGCAATCCCGCCACCGAGGTGCTGCCGGGCAAGTTCGGCGAGATGTGCCTGCGTCCGCTCGGCGGCAAGTGGATCCTGACCTGGTTCAACGCCGACGCCTACCGGATCGACGCGATGGTGGTGAACACCCCCACCGACAATCTCTACACGGCGACGAAGACCACCCTGCTGTGGGGCGGGAACTGGGGTGCCGAGGACGCGACGCACGTCGCCCAGCTCTACGGCGGGTACATCATCCCGGGCTCGACGCTGTCGGACCTGCACCTCAGCGTGAGCCAGTGGAACACGGGCGACAACAGCGTGTACCACGTGGAGCAGTTCCGGATCCAGGGGCTCGTCTGACGGCGGTCGTCAGCCGGCCGTGCCCACGCGGACGACGGTCGACTGCCATCCGGTCGAGCCGTCCGGAGCGATCGGGGTGCGCGCCTGCTCCTGCATCCGTCCGTTCCGATCGGTCGCCCGGACGACGAGGGTGTGACTGCCGCTCGTGGCGTTCCAGTCGAGGAACCACTGCACCCAGGTGTCGGCGCTGACGGGAGCCGACAGCGTCGCGGTCTGCCACGCCCCTCCGTCGATCTGCACCTCGACGCGCGCGATCCCCACCGTCTGCGCCCAGGCGACCCCGGCGATCCGGGCGGCCCCCGGCGGGATCTCCCTGTCGATGCGCGGGGTGTCGATCCGGCTCGACAGCTTGATGGGCGCCTGTGCGCTGTATCCGCGGGGCGTCCAGTACGCCTGATCCTTCTCGAAGGTCGTGACGGTCAGCCGGGTGAGCCACTTCGTCGCCGACACGTATCCGTAGAGCCCTGGCACGACCATCCGCACGGGGAATCCGTGCTCGGGCGGCAGGGGCTCGCCGTTCATGGCGACGGCGAGGATCGCGTCGCGGTGCGGATCCGTGAGCGCGTCGAGCGGCGTGCTCGCGGTGAACCCGTCGATGCTGCGCGAGAGGACCATGTCGGCCCCCTTCGCGGGGAGCGCGCGGGAGAGGATCTCGCGCACCGGCACGCCGAGCCAGCGCGCGGTGCCGACGAGATCGCCGCCGACCTGGTTCGAGACGCAGGTCAGGGTCACGGCGTACTCCCGCAGGCCCATCCGCAGCAGCTCGTCGAAGCTCAGCTCGACCTTCCTGCCGACCATGCCGTCGACCGTCAGCCGCCAGTCCGCCGGGGCGATCGCCGGCACCGAGAGCGCCGTGTCGACGCGGTAGAAGTCGGCGTTCGGGGTGAACAGGGGAGACAGGCCAGGGATGTCCAGCTCGGCGCCCGCGGGCACGGTGACCCGCGACAGCGGCTCCGGCAGCCGCAGAGCCTTGCGTGCGGCCGCGATCGAGGTGGTCGCCGCGGTGCCGAGGCGTGCGCCCACGCCGGCGAGGACGGCGGCGGCGGCCCCCACCGCCGTCAGAGCCAGGAAGCGCCGGCGATCCGGGCCTGCCTCGACGCCGGCCGCGGGGACGCGCCAGCGGTGCAGCGCGCGGATCGAGAGGGTCAGGAACGCGCAGCCCGCGATCGCGCCGACGAGCGGCGGTCGCGGGTCTTCTCGAGCGTCGGCGCCGTTGGGCCGGCGTCGCGGTGTTCGCCCTCGCCGGCGTCGCCGGGCTGCTGGCGACCGTGACGCGCGCGGGGGCGAGC
>NZ_JYIT01000035.1 GCF_000956545.1 Microbacterium azadirachtae
CGCCGAGGCCGTGCGCCGGGAACCCGCGATCGAGAGCATCGGCATCGACACGTGGGCCGTCGACTACGGCCTCCTCCGCGACGATGCGCTCCTCGCCGAGCCGTTCCACTACCGGGACGCGCGCACGCCCCGGGGCGTGGAGGCCGTGCACGCGCGGATCCCGTTCGGCGACCTGTACGCCCGCAACGGCCTGCAGTTCCTGGCGTTCACCTCGCTGTATCAGCTCGCCGCCGACGAGCGGGCCGCCGACGCCGACACCCTGCTGCTCGTGCCCGACCTGCTCGCGCATCGCCTCACCGGGGCGCGCGTCGCCGAGCGCACCAATGCCTCGACGACCGGGCTTCTCCGCGTGCACGACCGCGAATGGGACGTCGCGCTGGCCGAGAGGATCGGGCTCCGCCCTGCACTGCTGCCCGCGCTGGTCGAGCCGGGCGAGCGGATCGGGCGGCTGCGTCCCGAGCTCGCCGCCCGGATCGGCGCGGATCTCCCCGTCGTCGCCGTCGGATCGCACGACACCGCCTCGGCGGTCGTCGCCGCGCCGCTCGCCTCTCCCGACTCCGCGTACATCTCGTGCGGCACCTGGGGACTGGTCGGCGTCGAGCTCGCGGCTCCGGTGCTCACCGAGGAGGCGCGCGCCGCCGGCTTCACCCATGAACTCGGCGTCGACGGACGGATCCGGTTCCTGCACAACGTCACCGGCCTCTGGCTGCTGAGCGAGACCGTGCGCACCTGGGAGGCGGAGGACGGCGCCTCGATCGACCTCCCGGCGCTCCTGCAGGCGGCCGCCGCCGCGGCGCCGACCGTGCTGTTCGACACGGAGGACCCCTCCCTCAGCGCCCCCGGCGATATGCCCGCCCGCATCGCGGCGCTCGTCCGCGCGACCGGCGAGGAACCACCCGGCGACCGGGCCGGGTTCGCGCGCATGATCGTCGCCTCGATCGCACAGGCGTTCGCCGACGCCGTCCGCGCGGCGGCCGCGCTCTCCGGCCGTTCCCTCGACGCGATCGACCTCATCGGCGGAGGCGCGCTCAACGGCCTGCTCTGCCAGGAGACCGCCGACCGCACGGGCCGCCCCGTGCTCGCCGGCCCGGTGGAGGCGACCGCCCTCGGGAACGTGCTGGTGCAGGCCCGGGCGGCAGGCGTGTTCGGCCGCGATGCGTCCCTGGAGGAGCTGCGCGACGTCGTGCTCCGCACGCACCCGCCGGTGCGCTACGCGCCACGTCCCTGAGCTCGGGCGTCAGGTGGCGATGCGGGCGAGACGCGCCTCGAGGCCGTGCCAGTCCTGTGCCGGCGCGTGCGCGACGAGCGGCTCGGGAAGCAGGCGCACCGGCGCGTGACGGACGGTGCCCGCCACGATCGGCGCCGGCAGCAGCACGGCGGGAGGCGCTGCGGCGACGGCTCCGGCGGACGGCGCCGCGGAGACCGCGGCTCCGGCGACGGACGCGTCGTCCGATCTCGTCGCGGCGGTCGCAGCGTCCGGCGCGGGGGTCGTGGCGTCCGTCGACACGTCGAGCGGGCGCGACGTGCCGGGAGCCGCCGATGCGCCTCCTTCGCGGACCGGCTCCTCGGGAGCATCGGCCAGGCCCAGGGCGCGCAGCACCGCGTCGCGCTCCTCGGCCACCGTGCTCTCGATGCCCTGGCGGAGGTCGACGATCACGTCGGCCTCGGCCTGCGCCGCGAGCGAGCGGCGGGTGTCGGAGAACGCGCCGCCGCCTCGGCGCAGCTCGACCTCGGCGCCGCTGCGGTCGCGCACGAGCGAACGACGCGGCGTGCCCTCGGGCGCGGGGACCACGACGAGCCGGATGCCGCGATCCTGCAGCACCGTGCGGATCCGCTCCCCGTCGGAGTCCTCGCCCACGGGGGCGACGATCGTCAGCGCGAGGCCGTGGCCCCGCAGGGCGTCCGCCAGCTCGACGGCGTCGCCGCCCACGCTCTCGCGCATCCCGCCGGGATCGCGGATCTCATCGATCCGCGTGTCACCCAGGATCACCACCCGTTGCTCGGCCATGCCGCCCCCTCTTCCCCCAAACTTCCCCCAGGCTACTCCGGAGCGCGGCACGCACCCTCGGGCACCGGTGCTCGGGCGCGGCGCGCCGAACCGGTGCACGGCGCTGCGGCGCCGCCGAATCGACGGGCCCTATCCTTGCGCCATGAAGAGTCGCAGCGTCGCGGTCGTGCCGGCCCTCCTCAGCCTGGTCGCGATACTCGCCGCGTGCACGCCGGCGGCGACGCATCCTGCTTCGTCGACCCCCGCGACCGCCGGCGCGAGCGCGACCAGGCCCGGGAGCAGCACGTCACCGTCACCGAGCCCCACGCCGACGCCGACGCCGGTGGCGCTTCCCACCGACTGCAAGGCGCTCCTCTCCGCGCCCGTCCAGGCACAGCTCGGCGACCTCCCGCTGAACTCGCCCGCGTACGGGCCGAGCGGCGTGCAGGGAGACGGCAGCCTCATCTGCATCTGGGCCGACCCGAGGTCGGACACCACGAACATCTCCACGACGATCTCACGGAAGGCCCGCGGCGAGGCTCTCGACCTGCTGAACGGGCTCGTGAAGACACAGGGCTTCTCCTGCTACACACCCGACAAGGGCACACGCTGCGAGAAGGAATGGCCTGACGCCCAGTACCCCGTCACCGACGGGCGCACGCTGTTCTGGCGCGACGACGTGCTGATCGACACACGCTACTCGAACCTCGCCCCCACCGGTTTCACGTCGAGCATCATCGCGAGCATCTTCGGATCCTGAGGCCGACGCGGAGTCAGCCGGAGATCTCCTCCAGCACACGCTCCTTGGTCTCGACCGCCCAGCGCAGCACCACGAGCACGCTCACCGCCGCGACGACGGCGAACACGCCGCACGCGATGCCGAAGCTCTTGCTCGCGAAGAAGCCGACCACGATCGGGCCGATCATCGACGCGATGCGCAGCCAGCCCGTCGCGGTGCCGACGCCGACGGCACGGATCCGCGTCGGGTAGATCTCCGGTGTGTACAGATACAGGCCGATGCTGGCGGCGCCCGCGAAGAGGTAGGCGAGCGATCCGAAGACGAGCACCTGCCAGGCCGCGCTCGCGCCCAGCACCGCCAGGATCGCCATCATCACGGCGGTGCCCGCGAGAGAGAAGACGAAGAGTCGCTTGCGCCCCAGGCGATCGATCGTGAGCGCGCAGAGCGCGGCCCCCAGGAATGCGCCGATGTTGCCGATGAGGGCGTAGTTCAGAGCCTGATCCAGCGGAAGCCTGAACGTGCCCTGATAGAGCGAGGGGAGCCAGGTGCCGATGCCGTAGTAGACGATGTACGTCGCGAACCAGATCACCCAGACCGTGAGCGTGCGCCGACGGTACGCGGGGCTGAGGAGCTCCGCGAAGCGCCCTCGCCCCGCGGCGACGGCGACCGAGGTCGGCTGTGGTGCGGGCAGCTCTGTGCCGCTCGCCCTCCGCACGCCGTCCTCGATCCGCGACATCTGCCGATCCGCCTTCGCCGGGTCCGGGAGCGCGGCCAGCCAGCGCGGCGACTCCGGGATCCCGCGCAGGATCAACGGCACCGCCAGGATCGGCAGCGCGCCGATGAGGAACAGCACGTGCCAGCCGAGCGTGGGAACGACGAGTCGCCCGACGACCGCGCACAGCACCACCCCGAAAGAGAACACGAGCTCGAAGAGCAGCACGAACCGACCGCGTCCCTGTGCCTTGGTGATCTCGTTGATGTAGACGGCGCCGATCGGCACCTGTCCGCCCAGCCCGATGCCCTGCAGGAAACGGGCGACGAGCAGAACCCCGTAACCGGGCGCGAACGCGCAGGCGATCGAGAACACGGAGAAGATGACGATCGCCAGCGCCATCGCTCTCGTCCGCCCCAGCCTCTCGGCGACGTATCCGATGGCCAGGGCACCGATCAGCTGCCCGAGGTAGCCGATCGCGATGAGCATCGAGATCTGCACGCCGTTCAATCCCCACAGCGGCGCGAGGACCGGGAGCACCTGTGCGATCGCCAGCGCGTCGAACGCGTCGAAGAAGGTCCCGGTGCCGATCAGAAGGCGGGTGCGCACCTGCCAGCGGCTCAACGGCAATCGCTCCATGCGGCTGACGATGTTCTCCGGCGCGCCGGGCCGCCGCCACGCGACCGAGGTGTCGTCCCGCTGCTCTGCTGCGTGCGTCATCGCATCCTCCTCCCGTGCGCTCTGCCTCGAGAGCACGTACCGGAAAGCGTATACCGAAACTGGGAAAGCGCATACCCATTCCGACGTCTCCGATGTCTCCGACGCCCCGCGCGCATCGCCTTCGACGCAACGGGAAGGGCCCCGGATCCGAAGATCCGGGGCCCTTCCGTCAGACGATCAGTCCGTCACTCAGCGCGGCTCTCGCCTCGCTCAGTTGTAGGTGCCGGGGGTGATGTCGTCGGTCGAGAACGCGTCGAAGTCGACGTAGCCGAAGTCGCCGTCGGCGTACGCCCCGTCGGATGCGAAGATCCGGTTCGGGTAGCGCTCGCTCTTGGCCTCCTCGGTCGCCTCCACGGTGATGTCGCGGTAGCGGCGCAGACCGGTTCCGGCCGGGATGAGCTTACCGATGATGACGTTCTCCTTGAGGCCGACCAGCGGGTCGCTCTTGCCCTCCATGGCGGCCTGCGTGAGCACGCGGGTCGTCTCCTGGAAGGACGCGGCCGACAGCCAGGACTCGGTCGCCAGCGACGCCTTGGTGATACCCATCAGCTCCGGACGGCCGGACGCCGGGCGCTTGCCCGCCGCGACGGCCTCACGGTTGACGTCCTGGTAGCGACGGGCGTCGAGCATCTCGCCGGGGAGCAGGGTCGTGTCGCCGTGGTCGACGACGGTGACCTTGCGCAGCATCTGGCGCACGATGACCTCGATGTGCTTGTCGTGGATCGGCACACCCTGGGAGCGGTACACGTCCTGCACGCCGCTGACGAGGTAGCGCTGCACCTCGCGGGCGCCCATGACGCGCATGACCTCCTTGGGGTCGAGCGTTCCGACCTGCAGCGGGTCACCGACCGAGACGTGCTGGCCGTCCTCGACGAGGAGTGTCGCACGCTTCAGCACCGGGTAGACCACTTCCTCGTCGCCGTTGTCGGGCGTGAGGATGACCTTCTTGGACTTGTCGGTCTCCTCGATCGTGATGCGGCCGTCGGCCTCGGCGATCGGGGTGGCACCCTTCGGGGTACGGGCCTCGAAGAGCTCCTGCACACGGGGCAGACCCTGCGTGATGTCACCGGCCGACGCGAGGTGGAAGGTACGCATCGTCAGCTGCGTGCCGGGCTCACCGATCGACTGGGCCGCGATGATGCCGACGGCCTCGCCGATGTCCACCGTCTTGCCGGTGGCCAGCGAGCGACCGTAGCACTGCGCGCAGACGCCGACCGCCGAGTCGCAGGTCAGCACGGAGCGGACCTTGATCGACTCCACGCCCGCCGCGACGAGCTTGTCGATGAGCACGTCGCCGACGTCCTCACCGGCCGTGGCGAGAACCTCGCCGGCTGCGTTCACGACGTCGGACGCGAGCGTACGGGCGAACACGGAGTTCTCCACGTTCGCGTCGCGCACCAGCTCGCCGGCGCTGTTCGGCGCGGCGATCGGGAGCTCGAGGCCCTTCGACGTGCCGCAGTCGTCCTCACGGATGATGACGTCCTGCGAGACGTCGACCAGACGACGGGTCAGGTAGCCCGAGTCGGCCGTACGCAGAGCGGTGTCGGCGAGACCCTTACGGGTACCGTGCGTGGCGATGAAGTACTCCGCCACCGACAGCCCCTCGCGGTACGAGGAGATGATCGGACGCGGGATGAACTCACCCTTGGTGTTGTTCACCAGACCGCGCATACCGGCGATGTTACGGATCTGCAGCCAGTTACCACGAGCACCCGACGACACCATGCGATTGATGGTGTTGTCCTCGGGGAAGTTCGCCTGCATCTCGGCCTGGACCTCGTTGGTCGCCTTCGTCCAGAGCTCGACGAGCTCCTGACGACGCTCGGCGTCGGTGGTCAGACCCTTGTCGTACTGCGCCTGGATCTTCTCGGCCTGCTTCTCGTAGCCCGCGACGATCTCCGCCTTGTTCGGCGGGGTGATGACGTCGCTGAGCGCGACGGTCACACCCGAGCGCGTGGCCCAGTAGAAGCCGGCGTCCTTGATGCGGTCCAGCGACGCGGCGGTCTCGACCTTGGGGTACTCCTCGGCGAGCTTGTTGACGATCTGCGACAGCTTGCCCTTGTCGGCGACCTCGCGCACGAACGGGTAGCCCTTCGGCAGGGTGTCGTTGAAGATCGCCTGGCCGAGCGACGTGTCCACGAGCCCGTGGTTGTCGTAGCCCTCGGGGGCCTCGCCCTCGAGGAACGTCAGCCCCGGGATGCGGATGCGGACCTTGGCCTGCAGGTCGAGGGTGCCCTCGTCCTTCGCCAGGATCGCCTCGCCCACCGAGCCGAACGCACGACCCTCTCCGAGCGCACCTTCCTTGACCGTGGTCAGGTGGTGCAGGCCGATGATCATGTCCTGCGAGGGCAGGGTGACCGGGCGGCCGTCGGACGGCTTGAGGATGTTGTTCGACGCGAGCATCAGCACGCGGGCCTCGGCCTGAGCCTCGACCGAGAGCGGCAGGTGCACGGCCATCTGGTCACCGTCGAAGTCGGCGTTGAACGCCGCGCAGACGAGCGGGTGCAGCTGGATGGCCTTGCCCTCGACGAGCTGCGGCTCGAAGGCCTGGATGCCCAGGCGGTGCAGGGTGGGGGCGCGGTTCAGCAGCACGGGGCGCTCGCGGATGATCTCCTCGAGCACGTCCCAGACCTCGGGACGCATGCGCTCGACGGCGCGCTTGGCCGCCTTGATGTTCTGCGAGTGGCCCAGGTCGATCAGGCGCTTGATCACGAACGGCTTGAACAGCTCGATCGCCATCGTCTTGGGCAGACCGCACTGGTGCAGCTTGAGCTGCGGGCCGACGATGATGACCGAACGGCCCGAGTAGTCCACGCGCTTGCCGAGCAGGTTCTGGCGGAAGCGCCCCTGCTTGCCCTTCAGCATGTCGCTGAGGGACTTCAGGGCGCGGTTGCCGGTGCCCGTGACGGGACGACCGCGGCGGCCGTTGTCGAACAGCGCGTCGACGGCCTCCTGCAGCATGCGCTTCTCGTTGTTGACGATGATCTCGGGGGCGCCGAGGTCGATCAGACGACGAAGACGGTTGTTGCGGTTGATCACACGGCGGTACAGGTCGTTCAGGTCGCTGGTCGCGAAGCGACCACCGTCCAGCTGCACCATCGGCCGCAGCTCCGGCGGGATCACCGGCACGACGTCGAGCACCATGGCGGCCGGGCTCATGCCGGTCTCCAGGAACGAGTTCACGACCTTGAGGCGCTTGATCGCGCGGATCTTGCGCTGGCCCTTGCCCTCGGAGATCTGCAGGTGCAGCTTCTCCGACTCGGCGGCCAGGTCGAACGCCGCGAGGCGACGCTGGATCGCCTCGGCGCCCATGTGCGCCTCGAAGTACTGGCCGAAGCGGTCCTGCAGCTCGTGGAACACGTCGTCCTCGGGACGCAGGGCCCCGACCTCGAGGGTGCGGAAGTCCTCCCACACGCGCTCGAGCTTGACGATCGCCTCGTCGGCGCCCTTGCGGATCAGGGACATCTCCTTCTCGGCGGCGTCCTTGACCTTCTTCTTGGCGTCGGCCTTGGCGCCCTCGGCCTCGAGGGCCGCGAGCTCCTCCTCCAGCTTGGCCAGGCGCTCCGCGATCTTGGCGTCGCGGCGGTCGCCGAGCGTCTTCAGCTCGAGGCGGATGTTGTTCTCCTGGGTCGCCAGGTCGCGGTGACGCGCGTCCTCGTCGACCGAGATGACCATGTACGCGGCGAAGTAGATGACCTTCTCGAGGTCCTTCGGCGCCATGTCCAGCAGGTACCCGAGGCGCGAGGGCACGCCCTTGAAGTACCAGATGTGGGTGACGGGCGCGGCAAGCTCGATGTGGCCCATGCGCTCACGGCGGACGGAGCTCTTGGTGACCTCCACGCCGCAGCGCTCGCACACGATGCCCTTGAAGCGCACGCGCTTGTACTTGCCGCAGGCGCACTCCCAGTCGCGGGAGGGGCCGAAGATCTGCTCGCCGAACAGGCCGTCCTTCTCCGGCTTCAGCGTGCGGTAGTTGATGGTCTCGGGCTTCTTGACCTCACCGTACGACCACTTGCGGATGTCGTCTGCGGTGGCGAGGCCGATGCGAAGCTCATCGAAGGTTGTTGCGTCGAGCACTAGTTCTCCTGTGTCGAAATTCTCTTAAGAAAAGTGGGGAGTTCGGGGAGCCCGGAGTGGATCCGGGCCCCCGAAGGCTCAGATCTCGTCGATGGATGCGGACTCGAAGCGGCTGGAGATGTTGATCCCCAGCTCCTCGGCGGCGCGGAAGGCCTCGTCGTCGGTGTCGCGGAGGTTGACCGCCGTGCCGTCGGCCGAGAGGACCTCGACGTTCAGGCAGAGCGACTGCATCTCCTTCATGAGCACCTTGAACGACTCCGGGATGCCCGGCTCCTGGATGTTCTCGCCCTTGACGATGGCCTCGTACACCTTGACGCGGCCGAGGATGTCGTCGGACTTGATCGTGAGGAGCTCCTGCAGTGCGTATGCGGCGCCGTAGGCCTCGAGCGCCCACACCTCCATCTCACCGAAGCGCTGGCCGCCGAACTGGGCCTTACCGCCGAGCGGCTGCTGGGTGATCATCGAGTAGGGGCCCGTCGAACGCGCGTGGATCTTGTCGTCGACCAGGTGGTGGAGCTTCAGGATGTACATGTAGCCCACGGAGATCTGCCCCGGGAACGGCTCGCCGGAGCGGCCGTCGAACAGGGTGGTCTTGCCGGAGGAGTCGATCAGGCGCACGCCGTCACGGGTCGGCAGGGTCGAGTCGAGCAGACCCTCGATCTCCTCCTGGTGAGCACCGTCGAACACCGGGGTCGCGACCTTGGTGCCCGGGGCGACGTCGAACGCCTCCGCGGGGAGGTTCGCCGCCCACTCCGGGTTGCCCTCGATCTTCCAGCCCTGCTTGGCGACCCATCCGAGGTGGGTCTCCAGCACCTGGCCGAAGTTCATGCGGCCGGGGATGCCGAGCGGGTTCAGGATGACGTCGACCGGGGTTCCGTCGGCGAGGAACGGCATGTCCTCGACGGGCAGGATCTTCGCGATGACGCCCTTGTTGCCGTGACGGCCGGCGAGCTTGTCGCCCTCGGTGATCTTGCGCTTCTGGGCGATGAAGACCACGACGCGGCGGTTGACGCCCGAGCCGAGCTCGTCGTCGCCGTCCTCGGCGTTGAACTCCTTGACCGCGATGACCGTGCCCTGCTCGCCGTGCGGCACCTTCAGGGACGTGTCGCGGACCTCGCGGCTCTTCTCGTTGAAGATCGCGCGGAGCAGACGCTCCTCGGCGCTCAGCTCGGTCTCACCCTTCGGCGTGACCTTGCCGACGAGGATGTCGCCGGGGCGGACCTCGGCGCCGATGCGGATGATGCCGCGCTCGTCCAGGTCCTTCAGGAGCTCGGGGCTGACGTTGGGGAGGTCACGGGTGATCTCCTCCTTGCCGAGCTTCGTGTCGCGCGAGTCGACCTCGTACTCCTCGATGTGGATCGAGGAGAGGGTGTCGTCCTTCACCAGGTCCTGGCTGAGGATGATCGCGTCCTCGAAGTTGTGACCCTCCCACGTCATGAAGGCGACGAGGAGGTTCTTGCCGAGCGCGAGCTCGCCGTTCTCGGTGGCGGGGCCGTCGGCGATGACCTCGCCGACCTCGACGCGCTCGCCGGCCGAGACGACGACCTTCTGGTTGTAGGACGTGCCGTGGTTCGAGCGGTCGAACTTGCGCAGGTAGTACTCCTGCGTGCCGCCCTCGTCGAGCATGACCACGACGCGGTCTGCGGAGACCTCGGACACCACACCGGCCTTGTCGGCGGTGATCACGTCACCGGCGTCGATGGCGGCGTAGCCCTCCATACCGGTGCCGACGAACGGCGACTCGGAACGGAGCAGCGGCACGGCCTGACGCTGCATGTTGGCGCCCATGAGCGCGCGCTGCGCGTCGTCGTGCTCGAGGAACGGCACGAGCGAGGTCGCGACCGACACCATCTGGCGCGGGGAGACGTCGATGTAGCCGATCTCCTCGGGGAGGAACATGTCGACCTCGCCGGATCCGCCCTTCGGACGCGCCAGGACGTGCGCCTCGGTGAAGCGGCCGTCCTTGTCGAGCGGTGCGTTCGCCTGCGCGATGTTGAAGTCGACCTCCTCAGCGGCGGTCAGGTAGTCGATGTGCTCGGTGACCTTGCCACCCTCGACCTTGCGGTACGGCGTCTCGATGAAGCCGAAGGAGTTGATCCGCGCGAACGTGGCGAGCGAGCCGATCAGACCGATGTTCGGGCCTTCCGGGGTCTCGATCGGGCACATACGGCCGTAGTGCGAGGGGTGCACGTCGCGCACCTCGACGCCGGCGCGGTCGCGGCTCAGACCACCGGGGCCGAGGGCCGAGAGGCGGCGCTTGTGGGTCAGACCCGCGAGCGGGTTGTTCTGATCCATGAACTGCGACAGCTGCGAGGTGCCGAAGAACTCCTTGATCGCGGCGACGACGGGGCGCACGTTGATCAGGGTCTGCGGCGTGATCGCCTCGATGTCTTGCGTGGTCATGCGCTCGCGGACGACGCGCTCCATGCGGCTCAGACCCGTGCGGACCTGGTTCTGGATGAGCTCGCCGACGGCGCGGATGCGGCGGTTGCCGAAGTTGTCGATGTCGTCGGTCGCGAGACGGATCTCGGCCTTCTTGCCGCCGCGGATGCCCTCGAAGGTCTCCACGCCGGCGTGCAGGCGCACCAGGTACTTGATGGTCTCGACGACGTCCTTGACCGTGAGGACGGACTCGTCCAGGGGCAGGTCGAGGCCCAGCTTCTGGTTGATCTTGTAGCGGCCCACCTTGGCGAGGTCGTAGCGCTTCGGGTTGAAGTAGAAGTTGTCCAGCAGCGCGCGGGCGGCCTCGGCGGCGACCTGCTCGCCCGGACGGAGCTTGCGGTAGATGTCGCGGAGCGCGTCCTCCTTGGTGAGGATCGTGTCCTTCGCGAGCGTCTCCTCGATCGAGGTGAAGCCGGCGAACTCGGCGAGGATCTCCTCGCTGGTCAGGCCGAGGGCCTTCAGGAAGACCGTGACGGACTGCTTGCGCTTGCGGTCGATGCGCACGCCGACCTGGTCGCGCTTGTCGATCTCGAACTCGAGCCAGGCGCCGCGCGAGGGGATGACGCGAGCGGACACGATGTCCTTGTCGCTCGTCTTGTCGGGGGTCTTGTCGAAGTAGACGCCCGGGGAGCGGACGAGCTGCGACACGACGACGCGCTCGGTGCCGTTGATGATGAAGGTGCCCTTGGCGGTCTGGAGCGGGAAGTCGCCCATGAAGACCGTCTGGGTCTTGATCTCACCGGTCTGGTGGTTCATGAACTCGGCCTCGACGTAGAGCGGGGCCGCGTACGTCTTGCCGCGCTCCTTGCACTCCTCGATGGAGTACTTCTCGGGCTCCAGGTACGGGTTCGTGAACGAGAGCTGCATGGTCTCGCTCAGATCCTCGATCGGGGAGATCTCCTCGAAGATCTCCTCGAGGCCGCTGGCCTCGGGCACGTCCTTGCGGCCGGCCTTCTTGGCCTCCGCGACGCGCTGCTTCCAGGACTCGTTGCCCACGAGCCAGTCGAAGGACTCGGTCTGCAGGGCCAGCAGGTCGGGGACCGTCAGCGTGTCGGAGATCTTGGCGAACGAGAGGCGGGAGTGGCCGCGTCCGTTCTTGGTGGTGGTGGGAGTGGATGCGTTGCGAGCAGCAGCCAAGGGAATAACCTCCGTGAGCCCCGAAGGGCGTCTCGATTCCTCGTCGTCAGGTGGAGTGCGCCGCGTCACACGGCCGCACGCTGAAGGCGCTCTGTCGAGGAGCGAGGAACGTACGGAGTCTGCCGACCACCATATGAGGGCAGGGAGGAGCGAGGCGCAAAGATCAACTATAGATCGGAAATCGCGACATGGCAAGCGTGATTCTTGACCTTCTGCGCCGACAGGGGTATAACCCGGGCGCGCGCCCCCTCAGAGCGGCATCCCGGAGTCATCGAGCGTCGCCCACGAGCGCCTCCCGGGCGAGCTCGGCGCCGATCCGGCTGCTCGCCCGCACATCGAGGACCGGCAGCGCGAGATCGGGTCCGGGGAGGCCGACGTTGACCACGACTGCATCCGGATCCGCTGCCGCGACCGCGTCCACGAACCCGCGCTGCGCGTCGTCGGTGTCGATGCGGTCGACGAGCACGACGACGCGCGCGTCGCGCTCCGCGGCCGCGGCGCGGGCTCCGGCGACCGCATCCGCGATCTCCGCGTCGCCCGCCCGCTCGGCGTCGACCCGGAGCGACCAGCCGCCGCCGGTCAGCGCGTCGGCGACGTAAGGCGCGGCGCTGTCGACGGCGAGGGTGGCGCGGCGGCGCGCGTCCAGCGCCACGAGCTCCGCCGCAGGGGATCCGAGCGCTCCCCGCACGGTGAGCGAGCGGAGCACGACGTCGCTGAGGTC
>NZ_JYIT01000036.1 GCF_000956545.1 Microbacterium azadirachtae
GCGACGACCAGGAGCCGAGGGAGAACAGCGACGCGCGGATGCCGCTCGTGCCGATCTCGCGCAGGGGGAGGGTCGTGGTCATCGTGGTGTCCTCACCGTCGGGGATCGATGACGGCCTTGACCGGAGGTCAGGGGCCCTCCGGATCCACGACGTCACGGTCGGCCCAGAACGGGGCGACGAGACGGCGGAGCTCGTCGGCGCCGATGCGGTCGACCAGGGCGGCGGCCTCGAGGTTGGCGCGCAGCTGCGCGATGCTCGACGCCCCGAACAGGGTCGTCGTGAGCGCCGGATGCGTGAGTGTGAAGGCGATCCCGAGCTGTGCCGGGGTGACCTCGAGCGATTCCGCGAGGGCGGTGAACGCGGGAACGTCATCGATGATCCGCTGCCGGATGTCGCCCGGATCCCGACCGATCTGGCGGTCGCCGTTCACCTTGCCGGCGAGCACGCCGCCCTCCAGGCAGTCGGAGGCCTGGAGGGTGAGCCCCTGCTCCCAGAGCCGCGCGAACGGTGCCCCGTCGGGGATCGACCGTCGCGAGACGCTGTACTTGAGCTGCGCGATCTGCGGGCCGGGGACGCCCTCGGCGGAGGCGATGTCGATCAGCGTCTGGATCGACGACGCCGACCAGTTGTTCACGCCCCACGCGCGGATCAGGCCGGCGTCGGCGAGTGCCGCGAGGTCGAGCACGAGGTCGCGAAGCTCCAGGTCGTCGCGGCGCAGGTCGCCGAGGATGACGAGATCCGCGTGCTCGGTCCCGACGCGGAACAGGGCGTTCTCGAGCTGGGGGCGGAAGCCGTCGGCGCCGAAGGTCTCGAGCCACAGCTTCGACGACAGCAGCCATTCGTCACGACGCAGCCCGGCCGCGCGCACCATGGCGCTGAAGATCACGTCGGTGAACGCGGGAGGCATCCCGGGACCGGTGTAGACGCCGACGTCGAAGAGGTTCACGCCGCGGTCGACGGCCTCGCGGAGCATGGCGGTCGCGTCGCCGAAGTCCATGCGGTCGTAGGTGTGCCAGGAGCCGAGGGAGAACAGCGACGCGCGGATGCCGCTCGTGCCGATCTCGCGCAGGGGGAGGGTCGTGGTCATCGTGGTGTCCTCACCGTCGGGGATCGATGACGGCCTTGACCTCATCGAGCCGGTGCATGTCGGCGATCTTCGCGGAGGCCTGATCCAGACCGACGGGGGCGCTGAACAGGTCGTCCCACGGGAACCGGTCGGCGAACGCCTGGAAGAAGTCGATCGAGCGCGCGTAGTCGGCGATGTCGCCGTTGAGAGAGCCGACCAGGGTCAGCTCCTTGCCCATCACCGTGCTGATCGGGAACGCATCGCCGGCGGGGCCGGTGGAGCCGACGATCACGACGGTTCCTCGGCGCGCGGCCATCTCGACGGCGTCCGGCCCGACGGCAGGGGAGCCGGCGAAGTCGAACACGTGATCGGCGCCGTGGCCGTCGGTGAGCTCCAGGACCTGCGCGGCGACCGGTCCTTCGCGGAAGTCGACGACGGCGTCCGCGCCGAACCGGGCCGCGAGCTCGAGGCGCGCCGCCGGGGCTCCGACCGTGATCACACGACCGGCGCCGGAGATCTTCGCCACGGCCGTCGCGAAGATCCCGAGAGCGCCCGATCCCTGCACGACGACGGTCGAGCCGGGGCGGATCCGCCCGCCGCGCTCGAAGGCGCGCAGCACCGTCTTCGCCGCGCAGCCGGCCATCGACGCCCAGGTGTCCTTGACCGTCGGCGGCAGCAGCAGCTTGGCGGCGCCGGGCGTGACGTAGGCGTACTCAGAAAGGCCCGCGGTCGCATACGGCGGCACGTCGGACCGCTGCAGGAAGCCGTAGCCGCGACGCGAGCAGTGCACGGGTTCGCGCAGCACGACGCAGCCGTAGCACTCGCCGCACGTCGACTCGGACCAGCCGATCCGGTCGCCGACGCCCAGGGGGCGGCCGAGGGCGTCGACGGTGCCATCGCCGAGGGCGACGATCTCACCGACCATCTCGTGGCCGAGCACCATCGGGAGCATCCCGGGGAAGGTCATCCGGCCCTCCCAGATCTCGATGTCGGTGCCGCACAGGGTGGATACCGCGATGCGGACGAGGGCGGCGCCCGGCGCGATCTCGGCGGGCAGGGGGAGCTCCTGCAGGGTCAACGGCCGGCCGTGCTCTGTCAGCACGGCCGCGCGCGTGGTGGTGGGGAGGGTCATGCGGGTCCTTTCCGGGGCGGAAGCGGGGGAATGCCGTGGCTCAGACGAGCAGCTGCCCGCCGTCGACGGGCACGGAGACGCCCGTGATGTGGCTCGCGGCCGCGCTCGCGAGGAAGACGACGAGCGGTGCGACCTGCGCGACCTCGGCGATCGTGCCGAGCGGGATCCGCGCCTCCCAGGCGGCGCGCGCCTGCGGGTCGGTCGCGAAGCCCGCGGTGAGCGGCGTGAGGATCGGCCCCGGCGCGACGGCGTTCACGCGGATCCGGCGGCCGGCGAGCTCGATCGCCGCGGTGCGGGTCATCGCGTCGACCGCGGCCTTGGTCATCTCGTAGTGGCCCATTCCGGGGGTGGGCTGGCGTCCGCCGATCGAGGAGGTGTTGACGATCGCTCCGCCGTCGGGCAGACGCGGGCCGAACTCGCGGAGCATCAGGAACGTGCCTCGGATGTTCACGGCGACGGCTGCGTCGAACACCTCGAGCGGTACCTGCTGCTGTGTGCCGCCGCCGAGCACGACACCGGCGTTGTTCACGAGCACGTCGACGCTCCCGAGCGCGGCGCCGGCCGCGGCGACGGAGGCGGGATCGGCGATGTCGAGCGCGAGCGCGGTGGCACCGAACTCTGCGGCGACGGCCTCCGCCGCCTCGGCGTTCACATCGCCGATGATCACCTCGTCTCCGGCCTCGCGGAAGGCGGCGGCGATGCCGCGGCCGAGCCCGGAGGCTCCTCCGGTGACGAGAATGCGGCGGGGGGAGACGGTCATCTCACGTCCTCTCTGACGGGGCTCCTCCGTTATATTCTACAAGCATAGAAAAACGCAACCCGGGCTCGCCGGGTTCGCGCACCGAGCCGAAGGAGCCTCATGACCGCGCCCGCGCTGCCCCGCAAGACCCTCGGCGGCCTCGCCGTCCCCCCGCTGGCCCTCGGGTCCTGGAACACCTGGGACCGGATGGATCCCGACGACGCGGTGGCGATGATCCGCCGGGCAGCCGACCTGGATGCAGGATTCTTCGACGTCGCGTACTACAACATGGGGCCGCATGCCGAGAACTCGCGCACCGACATCCTCTTCGGCCAGGCGCTGCGGGAGAGCGGCGTCGGCCGGGACGAGATCGTGCTGTGCGGCAAGCTCTGGCTGTGGGACTGGCCGCGCCAGTCGTTCCGCGCGCAGCTGACCGAGAGCCTGGAGCGCGCGGGCCTCGAGCGCTTCGACACCCTCGTGGTCGGCGACTATGCGACGGAGCCCGACGTGGCGCGCATCGTCGCCGACGTGAACGCGCTCGTCGGCGAGGGCCTCGTGGGCGGCTGGGGCATCAACAACTGGCGGATCGAGCACACGCGGGCGGCTCTGGCCGCGGCCTCCGATGCGGGTCTCGTCGGTCCCTCGTTCGCGCAGCTCAAGTACGGCATCGCGCGCCGTGCGATGGCCGAGGGCGCCTCGTACGGGCCGCTGTTCGCCGACGGCACGCTCGCCCTGCAGGCCTCTGACGTGTTCGAGGGCGGGATCCTCGCCACCGGCCGCACGCCGGGGCGCAAGATCGGCGCCGACGTGGGCGGGATCCGGGCGCGCATCGCTGCGCTGTATCCGGAGGTGGCCCGCATCGCCGCGGGGTTCGGCGTGACGCCGGCGGCGCTCGGCATCGCCTTCTGCCTCACCCACCCGGCCGCGGCGAACGTGCTGTTCGGCGCCTCCCGGATGGAGCAGCTCGAGCAGAATCACGCCGCTCTCGCGCTCGTCGCCGAGCGCGGACCCGAGGTGCGGGAGGCGCTTGCGGGCCTGCAGGCCGACGTCGACGTCCGCGACGACGGCGCGTGGTGAGCGGAATCATGCGTTCACGGTCATGCCGGACGCGCCCGGCGGCAAGCCGGCCGGCCGTCCGGCGGCCACGCCGGGAGCGGGCGGCTTGCGTTCTTTTTCCACACATGTAGACTAACCGCAACGACACATCGAAGTGACGTCGGTAAGGCTCCCCGGAGCGCGGCCGAAGGCTCTTCGAACCTTCTTCACCTCAACCCGCACCGAGAGAAGGAACCATGAAGCGAATTCCCCTCGCGATCGCCGCGGCCGTAGCCGCGGTCCTCGCCCTCACCAGCTGCTCCGGCGGAGGCGCCGCGACGCAGACGAGCGGCGCGGCGGTCGCGAACGCGCCGGAGGACCTCAACATCGGCAACTTCCTGGACGTCACGTCCTGGGATCCGGCCGTGGCCGACATCGGATTCGACGGTCCGTACCTGTCCGCCGTCTACGACGCCCTCATCGCGCTCGACAAGGACGGGAAGCCCGTCCCCGCCCTCGCGGAGAAGTGGGAGGTCGCTTCCGACGACCTCAGTATCACCCTGACCCTGCACAAGGGCGGGAAGTTCAGCGACGGCGCCCCGGTCGACGCCGATGCCGTGGTGAAGAGCCTCGAGTACCTCAAGGCCGGCGCGCGTTCGGGGGAGGCCTACACGAACGTGTCCTCCTTCGAGGCGGTCGACGACCACACGGTGAAGATCAATCTGACCCAGCGCGACGACACGATCCTGTACTTCATGGGGCTCGGCCGCAGCTACGTGATGTCGCCCAAGGCGATCGCCGCCGGCACGCTCGGCAAGGAGCCGGTCGGCTCCGGCCCGTACACGCTGGACAGCAGCACGAGCGTCGCCGGATCCGAGTACCACTTCACCAAGGTCCCCGGCTACTGGGATGCGAAGGCCTACGCCTTCACGAAGGTCGCGATCTTCCCGATCATGGACGCCACCGCGCGTCAGAACGCCATGCTCAGCGGTCAGATCAACGTGCAGTACGGCGACATCGCGAACAAGGACGCCGCCCAGCAGCAGGGCTGGAACACGGTCTCGCGGGTCTCCGGCTGGGCCGGTCTCGTCATCACCGATCACACGGGCGCGAAGAACAAGGCGCTGGGGGATCTCAAGGTCCGTCAGGCGCTCAACGACGCCTTCGACGGCGCGGCGATCCTCAAGGCCGTCGGCAACGGCGCCGGCGTCGCGACGAACCAGGTGTTCCCCGACGGCGGATCCGTCAACGACAAATCGCTCAACGGTCAGTACGCCTACAACGTCGACAAGGCGAAGCAGCTGCTCACCGAGGCCGGCTACCCGAACGGGTTCGAGATCTCGATGCCGATGTCGCCGATCTTCGAGCAGTGGAAGCCGGCGGCCGAGCAGGCGCTGACCGCGATCGGCGTCAAGGTCACCTGGGACAACATGCAGATGCCCGACTACCAGCTGAACGCGCCCAACTACCCGATGTTCATCTCCTTCCTGGCGATGGACGGCAACGAGGTCGCGACGGTGGCACGGCAGGTCACCAGCAAGCAGTGGTTCAACCCGGCCCCCGACTACGCGAGCAACACCGTGCTCGCGCCGCTCGTGAAGAAGGTCCAGGAGACCAAGGGATCCGACCAGACCGCGGCGATCAAGGAGCTGAACAAGGCCCTCGTCGATCAGGCCTGGTGGTCGGTCTGGTACCAGGCGGACAACACCTACTACACGGTGCCCGGGATCAAGATCCAGCCGGTCATCGGCATGATGTTCCCGACGCTGCGCTACATCACCCAGGGCTGACGCCCCGGGGGCCGGGCCCGTCGCAGGGTCCGCCCCCCGCTCCTTCTCACCCCCGAGAGGCCCCCATGCTCCTGTTCACCGCGAAGCGGCTGCTGTCCGGCATCGTGCTGCTCGTGGTCGTCTCCGTCGCGACGTTCTTCCTCGCGCACCTGGCGATCAAGGATCCGACCGCCGCGCTCCTCGGCACCACCGCGAGCCCGGCGCAGCAGGCGGCGCTGGCGACGAAGATCGGCATCGACCGTCCGCTGCTCGTGCAGTTCTGGGACTGGTTCTCGCACCTGCTCACGGGCGACTTCGGCACCTCCTGGCGCAACTTCCAGCCCGTGGGCGCACAGCTCGCGATCAAGATCCCGGTGACGCTCTCCGTGGTGACGTTCGCGACGCTGCTCACCGCGATCCTGGGCATCGCCTTCGGCATGATCACGGGTCTGCGGCCCGGCACCTGGTTCGACCGGATCCTCAAGGGCGTCTCGGTCGTGCTGTTCGCCCTGCCGGGCTTCTGGGTCAGCCTCGTGCTCGTGCTGTGGTTCGCCGTGCAGCTCAAGTGGTTCCCCGCCGTGGGCTACGTGCAGCCGTCGCAGTCGGTCGACGGGTGGATCCGCTCGCTCACGCTGCCCGCCGTCTCGCTGGCTCTCGGCGGCGTGGTCGCGGTCTCCGAGCAGCTGCGCAACGCCGTGATCGCGCAGAGCCGGCAGGACTGGGTGCGCACCCTGCGCAGCCGGGGCCTGTCGGCGACGCGCGTGAACCTGCACATCCTGCGCAACGCCTCGCCGGCGGCGCTCACCGTCATCGCGCTCATGTTCGTCGGGCTGCTCAGCGGCGCGATCGTGGTCGAGCAGATCTTCAGCCTCCCCGGCATCGGCATGCTCACCAACCAGTCCTCGCAGAACGGCGACATCCCCATGCTCCTCGGCATCACGGTGGTGTCGATCGTCTTCGTCGTCCTGATCAATCTCCTGCTCGACCTCGTGCTCGGCTGGATCAACCCGAAGGTGCGCGTCGCATGACCACCACCGACATCCGCGTCGCGTTCGACCGCGCGAAGCAGCGCCGCCGCTCCGGCCTGTTCCGCCGCTTCCTGCGCCATCCCGGCGGGTACGTCCCGCTGGCGGTCTTCGTGCTCATCGTGCTGGTCGGGGTGTTCGCGCCCCTGCTCGCGCCGATGGACCCGAACTTCGTCGATCTCGCCGCCGCCAAGGCCCCGCCCTCGGCCGCGCACCTGCTCGGCGCCGACTCCACGGGCCGCGACATCCTCAGCCGTCTCATCTACGGCACCCGGATCACGATCTGGGGCGCGCTCGTCACGATCGTCACGGCCGTCGTGATCGGCGTGCCGTCCGGTGTCGCCGCGGGCTACTTCCGCGGCGTCTTCGACCGGATCGCCCTGTGGGTGAGCGACGCCCTGCAGTCGATCCCCGGCATGATCATCCTGCTCGTGGTCGCCGCGGGCAGCCGCAACAACTTCGAGCTGCTCATGGTCACGGTCGGCGTCTTCATGGTGCCCGGCTACTTCCGCATCGCCCGCTCGCAGACCCTCGCGGTGCGCGAGGAGCCGTACATCGACGCGGCGCGCGTGTCCGGGCTCTCCGACCTGCGGATCATCTCCCGCCACGTCGTCGCCGCCGTCTATCCGCCCGTCATCATCCAGACCGCGCTCACCGCGGGGATGGCGATGGGCATGCAGGCGGGCCTGCAGTTCCTCGGCATCGGCGACTCGAACGTGCCGAGCTGGGGCGCCATGATGCTCGAGGGCTTCCGGCTCATGCTCACCTACCCGCTGATGCTGCTCTGGCCCTCCGTCGCCCTCGGCCTCACCATCGCCGTGCTGGCGATCATGGGCTCCACGCTCGCCGAGCTCGCGCAGGTGCGCACGCCGCGGCTGCGCCGGCGCGGGCGCTCCGCCGTCACCGCGGACGCGGCGGCCGCCCCGGCGACCGGCGCTGTGCGGCACGCCGCCGAGGCGTCGGCGCTGCGCGTGGAGAACCTGCGCGTGAGCCACGCGACGCCGAACGGGGTGGTCGAGGTGGTGCACGGCGTGACCTTCGACGTGGCCCCGGGCGAGGTCGTCGGGATCGTCGGCGAATCCGGATCCGGCAAGTCGCAGACGATCTTCTCGGTGCTCGACCTGCTGCCCGCCAGCGGCGCGAGCGACGCCGACGCGATCCTCATCGCCGGACGCGAGGTCACCGCGGCGGCGCCGAAGCAGCGCCAGGCGCTCCTCGGCCGCGAGCTCGGGTACGTGCCGCAGGAGCCCATGAGCAACCTCGATCCCTCGTACACGATCGGGCACCAGCTGATCGAGCCGCTGCGGCGCGTGCACGGCATGAGTGCCGCCGACGCGAAGGCGCGCGCACGGGAGGTGCTGCTGCGCGTGGGGCTCGCGGATCCGGAGCGCGTGATGCGCAGCTATCCGCACCAGGTCTCCGGCGGCATGGCGCAGCGCGTGCTCATCGCCGGAGCCATCTCGGGGAAGCCCTCGATCCTGATCGCGGACGAGCCCACCACGGCCCTCGACGTGACCGTGCAGGCCGAGGTGCTCGAGCTGCTGCGCGAACTGCAGCAGGAATACGGCATGGCCCTGCTCATCGTCACCCACAACTTCGGCGTGGTGGCCGACATCTGCGATCGCGTGATCGTGATGCGCGGCGGCGAGATCGTCGAGCAGGGCGACGCGGATCCGCTGTTCGCCCGTCCGCAGCAGCCGTACACCCGAGAGCTCATCGCCGCGTCCCTGGACGATGCGGCAGGGCGCGCAGAACTGGATGCGACCGCCGCCTCCGCGGCCGCGACGACGACGGAGGTGCGCGCATGACCGCGCTGCTCGAGGTGCAGGATCTGGTCGTCGAGTACGGCCGCGGACGCAAGGCCTTCCGCGCCCTGCACGGCGTCTCGATCGACGTCGCGCCGGGCGAGTGCATGGGCCTGGTGGGGGAGTCCGGCTCGGGCAAGTCCACGCTCGGCAAGGCGATCCTGGGTCTCGCTCCCGTGACGTCGGGCAGCATCCGCTTCGACGGCAGGGACATCACGGCGCTCGGCCGGGCGGAGCGCCGCGCGCTCGCCGCCGACGTGCAGGTCGTGTTCCAGGATCCCTACGGCTCGCTCAACCCGGCGATGACGATCGGCGAGATCCTCACCGAGCCTCTGCTGACCAGCGGACTGGGCGGCGCGGAGTCGCAGCGGCGGGTGCGGGAGATGCTCGATCGCGTGCGCCTGCCTGAGGCGGCGATGGACCGCTATCCGAGCGAGTTCTCCGGCGGGCAGCGTCAGCGCGTCGCGATCGCCCGGGCTCTGGTGCGCCGGCCGCGGCTGATCGTGTGCGATGAGCCCGTCAGCGCGCTCGACCTCACCACGCAGGCCACGATCCTGGATCTCTTCATCGAGCTGCAGCGCGACACGGGGGTCTCCTACCTCTTCGTCTCGCACGACCTCGGGGTGGTGCGGCGCGTCTGCCATCGTGTCGCGGTCATGTACCGCGGTGAGATCGTCGAGACGGGGGAGGGCGAGCAGATCACCCGGGCGCCCCGGCATCCGTACGCGGAGCGGCTGCGGCTGGCCTCGCCGGTGGCCGACCCCGTCGTGCAGAGGACGCGCCGTGCCGAATGGCTGGCGCTGCGCGAGGCCGCGGATGCGCCGGTACGGTAGCAGGCAGCGGTCCCGCCGGGCCGCGCCCGGCATCGCGTCGTCGCCCGGCGTCTCGTCGAAAGGAACCCATGCCGAAGATCATCGATCACGACCAGCGCCGTCGGGAGATCGTCGAGGTCGCCAAGGGGATCATCCTCAAGGGCGGGTTCGAGGCGGCGACCATGCGCAGCATCGCCGCGGAGGCGGGGTTCGCGAACGGGGCGCTGAAGCACTACTTCCCGGGCAAGGAGAGCATCGTCGCGGCGACGTTCGAGACCGTGCTGCACGAGCACGACCTGTGGCTGCAGGCGTCGATCTCGGCCGAGCTCGGACCGGAGGAGATGCTGCGACAGGTCCTGATCGGCACGCTCCCCAGCGGACGGGACGAGATCGCCAGCGGACGCGTCCTGCTCGCCCTGTGGGAGTACGCGATGTCGAACGAGTCGCTCGCCGAGCTCTACCAGGTGCACCTGGCGCGCTGGAGATCCATGCTCGTGGAGCGGATGGAAGCGGCCAGGGACGCCGGCGCGATCCGCGACCAGGACTACATCGCGATGGCGAACGAGTTCATCTCGGTCGCCGTGGGGGCGACCGTGATCAACCTCATGTACCCCGACGGCGACCGCATCCCCGACTATCAGGCCTACATCGACCGGTTCCTCGCGCGACTGCGCTGACCGGCTCCGCGGCGGCCTCCACCCCTCACCGAGAGGAGGGCGCCCGATGACCGGTGCACCCGAGACCACCCTGTCCGTCACCCGGAGCGGGGGGACCGGCCGTCCGGTGCTGTTCCTCCACGGCCTCGCCTCCCACGCGGCCCTCGACTGGCCCGCGCAGGACTGGGCGCCCGTGCTCGGCGGCAGGCCGGCCGTGCGCATCGACCTGCCTGCGCACGGCCGCAGCCCGCGGGTCGGCGTGCTCCCCACCCGCGGGGTGGTCGAGCTCATCGCCGATGCCGTCGCGGGGGAGGAGGTCGACGTCGTGGCCTACTCCCTCGGAGCGCGACTCGCCTGGGCGCTCGCCGGGCACCCGGGGACGACCGTGCGCCGCCTGGTGCTGGGCGGGCTCAGCCCGATCGAGCCGTTCACGCTGGTCGATCTGCCGTCTGCGCGCGCCGCGCTCGCCGGCGGCGAGGCGCCAGCGGATCCGATCACGGGCATGATCCTCGGCATGGCGACATCGCCCGGCAACCGGCCGGATGCACTGCTCGACCTCATCGCGGGCCTGGCCTCCGAGCCGTTCGACCCGGCGGTCGGAGTCCCGCAGCAGCCGGTGCTGCTGATCGGCGGCAGCGAGGACCCGATGGCGCAGGGGATCGACGCCCTCGCCGCCGCGGTGCCGCACGCCCGCGTCGTGCGTGTGCCGGGCGATCACGGCGCCGCGCTGCACGCGCCGGAGTTCCGCGTGGCCGTGGCGGAGTTCCTCGCGGAGGACTGAGCCCGGCCCGGTGCCCCGGGGCCGTTGGGCGAGGACGCCGAAGATGCCGGCCCGCTCCGGGCGTTGAGCGAGGACGCCGAAGGCGCCCGAGACGAGACGCGGTTCCCGAACAATCCCTGGACACCCTCGACCTTTAATTCCTACAATCGTAGAAACACGAAAGGCAAGACACATGACCACCACCCCCGACGCCGCGCGGATCCTGGACATTGCCACCGGCTACATGGCCTCGAAGCAGCTCTTCGAAGCGAGCAGGATCGGCCTCTTCGGCGCGATCGCCGACGGCGCCGACACCGTGCCCGCGATCGCGGAGCGCACCGGCGTGAGCGAGCGCATCGCCCGCATCCTCGCCGACGCGATGGCGGGCAAGGGCCTGCTCACCCGCACCGACGGGCGCTACGCGCTCGAGGCGGACGCCGCCGCCTATCTCGCCGGCGGCGCCGCCGAGCTCGACCTCGCGCCCTTCCTCACCTTCCTCGGCGAGATCAGCTACCCGCACTGGCTGCAGTTCGCGCACACGGTGGACACCGCCGAGCCCGGCGAGCTGCAGATGGACGACGCGCGCTGGGGCACCTTCATGGCCGGCGTGATGACGTACAACGCCCTGCACGCGCAGGAGTTCGGCCGCCTCGTCGACCTGTCCGGGGCGACGAACGCGCTCGACTTCGGCGGGCTGTCCGCGGGCTTCGCGGTCGAGGCGATGACGCGCAACCCCGCCCTGCGCACGACGTTCCTCTACGCCCCCGGCTTCGAGGACGGCGTCGCGGAGGCGGTCGAGGCTGCGGGCCTGGCGGACCGGGCGAGCGTGCAGGTCGGCGACACGGCGACGGCGCAGCCGGAGGGGTCCTACGATGCCGTGCTCGCGAACCACGTGATCCACCGCTTCTCCGCCGAAGAGAACGCGCAGATCTTCCGGAACCTGCGTGCGGCGGCGGTGCCGGGGGCGACCCTCACCGTGCTCGACTTCTTCCTCGACGACGACCCCGGCCAGCGCGCCATCGACGCGCTGCACGCGGGGGAGTACCTCGTGATCGACGGCACCGTGGTCTATCCGGAGGCGCAGGTGCGCGGCTGGCTCGAGGATGCGGGTTGGCAGGTGCGCGAGAAGATCGCGCTTCCGGCGAGCCCCCGCGTGCTCGTCGCGACGGCGGTGTGAGACCGCGTCGCCCCGTCCTGCTCCTGTGCGGGCGGGGCGGCGCATCAGGATCCGGACCTGCGGACGGGATCGGATCCAGGGCGGGCGACGAGCGGACACGTCGCCCGCCCCATATGGTCCCTGAGGTTCTCGAAGGGCCCGGCGGGTTTGGTCCCTGAGGTTCTCGAAGGGACGGGGTGCGCGGCGCCGGTCCCTGAGGCTCTCGAAGGTCCCTGAGGTTCTCGAAGGGACCGGGGGTCGCTTCGAGTGCCTCAGCGACCGGGAGGGGCCGGGGTGTCGCTTCGAGTGCCTCAGCGACCGGGCGGCGGTGGCGGGGGTCCCTGAGGCTCTCGAAGGGACAGAGGCGCTGCCCCGAAAAGCCCCTGTGGACAACGCGCCCGACGCTTCCGGGGTTCTGCGAGCATCGCCGCATGGCATGGACGTACATCGTCGAGTGCAGTGACGGCGCCTTCTACACGGGCAGCACGGGGCGCGACCTGGAGGCTCGGATCTGGGAGCACAACCACGACGACGTCATGGGGGCGAACTTCACGCGCAGGCGCCGGCCCGTGCGCCTGGTCTGCGCCGAGTGGTTCGAGACTGTGGATCTGGCGTTCGCGCGGGAGAAGCAGATCCAGGGGTGGTCGAGGGCGAAGAAGATCGCACTGATCGAGGAGCGCGGTGCCGACCTGCCGTGGCTGTCGCTGCGCCGGACTCCGGACGAGCGGTCCCGCCCCGGTCTCTGAGGTCGTCATAGGTCCCTGAGGTTCTCGAAGGGGCGCGGGGGTGGGGTTGGTC
>NZ_JYIT01000037.1 GCF_000956545.1 Microbacterium azadirachtae
GGCGCGGGGCGGGTCAGATCATCGGCGGGGTGTGCCAGATCCGGTCGATGTAGTCGTGGATCGAGCGGTCGGAGGAGAAGAACCCGCAGCGCGCGACGTTCAGGATCGCGGAGCGGATCCACCGGTCGCCGTCGCGGTAGGCGGCGTCGACGCGGTCCTGCGCGGCCATGTAGGACGCATAGTCCGCGAGCACCATGAAGCGGTCCTCGTAGAGCAGGTTCGACACGATCGGCTCGAACACCGAGCGGTCGCCGGCCGAGAACGAGCCGGACGCGATGAGGTCGATCGCGCGCCGCAGCCCCGCGTCGGCCTGGTAGAACTCGCTCGGGCGGTATCCGCGGGCGGACAGCGCCTCGACCTCGGGCTCGGCCATGCCGAACAGGAAGAAGTTCTCGTCGCCGACGAGCTCACGGATCTCGACGTTCGCGCCGTCGTCGGTCCCGATCGTCAGCGCGCCGTTCAGGGCGAACTTCATGTTGCCGGTGCCGGAAGCCTCCTTGCCGGCGAGCGAGATCTGCTCGCTGAGGTCGGCGGCCGGGATCACGCTCTCCGCGAGCGTCACGTTGTAGTTCGGCGGGAACAGCACCTGCAGGCGGCCGTCGAGGCGGGTATCGGCGTTGACCGTGGACCCGACGGCGTTGATCAGGTGGATGATCCTCTTCGCCATCGCGTAGCCGGGCGCGGCCTTCGCTCCGAACACCACGGTGCGCGGCTGCAGCTGCTCGAGCGGGATCCGTCCCGAGATCACGCCCTCGTACTCGCTCACCACGTGCAGCACCTTGAGCAGCTGGCGCTTGTACTCGTGCAGGCGCTTCACCATGACGTCGACGAGGTGCCCGTCGCCGACGCGCATCCCGTCCCGGGCGTGCAGCACATCGTTCAGGCGGCGCTTGTTGGCCGCCTTCACCTCGGCGAACGATGCGCGGAAGCCGGCGTCGTCGGCGAACGGCTCGAGCTCGCGCAGGCGCTCGAGGTCGGTGACCCAACCCTCGCCGATCGCCTCCGTGATGAGCGACGAAAGCGCGGGGTTCGCGAGCCGGAGGAATCGCCGCGGGGTCACGCCGTTGGTCACGTTCGTGAACTTCCCGGGGTAGAACGCGTCGAAGTCGGGGAGCACCTTCTCCCGCAGCAGCTGCGAGTGCAGCTCGGCGACGCCGTTGACCTTGGAGCCGGCGACCGTCGCGAGATAGGCCATCCGCACGGCGCGCTCGGGGAACTCGGCGATGATCGACATGTTCCGGATCCGCAGCTCGTCGTCGCCGAAGCGCGCGCGCACCGCCGCGAGGAACTCCTCGTTGATCCGGTAGATGATCTCCAGATGCCGGGGCAGCAGGCGGCCCAGCAGATCGACCGACCACACCTCGAGCGCCTCCGGGAGCAGGGTGTGGCAGGTGTAGGCGAAGCACCGGCGGGTCACCGCCCACGCCGCGTCCCAGTCCATTCCGCGCTCGTCGACGAGCACCCGCATCAGCTCGGGCACGGCGATCACCGGATGGGTGTCGTTGAGCTGGAAGATGACGCGGTCGCCCAGCTTCGCGAGGTCGTACCCCTCGGCGAGCATGGTGTCGAGGAAGTCGTGGATCGACGCGGCGACGAAGAAGTACTGCTGCTGCAGGCGCAGCTCCTTGCCCTGCGGCGTGGAGTCCTCAGGGTAGAGCACCTTGGAGATGTTCTCGGCGAAGGTCTGCGCGCGGACGGCCTCCTCGTAGTCGCCGGAGTTGAAGATGCGCAGGTCGAAGGCGTCGGTGGCCTTCGCGCGCCACAGTCGCAGGGTGTTCACGCGGCCGTTCTCGAACCCGGGGACCATGTAGTTGCACGGGATCGCGCTCACGTTCCACGCCGGCACCCAGCGGGTGCGGGTGACGCCGCCGTCGTCATAGGTCTCGGTGCGCCCGCCGAACGACACCAGCTGCGCGCGCTCGGGATGCGGGAACTCCCACGGCGAGCCCAGCGTCAGCCAGGCATCGGGCTGCTCCACCTGCTGGCCGTCCTCGAAGGTCTGACGGAAGATGCCGTACTCGTAGCGGATCCCGTAGCCGATGCTCGGCACGCCGAGCGTCGCGAGCGAGTCGATGAAGCACGCGGCGAGCCGGCCGAGGCCGCCGTTGCCGAGGCCCGGCTCGATCTCGTGCTCGCGCAGCTCGTCCAGGCTCAGTCCGCAGGCCGCGAGCGCCTCGGCCGCGATCTCGGTGAGCCCCGACGCGAGCAGGTTGTTGTCGAGCTGGCGGCCCAGCAGATACTCCGCCGAGAGGTAGCAGACGCTCTTGGCCTGCGTCTCCTTCTGCTGGCGCAGGTCTTCCAGCCAGCGGCCCATCAGGTAGTCCCGCACGGTGTGGGCGAGGGCGACGTAGCGGTCGTTGGCGGTGGAGGCGCTCAGCGCGACGCCGCAGTCGAAGTTGAGGGTGCGCAGGAACTCCGCCACGAACCCGTCCACGGTCGCGGGCGGCGGGGTCACCGGGGCCAGGGCGAGCGGGTGCGTCGCCCCCTCCGGGTGCGGAGCGGCAGCGTCGTGCGGGTGCGGGGCATCGGCGGTGGTCACGGTACGAACGTACCGCGCGGGAGGTGCGCCGCGGAGAAGCAGTTGACATTGACGCGACGTCAACTTCTAGCCTGGTTTCACCGACGACGGAAGGAGGATCCATGGAGCATCGGGACTGGTCGATCCAGGAGATCGCGCGGCTGACCGGGACGACGAGCCGCACCCTGCGGCACTACGACGACATCGGCCTGCTGCCGCCCACCCGGATCGCGCCGAACGGGTACCGGCACTACGACGAGGGCGCGCTGGTGCGCCTGCAGCGCATCCTGCTGCTGCGGGAGCTCGGTCTGGGCCTTCCCGCCATCGCGGATGTCGTCGGCGCGGATCCGCGTCCGACCGACGTCCGCGGAGCCGCCGTCGAGGCGGCGGCCCTCGAGAGGCACCTGGCGCAGCTGCGCGCCGAGCAGGAGCGGCTGGCGCGGCAGATCGCGTCGGTCGAGCACACCATCACCACACTGAGAGAAGGAGAGGACCTCATGCCTGAGAACATGTTCGACGGCTTCGACCACACGCAGTACAAGGAGGAGGTCGAGACGCGCTGGGGCACGAAGGCCTACGCCGACGGCGACCGCTGGTGGCGCGGGCTGAGCGCCGACGAGAAGGCCGCCTGGCAGCAGCGCGTCGCCGATCTCGGCGCCGACTGGATCGCGCTCGCCGCGGCGGGAGCGGATCCCGCATCGCCGGAGGCGCAGGACGTCGCCCGGCGTCACGTCGCGTGGCTGACGGGCATCCCCGGCACCCCCGCGTACGGCGCGGGCGGGGACCGCAAGGCCTACGTGACCGGGCTCGGCGAGATGTACGTGGCGGATCCGCGCTTCGGAGCGAACTACGCGACGCCCGCCGACCGGGCGGCGCAGTCCGACACGGGCACGATGGGGACGGGCGGGGCGGAGTTCGTCCGCGACGCGCTGCGCATCTACGCCGAGGCGAACCTGTAGGCGGATCCCGGGCACCCGTAGGCGGACCAGGGCTCGATCCGGGGCCCGAGAAGAGGGAAAAGGGCGCTCGGGCGGCCCTGCTGCCGACCTTTTCCATCCCGTGCCGAGCCGACGGCACCCGCAGAGGTGGAAACGCCGCTCCCGAGATCCGGGGAGCGGCGTTTCCCATCTCGTGCAGCCTGCAACGGCGAGGACGGTGGCCGGGCGCCGCGAGACCAAGGGCGGCCCCGACGCCGCCCGGGATAGGCTGGCACCACGATGGGCATCACGCGGCGAAACCTGCTCGTCGGCGCCGGATTCGGTGCCGTCGCAGTCGTGCTCGCGGCGTGCACGCCCGAGCCGCAGCCCACGAAGCCGCCGACCTCGCGTCCGCCCACGCCCACCCCGACGGTCCCGCCGGGCGCCGCGCCCGCGCCGTCGGCGTGGATGCGCAGCACCTGGTCGACGGACCCCTACGCGCGCGGGGCGATGAGCTACCTGCCGGTGGGGGCGTCCCCGCAGCTGCGCGCGGACCTCGCCGCGTCGATCGGCGACCGCGTGTTCTTCGCGGGAGAGGCGACCGACCAGGACCATCCGGGCACCGTGCCGGGGGCGATCGCCTCGGGACGACGCGCCGCGCGGGCCGTGATCGACGCGGCGGCCGGCGGGGAACGGATCGCGGTTGTCGGCGCCGGGGCGGCGGGGGCCGCTGCGGCCCGTGCGCTCGCCGACGCCGGACTGACGGTGACCGTGTTCGAGGCGCGGGAGCGCACCGGAGGGCGGATCCGCTCGGTCGCGGATAAGAACTGGCCGCTCCCGGTGCAGCTCGGCGCCTGGCTCTCCGCGGGCGAGGACGACGGCACCCTGGGGGCGGAGCTCGCCGCGCAGGGCGTGCACCGCCTGCGCTTCGACACCGCGACGGGCTGGTCGAAGGACGGTGCCGCGCACACCGTCGACGAGGGCCCCGTCGAGCGTGCGGTCGCCCAGGCGGCGAACGGACCCTCGGACGCGACGATCGTCGCGGCCCTCAAGGCGTCGGGTGCGGATCCCGCCGAGCCCGGGCTGGCGGCCGCGCTCTCCTGGCTGCAGGCGACGACAGGCGCCGACGCGGCGAAGGCGTCGAGCTGGTACCCGCCGGCCTTCGTCCCGGATGCGCTCGTCGGGGCCGACGGCGACGTGGGCGTGCTGGTGGACGCCCCGCTCGCGGGGCTCAAGGTCACGCTCGCCTCGCCGGTGTCGCGGATCGCGCACGACGACTCGGGTGTGAGCCTGCGCCTCGGCACGGGCGAGTCGCTGTCGTTCGACCGGGTCGTGGTCACGGTCCCGCTGGGCGTGCTGCAGCATCAGGCCGTGGAGTTCTCGCCCGCGCTCCCGTTCACGCAGCGCGGTGCGATCGCGGCGCTCGCCTCGGGGTACGTCGAGACCGTGTGGGCGCAGTTCGACGAGACGTTCTGGAACGTCGACGCCGACGTCTGGCACGTCATCGGCGGCGATGCGCCGATCCGCACCTGGCTCAACCTGCAGCCGGTCACCGGCAAGCCCGTGCTCGTCGGTCTCGTCGGCGGACCGGAGGCGGAGGCGTTCGCGAAGCTCGGCGACGGTGAGGCGCAGGCCGTCGTGCGGGAGTCGCTGCGCTTCTTCGTCAGGGCGACGCCGACGCCCTGACGATCGCGTCGGACCGATCGGGATCCGGATCCGCGGCGTCGGCCGGATCCGCTCCACCGGGATCCTCGGGATCGCCGGGTGCGGTCGGGTGCAGCCGGCTCACGGCGACCAGCCCCGATGCCACGAGCGCGAAGATCGCCAGCGCGATCGCGCAGGTCAGGATCATCTCGGGCGGACCCGACACCTGACGCGGATCCAGGAAGTAGTAGGGGTACCAGCCCACGAGGCCGCCGCGCCAGATCGTGAACACGCCCCAGAGCACCGGATACAGCAGCACGTAGGGAACGATCCGCCAGGAGGCGGCCCGTCGGCCGGGGCCGAACACCCATGCCACGATCGTCCACGCCGGCAGCACGAAGTGCAGCACCACGTCGGACCACGGCACCCAGATCGGCACCCCGTGCACGCCCGCCTGCCAGACGATGAGCGCGAACGCGAGGCCCGCGGTGATCGTCCAGCTGAGCACCACCGCCCGCGCGGTCGTCAGCCAGCGCGGATCCTCGGGGGTGCGCAGCGCGATGACGCCCGCGACCACGGCGAGGATCGCGAAGGCGATGTTCGACTCGATCGTGAGGTACGCGAGGAAGTTCTGCCCGGCGATGGTCTGCGAGCCCAGGCCCCAGAACAGCCGGTCCACGAGGGCGACGACGCACACGGCCGCGGTGAGGAGCCGCGCCCAGCCGAAAGCCGACCTGTATGTCACTCGCGCGTCGTCCTCCTCGGTCGCTCCGAACCGATCGGCGGGACCCCGGGCCGGGTCCTCCGCCACCTGGCCGAGTCTACGTAACCCGGCCGGACGCGGCTCCCGGATCCCGGGGTTAGGCTGACGGGCGTGACCTCGCCGATCCCTCTCCGCCTCGCCCTGGTGGCGGCGGGCGGCGCGATCGGCACCGCGGCACGGCTGGGACTGGGGCTCGCGCTGCCGGCCCCCGCGGGCGGCGGACTCGGCGCCGTTCCCTGGGCGACCCTGGTGGCGAACCTCCTCGGGGCCTTCCTCATCGGCGTCCTGGCGGCGCGGCTGCCGGGGTCGAGCGCCGTGCGGATCCTCCTCGGGACGGGGGTGCTGGGCGGCTTCACCACCTACAGCGCGTTCGCCGTCGGCACGGTCACGCTGTGGCACGCGCAGCCGTGGCTCGCTGCGGCGTACGCCGCGGGCAGTGTCGTGCTCGGCATCGGGGCGGCCGTGCTCGGACTCGCGCTGGCTCGTCCTCGCTCGGCGCACGCGCAGGCGCACGGATGAGCCCGCTCCTGTTCGCGGTCGCCGCGCTCGCCGGCGGCGTCGGCGCGGGGCTGCGCTATCTCGTCGACCTCGGGGTGGCCCGGCTCGTCGGCGCTCGCTATCCGTGGGGCGTGCTCGCGATCAATCTGAGCGGATCCTTCGTGCTCGGCGTGATCACGGGAGGATTCCCCGCAGCCGCCTTCATCGTCGGCGCCGGACTGCTCGGCGGCTACACCACGTTCAGCACGGCCATGCTCGACACCGTCGCGCTCTGGCGGGACGGATCCCGGCCGGCCGCGGTGTTCAACGCGGCCGGGATGCTGGTGCTCGGGATCCTCGCCGCGATCGGCGGGCTGGCGCTCGGCGCGACCCTCGCGGGCTGAGCGCGGGGGAGGGCGCGCTCAGCTCAGTCGCGCACCCGCACCGACAGGCACGTCACGCAGCCCTCGAGCTTCTCGAACTCGCTGATCGGGGTCTCGATCACGGTGAGGCCGCGGTCGCGGAACAGCTGCGCGCTCTGCGGCGCATCCGACGACATCAGCACCGTGTCGTCGTCCAGGACGACGACGGCCGTGCCGTGCTCCTCGGGCACGGCCAGGAACTCCGGGTAGATCGAGGCGTCGTCGACGAGGGGCGGGTAGCCGATCACCGTGCCGTCGGGGAGGGCGGTGACGCCGCTCTTCAGGTGCAGCACCTTGGTGACCTCGACGGGCACGACGGTCCAGCCGCGCGGCGCCAGCAGGGCATCCATCTGCCGGACGGCCTCGGCGTTCGTGCGCAGGGTCTGCCCGACGTACACGGTGCGACCCACCTTGAGCACGTCGCCGCCGTCGAGCGTGCCGGGCGCCTCGATCGCGGCGTACTCGATGCCCGCCTTCTCCAGCGCGGCGCGGGTGGTCTCGATCTCCCCGCGACGCGAATCGGCGCCGGGGCGGGTGAGCAGGGCCAGGTCGCCGAACATCACCACGGTGTCCTCGACGAAGACCCCGTCGGCATGCGCGTCGTCGGGATCGATGTCGATCACATCCCAGCCGAGTGAGCGGTACACCTCGACATACGCCTCCCACTGGCGCTGAGCGAGCTCCGGGTCGACCGGGACGCGCTCGAGGTGGGTCAGCTCGCCTTCGGCGAGACGGGGCGAGGGACGGCGGACGAGCAGACGCGACATGCTCCCAGACTAGACGCGCGCCTCGGCTCCCCGCGCCGTGTCACGGCGTGACCGGGGCGGCCTGCGGCGGGTGCCAGAGATACCCCGACTCGGTTGCGAGGGCGACCGCCTCCGCCGCCGAGGACGCGCCGAGCTTGCGGTACAGCGAGCGCTGGTGGGTCTTCACCGTGTTGATCGAGCGGAAGAGCTCGCGGGCGATGTCCGGTCGCTTCATCCCTCGCGCCAGTCTCGTCAGCACCTCGAGCTCGGGGCGTGTGAGCGACGGCTTCTCGAGCACGCCCGCGCGGTCGAACGGGTAGCCCTCCGGCAGCAGCTCCGGCACGAGATCCGCGACCACGCCGAGGACGCCCGGCGCCAGGGTGTCGAGGACGGAGATCTCGTAGGGGCTGCACCGGCGGGCGCTGACCGGGAGCAGGGCGATCGTGGCCGAGGCGCTCCCCGTGTCGCCGCTCAGGTAGTGCGCGAGCGCCGTGACCTGGTGCCGCTGCCGGTCGGCCTTCACCAGACCGGTCGTCGCATCGGCCGCAGCCCCGAGGCTGTCCCTCGCGCGGCCCGGCGCGGCGGAGCCGATGTCGATCAGCGCGCGGACGACCGTCGCGATCCAGTGATCCTCGTGGACGTCGTGGATCTCGGCGCGCGCCCGGGGCAGGTCGCCGTTGAGGACCGAGTCCAGCGCGAGCATGAGCGGCAGGACGGAGCCGATGAGGCCCGTGCCGTCGCGCCCGAACCCCGCGTTCGCCATCGCCTCCATGCGTGAGCGCGCGGCGTCGCGACGGCCGGTGACGGAGCCCCAGGCGTGCAGCGCGATCACCGCGAAGGGCCACAGCTCGCCGAGATCCGAATACGTCAGGTCCAGCAGCTCGGAGAAGGCCTCGTCGGAATCCTCCGTCGCGATCAGGGCCTCGACCAGCCGCTGGTCGCCGTCCAGCCGCTTCTCCACCCAGCTCGCGGTGCGCGGCACCCCCTGCGCCTGCTGCAGATGGGAGCGGGCGGCGCACGTGCTCCCGTAGAGGTGGTGGATGAGCGCGCCCCGCAGGTGCGCTCTGCGGGCGAAGAACTCCATGCCGGCCGACCGCGGCGCCGCGGCGAGCTCCTCGAACAGGCTCAGCGCCTCCCGCAGGCGTCCGGCGAGGAGCGCCGACTCGGCGGTCTGCATCAGGACGAACGCCAGAGCGGGATCGGTCGGGCCGACGCCGGAGCGAGACACCCCCGCGATGTTCTCCCGGAGGCCCGCGAGCAGCTCGTAGGCGCCGACCGGATCCCCGGCCACCCGTCGCCGCGCCGCCTCGAAGATCGAGGCGCGACGGTGATGGTTCGCCGGCAGAGGCCCCCGTCGGCGTGGCATCCGGAAGGTCGTGTCGTCGGGCGTCAGGGCCCGCGACAGCAAGGAGACCGTCGGGCTCAGACGGTGCGCCTCCGGGGAGAGGCGCGCCAGGAGCGTGCCGAGCTGGTACGGGGGAAGCGAGTACCAGAGCTCGATCGGCCACATCTCCACGAGCGCGGCGGCGTCCGCGTCCCGGTTCTCCAGCGCCGCCTCGATGAACCGTTCCCCGATATCCACGTTCGTCCCCACGAATCACCCCGCACGCCCCGGTCCGCCGGTGCCTGCGCACGCATGCCTCACACTCACTGCCACGCTACGGGCTCGATGCGAGCCGCCGCTTCGCCAGGTGGGTGAAAAGGGGGGTGATTCTCCGCCGGACGGCACGGGCGCCCTCCCCGCGGAGGCGAACGTGGAAGGACCGGACGGCACGCCCGAGCGCCGTCCGAGCCGCGCCGGGGGCTGCGCATCCGCATGCCCGCGCGTCATCGCATCCATGCCTGCGTCGCGCCCGCGCGCCCGCGGGCGACGACATCAGGGGAGAGAACCATGTCCGAGCAGGTCACCAGAACCACCCGTACGCTGAGCCGCCGCACGATCGTCAAGGGAGCGGCCTGGAGCCTCCCTGTGATCGCCGCGGCCGCCGCCGTGCCCCTCGCGTCCGCCTCGACGAAGGGCTCCGCGGATCCCGTCGTGACGTGCGGCAGCGCGGCGGCCGGAGACAACGGCAGCTACACGATCTCCGGCGAGCGCGTGATCGTCAGCTACGACAGCGCCCCGGACGTCTACGAGCTGAACGCCCACTTCCGAGACGGCACCTCGGCGTCGTACGGCACCAACGACGGCACCGCGCCCGCCCAGGGCTCGCAGCAGTGGAGCGTGGAGACGGGCAAGCCCGTCGCCTGGGTGCAGGTGCACTCGTTCAACACCCACTACCAGAACGGCGTCTGCCAGTAACGGGCGTCAGGATCCCGGCGCGGGCGAGTGCCGGGATCCTGTGACGGGGGTGAGGGCGAGGCGCTCTAGAATCTGGCCTGTAGGCCCGGTCCTCCGCACCGGGGCACGAAGGGGGACCCGTGTCGAAGCTCGCCGTCCTGAGTCTGCGCAACCGCGCGCTGATCGCCCTCGTCACGATCGTGGCGGCGGTGTTCGGCGGTCTCGCGCTCACGAACCTGAAGCAGGAGCTCATCCCGTCGATCGAGTTCCCCCAGCTCGCGATCGTCGCCAGCTACCCCGGAGCCTCGCCGGAGGTCGTCGAGCATGACGTCTCCACACCCGTCGAGACGGCGATCCAGGGCGTTCCGGGCCTGGACACCTCGACCGCGACGAGCACCACGAACTCCTCGGTGATCCAGGCGTCGTTCGCGTACGGCACCAATCTCGCCACTGCCGAGCAGAAGGTCAACCAGGCGATCGGGCGGATCAAGTCGCAGCTGCCCGACGGCGTGGATCCGCAGGTCATCACCGCCTCGATCGACGACTTCCCGGTGATCCAGCTCGCCATCACCGGCTTCTCCGACGCGGAGACGGCGCAGCAGCGGCTCACGAACACGATCATCCCGAAGATCGAGCGGCTCAAGGGCGTCAACGCGGCCTCCCTCGTCGGCGGGCAGGGCAAGCGCGTCACCATCACCCCCGACAACACGGCGCTGCTCGCCGCGGGACTCGCCCCCACCGCGATCAAGGACGCCCTGCAGCAGAACGGCACGCTCTTCCCGGGCGGATCCATCACCGAGAACGACGACACGCTCACGGTGCAGACCGGCGAGAAGCTGACCAGCGTCGAGCAGATCCAGGCCGTGCCGCTCCTCGGCGCCACGACGCCCGGCACGACCATCGGATCCGTCGCGAAGGTCGCGATCGACGGCAACCCGGTCACCTCGATCTCCCGGGTCGACGGCAAGACCGCCCTCACGATCGCGGTCACGAAGCTGCCCTCGGCGAACACGGTCGACGTCTCGAAGGCCGTCACCGGGCTCATCCCCGAGCTCAAGAAGGACCTGCCGGGAGCGACGTTCACGACCGTCTTCGATCAGGCGCCGTTCATCCAGCAGTCCATCGAGTCGCTCGCCCAGGAGGGTCTGCTCGGGCTCGTCTTCGCCGTGCTGGTGATCCTGGTGTTCCTGCTCTCGGTGCGCTCGACGCTGGTCACGGCGATCTCCATCCCGACCAGCGTCCTGATCACGTTCATCGGGATCCAGGCGTTCGGATACTCGCTGAACATCCTCACGCTGGGCGCGCTCACGATCGCGATCGGACGCGTCGTCGACGACTCGATCGTGGTGATCGAGAACATCAAGCGGCATTACGTGCAGGGCGCCGACAAGAAGAGCGCGATCCTCAGCGCCGTGCGCGAGGTGGCGACCGCCGTCACGGCCTCGACCATCACCACGGTCGCCGTGTTCCTGCCGATCGCCTTCGTCGGCGACATGACCGGCGAGCTGTTCCGCCCGTTCGCGCTCACCGTGACGATCGCGATGGCCGCGTCGCTGCTCGTCGCCCTCACGATCGTGCCGGTGCTCGCGTACTGGTTCCTGCGTCCGGGCAAGCCGCTGCTCGACGCGGACGGCCGCGCGATCGACCCGGAGCACGAGGACGCGCCGCCGACCCGGCTGCAGAAGGCGTATCTGCCGATCCTGAGCTGGACGCTGAAGCACTCCTGGATCACGGTCCTGCTCGCCGTCGTCGTGCTCGTGGGAACCCTGGCGGCGGCGCCGCTCATGAAGGTCAACTTCCTCGGATCCAGCGGGCAGAACACGTTCCGGATGACGCAGTCGCTGGGGCAGTCGCCCAGCCTCGACGCCGAGGACAAGGCGGCCCAGAAGGTCGAGGAGGCGATCAAGGACATCCACGGCATCAAGACCGTGCAGGTCTCGATCGGCTCGAGCGGCTCGGCGCTGCGCGACGCCTTCTCCGGCGGCGGCTCCGGCATCACCTACTCGATCACGACCGATCCCTCGGCGGACCAGGACGCCGTGCAGGCCGACGTGCGCGCCGCCGTGAAGAAGCTCGACGGCGTGGGCGACATCACGATCGCCGCCAGCGAGGGCTTCGGATCCAGCGACATCCAGGTCAAGATCACCGCGCCCGACGACAAGACCCTGACGACGGCGGCCGACGCGCTCGTGAAGGAGCTCAAGGGCTCGGCGGGCGTGAACCAGGTCTCCAGCAACCTCTCCGCGTCGCTCCCGTACATCTCGGTGCAGGTCGACCGCGCCGCCGCGGCGCAGCGCGGCCTGAGCGAGGTGGCGGTCGGCGGCATCGTCTCGCAGGCCATGCGCCCGCAGCAGATCGGATCCGTCGAGATCGACGGGAGCTCGCTCACGGTCTTCCTGCAGAGCGCGAACCCGCCGAAGACCGTCGACGAGCTCAAGGCGCTCACGGTCCCGAGTCGCGGCGGACTCGTCCGTCTGGATCAGATCGCCACCGTGCAGCAGAGCGAGAGCCCGGCATCGGTCACGACCCAGCGCGGACAACGCACGGCGACCGTGTCGGTCACCCCGAAGGGCAACGACCTGGCGAGCGCCTCGGCTTCCGTGTCGAAGGCGATCGCGAAGGCCGACCTCCCGTCCGGCGCCGATGCCTCCCTGGGCGGCGTGGTGACGCAGCAGCAGGATGCGTTCGGCCAGCTCGGGCTCGCGATGCTCGCGGCCATCCTGATCGTCTACATCGTGATGGTGGCGACGTTCAAGTCGCTGCGTCAGCCGATCCTGCTGCTGAGCTCGGTGCCGTTCGCGGCGACCGGCGCCATCCTGCTGCAGATCGTCACGGGCGTGCCGCTCGGCGTCGCCTCGCTGATCGGCGTGCTCATGCTCATCGGCATCGTGGTGACGAACGCGATCGTGCTCGTCGACCTCGTCAACCAGTACCGCGAGAAGGGGATGAGCGCGCACGACGCCACGATCGCGGGCGGATCCCGTCGTCTGCGCCCGATCCTGATGACCGCGCTCGCGACGATCTTCGCGCTCACCCCGATGGCGCTCGGGATCACCGGTCATGGCGGCTTCATCTCGCAGCCGCTCGCGATCGTCGTGATCGGCGGCCTCGTCTCGTCCACCGTGCTGACCCTGCTCGTGCTGCCGACCCTGTACAACCTCGTCGAGGGTGCCAGGGAGCGGCGGGCGGCGAAGCGCGCGGGTCGCGGCGGCGATTCGCCGGCGGCGCCGGACGCCCCCGGACCGGATGCTCCCCGCC
>NZ_JYIT01000038.1 GCF_000956545.1 Microbacterium azadirachtae
AGGAATCGACGAGATCCCACGGGATGTGCAGCGCCACGGTGGGGGCGAGCGCCGTGTGGGCGTGCACCTGCGCCGCATCGGCGATCTTCTCGTACGGGTCGCGGGGCGTGCCGGGCGTGCCGAACACCCGGAAGCGGGTGCCGGAGTTGCCGAACGCCCAGCTCGGCAGCTCGATCGCCTGCGTCTCGAGCGCGGACAGGATCTCGGGGGACAGGGTCATGATGCGCTGCCTTCTTCGGTGCGGGCGGCGCGCAGCGTGTGCGTGCCAGGGGTGAGTTCGGTGGGATCGTCCAGCGTCCAGCCCGGGGCCAGTGCGACCTCGGCGGTGACGCCGAGTGGGATCTCGACGGTCAGACGCGCCTCGGCGCCGGTACGGGTCCAGTCCACGGCGATCCGGCCGGCGGGAGCGTCCACGTGCGCCTGGCAGTGGTCGAGCACGCCGTCGAGGTCGGGCGCGATGCGGGTGCGCCGGTAGCCGGGCTCGAGGAGCTCGATGCCCGCGAGGCGCCGCATCATCCAGTCGACCACGCAGCCGAAGGCGTAGTGGTTCATCGACATCCGCTCGACCGTGCCGTCCTCGTGCACGGCGTTCCACGCCTCCCAGATGGTGGTGGCGCCGTGGTCGACCTCGTACAGCCATGAGGGCGCCGTGTCCTGCACGAGCAGCGCCCGCGCGAGGTCGGCATGACCCTCATCCCACAGCACGTCCAGCAGGAACGGGACGGAGACGAACCCGGTGTCCAGATGCACCCCCGCCTCCTGCACGAGCTCGACCAGGCGGGCCACCGCGCGCGGGCGGATCTCGTCGGGCACGGCGTCGAACGCGAGGGCGAGCACGGCGATGCCCTGCATGTCGGGGCCGATCCGCCCGTCGTCGCCCACGTACTCCGCGGCGAAGGCGGCACGCACCGCCGCCGCGTGCTCACGCGCCTGCGCAGCGGTCACGGCATCTCCGAGCGCCTCGGCGGAGGCGGCGTAGAGGTCCAGGGAACGGATCTGGAACAGGGGGCCGGTGAGCTCCGCGGTCAATTGCGGTGCGAGCATGATCGCCGAGAACTCGTCGAGCCCTGCGGCCTCGGGCCGGGATCCGTCGAGCGTGGACGGCGCCAGCCAGTCGCCGAAGTTCATCCGGCCGTTCCAGAGCAGGCGCTGCCGGGCGAGCCGCTCGGGGGAGAGCGAGGCAGGATCGAGCCCTGCCGGGAGCGAGGCCGCGGCGCCGGCGGTCTGGTGCTCGACCCAGGTGCGCATCGCCTCGAGGTTGTCGCGCAGGAACCGCGGATCGCCGTAGTGGCGGTACAGCTCCCACGGGGCGATCGTGATCGCGTCGCTCCATCCCGCCGCGTCGCTGATGTCGCCGAGGCCCGCGTTCGGGCGGTCCGGATCGTCCATGGCCGGCGGCATCGGCACGATGATGGGCACGATGCCGCCGTGCGCGTCCTGGTCGACGCGCACGTTGCGCAGCCAGCGGTCGAGGAACGCGGCGACGCCCATCAGGGTCGCCGCGGTCGGCGCGAAGATCTGCAGGTCGCCGGTCCAGCCGGCCCGTTCGCGTTGCGGGCAGTCGGTCGGCACCGCGAGGAAGTTGGAGCGCTGCGACCAGATCGTGTTCTGCACCAGGCGGTCCAGCCGCGCGTGGGACGAGGAGAACGAGGCGGTCTGCGCGAGGTCGTTGGCGATGACGACTGCGGTGAAGTCCTCGGGCTCGGGCGTTCCGGGGTAGCCGATCAGCTTGACGTAGCGGAACCCGTGGAACGTGAACAGCGGCTCCCACTCCTCGCCCTCGGGGCGGCCGGCGAGCACGTACTCGTCGGCCTGGTCCTTGTTCACGCCGAGGATGTTGTCGAGGAAGTTGCCCTCCGCGTCGATGACCTCGGCGTGCTCCAGCCGCACGACCGTTCCGCGCTCGCCGCGGACGCGCATCCGCACGCGCCCCGCCATGACCTGACCGAAGTCGATCACGGTCTCGCCGGCCGGCGTCGTCAGGATGCGCTGCGCCGGCAGTTCGCGGACACGCCGGATCGGCTCTCCGACGAACGGCACGAGGGGCACGGAGACGGGGAGGAGCGCGCACGGCGTCCACCCCTCGGACGCCTCGGCGTCGGCCGACGGCTCATCCCAGCCCGGCATCTCGGCACGCGCGTCGTGGCGCTCGCCGATGAAGATGTCCGACCAGTCGATGGGCCCGCGGGAGCTGCGCACGGAGGCATCCGGGCGGATCACGTGTCGGCTGCCGTCCGGGAGGTCCACCTCCAGGCGCCAGGTGGCGCGGAGGATGTCGCCGTACTGTGCGCTGCGCCCGAGGATCGAGATCCGGCCGGCGTACCAGCCGTCGCCGAGGATCACGCCGAGCACATTGGCGCCTTCGCGCAGCAGCGAGGTGACGTCGTGCGTCATGACCGAGATCTCGTGCTGGTAGCTCTCGTAGCCGGGGGCGAGCAGTCCGTCCCCGACGGGGCGGCCGTTCAGCGAGGGCTGATGCACGCCCTGGCTGCTGATGCGCAGTCGCGCCGACACCGGTGCCGCGGGGAGGTTGAAGGCCTGCCGGAGGTGCCGCGGCGGGTGCAGGCGCTCACCGGGCGGCGCGGCGTCGGCGGCAGGCGCGAAGACCTCGGGGCCGATCTCGAGGGGCCCCTCGGCGAGCACGCGCTCCTGCACCGGCTCCGCCCACGGCGCGTCCCAGTCGGCGAGCCCGATGCCGAAGCCGGCCGACGCCTCGACCTCCGCGCCGTCCGCATCGCGCACGGCGAGGTGCCAGCGGTAGTCCGAGCCGGGGGCTCCCTCGAAGTCGACGGCTTCGAGCGCGGTCGCGTCCGAGTCGATCCATCCGGAGTCGTGCGCCACGGCGCCGTCAGCGGCGGTGATGCGGATCCGGTGCGCGCGGGGCGCGGATGCCGTTCCCTCTGCGCGCACCCGCCAGGTGAGCCGCGGCGTGACGCGCCGCAGGGCGAGAGGATTCTCCAGGTGATCCGCGCGGAGGTCGGAGAGGACGAGGGGCATCGACGGGGCTCCTTTGCTCTGAATCGATTCAAAAACTGAGATCGACGATACGTCCTGCGAAGTCCCGTCGTCAAGCTGACCGGATTCTGGCGGAGCCGTCAGTCTGAAACAGTTTCGTGCAACGGGGGTTGTGAATCGATTCAAAGCTTGCTAGCGTGCAGACACCCCGGATCCGCAGCGCCCCTCGGCCGCCGCGCACCGCCTCGTCCCGTTCAAAGGAGAACCATGACCGTCGAGTCCCCCGCCGTCCGCCAGCCGAACCCGTGGTGGGTCGGCGTCGTGTGCGGCATGGCGTCGTACATCGATGCCGCCACGATCGTCGCGACCGGCATCGCCCTCGTCATCTATCAGCACACGATCGGCATCACGCCGGACCAGATCGGCATCCTGTCCGGCATGCTCACGCTCTCGATCGCCATCGGTGCGATCTTCGGCGGCCGGCTGGGCGACGCGTTCGGTCGTCGTCGGGTCTTCCTCGTGACGATGCTCGTCGTCATCGTCGGGATCGCCCTGCTCGTCTTCGGCTCGTCGTTCCCCGCACTGCTCGTCGGCGTCGTCTTCGCGGGACTCGGCACGGGAGCGGATCTGCCGGTGTCGCTCTCGACGATCTCCGAGGCGGCCTCCGAGAAGAACCGCGGCGCGATCATCGGCCTGTCCAACATCCTGTGGGTCGTCGGCATCCTCGGCACCATCGTGATCGCGACCTTCGCCGGCGGACTGGGCCGCATCGGCGGGCAGCTCCTGTTCGGTCAGGTCGGCATCATCGCGGCGCTCGTCTTCCTCGCCCGCCTCACGATCCCCGAGTCGCCGTTCTGGCTGGCCGCCCGTGACGAGCGCCGCCGTGGCGTGGTCACGGTCCGCGCCGACCGCGCATCGGTGCGCGACCTCCTGCGCAAGCCCTACCTCGCGCCGTTCCTCGCCCTGCTGGTCTTCTACGCGCTGACCAACGTGGGCGCGAACACCGGCGGTCAGTTCGGCACCTACCTCGCGGTGAACGTCGCGGGCATCCCCGTCGAGACGAACTCGGCGATCGGCCTGCTCTCGTTCCCGATCGGCCTGCTCGCGGGGCTGTGGTTCATGCGCATCGTCGACGGCAAGCACCGCATGACCTACTTCGTGTTCGGAGCGATCGTGCTGCTGCTCGGCTACCTGACGCCGGCGGTGCTGGGCTTCAGCCTGCCCACGATCATCGCGATGAACCTGTTCATGGGCGTCGGCGGTGCGTTCGCGTTCGAGGGGATCATGAAGGTGTGGACTCAGGAGTCGTTCCCCACGCTGCTGCGCACGACCGCGCAGGGCGCGGTCATCGCCGTGGCCCGCGTCGTGGCGGCTCTGCTCGCGTTCGTCACGCCCGCCCTCATCGCGGTCAGCCCGCAGGGGCTGTACGCGGTGCTCAGCGGCGTCGTCGCGGTGGGGCTGATCGTGGCCTGGTTCGCCTTCCGCAAGGCGGGGGAGAGCCAGTTCGTCACGGAGTCGCTGCGCACGGTCGCCGTCGAGCCCGAGCCCGAGGCGGACGCGGCCCCGGTCGAGTCCTGATCCCCCTGCACGCCCACGATCCGGAAGGACCGAGATGGAAAACCCGCTGACCCACGCCGACTTCCTCACCGCGGAGGCCCCGCGCGAGGCCGCGATCCGCTTCCGGCGCACCATCGTGCCCGAGCAGCCGCGCGAGGAGGTGGTTTCCGCCAGGCTCGTCGCGACCGCGCTGGGGGTGTACGAGGCCCGTCTGGACGGCGCTCCCGTTTCGGACTCGGTGCTCGATCCGGGCTGGAACGCGTACGAGTGGCGGCTGCCGTTCCAGACGTGGGACGTCACGGATGCGGTGCGCGGCGGATCCGGGGAGCTCTCCCTCGACGTGCTGGTGGGCAACGGCTGGTACCGCGGCGACCTGGGCTTCGAGGGGGCGAACGCCAATTACGGGGAGCAGATCGCCCTCGCCCTCGCTCTGGAGCTCGTGTTCGAGGACGGCGCGGTGCAGACCGTCCTGACCGATCCGTCCTGGCGTGCAGAGACCACCGAGGTACTGCGCAACTCGCTGTACAACGGCGAGACGATCGACGCCCGCCTGCGCGGAGAGCCGGGGGAGGAGCTCGCCGTCTCGACGGTCGACGTCGATCGCAGCCGGCTCATCGCGCAGGCGGGGCCTCCCGTGCGCCGCCAGGAGACGCTTCGGCCGGTGCGGATCTGGACGTCGCCCGCCGGGCGCACGCTCGTCGACTTCGGCCAGAACCTCGTCGGCTGGATCCGCGCGAGCCTGCAGGGGCCGCGCGGGACCGAGATCGTGCTGCGGCACGCCGAAGTGCTCGAGGACGGCGAGCTGGGCACGCGGCCGCTGCGCGCTGCTAAGGCGACCGATGTGTTCGTGCTCTCCGGCGGCGAGGACGTGTTCGAGCCGACGCTCACCTTCCACGGCTTCCGCTATGCCGAGGTCACAGGCTGGCCCGGAGAGCTGCGCCCGGAGGATCTGGAGGCCGTCGTCGTGCACTCCGAGATGCGCCGCCTCGGCTCCTTCGAATGCTCGGACCCGCTGGTCACCCAGCTCGTGCGCAACTCGGTGTGGGGACAGAAGGGCAATTTCCTCAGCGTCCCCACCGACTGCCCGCAGCGGGATGAGCGGCTGGGCTGGACGGGCGACATCGCGGCCTACGCGGCCTCGGCCTCGTTCCAGTTCGACACGTCCGACTTCCTGCACGACTGGCTCGAGGATCTGCACGCGGAGACCCGTCACTCCTCGGCGGGGATCGTTCCGATCGTCGTGCCGGACGTGCTCAAGTACGCGCACTTCGGTGACGACTTCGCCTTCCCCGCCCTCGGTGCGACGGCCATCTGGGGCGATGCCGCGGTGTGGGTGCCCGAGGCGCTGTGGTGGGCCTACGGCGATCGCGATCGGCTGGCGACGCACTACCCGGCGATGGTGCTGCATCTCGAGTCGGTGGAGCGTGCGCTCTCGCCGAGCGGGCTGTGGGACGAGGGCTTCCAGTTCGGCGACTGGCTGGATCCGGATGCGCCCCCGGAGAACCCGGCCGCGGCGAAGGCGGATCCGCATGTCGTCGCGACCGCGTGCCTGTACCGGTCGGCCTCGTTCGCGGCGGAGGCGGCGGAGATCCTCGGGAAGGCCGCCGATGCGGAGCGCTGGCGGGCTCTGGCGGAGCGCACGCGCACCGCGTTCCAGGAGCACTACGTGGAAGCCGGCCGGGTGCGCTCGGACTGCGTCACGGTCTACGCCCTGGCGATCTGCTTCGGGCTCCTCGACGACGTCGATCGCGAGAAGGCGGCCGACCGGCTGGCCGAGCTCGTGCGCGCCGGCGACTACCGGGTCACGACCGGTTTCGCGGGCACCCCGTTCGTCACCTGGGCGCTCTCCGACACCGGTCACGTGGAGGATGCGTACCGCCTGCTGCGGGAGAAGGAGAACCCGTCCTGGCTCTACCCGGTGACGATGGGCGCGACCACGGTGTGGGAGCGCTGGGACTCGATGCTTCCCGACGGATCCATCAATCCCGGGGAGATGACGAGCTTCAACCACTACGCGCTCGGCGCGGTCGTCGACTGGATCCACCAGGTCGTCGGAGGCGTCCGGCCCGCCGAGCCCGGTTACGCCAAGGTGCGCATCGAGCCGGTCCCCGGGCCGGGCATCACCTGGGCGCGCACCCGCTACGAATCCGCGGCGGGCGAGATCGCCGCCCACTGGAGCACCGAGGACGAGGGGTTCGTGCTCGACGTGCGGATCCCCGACGGGGTCCCCGCGGAGATCGTGCTCCCGGGAGGGGCGGCGCATGAGGTCGTCGGAGGCGAGCACCGCTTCGTCGCGTGACGCGCGGCCGCGCCCCGATCTGCGGGCGCGGCCCGCCCCGGCTCCGGCCGAGGGATGCCCTAGGCTCGCTGTGCGAGAGAAGGGGGCGGCGATGGTCGTGAGCGTCCGGGAAGTGGCCGAGGACGCCGGTGTGTCCGTCGGCACCGTCTCGAACGTCTTGAACCGTCCGGAGCGCGTCTCCGCCGAGACCGTGTCCCGGGTGCAGGCGTCGATCGCCCGCCTCGGCTACGTGCGCAACGACGCGGCGCGGCAGCTCCGCGCGGGGCGCAGCCGCACGATCGGGCTGGTGGTGCTCGACATCCGCAACCCGTTCTTCGCCGAGGTGGTGCGCGGCGCCGAGCAGCGCGCCGACGAACACGGCCTGTCGGTCCTCGTCGCGAACAGCGATGAGGACGCCCGTCGCGAGGGCCTGCTGCTCGACCTCTTCGAGGAGCAGCGGGTCGCGGGCGTGCTCATCACGCCCGTCGCCGACGCCCTGCCGCGACTGCAGCAGATGCGCGAGCGCGGCACGCTCAGCGTGCTCGTGGACCGCGAGACGAGCGATCCCGGCTTCTCCTCGGTCGCCGTCGACGATGTGGAGGGCGGCAGGATCGCCGCCGCGCACCTGCTCGAGGCCGGCCGTCGCCGCCCGGCCTTCGTCGGCGGGCCCGTGTCCCTCCGCCAGGTCTCGGATCGCCTCAGCGGCGCGCAGGCGGTCGCCGCGGAGGCGGGGGTGGGACTCGAGTTCATGGCAACCGGCGCGCTCAGCGTGGAGGAGGGGCGCCGGGCCGGTCGCCTGCTCATGGAGCGGCCGGTCGCGCAGAGGCCGGATGCGATCTTCGCCGCGAACGATCTGCTGGCGCTGGGGATCCTGCAGAGCCTGGTGATGGCCGGCGACGTGCGGGTCCCGCAGGACATCGCCCTCATCGGCTACGACGACATCGACTTCGCCGAGGCGGCGGTGATCCCGCTGAGCTCGATCCGTCAGCCGGCGGGCCTCATCGGGTCCACCGCCGTCGACCTGCTGCTGGGTGCCGCCGACGTCGGATCCGCTGCCGCGGAGCGCGTGCTCTACCGTCCGGAGCTGGTCGCGCGCGCCTCCACGCTCGGCGTCTGAGCGACGCGCCGACGCGCCTTGTCGGGCTCGATTTCCGGTGACCGTATCCGCCGGGTATGCTTGATCTTCGCGCCCCCGGTCGGCTGAAGAAGCGGGGCGGGCGTGCATGGCGAGTTGCCCGAGCGGCCAAAGGGAGCTGACTGTAAATCAGCCGCGGAATGCTTCGGGGGTTCGAATCCCTCACTCGCCACCCCAGACGGAAGGCCCTCGCACTGCGGGGGCCTTCCGCCGTTCGGTGGGTCGTTCAGGCGGTTCGTCGTGTAAGCCGGCCAGACGGTCAACGTCTTCGGTGATGATGCGGATCGATGCGAACCCCACAGCGGTTTCCGCTCCTCAGGCCGCGCGGCGCGACGAGTTCATCCTCCGCCCGGCCACCGGCATCGTCGACGGCGTTCCTAGACTGGAGGCCATGCATGCCCTCACCGAAGACCAGCTCCGGGCGTCCTTCCGCAACGCCGAGCCCGATGAGGTCGCCGAGATCGCGATGCCGCACGACCTGCTCCTCGCCGAGTGGGACTATCTCGACTTCTTCGCCTGGCGGGATCCGATCGCCGCGCGCAGCGGCTACATCGTGATCGAGCAGGACGGGGAGGCGGTGGGGATCGTGCTCCGCGCGGCGGATCCGTCTCGCGTGCGCTCGGGCATGTGCAACCTCTGCCACACGATGCAGCCCGGCAACCAGGTCGCCCTGTTCGCGGCCCGCCGCGGCGGGCCCGAGGGGCGGAAGGGGTCGGTCGTCGGCACCTACATCTGCGCCGACCTGTCCTGCCACGAGAGCGTCCGGCTGGCGCCGCCGCTCGCGCCCAACGAGATCCGCGCGGAGCGGCTCGCCGATCGGCGCCTCGACGGCACCCACCGCCGGGTGCACGCCTTCGTCGCCTCGGTCCTCGGCGACTCCGCCTGAACCTCAGGCTCACGAAGTCTGGGACTCGGTGCCATGATCCGCCGAGCGCGGGTAGGCTGAACGGGCGGTCGACGGCCGCGCGATCGCCGCTGATCTAAGGAGCCCCATGTCCGAGCCGCTGCTCTATCGTGTCGAGGACGGCCTCGCCAGGATCACCCTGAACCGCCCGCAGCGGCTCAACGCCTTCAACGCCGAGCTGGCGCACGCCTGGGCCGAGACCACCGCGGCCGCGGTGGCGGACAGCGCGGTGGGCGCGATCCTGATCGAGGGCGAAGGGCGCGCGTTCTGCGCCGGCGGCGACGTCATCGACATGGCGACGGGCATGGGCGGCCCCGACGAGATCGAGCGCCTCGCCCAGGTGATCCACTCCGGCATCTCCTCCCTGGTCTCGTCCTCGGTGCCTGTCGTGGCCGCCGCGCACGGCACGACGGCGGGCGGAGGGCTGGGCATCCTGCTCGCGAGCGACTACGCGGTGGTCGGATCCGACTCGCGCTTCGGCAGTCTCTACGCCAACGTCGGCTTGACGCCCGACCTGTCGGTCAGCGCGCAGCTGGCCGCCGCCGTCGGCGAGCGGCGCGCCCTGCAGCTGTTGCTCACCGACCGCATGCTCACCGCCGAAGAGGGCGTGGAGTGGGGCATCGCGGCCGAGGCGGTGGGGGAGGGCGACGCGCCTGCGATCGCCGCGGCGGTGCGCGCTCGCGCCGAGGAGATCGCTCGCTTCTGGCTCTCCGGGGCGTTCGGTGCCTACGGACAGGCGAAGCGTCTCGTCCGCTCGCGGCCCGAGCGCTCCTTCGCCGGGCAGCTCGATGAAGAGGCGCGCAGCATCGCCGCGGCCTTCAGCGGTGCCGAGGCGCAAGGACTGATCGCAGCGTTCGCCCAGCGGTCGGCCGCGCGCTGACGCATCGCTCCGCACAACCGCGCGCGCACGCCGCTTCTCCACCGTCGACGCTTCATCCTGAGCCCGCCGCATCCGGCATGCGAGGATGAAGGCACGACAGACGGGGGATCCCATGGCGAACACGACGACGCCGGCGAAGTCCGGACCGAACACCTCCTTGCTCATCCGCGGGGCCATCTGGATCGCGATCGGCGCACTCATCGCGGCTGCGCTGGTGTGCGTGGTCTGGGTGCTGATCGGAGACCAGCAGGGTCTCATCGGCCGCGCCTTCCTGACGATCGTGCTGCTCGCGGGCTTCGCTGCGATCGCGATCCTCGAGGCGAGTCTCGCGCCCCACCGCGAGGACTGGCTGGCCCTGCTCAGCATGATCTCGTGGATCGTCGCGCTGCTGGTCGGCGCGGTCAAGATCTGGCTTCCCGACGACACGCTCTTCTTCGGCGGGATCGAGCGGTTCTTCCACCTCGTGCTCGTCGTCGCCATCCTGCAGCTCGCGCTGCTGCACGTCCGGCTGTTCCAGAAGGCCGCAGCCCGTCATGAGACCACGTTCACGCGCGCGATCGTGTGGGTGACGTACGCGTTCCTCGCGTCCTTGGTCGCGATGCTGGTGTTCTACCTGACCTTCCCGCACACGTTCCACTACGACGAGCTGTACTGGAGGATCGTGGTGGCCCTCACGATCCTCACCGCGGTCGGGACGATGCTGATCCCGCTGCTGAACGCCCTGTTCGCCCCGAAGCGTCCGGCGCAGGTTGCGGCCGCCCCGCACCCGGCCGCGTACCCGGCTCCTCAGCCTCAACTGCAGGCGTGGCCGACCTTCGCCGACGGCCGCACGCCCCTGCCGATCCTCCTGGACGGCACGCCCGACTGGAACGCGTACTACACGGGTATCCCCTCTCCCGGCGCCACGATCCCCGGTCAGGCGGCTCCGGCGACGGTTGCCGCGCCGGCCGAGCTCGCGGCGCCGGCGCCCCAGCCGTTCACCGGTGGGCATGGACTCCAAGGGGCGGCTTCCTCGGGCGGTGCAGCGCTGTCGAGTCCGGAGCACGGCGGCGAGGCCCCGGTCTTCCCGCAGGCTCCGCCGGCCCCGCCGATCGCACCTCCGTCCGCCTCGTGAGCGCCGCGGAACTCCGCGAGCTTGCCGCGGACATCGCCAGAGAGGCCGGGGAGCTGGCTCGCCGGCGGCGCGACGAGGGGGTCTCGATCGCGGCGAGCAAGTCGACCCTCGCCGACATCGTCACCGAGGCCGACCGCGAAGTCGAGGTCCTGATCCGTGCGCGGCTCGACGCCGAACGGCCGGGCGACGGCTTCCTCGGAGAGGAGTCCGGTGGCGGCGAGGGCACCACCGGCATCACCTGGGTCGTGGATCCCATCGACGGCACCGTCAACTACGCCTCGGGCATCCCGCTGTACGCCGTGAGCATCGCCGCGGTCGAAGGCGGTGCGGATCCCGACGGCTGGAACGCGGTCGCCGGCGTCGTGCACTCACCGGTCGTCGGCGAGACGTTCTCCGCCGCGCGCGGAGAAGGCGCGCACGTGAACGGGGTGCGACTGCGCGTCGCCGAACCGGGCCCCGCGGGCGCGCTGCTGGCGACCGGCTTCGGATACGACCCGTCCACCCACGCCGGCGACCTCGCAACCGTGGGTCGGGTGATGCCGATCGCCCGCGATCTGCGGCGTGGGGGGAGCGCAGCGACCGATCTCGCGTACGTGGCCGCCGGGCGTCTCGACGGCTACTTCGAGCGAGGGCTCTCGCCGTGGGACTTCGCGGCGGGCGCGCTGCTCGTGCAGGAGGCCGGCGGGGTGTTCCTGCGTCCCGAGGGGCGTGAGGTGGCCCGTCGGCTGAACCTCGCGGGCGGTGCGGGTGTGGTCGAGGAACTGCGGCGGAGGATCCTCGACGCCGGTTGAGCGCGGCCCTCTGGAGGGTGGACACGCCCGTGTGACGCAAGCGTCGCCTCGATTCGGTGGCGCGCCGAATCTTTGGTATTCTCGACTGGTTGCCCGCGAGGGCAGCACGCCCCGATAGCTCAGTGGCAGAGCACTTCCATGGTAAGGAAGGGGTCGTCAGTTCAATCCTGACTCGGGGCTCGCAGTATCCATCGGATGCCGTGCGGCAGGGTAGCTCAGTTGGTGAGAGCGCACGACTCATAATCGTGAGGTCGCGGGTTCAAGCCCCGCTCCTGCTACCGATCGAAACCCCCGGATTTCCGGGGGTTTTCTCGTATCCGGAGACGTCCGAATCGCCGCCCGCGCGCATCGAGCTCCTGATCGTCCGGCCGCTCCGCTCCTGCCTGACGCGTCGATGTCGTAGCGTGAGCGCATGAGTCCGCATAACCCGCTCCTGCCGGACGCCTACGACGTGGCGTGGACCGTGTTCACCGTGCTGCTCTTCGCGTTGACCGTTACGGCCCTGACCTCCCTGATCCGACGCGCGCACCGGCTCTCGTCGATGAGGGCGATGGTGTGGGCCGTCGTGATCATCGCCGCGCCCGGACTCGGGCCTGCGGCCTGGTTCGGTGTCGGTCGCCGCTCGCCTGCTGAACGGCCCGAAGAGAGATAGCTCTCTGCACGAAACCCGGAGCAGCCTCGCGCACGCCTTCCCCCGTCCTCGGGTGGCGCCGCGAGCGCCGAGATCGAGTTCCGTCTGTTTCGCGACACCTCATGATCCGAGTTCGCGACATGTCTCCTCTGAAGGGGCGCGACAGAAGAACCGGGAGCGCCGCAGGTTTCAGAATCGACGGAGGGTACTTTTCCTCATCGATGCGGGTTCGCCTCGTCTGGTGAATAACGAGGGGCGGACTGATGGATCTGCGTGAATATCTCCGGGTGTTCCGAGCGCACTGGCTCGGAATGGTCCTCATCGCTTTCCTCGGCGTCGCCGTCGCGTTCGGGTGGAGTCTGCTGCAGCCGAAGGCGTATACCGCCGACGCCTCTGCGATCGTGCAGGCGGCCTCCTCGTCGACCGGCCCGTCGTCGGATCTGAGCTCGGCCATGCTCGGGAACACGCTGACCGCGGGTCGTGTCAAGACCTACGTCACGCTCGGTCAGTCCCGCGCTGTCGCTCAGGGAGTGATCGACCGTCTGCACCTCACCATCCGTGCCGAGCAGCTCGTCACTAAGGTCGCCGTCGCCAATGTCGTCGATACGGCCAATCTGGAGGTGACCGTCACGGCGAGCACCCCGGAGATGGCGCGCAGCATCGCGGAGGCATGGGTGAAGTCCATGGCTTCCGAAGTGAATCGTCTCGAAACGGGCGACCCTGACAGGAAGGGCGCGGTGTTTTTGAGTCCGATTGATTCGGCGCGTTTGCCGGATGCGCCGTCGTCGCCGAATACGCGGTTGGCGTTGGCGTTGGGGGCGTTGGTGGGTTTGGCGGTCGCGGTGGGGTATGGCCTGTTGC
>NZ_JYIT01000039.1 GCF_000956545.1 Microbacterium azadirachtae
CGATCGAAGGATGACCGAGACCACCGCGGGGCCGGCACAGGAGCCCGCCGCGAGCGACCGCGCCGCCGCACCGCGCCGCACCGGCGCACTCGTCCTCATCGCCGCCGTGATCACCGTCGTCCTGTGGGCCTCGGCCTTCATCGGCATCCGCGGCGCGGGTCCGCACTTCGACCCTGGCGCGCTCGCGCTGCTGCGCATGGCGGTCGGCACGGTCGCTCTCACCGTCATCACGCTGCGACGCGGGGTGCGCCTGCCGCCGCGCCGCCACTGGCTCCTCGTCGCGGTGTGGGGCGTCGGCTGGTTCTGCGTCTACAACCTCGCGCTGAACGCCGCCGAGCACACGCTCGACGCCGGCACCGCGGCCATGGTCGTCAACCTGGCCCCGCTCATGGTCGTCGTCTTCAGCGGCCTGTTCCTGCGCGAGGGCTTCCCGAAGCCGCTGCTGATCGGGGCGCCGATCGCGTTCGCGGGCGTCGTGCTCATCGGCCTGAACTCCTCGACGAAGAGCGGCGCCCTCGACATCGCGGGCCTCCTGCTCGCCCTGCTCGCGGCGGTCATGTACGCGGGCTGCACGCTGCTGCAGAAGCACCTGCTCAGCGCCGGCGCGGATGCGACGACCCTCACCTGGCTGGGCGCCGCGGTCGGCACCGTGGCGCTGCTGCCGTGGACCGGAAGCCTCGTGGGCGCACTGCAGACGGCGCCGCTGGACGCCACCCTGTGGGTGGTGTATCTCGGCGTCTTCCCCACCGCGATCGCCTTCACGACCTGGGCGTACGTGCTGCAGCGCAGCACGGCGGGGCAGACCTCGGCGACCACGTACGTCGTGCCCGCGATCGCGATCCTGCTGTCCTGGCTGATCCTCGGAGAGGTCCCGACGCCCCTGATGTTCGTCGGAGGCGCACTGTGCCTGCTCGGCGTGCTCGTGACGCGCCTGCGCCGGCGAGCCGCCCCCATCTCTCCGGCGGCCCCGGCCGATCCCGCGACCGAGCCCGACACGACCCGGTAACCGCGTCTCCGCGACGGAGCCCGGCCTCAGCGCGGACGGATCTCGCCCCGCGCGAATCCCGCGGCGGCGAGGACGTCGGCCGCCGCCGCGCGCTTGAGATCGAGCGACTGCCCGATCTCGGCGGCGAGCCGAGGGTGCGCGCGGATCAGCGCGTCGATGACCTCGAGGGGGATCCGCAGCGCGGTCAGCACCTCGGTCGCGACGATCGTCACCGTCGTGCGCTCGCGGGTGAGGGCGGTCTGCCCGATGAGCTCGCGGGGTCCGCTCTCGGCGACGGTGATGCGCGCCCCGTCGGCCTCGTACAGCATGGCGACGCCGCCGGTCATGATCAGGCGCACCTCGTCCGGCACGACGCCCGCGGGGAGCACGGTCTCGCCGGCACCGTAACGCTGCAGTCGGGCACCGGCGCGGAGGATCTCCTTGCCGGCCTCGTCCAGACGCAGGACCGGTGCCGCCTCCTCGATCGCCGCGTCGAGCATCGCGGGCTCGGCGATCGGGTCCGACGCATCCCCGTCGAGTGCGAAGCCGCGGCGTCGCGCGGCGTACCAGAGCCACGACAGGTACAGCGAGAGGGCGCCCGAGGCCTCACCGGGAGCGTTGATCGGGATCGACACCGCGTAGCCGGCGGCGCCCGTGTACTCCGCCGTCGCCCGCTCGTCCCGCCACCGCATCGGCAGCCCGTCGGCGAGCCGCACGAGCAGGGCGAGCACCTCCTGGGGCGGGTCGTCGGTGCTGAACTTCAACGACGCGGTCGCGTAGTACGGACCCGTCGGCTCGCTCATGTTCGTGAACGAGGCGCCGGAGAGCGTCGAGTTCGGCACGATCTGGATCCCGGATCCGGTGTCGATGTGCACGGCACGCCAGTTGACCTCGACGACGCGCCCCTTCACTCCGCCGGTGTCGAGCCAGTCGCCGATCTTGAACGGCTGCTCGAACAGGAGGAGCAGCCCCGAGACGACGCCGCCGGCCGCGTTCTGCAGCGCGAGCCCGATGACGATCGAGGTCACCCCGAGGGCCGTGAACAGTCCTCCGACGTCGGCGTCCCACACCCAGGAGAACAGCATCGCGAGGCCCACGACCACGAGCACGAGCCGGGCGATCTCGATGAAGATCGACGGCACGCGGCGGCGCCACGAACCCTCTTCCGCGTTGGAGAACAGCACCACGTTGAACGCGGAGAGGACGAGGAGGATCAGCAGGAAACCGAACACGGTGGCGACCACGCGCACCCACACGTAGCCGTCGTCCTTCTGTCCGATCGCGAAGGCGAGCAGGGCGAACAGAGCGCCGGCCGGGATGACGGCGTTGCGCAGCAGCGCCACCGGCTTGGCGACCGGGTTGCCGCGACGGCGCAGCGCGCCGAGCAGTTCGGTGAGCCCGACGAGCAGCACCGGGATCCCGACCGCGAGCGCGATCAGCCACCACGTCCATCCCTGCTGGAAGACGCCCATGTCAGGCGACCTTCCACACGGTCTCGGCCTTGCCCCGCACCTCGACCGTGCCCGCTTCGGTGTAGTCGATCAGCTCCGAGGTGCGCTCGTGCACCCGCTGGCTGACGTAGATCCCCGGATCCCCGGAGACCGAGCGCACGCGGTAGGCGAGGTTCACGGCGTCGCCCCACAGGTCGTAGGCGAGGGAGGTGCGGGCGACCAGGCCGCTCGTCACCGATCCGGAGTCGACGCCCGCGCGCAACCCGATCGCCGTGCCGTACTGCGCGTTGAAGCGATCGAGCACATCGCGCAGGCTGGTGGCGAACTCCACTGCGCGGCGCACGTTGTCCACGCGCGGCACGACCAGCCCCGACGAGGCGAGGTAGCCCCCATGCAGCGTGCGCACCTTCTCGACGCCCGCCTTCTCGGCCGCCTCATCGAAACCGCGCATGAGCGCGTTCAGCTGCGCGATCTCCTCCTCGGCGCTGACGGTGCGGCCGTGCTCCTCGAACCCGATGAGCTCGGCGAAGACGACCGAGACGTCGTCGTGCGCCTCGGTGATCGCCTCATCGCCCTGCTTGTAGCGCTCGGCCACGCTCTGCGGCATGAGGGTGTGCAGGAGCTTCTCGTTCTCGGCGCGCTGATCGTCGATGAGCTGCTGCTTGATCCGCAGGCTCGACGCCATGTCGTTGAAGGCGCTGCCGAGATCGCCGAACTCGTCGCGGGATCCGGCGGGAACCTGAACGTCCAGATCACCCTCGGCCACCCGGTGCACCGCGCCGACCAGGCGGTGGATGGGGCGCGTGAACACCTGGGCGAGCAGGAGTGACAACAGCGCCACGACGAGCATGATCCCGAGGAGCGAGATCAGCACGATCCGGGTGAAGTCGTCGACCGGCGCGAACGCCTCGGAGGAGTCGATGCGCGCGATGACGATCCAGTCCAGGTCGTCGACCTCGAGGGGTCCGTAGCTGACGACGCTCGATCCGCTGATGTAGTCGGGTCCTTCCAGCGTGCCGCTCCTGCCGCTCTGCGCCCGGGTCACCGCATCGCCCGTGATCGGCTGGATCAGCACCGTGCCCTTGACCTCGGCCGCGCGCTGGGCGACGGACGGCGACGTCCCATGGTCGACCACGTCCTGCGCGTACTGCTTCGGGTGCTCCACGATCTCGCGCGAGGTGCTGCGCATGAGTCCGTCGCGGCCGACGAGATACACCTCGCCGGTGCGGCCGAGCCCCTGGCCCTTCCAATCGTTCTGTCCGGTCATGACGTTGTTCACGAAGCTCAAGGACACCTGGAGCGCGAGCGCTCCGGTGATCCCGGAGTCGTTGCCGACCGGCGAGACGATCCACATCGACGGCGTGCCCAGCGACGGCGTCCAGCGCTCGAAGTCGGTCATGACCACCGCGTCCACGGAGTTCGTCGCGATGGCCTCGCGATAGGCGTCGGCGAGCTTCGAGTCCCGGAAGGGCCCCGTGTCGAGGTTGGTGCCGAGTTCGACGCCCTTGTAGCCGGTGAAGACCACGTCGCCTTGGAGGTTGAGCAGCAGCGCGTCCTCGTAGCCCGCCTGGTTGATGAGGCGGGAGAAGTAGTCGCCGTAGCGCACCGCGGCCGCGGAGTAGGCGGATCCGTCTCCGGCGTCGTCGTTCTTCAGGTTCGCCTCGTAGCCGGCGTCGTCGAGGGTGGTGTTGCGGATCGTGTAGTGCGCCTGGAGCCACCGTCCGGCGGCCGACTCCGGGATGAAGGCGTGCTCGCCGTAGGCATCGCCGGTGCGCTTCTCCAACGCGGGCACGAAGGTGTGCGCGTGATAGCCGTCGAGGGCGGCGGACTGGGTGGCGTCCAATGCGGCGCCCTGGAGCTGGTCGAAGCCGTCGTTGAGCGCTTTCGACATGTTCTGCGCGCTGAGGTTGCGCGAGTTCAGGGACGCTGTGCGCTTCACGTCCTCCAGCGCGACCTTCATCTCGTGCGTGCGCATCTCGCGGATCGTCGTGAGCTGATCGATCGAGCTCGCGTGCAGCGAGCTGCGCCCGTTGACGAATCCGACGGCGCCGATGATGAGCGCCGACACCAGGCTCACGCCCAGCAGCATGATCAGCAGCTTCGACTGGATGCTCAGCCCCGGTCTCACGCGCCGACCCCTCGACCGGCGCTCCGCATGCGAACCATCGACGTCCATCCGCCCCCCTTTGTGAGCACGAGTGCTCGAGCACGACTCCGGCAGCCACGCTGTGGCACTCGCACCGTACCGATATACCGGTGTGGGCGGAAGAGCCCCTTCGCGGCTGCTGCACGAAAGGTCGGATCTGCTCAGTGCGCGGCGGACCGGTGCTGCGCGCGGTACTGCGAGGGGGTGATCCCGTGCGCCCGGCGGAACGCCCGCGCGAACTGGTCATCGCCGCCGAACCCGCTGAGCCGCGCGACCTCGGCGATGGTCAGGTCCCGGGTGCGCACCCCGGCGAGGAGCGTCGCGGCATGCCGGATCCGGGTGGCGCGCAGCTGCGCCCCCGCGCTCAGATCCTCCCCGTGGAAGAGGGCGTGCAGATAGCGCGGGCTCACACGAAGCTCTTCGGCGAGCGCGGCCACGTCGAACGACGGATCGGCGAACCGGTCGGCGATCACGGCCTGCGCCCGTTCGCGGTACATCGCCCTGGCGTCGTATCCGGCGTGCACGCGATCGGCCGCCTCGTGCAGCACGGCGAGCGCGAGCTCTCGCAGAGCGTGCCCGACGTGGGTGGCCGAGGTCGCAGGCACCGGGTTCGTCCCGCTCGTCACCGTGCGCAGGAGCTCGTGGAGCGCGATCGCCGAAGGAGTCGTCCCCCAGGTGAGACCGGCCCAGCTCTCGGGCGCGTAGCCGTGGGCGCGCATCAGGCGCAGCGGCACGTAGAGCTGGATGGATTCCGCTTCGTCGTCGATCCGGGTGCGGAACGGCAGGCTGCCCACGAGCACGCTCACCGAGCCGGGTGCGATCGCGCTCTGCCGTCCGCCCTGCTCGATCTGCATGCGTCCTGACAGCACGAAGCCCAGCTGCGCATAGCCCGCATACGGATCGTCGAGGCGATCGCGGGAGCGCTCGGCGTGCAGGTGCCGGGAGCGGATCCGCGTCGCGAACATCTCGCCGAACGTCGTCGTGGCGACGAGGGTGCGGTGGTGGTGCGGCCGGGGGCTCGACATGCGCGACGACACCGACAGCCCCTCGAGCCCTTCGGGGCCGATGAACAGCGCTCCGCCTTCGAAGCGGTCGCGCCGTTCCCGCATGGCGTGGTCCACCGTCATCCCCGCATCGCCCTCCGTCGTCACCTCCCCTGCCGGAAGCGTAGCGCCCGAGGATTCCGGCATTCCGCGCAGCGGCCGTTCGACTCGCGCGCTCCGGAACCGGTGTGCATGACTCACTCTGAGGCCAGGGCTCCGCCCGCTCAGGCACTAGGGCGGCGCGCGGCGCCCGCGAGCCGGAGCGCGGCGAGCACGAGCGCTGCGCCGACGACCCAGCCCGACGGCGAGGATCCGGTGACGAGGATGGTCACGACCCCGGCGGCACCCACCACCGCCGACCCGGCCCCGCGGCCGCGGCCGAGCGGCGGCACGGCGGACTCGCGCGCCGCCTCGCGCCGCCCGCTCACGGCGACGACGAGCGCCACGGCGGCGAGCACGGCGGCGAACCACAGCGGGCGGCTCGCCCACCAGGCCGCGCTGAGCGGTGTCGGGAGAGCGGCCTGCGAGAGCAGCAGGATCCCGGCCAGCACGATCACCACGAGCATGTGCCAGGAGTAGATCGTCATCGCACGGGCGTTCACCCAGGAGATCACGGCCGACGTGCGCGCACCCGCCGCGACGACGCGCAGCCGCGGCCGCAGGACGAGGAACAGCGCCGTCTGCGTGACGCCCGCCACCACGAGGATCACCATCGGCGGGTTCAGCGCGTCGATGAGGTTGCTCGGCGCCGCGCCGGTGAGGATCAGCACTGCGGCGACCCCGACGGCCCCCGCGGCGACGGCGAGCAGGGTCCCGCGCCGGAGGCGGTCGAGCGATCCGTCCGCCACCGCGAACCCGAGCTGCTGCAGGAGCAGCCACACGAACGCCATGTTCAGCAGGCCGATGCCCGCGAGTCCGGACGCACCGCGAACGATGTCGACCGCGACGACGCCTGCGGCGAGCGCGGCGAACGTCGCGATCCGGTGGCGCTCGTGCAGGCGCACCATCATCGGCACGAGCGCGGAGCAGCCGAGATACACGCCGAGGAACCAGAGCGGCTGGCTGATCCGGAAGCCGGCCGTCGCCACGATCTCCGCAGGGACGCCCGCGACCACGAGGCCCGCCAGCAGCACGGCGGATGCGACGATCGCTCCGGCGGCGGGGAGCAGCAGCCGGCGCACCCGCCCCGCGACGTAGGCGCCCGCCGTCGCTCCGCGTGCGCGCTGCCGGGTCCACTGGGTGTACGAGGCGAAGCCGCCGAGCACGAAGAACAGCGGCATGATCTGCAGGATCCAGGTGAGCGGGGCGAAGCCGTCCCAGCCCTCCATGGCGTTGCGCAGGACGGGCGAGCCGTCGGCGGCGACGCTGACGCCGACCATGAGCGCGTGCAGCAGCACCACGACGCCGAGCAGGAGGGCGCGCACGGCGTCGACGGACGTGTCCCGGGCGGAACGCGCCGGCGCCGCGACCGGAAGGGCGGTGCGCGCGGAACGCACCGGCGCGGAGTCGAGAGCGGGGGTGATCAGTGCCATGTCCCCACGGTCGCGGCCGGGTCTCGGTGGCCGCATCCCGCTGCGGAGCCGGATCCACCCCCTACCGCGGTATCACCCGTCGCTGCCGCGGGTGCGCGACGTTCCCCGCCGGCCACGCGACTGCGCTAGGAAGGAGGGGCGCACAGCGACGCGCAGACCGAGGGGGCCGTCATGACCTATCCGCAGAACCCGCAGCCGGGGCCGCAGCCGCATCCCGCGGCGCAGAACCCGCAGCCGTATCCCCTGGCGCAGAACCCCGCCGGCGGACAGCCGTACTACCCGATGCCGGACTACCTGCCCGCGCCGGAGCCCAAGGGACTGAGCATCGCCTCGATGGTGCTGGCGCTGGTCTCGGTCGTCTTCGGGTTCACGTTCCTGCTGCCCATCACGGCCCTGATCCTGGGGATCGTGGGCCTGCGCCGCGAGCCCGCGGGACGCGGCATGGCCGTCGCCGGCGTGGTCATCTCCGGTCTGATCCTCGTCGTGTGGGGGATCCTGCTGGTCGTGCTCCTCGTCGTCGGCCTCTCCGCGTTCGGGATCGCGGTCTCGCAGACGACGAGCTGAGCCGGTCTCACCCCGCCGGCGCCACCAGGCCGGCGTCGTACGCCAGGATCACCGCCTGCACGCGGTCGCGCAGGCCGAGCTTGGCGAACACCCGGCTGACATGCGTCTTCACGGTCTGCTCCGCGAGGAAGAGGGAGCTCGCGATCTCCCGGTTCGACAGCCCGCGCCCGATCAGCACGAGGATCTCGTGCTCGCGCTCGGTGAGCCCTTTCAGCCGCAGCTCCGCACCGCCGGTCCGAGGCCGGCTCTCGGCGAACCGCTCCAGCAGCCGCCGGGTGATGCGCGGGGCGAGGAGCGCGTCGCCCGACGCCACGACGCGCACGGCCTGGACGAGCTCCTCCGGGAGCGCGTCCTTGAGCAGGAATCCGCTCGCCCCCGCCCGCAGCGCCTCGTGCACGTACTCGTCCGCGTCGAACGTCGTCAGCACCAGGACGGCCGGGGCGGGGCGCCTGTCGCGCTCCGCGGCGGCGAGGATGCGCCGGGTCGCCTCGATGCCGTCGAGATTCGGCATCCGCACATCCATCAGCACCACGTCGGGGCGCAGCCGGCGCGCCTCGTCCACGCCCTCCGCTCCGTCCGCGGCCTGCCCGATCACGTCGATCCCGTCCTGCGCCTGCAGGATCGCGGAGAACCCCGCGCGCAGCATCGCCTGATCATCGACGATCAGCACCGTCGTCATGCCCGTCCCTCCCTCGGGATCCGCACCTGCAGCGCGAATCCGCCGTCGTCCCGCGGTCGGGCCTCGACCGCGCCGCCCATCGTCGCCAGGCGTTCGCGCATGCCGCGCAGGCCGTGACCGCCGCTCTCCGCACGGGGGGCCGCGGGCCCGGTCGGCGCCGCGTTGCGGATGCCGATCCCGAGCTGTGCGGGCGTCTGCGTCCACACCACCTCCGCGGCGGCGCCGGGGGCGTGCCGGGCGACGTTGCTCAGCCCCTCCTGCACCACCCGGTACGCCGCAAGGCCGAGGATCGGATCCTGCTGCTCCTGCTCCGTGAGCTGCCACGATCCGCGCTCGGACACCGGACCGAGGTCGCCCGCTCGCGCGAGAAGCGCGGGGATGTCGGCGAGCCCCGGCTGCGGCGCGTGCTCGACGTCCCCCTCCTCGTCGCGGAGCAGCCCGAGGATCACGCGCATCTCCTTCATCGCCGACCGCGCGGTGGCGGCGACCTCGTCGAACTCCGCGGCGGCTTCCTCGGGGAGGTCCGGGATCCGGTATCTCGCACTCGCCGCGCGCACCTGGATCGCCGACATGCCGTGCGCGACCACGTCGTGCAGCTCGCGGGCGATCCGCGCCTTGTCCTCCACGGCTTCACGGCGGGCGAGCTCCACGGCCGTCGCGGCGCGCTCGGCACGCAGCTGCGCGCGCAGCAGCGACCAGTTGCGGACGCCGAGTCCGATCAGCACGGCGCCGAGAGTGACCGCCGCGAACACGATGAGATCGGCGATCGCCGCACCGTCGTCGGACCGGACCGGCGAATCCACGGCGACCATCACCGCGCTGAGCACGCTGAACGCCCACCCGCCGACGGGCATCCACCAGCGCGCCCGCAGCGCCACCCCGATCCACACCAGCGCGTTCGCCACGATCGTCGACGCCGCGATCGGCCACGGGGCCTCGGGCACCACGGCGGCCAGGCCGGCGAGCGCGTTCCCGGCGATCAGCGCGAGCACGGTCGCCCAGGCCGGTGCGAACAGCGCGAGCACGATCGCGACGGCCTGCACGAGGGAGAGGATCAGGGCCGCGGCGACCGGGATCCGGTAGAGGGCGACGCCGAGCGACGCGGCGACCGCGAGCTGGGCGAGGGCGCACACGATCGCGAACGCCCAGATCGCCAGGTTGGCGCGGCCCGGCGCGACGCGCAGCGGCAGGATCCCGAGCCGGCGCCGCAGCGCCGAACCCCGGAGATCCTGCGGAAGGCCGACGGACATGACGGCTCCTCTCCACGATCGCGTGCCGACGGATCCACGCTACGACGCTCCCCGCGGTGCGCGCGTCACCCCGCAGTATCAGTGTCGGCGCCTGCCCCGCATGGGGAGTTCTGCCCATGCCGGGCAGGCGGCACGACCGTTGACGGCGGTTACGCTGGCAGAGGTGCGCGGTCGGAACGCGCACCGGGAGCAGGGGGAAGCCGCACGTGAGCCAGGACAACGACGCGCAGACGTTCGCCGCACAGACGCCGCCTCCGCCCGCGAACACGGTGACCCCGCCGCCGAGCATCCCGCCGGCGCCGCCGATGCCGCCCGCGCCGAGCACCCGCCGCGAGCAGGCCGCCACGGCCCCCGCAGCCCCCGCTGCGCCCGCGGCTCCTGCAGCATCCGCCCCGGCTGCGCCGACGAGCGCACCCGCGCCCACGGCGCCCGCGGAGGCTAAGGCCGCGCCGACCGAGGCGGAGATGGCGCGCGCCCGCGAGATCCTCGACATCGTCTCGAAGGCCTACTCGGCGCGCATGGTCGGCCAGGAGCGCCTGCGCACCAGCCTGCTGCTCGCACTCATGGCCGGCGGGCACATCCTGCTCGAGTCGGTGCCGGGTCTCGCCAAGACGACTGCGGCGAGCACCCTCGCCGACACCGTCAAGGCGGACTTCAAGCGGATCCAGTGCACCCCGGACCTGCTGCCCAGCGACATCACCGGCACGCAGATCTACGACGCGGCCAGCGGATCCTTCCGCACCGTGCTCGGCCCCGTGCACGCGAACTTCGTGCTGCTCGACGAGATCAACCGCTCCAGCGCCAAGACGCAGTCGGCGATGCTCGAGGCGATGCAGGAGCGGCAGACCACGATCGGCGGGGAGATCCACAAGGTCCCGCGGCCGTTCCTCGTGATCGCCACGCAGAACCCGATCGAGCAGGAGGGCACGTACGAGCTCCCCGAGGCGCAGATGGACCGCTTCCTGCTCAAGGAGATCGTGGAGTACCCGAGCCCGGCCGACGAGCTCGAGGTGCTCGCCCGCATCGACTCCGGCGCCCTCGATCCCGACCGTCACGCCGAGACCGCCATCTCCCTCGCCGACGTCGAGCTGCTGCAGGACATCTCGTCGCGGGTGTACGTGGATCCGGCGATCCGCAACTACATCGTCTCGCTCGTCTACGTCACCAGGAACCCGGTGCCGTACATCGGCGAGACGCTCGGCGGATACATCAAGTACGGCGCGAGCCCGCGCGGCTCGATCGCCTTCCTGCAGGCGTCGCGCGCGCTCGCCCTCCTCGCCGGCCGCGCGTACGTGATCCCCGAGGATGTGCGCAACCTGCGCCACCTGGTGCTGCGCCACCGCGTGCTGCTGACGTTCGAGGCGGAGGCCGAGAACGTGCGCAGCGAAGACATCATCGACGCCGTGTTCGGCGCCGTGCCCACCCCCTGACCCCTCGACCGACTCGGGGACGGGAGGACATCATGGCCAGCCTGCTGACGCCGGTGAAGGGCAAGCTCTTCATCGACTCCACGCGCAAGTCGACGCACGCGCTCGACGGCGCGTACGCGTCGCTGCTGCGCGGGCACAGCCTCGACTTCGACGACCTGCGCGCCTACGAGTACGGCGACCAGATCCGCGACATCGACTGGAAGGCGACGGCGAGGCTCGGATCCCCTGTGGTGCGACGGTCGTTGGCCACCCGCATGCACACCGTGCTGTTCGTCGTCGACACCGGGCTCTCGATGGCCGCCCTCGCATACGACGAGAGGCCGAAGAAGGAGCTGGCGATCCTCACGGTCGGCGTGCTGGGCCTGCTCGCCCTCCGGCACGGCGACGACTTCTGCCTCGTCGACGGCGACTCCTCCGGGGTGCGCCGTCGCGAGATCGGCCGCAGCGAGGCCGCCCTCGAGCACACGTTGCGACGGATCGACCGGGCGGTCGACGAGGCGTCGGCGCCCTCCGATCGCGATGCCCTGCTCTCGTACGTCGCGCGCACGATCGCGCGCCGCATGATCGTCGTGGTGCTGACCGACGACGCCCCCGTCGGCGCCGAGACGGAACGGCTGCTGCGGCGCCTGCGCGTGCAGCACGACGTGCTGTGGATCACTCTGCGCGACGCGGAGCCGGTGCTCGACCCCTCGAGGACGGGCACCGGTGCCGGGCGCCGCGCCCGCGCGGCCGCCGACCTGCCGGCGTCGCCTCAGCGCGCCCGCCGCGACGTCGCCTCGCACTGGGCGATCCCCGAGTTCCTGCAGGGCGATGCCGAGCTCGCCGGCGAGCTGCACGCCGTCGACGCCGCCGACGCCGCGCACACGGACACGCTGCTGCGCCGCCTGGAGATCACGCACGTCGCCCTCGCTGCACAGGACGCGGCCGTGGGCGAGCTGCTCGCGATGCTGGATGCGAGGTCGCATGTCCGGCACGGATGAGCTCTATCCTCCCGCCCAGTACGGCTGGGGCTGGATCCTCCTCGCGATCGGCGTGCTCGTGCTGCTCGCCGCAGCCGCGTGGCTGGTCGTGGTGCTGACCCGTCCGCGGCGCGCCGTCGCCTTCACCGCTCCCGCCGCCGCGCCGATGCTCGCGGCCGACGTCGCCACGGTGCTGCGTCAGGAGTACCTGGGCACGATCGCGCAGATCGAGGCCGACTACCGTGCCGGCCTGCTCGACGCGCGCCGCGCGAACCTCGACCTCAGCCGCACGGTGCGCGGGTTCGTGAACGAGTACAGCGGCATCGAGGCGCCCGTCCTCGCCCTCGACGATCTGGTGCGCCTGGGTGTGCACCCCGCCCTCATCGACGCGATCGGCCGCAACTACTACCCGAGCATCTTCCGGCGCACCGCCCCGGTCGACCCCCTGGTCGGCGCCGAGGCCGCCCGTACGGTGGTGACCACGTGGTACTAGCGAACGTCTGGATCCTGCTCGCGGTCACCGGAGTCCTGCTCCTCGCGATCGCGCTCGGCGTGCTGCTCGGGATGCGCGGGCGCGGCGGCGGTTCCGCCGGACCCGGCGCGCCCATCGCGCGTGCGGAGCGCATCAGGGCGCTCCCCGCGTTCCGCCGGGCGGTGCGCCGACGCCAGGCCGCCCTCGCCGGCATCGTGGCCCTGGGGGTGCTCGCGGTCGTGCTCGGCGGGGTGGTCGCCGCCCGCCCGGTGGCGCAGAAGACGATCCAGCCGGTGTCCACCAACCGCGACATCATGCTCTGTCTGGACGTCTCCGGATCCATGACCGACGTCGACAAGGAGATCGTCTCGATCTTCGACAAGCTCGCCGACGGGTTCAAGGGCGAGCGCGTCGGGCTGACGATCTTCAACAGCTCGGCCGTGCAGGTCTTCCCCCTGACGGACGACTACGCGTTCATCCAGGAGCACCTGCGCAGCCTGATGAAGGGCTTCGACTACTCGACCGACGTGCCGGAGCAGTGGGTCGGCACGATGAACGGCGTGGGCGCCTCGCTCATCGGCGACGGCCTCGCGTCCTGCGTGATGCGCTTCGACCATGCCGACCAGCAGCGCGCCCGCTCGATCATCCTCGCCACCGACAACGAGCTGAACGGATCCCCGATCGTCACGCTCGGGCAGGCGGCCGACTACGCGGCGTCCAAGAAGATCCGGATCTACACGATCAACCCGGTGGACGGCATCGACCAGCCGAACAGCACGGGGCTCTCGGAGGCGGCGGCCACGACCGGCGGCAAGGCCTACGCCCTGCGCGAGACGACGACCGTCGGTGACATCGTCGCGCAGGTGCAGAAGCAGGAGGCGTCGCAGCTGAAGGGGCAGGCGACGGTGATCTGGACCGACGTGCCGCAGCTGTGGATCGCGGCGCTCATCGTGGTCGCGCTCGGCTTCGTCGTGCTGCTGTGGAGGGTGCGCCTGTGATCCTCCAGCCCGTCATCGCGCCGTTCCTGGCGGTCCTGCTCGTGCTGCCCGTGCTGGGAGCGGCCGTGTGGATGCTCGTACGCAGCGTCTCCTCCCGAGGCAGCAGCCCCGGGAGCGGCGCCGGTCCCGTGATGTGGGCGCTCCGAATCCTTCTCGTCCTGGCCTGCGGCGTGCTGCTGCTGCGCCCCGGCATCCCCGGGGGCCACGTGCGCACCCTCGCCTCGGCGACCGACGTCGTGATCGCGGTCGACACCACGGCCAGCATGGTCGCCGAGGATTGGGACGGCGCGCAGGGGTCCTCCGGCGCCACCGGCGACCGCACCCGCATGGCCGGCGTCCGCGAGGACGTTCGCCGCATCGCGGAGGCGTACCCCGGCGCCCGGTTCGCGCTCATCACGTTCGATGCGAACGCGGTGCTGCGCCTGCCGCTCACGACCGACAGCGGCGCCCTCGTCTCGGCCGTGGACGTGCTCCAGCCCGAGGTGACGCGGCAGTCCAAGGGGAGCTCGATCGGCATCGCGAACCAACTGCTCGCCCAGACGCTGCAGAACGCGCAGAAGGCGTCGCCGGATCGTGCGCGGATGGTGTTCTACCTGGGTGACGGCGAGCAGACGGTGTCGAGCGCCCCGGAGTCGTTCGCCGCCTCGAAGAAGCTCGTGTCGGGCGGCGCCGTGCTCGGCTACGGCACCGCCGAGGGCGGGCCGATGCGCGAGACGACGGGCGCCTTCGGCGGCAAGGGCGACTACATCCAGTACCAGGGATCCGACGCCCTGAGCCGCATCGACGAGAAGAACCTGCAGCAGATCGCCGCCGAGCTCGGCGTGGGCTATACGCACCGCACCGCCCAGGCGAAGCTGCAGCTGCCGCCCGCGCCGACCTCCACCACCGCCTACCGCGAGAACGATCCGCTCACCCAGCCGATCGACCTGAGCTGGATCCTCGCGCTCGTCATCGCCGCTCTCCTGTGCGCGGAGATCACCCGCGCCACGGTGCTGATCATGCGGATGCGCCACCTCGCGCTTCCTCCGGCAGGAGGTGACGCATGACCCTCACCGAGAACCTGCGCCGGAGCGAGGACGCCGAAGGCGCCCGGGGCGACGCCGGCGCGCACGCCCTGCTCGCCTCCAACCGGCGCCGTCTCCTGGTGCGCCGCGGGATCGCGTGGGCCTCGCTCCCGCTGATCCTCGTCGCCCTGCTGTTCGTCGGGAAGCTGGTGAGCCTCTACGCCTTCGCCTACCAGTCGATCACCGCGTACGTCGCCGGAGACTACACCGGATCCGTGAGCGCGGCCGAGAACCTGAACCCGGCGAACTGGTTCGAGCCGTACAAGGCCCCCTTCGATCAGGGCGTCGGCCTCGCGGAGTCCGGCAAGCTCGCCGCCGGGCAGAAGAAGTTCGAGGAGTCGCTCACGCTCGCGCACGGTCTCGAGGTGTGCGCGGTGCGGTTCAACCTCGCCCTGGTGCTCGAGCGCGAGGGCGATGCCGCCGCCGACGCGCAGGACCACGCCACCGCCCTGGAGTTCTACGCCGAGGCGCTGCAGGTGAACGCCGAGCGCCCGAAGGAGTGCGACAGCAAGGAGGCGCAGCAGCAGTCCCCGGATCCGCAGCGCGACATGGGCCAGTCGAACACCGACCAGAAGGACCGGCTGCAGCAGAAGCAGCAGGATCAGCAGCAGCAGCAGGACTCCGGCAGCCCGCAGGACCCGAGACAGGATCCGAAACAGGATCCGCAGCAGCAGCCGACGCCCGATCAGAGCAAGCTGGACGAGCTGCAGAAGAAGCTGCAGCAGGGCGAGCAGGAGCGTCAGCAGAACCAACAGGACGGCACCGACGACGGAGGCAGCAGCGGGACGGACAAGCCATGGTAGAGCGCAGCGACCCGCCCCGGTACGTGGCCGACTCCGCCGGCGCGCAGGGGA
>NZ_JYIT01000040.1 GCF_000956545.1 Microbacterium azadirachtae
CCCCGAACCCCCTCCCCGCGATCGCGGCGATGCCGCAGGCGCCCTATGAGGCCTCCGCCGAGGGGCTCCCCGCCGAGATGGCGGCGAACATCCGGTACGGACAGGTGTCGTCGATCCATCCGTACCTGATCCAGGACGGCTACGACCGCACCCGCACGCCCGCCCCGATGCGCGTCGCCGTGCTCGAGAACGAGCAGCTGCGGGCAGAGTTCGCCCTCGATCTGGGCGGCCGGCTCGTGCGCCTCTTCGACAAGACCACGGGGCGCGACCTCGTCTATCGCAACGCGATCCTGCAGCCGGCGAACCTCGCCCTGCGCGACGCCTGGTTCTCCGGCGGCGCCGAATGGAACATCGGCATGCGCGGACACTGGCCGCTCACGGTCGATCCGCTCTACGCCGCCGAGCTCACCGGGGACGACGGCGAGCCCATCCTGCGCCTGTGGGAGTACGAGCGGGTGCGCGGGCTGATCCTGCAGATCGACGCGACGCTCGAAGGCCCCGCCCTGCACGTGCACGTGCGGGTGCGCAACCCGCGCGACCGTGAGACCGGGATGTACTGGTGGACGAACATCGCCGTCGCCCAGTCGGAGGGCAGCCGGGTGTTCGCGCCCGCCACCCACGCATACATGACGGGCTACGACGGCACGCTCGGCCGCGTCGATCTGCGCAAGGCCGACCCGCGCTTCCCGGCCGCCGCGCCCGCCGCGGCCGACTACTTCTTCGACCTCGCGCCCGGCCTCGCGGATTCCGCCGACGCCGCAGACGCCCCGGCGCCGCGCCCGTGGATCGCCGCCGTCGACGCCGAGGGATCCGGCCTGGCTCACGTCTCGACCGCGCCGCTCACCGGCCGCAAGCTCTTCGTCTGGGGAGACACCCCCGGCGGGCGCCGCTGGTGCGACTGGCTCGGCGGCGAGACCGGTGCCTACTTCGAGATCCAGGCCGGGCTGGCCACGACGCAGTACGAGCATCTGCGGATGCCCGGCGGCGCGACGTGGGAGTGGACGGAGACCTTCCTGCCGCTACAGCTGGCGGATCCGCGTCTCGACGGGGGCTGGGACGACGCCGTCGCCGAGGTCGGCCCCCAGGTGGTGCAGGCGGCGGAGCGGATCGGCTCGGCCGGGATCGCCCGGCTCGAATCCTCCGTCGACGTCGCCCCGGAGGCGCTGATCTCGATCGGGTCGCCCTGGGGAGCGCTCGAGCAGGAGCTCGCCGCGCGCACCGGAACGGCGTTCGCGTCGCCGGCCGGAGTGCGCTTCGTGCGCGACGGCGAGGAGGGTGCCTACTGGGCCGCCCTTCTGGATGCTCCGTCCGACCGCATCGGACGCGGGATCGCGGAGCCGGATCCGCTCGTCGCCCCTGACTCGTACGTCACCGGCGACGAGTGGGACCACGTGCTCGCCGAGGCGCCCTCGACCTGGCTGACCCACTATCACCGTGCTGTCGCGGCACACGCGCGCGGCGAGCACGGCACCGCGGTCTCGCACTACGAGGCGTCCCTGCGGCACCGGCGCAGCCCCTGGGCGCTGCGCGGACTCGGACTCGCCCTGCGCCAGTCCGACGGCGGCACCGCGGCGCAGGCGGAGGGGATCCATCGACTCGCCGAGGCGCGCGAGCTCGCCCCCGATCTCGCCCCGCTGGCCCTCGAGCTCGCCGAGGCGCTGCTGTCCGACGGCCGGGCCGACGAGGTGCGCACACTGATCGGCGGACTTCCGGCGGAGCTCCGCGGGCTCGGACGGTTCCGCGTGGTGGAAATCCGCGCGGCCCTGGCCGTCGGCGACCGGGAGACCGCGGGGCGGATCCTCGAGGAGCGCTTCGAGGTGCCGAACCTCCGCGAGGGCGAGCTGAGCATGTCGGCCCTGTGGCACGAGGCCTTCCCGGGTCGCCCGGTCCCGTCGTGGTACGACTTCGAGATGGCCCCCGAGGACTGAGCCCGACCCGTCGGCGGCAACTCCCTGACTGCTCCCCGCCCGGCTGCTCGCTGGTCGCGGATTGCGACTTCCACGGGCTGAAACCCGCAATCTGCGACCAGCGAAGAGGGGGATACCCGCTCAGCCCTGCATGCGCGGGTCCTCGGTCGGGTCACGGAACATCGGGGGCACCCGGCGCCGACCGCCGACGGGCTCAGCTCGAAATGCCACGCCTCGTTGTCGTACGTGCGGCACAGTCCGAACTGCGCGCCGTGGCGGTTCAGCCAGTCGGCCGCGTCATAGGGCGAGACGTCGACCGCCTGCCCCTTCACATGCAGGGAGGTCTCCGGAGTGCCGACCCAGCGCGCGGCCTCCGCGGCCGACCCGTAGGTGCGCACCGCGTCGCGCAGCAGCCACGCCTGGTACGCCTTCGAGCGCCAGCCCCCGCCGACCCGCAGATCGACGCCGTCCTCCGCGGCCGCCGCGTGCGCCTGCTGCAGAGCCTCGCGCAGGGCAGGATCCAGCCGGGCCACCGCCAGCGCCGCGTCCGACACGGCGAGCGAGTCGCCGTCCGCGATGTACCCGTCCTCCGCGGTCGGCCGGCCGCCGCCCCGGGCGACCGCGGATCCGGCGTCGGTCCCGCCTGAGACCACCGTGTCCGGATAGTCGGGCCGGGCGGCGATCGCCGCGGTGACCACGGCTGCCGCCGCGCCCGCCCCGATCGTCACGAGCACCAGCAGCACGACCAGCAGCCGGAACAGCCGGCGACGCGGGCGGGGAGGACGCCCGCCCGCGTCGCCGCGGGCGGGGAGGACGCCCGCCCGCGCGCTGCTCCCGATCCGTGGAGCCGGACGGATCCAGGATCCACTCGGGCGCCGTGCCGGGCCGCAGGGACGTGGTCGTTCTCGTGGGGGTGTCCATGCCTCCACCCCATCGATGCGGACGTTGCGGGATCGTACGCGCTTTCGCATACGCTCCCGATACGCGCGGGTGCCTAGGCTTCTGGCATGCGCGTGCTGATCGTGGAAGACGAACCCGCCCTGGCCGGTGCGGTCCGTGATGGACTGCGCCTCGCGGCGATCGCGGCGGACACGGCCGGCGACGGCCACACCGCCCTGGAACTGCTCGACCTGAACTCCTATGACGTGGCCGTGCTCGACCGGGACATCCCGGGGCCGAGCGGCGACGACATCGCCCGCGCGATCGTCGCCGCAGGATCCGGGCTGCCGATCCTCATGCTCACGGCGGCCGACCGGCTGGACGACAAGGCGACCGGCTTCGAGCTCGGGGCCGACGACTACCTCACCAAGCCCTTCGAGATGCGCGAGCTCGTGCTGCGCATCCGCGCGCTCGCCCGCCGCGCACCGCGATCGACCCCGCCCGTGCACGAGCTCGCGGGCATCACCGTCGATCCCTTCCGCCGCGAGGTCTACCGCGACGGCCGCTACGTGGCGCTCACCCGCAAGCAGTTCGCCGTGCTGCAGGTGCTCGTCGAGGCCGGGGGCGGGGTGATCAGCGCGGAGGAGCTGCTGGAGCGGGCCTGGGACGAGAACGCCGACCCGTTCACGAACGCGGTGCGGATCACCGTGTCGGCGCTGCGCAAGCGGCTCGGGGAACCGTGGGTGATCCTCACCGTGCCGGGCGTCGGCTACCGGATCGACGCGGACGACGCGGCGGCCCGCCCCGTCGACGATCACACGACGGAATCCGCTCCCCGTGCCTGAGCCCATGGCACCCGTGCCCCTCGGGCCGCACGCCGAGCGCAGCCCCGGTCTCTCGGTGCGATGGCGGCTCACCCTCAGCTACGTGGCCCTGGTCGCGATCGCCGGGGCCGTGCTGCTGGGCGTGGTGGCGCTCTGGCTGCTGCGCTACGTGCCCGACGGCGAGGTCTACAGCAGCGACCCCTTGGCGGGCGGCAGCTGGGCGCCGAACCGCACCGACCTGATTCGCGCCTTCGTGCCGGCGGCGACCTGGGCGCTGCTCGCGCTCATCGGGCTGAGCGTGCTCGGCGGCTGGCTGCTCGCCGGCCGGGTGCTGCGCCCGCTCGCGATCATGGCCGACACCGCCCGCGCCGTGGGCGAGGGAGAGCTGAGCGCACGGATGGCGCTGCCTGGACGCGACGACGAGTTCCGCCGGCTGTCGGACGTGTTCGACGGGATGCTCGACCGGATCCAGGCCGATCTGGAGCGCGAACGGCGGTTCGCCGCGAACGCGTCGCACGAGCTGCGCACCCCGCTCGCGATCACGCGGGCACTGCTCGACGTCGCGCAGGCCGAGCCGGATCCGGACGTGCCGCAGCTGCTCGAACGGCTGCGCACCGCGAACGAGCGCGCGGTCGCGCTCACCGAGGCGCTGCTGCTGCTCGCACGGCTGGATGCGCGCCCGCCGCAGCAGGTCGAGGTCGACCTGTCGCTCGCGGCGGAGGGTGCGATCGAGCTGCTGCACGAGGTCGCGGCGGCGCACGACGTGCGCATCGACGCCGTGGGCGACCCGGTGTTCGTGCGCGGCGATGCGGCGCTGCTCGACCAACTCGCCCTGAACCTCGTGCAGAACGCGCTGGTGCACAACCTGCCGTCCGGCGGCTCGGCCACCGTGCGCACGGTGAGCCTGGGCGGCCGCGGCGCGCTTGTGGTGGAGAACACCGGCGAGAGGCTCGACCCGGATCTCGTCGCGACGCTGGTCGAGCCGTTCCAGCGCGGCTCCGGACGGGCGCGCGACGGCGGTCACGGCGGATCCGGGCTGGGGCTGGCGATCGCGGGATCCATCGTCGAGGTGCTCGACGGATCCCTCGTGCTCACCGCGCGCCCCGAGGGCGGCCTGCGCGTCGAGGCGAGCTTCCCTCTGGCATGAGGGTCTCGGGCCGCCCCGCGACGAGAGGGAGCCCTCACGCCCCGTAGGCGGCGAAGAACATGTCGAGCGCGGCCTCGACGTGCGCGGGGATCTGCGCGGGGGAGAGCGCCGCCGCGTCGCCGAGCAGCATGGCGCGATTGATCGGCTCCCCCATCACCAGCCAGTTCAGCTGCGTGGCGGCCTGCTCGGCATCGACCGGACGGACCACGCCGGCGGCGCAGAGCTCGTCCACCACCGCGGTGAGAGCGAGGATCGCGCGTCGCGGTCCCAGCTCGTAGAGTGCCTCGGCGAGCTCCGGCGAACGACGCAGCTCGCCGATCACGAGACGACGCAGCGCGAGGATCCGCGGATCGAGGACGGCGGTCAGCTGAGCGACGAGAAGGTCGTGCAGGCCTTCGCGCGCATGGGAAGCGTCGGGGAAGGTCGGCGCGGGATCGAGGACGGAGGCGCTCGCTCCTTCGGTCTGGGCGCGCACGATCTCCAGGAACAGGTCGCGCTTGCTGCCGAAGTGGCTGTACAGCGTCTGCTTCGCGACCCCCGACTCCTGCGCGATCGATTCCATCGTGACCGACTCGTATCCCGTCGCGAGGAACTGCCGCTCTGCCGCCGCAAGGGCCGCAGCTCGCTTCGGCTGCGAACTCGGGCGCATCCGATCACCTCCTTGCGCAAATCATACTCGCGAGTCTAATATCCAAAACAAGACTCAACAGTCTAGAAAGTGGAGGTGCCCCATGGCAGAGAAGTCCGCTCTTCAGTTCGACGCCCGTCTTCGCGTCGCACCCGAGGCTGCATCCTGGACGGTGTTCGACGTTCCCGGATCGCGCGCCTTCTTCGGCACCGGCAGGCCGGTGCGGGTGACCGGGACCATCGACGACCAGCCGGTCGCGATCACGCTCATGCCGATCGGCAACGGCGCCCACGTCGGTCCGGTCAAGGCTGCCACACGGGCCGCGCTCGGCAAGGCCGCGGGCGACCTGGTGCGCGTGCGGTTGAACGGACCGGTGGCGTGATGCGAGTGCGCACGCCCTACGGCGACGCCGTCGACGTCGAGCTGCACGGGCCCGAGGGCGCCCCCGCAGCGCTCTTCGTCCAGGGAGCGGGACCGGGGCGGGCCGAGAACCCGATCCCCTCGTCTACCGCGCGTCTGCTCGCCGGACGCGGATACCGGGCGGCCGTGCCCGAGCGCCTCGGACGGGGCGAATCGGCCACCTCCGGTCCCGTCGACCTCGACCGCGAACTCAGCGCGATCACCGCAGTCTCCGAGGCGCTCAGCGCCCCGGTCGTGCTGATCGGGCACTCGTCGGGATGCGCCCTGGCGATCCTCGCCGCGGCCGGCGTCCCCACGCTCGCCGGGGTGATGCTGTGGGAGGCGCCTCTGTGGCAGTTCCCCGAGGGCGCGCCCGCGTGGTGGGCCGGCGTGAAGAGAAGCATCGACGCAGGGGACCTCGAGGGTGCGATCGTCCGGTACATGGCGGGCATGCCCCCCGAGTGGATCGACGAGCTGCGCACATCCCCGCAGTTCCCTGCACTGGTGCACAGCTGGATCCCCGACGGCACGGCGCTCGCCCTGGTCGAGGAGCGCTCTCCCCGCGCCTTCCTCTCCGGGATCGACGCCCCGGTGCTGGCCCTCGTCGGCACGGAGACGTTCCCCGGCATGACCGAAGCGGCCTCCGCCGTCGCCGAGTCGGCCGCGAACGGGACCGCGGAGGAGCTTCGCGGCGCCTGGCACGATTGGGATCCGACGGCGATGGCAGAGCGGATCGCACGCATGCTCACCGCCCGCCCCGAGGGCGGCCTGCGCGCCGAAGCGGACTTCCCGCTGGCGTGAGGCCGGATCCCGTGCGTCAGTCCGCCAGGACGACCTCGTAGCCGGCGTCGCGCAGGGCGCGCCGATCGTCCGGCGCGAGGCCGTCGTCGGTGAGCAGCGTGGGGAAGAGGTCGGATCCGCCGACCGCCGCGAACGCCGACGCCCCCACCTTCGACGAGTCGGCGACGATCACGGCGCGGCGGGCACGGCTCGCCATCATCCGGTTCACCGCGGCCTCGCGCTCGTCGTGCGTGGTCGCGACGCCGCTCGTCGAGAGCGCGTTCACGCCGATGAAGGCGATGTCGAGACTGACGCCCGCGAGCAGCTGCTCCACGAACGGCCCGACGAGCTCGTAGCTGCGGGAGTGGATCACGCCGCCGGTCACCACGACCTTGAAGTCGGGGCGCGTGGCGAGCTGTGCGGCGATGTTCACCGCGTTGGTGACGACGGTGAGGCCCTGCTCGGCGAGGTCCTCCCGTGCCGCGAGCGCGGTGGCGATGGCGGTGGTCGTGGTGCCGCCGGAGAGTCCCACGACAGCCCCGGGGGAGACGAGCGCCGAGGCGGCCTGCGCGATGCGTTCCTTCTGGGAGGTGCGCTGGTGGCTCTTGTAGCGGATCGGCAGCTCGTAGGCGACCGACTGCGCGACGGCGCCGCCGTGCGTGCGCGTGAGGAGCCGCCGCTCGGACAGGCTGTCGAGGTCGCGCCGGATCGTGGCGGCCGACGCGTCGAAGCGCTCCGCGAGCTCCTCGACCGACACGTCGCCGCGGACGGCGAGCAGGTCGAGGATGGCCGTGAGGCGATTGGCCCGGTTCATGCCGCCCCTTCGGGTTTCGGGGAGCGATGTCCGCCCCGGAACAGCGTAGACGGCGACGAACATCGCTCCTCGAATGCGAAGGGGAGGATCATGACGGGGTCGGTCCGGCGAAGAGGCGCAGCAGGCGGGCGGCCTCGCCGGCGACGGCGTCGCGGGCCGGCGCGAGGTACTTCCGGGAGTCGACGAGGCGCTCGTCCTCCTCCAGCCTCTGCCGGATGGCACGGGTGAAGAATCCGTTCAGGTGGGTGGAGACGTTGATCTTCGTCATCCCGGCCCGCACCGCCGCCGCGATCGTGTCGTCGGGCACCCCGCTCGACCCGTGCAGCACGAGCGGCACGTCCGCCCCGTCCTCCCCGGCGCCGCGCAGGGCCTCGCGGAGCCGCGCGATGAGGTCGAGGTCGAGGGCGGCGGTGCGATCGGTCATCGCGTGCGAGGAGCCGACCGCCACGGCGAGCGCGTCCACCCCCGTCGCCTCGACGAACGCGCGCGCCTCCCGCGGATCGGTGCGCACCCCGGGGGCGTGCGCACCGTCCTTGCCGCCGACCTCGCCGAGCTCGCCCTCGACGTAGACCTCCGCCGCGTGCGCGCGCTCGACGACCTGCGCCGTGAGCGCGACGTTGTCCGCGTAGTCGAGCGTGCCGCCGTCGAACATCACGGATCCGAATCCGAGCGCGATGGCCTCGTCGACGAGCTCGGGGCGCTCGGCGTGGTCGAGGTGCACCGCCACCGGCGTCGACGCGCGGCGTGCGACGGCGAGCGTCGCGAGTGCGATCGGCTCGAGCGCACCGTGGTAGTCGGCGCAGTTCTGCGAGATCTGCAGGATCACGGGCAGGCCGGCCTGGGCCGATGCGGAGACGAGCGCCTCCGCGGTCTCCAGGTGGATCACATTGAAGGCTCCGACGCCGGTGCCGCGGCGGGCCGCGTCGTGCACGAGGTCGCGGGCGGAGACGAGGGTCATCGGGGGGTCCTTTCGACGGACGGACGGCGCAGCGCGGTCAACGACGGGCTGTCGACCATCACAGCGGATTCGAGGTCGGGCCACGACGGGTGGATCTCGCCCGCCAGCGGCATCAGCACCGCCGCCGCCGACCATGCGGTGGCCCGGCGCAGCAGCGCGACCGGATCCTTCACGCCCCGCGCCAGCAGCACGGCGCACGCGGCGACGGCCGCGTCGCCCGCGCCGGTCGGGTTGCCTGCGAGCGGCTCGGCGAGCCGGGCGCGCACGATCTCCTCGGACGTGACGGCGAGCATCCCGTCCGCACCACGGGACAGCAGCACCAGCGACGCGCCGCGATGCAGCAGCTCGCACGCGCCCGCCACGGGGTCGGCGATGCCCGTCGCCTCGGCGAGTTCGGCGGCATTCGGCTTGAGCACGGTCGCCCCCGCATCCGCAGCGGCGAGGAGCGCCGGCCCTGACGTGTCGGCGATCACGGTGGCTCCGACGTTGCGACCGAGGCGGATCAGGCCGGGGAGCAGCTCGTCGGGGGCACCAGGGGGCAGCGATCCGGAGAGCACCAGCACCGGCTTGCGGCCGCGGACGGGGGCATCGCCGAGCGACCGGCGCACGGCTTCCGCCAGAGCAGCCCACTCCTCGGGACCCGGGTTCAGGCCGCGCTCGTTGACGATCGTGGTGTCGCCGAGGTGTTCGTCGACCAGGGCGATGCTGCGTCGAGTCGCGCCCCGCACCGGGATCAGCTCGTGCGGCACTCCGGAGGCGGCGAGCTCGGCGGCGAACTCGTCGCCGGTCGGCCCCCCGGCGGTGGCGAGCGCACGTACGGGGGCGCCGTGCGCGTGCGCGACGCGAGCCACGTTCAGGCCCTTGCCGCCCGCGCGGGCGACGCCGGTGTCGGCGCGGTGCGTTCCGCCGGGCAGGATCCGGTCGACATGCCAGGTGAGGTCGAGGGCGGGATTCGGGGTGACGGTGACGATCATCCGAGGCTCCTGGCTCGCAGCGCCGCACCCAGGATCCCCGCGTTGCCGAGCAGCTGGGCGGGCACCAGCTCGGGGAGGCGGTGGAAGCTCAGCCGCGCGCGCAGTCGGGTACGCAGCTCGTCGAACAGGGCGCCGCCGGCGCGGGAGAGCCCGCCTCCGATCACGACCGCCTGCGGCGCGATCACCGCGGTGAGCTGCGCGATCGACAGGGCGAGCGCATCGAGCGCCTCGTCCCAGACGGCGGCGGCGGCCTCGTCGCCCGCCCCGGCGAAGGCGATGACCTCCTTGGCGCCTTCCACGGGAACACCCGTGCGCGCCGTGTAGCGCCGGGCGATCGCTCCGGCCGACGCGATCGCCTCCAGGCATCCCCGGGCGCCGCAGGCGCACACGGGCTCGTCCGCGACCGGCGAGTGCCCGACTTCTCCGGCGTAGCCGCCCGAGGTGAACGGCACTCCGCCCAGCAGCAGCGCTCCCGCGATCCCGGTGCCGATGATGAGCACGATCGAGTCCGGATACGGCCGGGCACCGCCGAGCACGTGCTCGGCCCACCCGCCCGTGCGCACGTCGTGATCGAACGCGACGGGCAGCCCGAACGCCTCCTCCGCGAGCGCGCGGATCGGGGCGTCGCGCCAGCCCATGTTGCTCGCGAACACACCGACCCCGGCGACCTCGTCGACGATGCCGGGGACGACCAGCCCCACGGCGACCGGATCCACGCCCGGATGCTCCTCGCGCAACTGCGCTCCGAGCTCGACCAGCCGCGCCACGAGGCGCACGGGCAGGTCGGCGCCGGGCTCGGGCGTGGGCGTGCGGCGCAGCCCGAGCATGGCGCCGTCGGCGTCGAACAGCGCCGACTTGATGTCGGTGCCGCCCACGTCGAACGCGAGCACCGGCGCGCCCGCACCGAGCTCCGCCGCCTGCGCGAGCGGATCCCCCGACGCGTCCGTGACGACGTCGGGCACGGCGCGCGCGGCCTCGGCCGCGTCGTGCGACGCGGTCTCGCGGTCGGCACTGGTCATCATCGGGATCCCTCAGTCCTCGAGGATCACCGAGCGGGTGAGGTTGCGCGGCTCGTCGGGGTTGAGCCCCTTGGCGAGCGCGCGGTCGAGCGCCACGCGGTGCAGCCGGGCGAGATCGGCCATCGGGTCGATCGGGTGCTGCACCCAGCGTCCGCCCGTCGCGGCGACCTGCGCGTCCAGCCCCTCGGGCGCCGCGCCGAACTGCCACGTGATGCGGCCGGGCGCGGCGATGGCGATCGGACCGTGGCGGTAGTCCATCGACGGGTACGACTCGGTCCACGACTGCGACGACTCGCGCATCTTGAGCGCGGCCTCGTGCGCCAGCCCGATGGTCCAGCCACGGCCGAGGAAGGTGTACTGCTCGGCGCCGGCGAGCGTGGGGTCGACGTCGGCGAGGGCGGTGCGGACGTCGGCAATGGCGCCCGTGAGGTCTTCGCCCAGGGACGCGCGGAACAGGGCCAGCGCCGTGGTCGCGAAGCGCGTCTGCACGACCGACTTCTCGTCCGCGAAGGGCAGCAGGACGGCGTCGTCGACCATGCCGACGAGCGGGGAGGTCTCGTCGCCGATCACGCCGACGATGCGCGGGGCGGATCCGGCCGACTTCAGCTGGTCGACGAGCTCGAGCACCTCGGTCGTCGTGCCGGAGCGCGTCAGCGCCACGACCGCGTCGTAGCCGCGGTCCATGAACGCCTCGCTGGCCGCGTACGCGTCGGTGATGCCGAAGCCCGCGCGCTCGCGCAGCGCCGCGTAGGACTGCGCCATGAACCACGAGGTGCCGCAGCCGACCACGGCCACGCGCTGACCCTTCGCGGGCAGCAGCGCCTGTTCCGCGGTCATGCCCGCGGCGCGCTCCCAGGTGTCGGGCTGCGAGTCGAGCTCGGCGCGCATGTGAGCGCCGGGGGCGAGAGTCTCGTTCGGGTCGGTCATACGTCCTCCTCGGCGGGCACGGTCCCGCAAGTGCGCGACCTTGCACGATCATACGTCAAAACGATCATGTTCCGTCAGTCTGTCTTGCGGGGCGTCCCCCACCTGCCCCAACCACGGCGTCGCGCGGAAACACGAATATCGCTAGGCTTTCGCCACCGACGAAACATGAACAACGTACGGCTTTCGTCGATGCCGTCCATCGAAGGAGATGACATGCCCGACCTGTCCCGTCGCACAGCCCTGCTCGCGCTCGGCGGAAGCGCCCTCGCCGGAACGCTCTCCGTCACCGGTGCCCCTCAGGCGGTCGCCGCACCGCCGGCCGCTCCGCCGAACCGCACGACCACGGTGTACCTCGTGCGCCACGGCCGCACCTGGCTGAACCAGGCCGGACGCATCCAGGGATGGTCCGACTCACCGCTCACCGACGCCGGCGTCCAGACCGCCGCGAACGTCGGCCGCAACCTCGCCGCCGAGATCGGCGGCTTCGATGCGGCGTACTGCGCCGACATGACGCGACACTTCCAGACGGCGAGCGGGATCCTCGCCGCAGCCTCCTCCGCCCTCACGCCCATCCGGGTCGCCGGACTCCGCGAGGTCGCCTACGGCGGGTGGGAGGGCGAGAAGCAATCCGTCGCCTACCCGCAGCTCGCCGCCGCGGGCCCGCTCGACACCCTCGCGCACATCATCGATGCGTTCGGGGCGAGCAATCCCGACACCGCGCTTCCGACCGAGACGCATGCTCAGGTCGCCGCACGCATGAACGACGCCCTGACCGCCGCCGCGACCGATCGCACGCTGCCGCGGCGTTTCGGCGGCGCCGTCCTCGCCGTCTCCAGCGGCATGTCCATCACCTGCCTGCTCGAGTCGCTCGGCGCGGAGGTGCCGGCTCCGCTCGAGAACGGCGCGGTCAGCGTTCTCAGCCACGCCCGGGGCACCTGGACCGTGCGATCGGTGGGCGACACGCGCTACGCGGGCTGAGCCGTGCGCGGGGCCGCCGGGTCAGCGGGACTCGGCGGCCTCGGTGTGGTGGCGGATCACCTCGGCGACGACGAAGTTGAACCACTTCTCGGCGAACTCCGGATCCAGGTGGGCCTCTTCGGCGAGCGCGCGCAGGCGGGCCACCTGCTGCTCCTCGCGGTTCGGATCCGACGCGGGCATCTCGTGCTCGGCCTTGAGCACGCCGACCTGCTGCGTGCAGCGGAAGCGCTCCGCGAGCATGAAGATGAGGGCGGCGTCGATGTTGTCGATGCTGGCGCGCAGTCGCAGCAGTTCAGCGCGGGGATCGGCGGCGGTCATCGGGGTCTCCTCACCGGGCGGCGGACGAGCGATCCCTCCGACGATAACGCGTCGCAGGCCCCTACAGTGAAGCCATGACCCGCGAAGACCGCACCCCCGAGGAGGCGGCGGAAGACACCGCCGCGACGCCCGCCGGCCCGGCCGAGAACGCGGGCACGGCGACCGCGACCGCAGACTCCGTCGACGACGCCGACGCGGTCCCTCCCGTGACCTTCGTCGAGGCAGGACCGCCGCGAGCCTCGTTCTGGACGCGCATCGACAAGCCCGTCCGGCTGGGCTTCCTCGTCACGCTCGGCGGGCTCCTCGCGATCCTGCTCGGCCTGTCCCTCGGCAGCCTGTCGACCGTGCTCATCTACATCGCGTTCGCGCTGTTCGCCGCCCTCGGCCTCGACCCCGCCGTGCGCTGGCTCGAGAAGCGCGGGCTGTCCCGCGCCTGGTCGGTCGTGGCGGTGATCGTGGCACTCGCCCTCGTGCTCGTCGTCATCGTGCTGGCGATCCTGCCGACCGTGATCGACCAGATCGCCACGTTCGTGACCGGGATCCCCCACACGATCCGCAACTTCACGCACACGGACTTCTACGCCTGGCTGGAGAACCAGTTCGGGGTGGGGCTGACGGATCTCGTCACCGAGGTGCAGAAGTTCCTCAGCGACCCCAGTCGGATCGCGCAGATCGGCGGCGGTGCCCTGCAGATCGGCACGGGCATCGCGACCGGCATCGCCACGGGCGTCTCCGGCGGGCTGATCGTGCTCGTGCTGACCCTCTACTTCCTCGCCACGCTGCCGTCGATGAAGGCCGGGCTGCTGCGCCTCGCGCCGGCCCGCGACCGCCGCAGCATCGACCGCATCAGCGAGCAGATCACCGAGTCGGTGGGCGGCTACGTGATGGGCATGGTCGGCCTCGCGTTCATCAACGCGATGATCGTCTTCCTGCTCTACCTCGTGCTGGGGCTGCCGTTCCCGCCGCTGATGGCGACCGTCGCGTTCCTCATCACGCTGATCCCGCTCGTCGGATCCGTGCTGTTCTGGATCATCGGCACGGGCATCGCCCTGTTCAGCTCGCCGCTCATGGCCTTGATCTTCGCGGCCGTCTACGTCGTGTACATGCAGATCGAGGCCTACGTCATCACGCCGCGGGTGATGAGCAAGGCGATCGCGATCCCGGGATCCCTCGTCGTGATCGGCGCGCTGGTCGGCGGCACGCTGCTCGGGCTGCTCGGCGCGCTCATCGCGGTGCCCGTGACCGCCTCGATCCTCATCATCGTGAAGCAGGTGTGGATCCCCCGGCAGGACGCACGGATCTAGTCCGCACGCCCTCGCCCGGGGTCCGGCTCAGCCCAGCCGGTAGGCGCGATAGTGCACCGCGGAGCCCTCGCGGCGGCAGACGGCGACGTGCAGCGCGCGCTGCAGCCCGCGGTGCCGCGGCGCCGAGGACTCGAACTCCACGACCGTGCGGAAGTAGTACTCGGACGGCGGCACCGGCTCGCCACGGCCGAGACGCGCCAGCACCTCGGACGGGCCGGTGCGCACGCCCCGCGCCCGGAGCAGCAGCGGGCCGTCAGCGGTGACCGCGGAGTAGTCGGCGTCGATGTCGAACGTGCCGTCCTCGCGGATGAGCTGCCGGTCCGATCCGCCCGGGAGGATCTCGGCCTCGAGCGAACCGGTGATCCTGCCGCCGAGGATCGGGACGACGCGGCGGTGCCCGGCGGAGGTGACCCCGAGATCGATCGGCGGCCCGACCTGCACCGTCACGTCGAACGCCGGCTCGAGGGCGGGCTGCGGGAGCTCCGCGAACAGGTCGGTCATCGGCTGGCCCCCTTCAGCGCCTCGGCGAGTCGCTCGAGAGCCGGGACCGCCGCATCCACGGCCGAGCGGTCGGACGGATCCAGGCTCGCCAGCGCCTCGCGGAGCAGCTCTCCGGCGGCCTCGTCGAACCGGTGGAACAGGTCGATCGCACGCGCGGAGGCCGCCACGACGACCCGCCGTCCGTCACCGGCGCCCCGGCGCCGTTCGACCAGGCCGTCGGCCTCCATCGCGCGCAGCAGATTGCTGACGGTCGAGCGGCTGAGATGCAGGGCGTCGGCGAGCTCCGCGGGGCCGCGCTCCGCGCCGTCCGGCGACGGGAGCAGCGCACGCACAACCTCGATCTGGGCGTCGGGGATGTCGGGCAGGGAGCCGCGCTCCCTGGCGGCGGCGAGCAGGGTGCGGCGCAGCGGCGAGATGACCGCGGCGAGCCGCCCCTCGGGGCCGCCCTCAAGCTCCGCGCGGCTCACGCCGGTGCTCCGACGGTGAGCGACGCGCGCTCGTTGAGGATCGACGGGTCGAATCCCGCGGCGCGCTTGTACGCGTTCGCGATCTCCTCGCGCTCCGCGCGGGGGATCACGTCGTCGATGCGAGCGAAGCCCTGCGGAGCGCGCTCGGCGGCCAGGAGCATCACGCGCTCCGGTCCCGTGGCACGGGTTCCCGCGAGCAGCGCCGTCATCGCGGGGCGACGTGCCTGCTCGTAGCCGGCGAGCGCGGTGTCGATCGCGGTGAGCCCGCCGTCCGCCGCGGCAGCCCGGCCGTCCGCCGCCATCGCGGCGCCGAGGTGGAACGCCAGGGTGCGTGCGTCGAGGATCGCCTGGGATCCGCCGTTCGACCCGTTCGGGTACATGGCGTGCGCGGCGTCGCCGACGAGCGTGGTGCGTCCGAAGGTCCACTGCGGCAGCGCGTCGCGGTCGACCATCGGGTACTCCAGGATCTCGTCCGCGTTCGCGATGATCGCGGGCACGTCCAGCCCGTCGAACACCCAGTCGGAGAACAGCGCCGCGATCGGCGCGGGATCCACCGACCGGTTCCAGTCCGCGCGGTCCCTGAGGCTCTCGAAGGGGCCGACGCCGCGGCGCCGGTCCCTGAGGCTCTCGAAGGGGCCGACGCCGCGGCGCTCGGCGATGAAGTTCAGTCGCTGGCGCCCGTCCACCGGGGCGCCGAGCGGATAGGCGACGAACTTCTGCTCGCCGTCGCCCGCCATGATCATCGTGCGACCGTCGACGAGCACGGGCGCGTCGGCCACGCCCCGCCACAGGGTCAGCCCGCTCCACGGCGGCGCCCCCTCCTGCGGGTACCGCAGGGCGCGCAGGGCCGAGTGGATCCCGTCGGCGCCGATCACCAGGTCGTAGCGGGCCTCGACCTCACCGTCGTCGGCGGCGGCGGCGAAGCGCACGGTCTCGGATCCGTCGGCCTCGCTCTGCGCGCCCACGAGGCGGTGCCCGAGCCGGATGACGTCGCCGAGGCGCTCGACGACCGCGTCCCGGAGCGCGAGCTGCAGCCGACCGCGGTGCACGGACAGCTGCGGCCAGCGGTAGCCGGCGCCCAGGCCGCGCGGCTCGCTCCAGATGTGCTGCCCGAAGCGGTTCATGTAGACCAGGGTCTCCGGGGCGACGCCGAGCGCCTCGACCCGCTCGCGCAGGCCGAGCTCGGTGAGCTCGCGGATCGCGTGCGGCAGCAGGTTGAGTCCCACCCCGAGACCGCGGATCTCCTCGGTGCGCTCATGCACCGTGATGTCGCGGAAGCCGGCGGCCTCCAGGCTGAGCGCGGTGGCGAGCCCGCCGATCCCCGCGCCGATGATTCCGATCCGCATCGATCCACTCCTGTCTCCGGCGTCGTCGCCGCGGATTAGTTTTGTCACAAAACCAGTCTCGACGCAACCCCGGATCCCGCACCCCGTGCCCGATCCCCCCTCTGCTCGCTGGTCGCAGATTGCGGCTTTCCGGAGCCCAGACCCGCAATCCGCGACCAGTGAGCAGTGG
>NZ_JYIT01000041.1 GCF_000956545.1 Microbacterium azadirachtae
GGGTCGGCGACGCGGGCCGCTTCGGCCTGGTCGTACTCCGCGGAGGCCTGCGCCGCCCTGGTCCGTGAGGCCACCCAGCTCGCGGCGGGATCGATCGACAGCTGGGGCAACGGCGGCGGCTGGGGCGGTGGCGGCGGCTGGGGCGGCGGAAGCCGCAGCGGCATGGGCGACGCGATCCTCGGCGGCATCATCGGCGGCATCCTCTCCGGCGGCGGTGGCGGCCGGAGCAGCGGAGGCGGCTGGGGCGGCGGAGGCGGCGGCTGGCGCTCCAGCGGCGGAGGCGGAGGTTTCAGTCCCTCCAGCTTCGGAGGCGGAGGCCGCGGCGGATCGGGCGGTCGCTTCTGACAGCAGGACCCGAGCCACTCTTCACGTGAACGACCACATCGACCGGAAATCTGGAAAGGACATCCCATGACCAAGCAGTCCATCTTCGGCCGCATCTCCACCCTGGTGAAGGCCAACGTCAACGCGCTCATCGACTCCGCGGAGGACCCGCAGAAGATGATCGATCAGCTGGTCCGCGACTACACCAACAACGTCGCGGACGCCGAGTCGGCGATCGCCGAGACCATCGGCAACCTGCGCCTGCTCGAGCGCGATCACCAGGAGGACGTGCAGGCCGCGGCGGAGTGGGGCAACAAGGCCCTCGCCGCCAGCCGCAAGGCCGACGAGCTGCGCGGATCCGGCAACACCGCCGACGCCGACAAGTTCGACAACCTCGCCAAGGTCGCCCTGCAGCGTCAGATCAGCTCCGAGCAGGAGGCGAAGACGGCCGAGCCGCAGATCGCTGCCCAGACCGAGATCGTCGACAAGCTCAAGACCGGCCTGAACGGCATGAAGGACAAGCTCGTCGAGCTGAAGAACAAGCGCAGCGAACTGCTCGCCCGCGCCAAGGTCGCCGAGGCGCAGACCAAGGTGCAGGACGCGGTCTCCTCGATCAACGTGCTCGACCCGACCAGCGAGCTGGGCCGCTTCGAGGACAAGGTGCGTCGCCAGGAGGCGCTCGCGCAGGGCAAGGCCGAACTCGCCGCCTCCAGCCTGGACGCGCAGTTCGAGAGCCTCGAGGACATCGGCCAGCTGACCGAGGTCGAGGCCCGTCTCGCGGAGCTGAAGGCCGGATCCGCGAAGCCCCAGGAAGCGCTCGAGGGCTGACATGACCCGCTTCCTCGTCGTCCCGCAGTGGCAGGGCTCCCCTGCCCCGCGGGCGATGCTGCTCACCGAGGGGGCGTCGGCGATCGCCGGCGACCTCCCCAGCGCACGCACCACCGTGCTGGAGGTGCCGCTCGAGGCGGGCGACGCCGAAGGCACGGGCGTGCACAGGCTCAGCAGCCTGCGCCGCACGAAGGAGCTCATCGAGGAAGCGATCACGGCGCATGCCGAGCCCACGCTCGTGGTGGGCGGTGACTGCGGCGTCAGCGTCGCCGCGGTCGCCGCCCTCCCCGGCGCCCTCCACGACGTCGCGATCGTGTGGTTCGACGCGCACCCCGATCTGCACACCCCCGACACGTCGGCCTCCGGCGCCTACGCGGGCATGGCCCTGCGGGCTCTGCTCGGCGACGGGTCCTTCCCGATCGAGGGACCCGCCGGCCTCAGCCCCGAGCGCACCGTGCTCGTGGGCGCCCGCTCCGAGGACGACGCGGAGACCGACTACCTCGCCTCCTCCGACATCGTCCGCCTCGACGCCCTCGACGACGTGCAGGCGCTCGCCGACGCGGTCGCCGCGACCGGCGCCTCCCGCGTGTACGTGCACATCGACGTCGACGTGCTGGACCCTTCGGAGCTGGCCGGGGTCTCCTCCGCCGTGCCGTTCGGCCTGCGCACGGCCGAGATCGTGGGGGCCGTGCGGGCGCTGCGCGAGCGCGTGCCCCTGGCCGGGGCGACGATCGCGGGCTTCGCGCCGCGCTCCCCCGCGGACGCGGTCGGGGATCTGGGCGCGATCCTGCGCCTGATCGGCGCCCTGGCGTGACGGCGGGCGACAGCGCCCGGATCGCCGCGATCGAGGCCGAGGCCGCACGGATCCTGGAACAGGGACGACGTCGCGACCTCCGCCTCCCCGGCGTGCTGCTGCGCTCGCCGATCAGCAGGCTCGGCTACGCGTGGGGCATGGTCGTCGGCTGGATCTGGGGCGGGCTGTGGAGCACCGGCCCGATCGAGCGCCGGGAGGGGCTCTGGATCTTCCGCGGCATGCCGGCGTGGACCTTCGCCCGCGGCGGCGTGTGCGTCGCCGGCTGCTATCTGACCGGCGACGAGGTTCCCGACGACCGGGTTCTGCGGCACGAGGCGGTGCACAAGCAGCAGTGGCTGCGGTACGGCTTCCTCATGCCGGTGCTGTACCTGTTCGCGGGGCGCGATCCGCTGCGCAACCGCTTCGAGATCGAGGCGGGCCTGGAGGACGGGCACTACCTGCCGCGTCGGTGACGCGCCGACGGCTTCAGAGGCCGAAGCGCTCCGGCCCCGCGATGTGCTCCGGCGCCATTCCGAGGCTCTCGGTGAGGTGCTCGGCGATGTCGGCGGTTCCGAGGAAGCCGCCGAGCAGCGTGACCGATGTGCGGTCCTCCGCGCCGTCGCACAGCATCTCGTCGGCCCACGCGATCGCGGCGCGCGAGACCGCCGTCCCGGGGGCGCAGCGGCGCCCGCTCCCCGGCGCGCCGGTGCGCGCCGCACGGGGCAGCCACGTGACCGTCATCCGCGGCGGGACGGTGAGGGTCGAGACGGAGCCGGCGTCGGGCACCTCGACGAACACCCGGCCCGTCGCGCACAGCGGGAGGGTCGCCAGCAGCGTCTCCAGCTCGGCCAGGGAGTTCTCGTCGGCGACGACGAGATGCTGGACCTTCGCGGAGCGGCGCAGGGCGCGGCGCTCGGCGCGGGCGGTGCGGATCGCGGTGGTCATGATGCCTCCACGATACCACCGGACAAAGGGTTGCCTAACCTACCCCTGACTCCCGTGGCAGGCCCTGTCCGCGCGCAGCACTAAGCGACGAGCGCGGATCCCAGCGCTTCGAGCTCCCCCGCCGTCAAGCCGGAGGCGAGCAGGTAGTCGGCCGCCGAGCCGTACTCGTCGTCGATGCCCGCGAGCAGTTCGCGCATGACGGGGGCGGGCGACTGGGTCGCCACCGCGATCGCGTCGTGCGCGATCGGCAGCCGCTCCTCGAGCCATTTCGCGATCGCGCGGTTGCGCGACTCGGGCAGCTGCGAGGCGGTCATCGCATAGTCGGCCACGATGGCCTCGCGGTCGGCGCCGACCGCGGCGAGCGCGAGCGCGACGCTCACGCCGGTGCGGTCCTTGCCGAGCGTGCAGTGCACGAGCGTCGGCTCCCCCTCGGACAGGATCCGCACGACCTGGACGACGCGATCCGCGCCCCCTTCGACGATGTGCCGGTACAGGCCGGTCAGGCTCACGTCCCCGAGCAGGAACGACGCGACGGAGCCCGCGAAGAGCGGGATGTGATCGATGCGCAGGCCGGGGAGCGCACAGGGCTCGGCGCTGACCTCGCTGTCGTCACGGAGGTCGACCACGCGGGCGATCCGGCGGGTGAGGAAGTCCTGCGCCTCCGCACCGACGTGCGCGAGGTTGCCGGAGCGGAACAGAACCCCCTCGCGGATCCGCGAGGTGCCGGCGGGCATCCCGCCGACGTCGCGGAGGTTCGTGATCCCGGGCACGGTGAGCACCGTCATGCGCGCGCCCGCTCGGTCGCCGTCCGGATCATGGCTCCAGCCTAGGGCGTCGTCCGCCCCCGGAAGGCCGCCGTCGCGGCGACGCCGGGCGGCACGGGGGCGGGCACGCGCATCGGGAGGACCTGCGCCTCCGTAGGATGAGAGCCGTCGCGGACGGATGGCGAAGGGGCTGACGGGATGAGCGGGCGGGCCGAGGGGCGCGGGGTGCTCGACGGGGTGCGCGTGGCCGACTTCTCCCGCGTGCTCGCAGGGCCGTACGCCACCATGATGCTCGCCGACTTCGGCGCCGACGTGCTGAAGATCGAGCCGCCCTCGGGAGACGACACGCGGCACTGGCATCCCCCGGTCGACGCCGACGGCATGGCGACGTATTTCGGCAGCGTGAACCGCAACAAGCGCTCCGTCGTGCTCGATCTCGCGACCGACGCAGGACGCGACGACGCGCTCCGGCTGGCTCGCACGGCGGACGTCGTCGTGGAGAACTTCCGTCCCGGCGTGATGGACCGCTTCGGTCTCGACTTCGCGTCGATCCGCGCCGTCAACCCGGGTGTCGTGTACTGCTCGATCACCGGCTTCGGGAGCGGCGCGGGCGCGGGCATCGCCGGCTACGACCTGCTCGTCCAGGCGGTCGGCGGCCTCATGTCGATCACGGGCGAGCCCGACGGCGATCCGGCGAAGGCCGGCGTCGCCCTCGTCGACGTGCTGTGCGGTCAGAACGCCGTGAGCGGGATCCTGCTCGCGCTGCGCGAACGCGATCGCACGGGCCGCGGCCAGCGCGTCGAGGTGAATCTACTGCAGAGCCTGCTCTCGGCGCTCACGAACCAGGCCGCGTCCGCCCTCGCCACCGGCGTCCCGCCGCGACGGCTGGGCAACGCGCACCCGTCGATCGCGCCGTACGCCACCTTCCGCGCGGCTGACCGGGATCTGGTCGTGGCCGTCGGGAACGACAAGCAGTTCCGCGCTCTGGCCGAGGTGCTGGAGCGGCCCGACTTGGCCGACGACCCCCGGTTCCGCTCCAACGCCGACCGCGTCGCGCACCGCGAGGCGCTGACCTCGCTCCTCGAGCAGCGGCTCGCCGGCGCGGAGGCGGCGTCGTGGGTCGATCGCCTCCGGGCGGCCGGGGTGCCCGCCGGTCTCGTCAACGACGTGACGGAGGCCATCGCGTTCGCGCAGCGCCTCGGCCTCGAGCCCGTCGCCGAGATCGGCGCCTCGCGGACCGTCGCGAACCCGATCCGGCTCGACGCGGCCCCCGCCGCGTACCGCACACGTCCGCCCGCACTGAACGACTCCGCCGCCGTCTGGCGCACCGAGAGGATCTGAGATGACCGACGTTTCCCGCATCGACGCCGTGTTCGACCTGGACGGCCTGCTCACGCCGGAGGAGCGCGACTGGCAGCAGCGCGCCAGGACCTTCGCCCGCGAGCGGATCCTGCCGGTGATCGACCGGGACTTCGAGCAGGCGCATTTCCGTCGCGAGCTCATCGGCGAGCTCGGTGCGGCCGGATTCCTCGGCATGCACCTGCAGGCCTACGGCTGCGCCGGCGCCGGCGCCGTCTCCTACGGCCTCGCCTGCCTCGAGCTGGAGGCGGGCGACAGCGGCTGGCGCACGTTCGTGTCGGTGCAGGGCTCGCTCGCGATGAGCGCGATCGCGAAGTACGGATCCGAGGAGCAGAAGCAGCAGTGGCTCCCCCGCATGGCGACCGGCGACGCGGTCGGCTGCTTCGCCCTGACCGAACCGCAGGGCGGCAGCGATCCGGCGGCGATGAGAACCGTCGCGCGCCGCGACGGCGACGACTGGGTGCTGGACGGGGACAAGCGCTGGATCGGCCTGGCATCGATCGCGGATGTCGCCGTGGTGTGGGCGCGTGTCGACGACCCCGCCTATGGGGAGGGCGCGCGGGCGGTGCGCGGCTTCCTGGTGCCGACGTCCACGCCCGGGTTCGCGGCCACGCCGATCGCCGGCAAGCTGTCGATGCGCGCGTCGGTGCAGTGCGACGTGTCCCTCGAGGCGGTGCGGCTCCCTGCGGACGCGATCCTTCCCGGCGCCCGCGGGCTGTCGGGACCGTTCGGCTGCCTGAACGAGGCGCGGTACGGCATCGTCTGGGGCGCGATGGGCGCAGCCCGCAGCTGTCTCGAGGCGGCCATCGAGCGCTCCACGAGCCGAGAGGTGTTCGGCCGCCCGATCGGAGCCGCCCAGCTCACCCAGGCCAAGCTCGCCGACATGTTCGTCGAGCTCGAGAAGGGGATCCTGCTGGCCCTGCATCTCGGACGCCTCAAGGAGCGCGGGGCGCTCACGCCCGCGCAGATCTCGGTCGGCAAGCTCAACAGCGTGCGCGAGGCGCTCGCCATCGCGCACCAGGCGCGCACGATCCTCGGCGGCGACGGCATCACCGACGCCTTCCCGGTCATGCGCCATGCCGCGAACCTCGAGTCCGTGCGCACTTACGAGGGCACCGACGAGATCCACCAGCTGATCCTCGGCCGTGCACTGACGGATCTCGACGCCTTCTGAGCGGGAGCATCCGCTTCACGGATCCGATCCGCTCGGCCCGATCCGGCGGAGCAAGATGTGCTCTCTTTTTGACGAATTATGACGAATTCTTGCCATAAGTGACCTCGACGTATCAGCACTCTGCTCTCGCATTTCCCGCCAGGACCTCGCGGGGAGCACAATGAAGGCGTGTCCTCCCTCGCCTCAGATGAGACCACCGAGTTCTCGTTCCTCGCCCGCCAGGCGCGCGCCCTCGGCGCCGCGCTCCCGCCGGTGCGCCGACTGCGGCTGCCCCTCTCCGACGGCCGCTCGCTGAGCGCGCTGCGCTACGGCGAGGAGCCTGTCGAGGTCACCCTGCTGCATGGCGCCGGCCTCAACGCGCACACCTGGGACACCACCGTGCTCGCGCTCGGGCGCCCCGCGCTCGCGATCGACCTCGCCGGACACGGCGACTCGTCGTGGCGCGAGGACGCCGACTACACCGGGCGCACGCTCGCGGCCGACGTGATCGAGGCGCTGCGCGCGTGGACGGACCACCCCCAGGTGCTCGTCGGCCAGTCCCTCGGAGGGCTCACCGCCGCCGCGGTCGCCGCGCAGGCGCCCGAGCTCGTCCGCGAGCTGATCGTGGTCGACATCACGCCCGGCGTCGACCAGAGCGTCGGCCCCGCCGCCCTGCGCGAGTTCTACCGCGTGGTCGACGGCGCATCCCGCGACGAGCTCGTCGACCGCGCCCAGCAGTTCGGCTTCGGCGGATCCCGCGAGGACACCGCCCGCGGCGTGTTCCTGAACACGCGGGTCCGTCCCGACGGCCGGGTAGAGTGGAAGCACCACTTCGCGCACATCGCGGCGCAGCTGCTCGCGGCTGCGCCTGCGGAGGGGACGGCGGCGCCCGCGGCCCCGGCCGGCATCCTCGGCGAGCACGGCTGGGCCGACCTGGCCGCCGTCGCCTCCCCCGTCGCACTGGTCCGCGCATCGCACGGATTCGTCTCGGACGACGCAGAGCGCGAGTTCCGCACGCGCCTCCCCACCGCCCGCGTGCGGCAGCTCGACGGCAGCCACAACCTCCAGGAGACCGCGCCGACGGCACTCGCCGAGATCATCCGCACGGCCGTCGACGCCGGAGCCTGACGCCCGGTACGCGCATTTGTGACGCCGCGTTCCGCACCCGGCCCTCCGCAGCGCGACGCCCCCTTAGGCTCGACCGCACAGCCCGACCCACAGCACCCACAGCACCCGCCCCGAGAGGACCTCTCATGCACCGCACCCGCGCTGCTCTCACCCCGCGCCGCCGCACCACGGCCGCCCTGTTCGCCGGCCTGACCGCGGCCGCGCTGCTGCTCACCGCCTGCACCGGATCCGCGTCGCCCGCCCAGAGCGGGGCCACCGGCGCTGCCGACGCGAACGCCTCCCTCACCGTGGGACTCGTGCTGGAGCCGTCGAGCCTCGACCTCCGGCACACGGCGGGAGCCGCGCTCGAGCAGGTCCTGGTCGACAACATCTACGAGGGTCTCGTGACCCGCACGCAGGACAACAAGATCGTCGACCGGCTCGCGAAGAGCCACGAGATCTCCGCGGACGGCCTCACCTACACGTTCGTCCTCAACGACGGCATCACCTTCCACAACGGCGCGAAGCTGACCTCGGCCGACGTCGTCTCCTCGCTGCAGACCGCGAAGGACGACAAGACCGTGCAGGGGCACGCCGACCTCGCCGGCGTCGCATCGATCACGGCGAAGGACGACAAGACCGTGGTCGTCACCCTCACGCAGCCGAGCCAGAACTTCCTGTTCAGCCTCACCGGAACCGCCGGTCTGGTGTTCCAGAAGGGCGACACCACCGACCTGCAGGCCGCCGAGAACGGCACCGGCCCGTTCACGCTGACCCAGTGGAAGAAGGGCGACTCGCTCACCTTCGCCCGCAACGACAAGTACTGGGGCACGAAGGCAGGCGTGAAGAGCATCGTCTTCGACTACATCCCCGACTTCACCGCCGGCGTGAACGCGGCGCAGAGCGGGACGCTCGACGTGCTCACCGCGGTCGACGCCAACCTCGCCCCGCAGCTGGACAAGAAGTTCACGGTCACCAAGGGCCGCACCACCGACAAGGGCACCCTCGCGTTCAACAACACGAAGGCGCCGCTCAACGACCAGCGCGTGCGCGAGGCCCTGCGTCTCGCAATCGACCACAAGGCGATCATCGAGGCCCGCGGGATCGGCACCACCCTGTACGGCCCCATCCCCCAGCTCGACCCCGGCTACCAGGATCTGTCCGGCACGGCGCCGTACGACCCCGACAAGGCGAAGGCGCTGCTCAAGGAGGCCGGCCAGGAGAACCTCGCCCTCACCCTGACCATCCCCTCGTTCTACGGGTCGACCGTGCCGCAGCTGCTCACGAGCGACTTCAAGAAGGTCGGCGTCAAGCTCACCGTGAACTCGGTGGAGTTCCCCGCCTGGCTGGACTCGGTCTACACGAAGCACGACTACGACCTCAGCTTCGTGCTGCATGTCGAGCCGCGCGACTTCGGCAACTTCGCCAACCCGGACTACTACTTCGGGTACGACAACCCCGAGGTGCAGAAGCTGTACGCGCAGTCGCAGACGGAGCTGGACGCGAAGAAGTCGGCGCAGCTGCTCTCCCAGGCCGCCGAGATCGTGGCCAAGGACGCGGCCGCCGACTGGCTGTACGAGGACCAGACGCTGACCGCGGTGCGCCCCGGCGTGCAGGGCTTCCCCAAGGACTCCATCAACTCGCGGCTCGATCTGCGCGGCGTGACGGTCACCAAGTAGCCTCGGCTCTGTGCTCCGCTACGCGCTCACACGGGGAGCCCTGCTCATCGCGGGGCTCCTCGTCGCGAGCGCGCTGATCTTCCTGGCCCTGCGGGTCTTCCCCGGGGACGTGGCGCAGCTGCTCGCCGGGGACAAGGCGACCCCGGCGCAGGTGGCCGAGATCCGTCGCTCGCTCGGCCTCGACCAGCCCGTACTCACGCAGTATCTGGGCTGGATCGGCGGCGTGCTGCGCGGCGACCTCGGCACCTCCCAGCTGAACGGCGCCTCGGTCGCGGCCGAGCTCGCGCAGAAGGCGCAGGTGACCGTGCCCCTCGCCGCGCTGGCCCTGCTCATCGCCCTGCTCATCGCCGTGCCGCTCGGGATCGGATCCGCGATGCTGCGCGGCAGGGCCACGGGGACGGCGCTGAACGTCACCGCGCAGGCGATCGCCGCGGTGCCCGTCGTCTGGGCCGGGATGATGCTGGTCGTGGTGTTCGCGGTGTGGCTCGGATGGCTGCCGGCGCAGGGCTTCCCGCGCGACGGATGGGCCGACCCCGGCGCCGCGCTGCAGGCGCTCGTGCTGCCCGCACCGACCATCGGGGTGATCGAGGGCGCGCTGCTGCTGCGCTTCGTGCGCAGCGCGACGCTGCAGGCCGCCTCGCAGGACTTCGTCCGCACCGCGGCGGCGAAGGGGCTCACCCGCAACCGCGCGCTGATCCAGCACGGGCTGCCGGCGGTCGGGCTGTCGGTCGTCACGGTGCTCGGCATCCAGGTCGCCGGCATCATCGTCGGATCCGTCGTCGTCGAGCAGCTGTTCACGCTCCCCGGAATCGGGCGCATGCTCGTCGCCGACGTCGGCACACGCGATCTCGTGAAGGTGCAGGGCGAGCTGCTCGTGCTCACCGGCATGGTGCTGATCATCGGCTTCGTCGTGGATCTGGTGCACCGCGCCCTCGACCCCCGGCAGCGGGAGGCCGACGAATGACCGTGCTGCGCCGCCTCGGATCCTCCGCCGCGGGCCTGTTCGGGCTGATCGTGGTGGGAGTGATCCTGCTCACGGCCCTCGTCTCCCTGTTCTGGACGCCCTTCGACCCGCGCGCCACCGACGTGACGGCGCGCTGGTCGCCGCCGGGGTGGCCGCACCTGCTGGGCACCGATCTCACCGGACGCGACATCCTGAGCCTCCTCATGGCGGGATCCCGCACCACGGTGCTCGTCGCCGTCGGCGCCGGCGTCGTGGCCACCCTCATCGGCATCGCCCTCGGCGCGCTCGGCGCGCTCACCGCCCGCTGGGTGCGCGAGACCGTGGCGGTGCTCGTCGACGTGCTGATCGCCTTCCCCGTGCTGATCATCGCGATGCTCATCTCCACCGTGCAGGGCGGCTCGCTGTGGGTCGTGGTGTGGGCGGTCGGGATCGGCTTCGGCGTCAACGTCGCCCGCGTGACGCGCCCGGAGCTGCGGCGCGTGCAGCACAGCGACTTCGTGATCGCGGGCCGGGCCTCCGGGCTGACGCCTCTGCAGAACCTCGTGCAGCACCTGCTGCCCAACATCGCGCCGGTGTTCATCGTGCAGATGAGCTGGGCCATGGCGACCGCGGTGCTCGCCGAGGCGGGGCTGTCCTACCTCGGATTCGGCGCCTCGGTGGTGGACCCCTCCTGGGGCATCCTGCTGGCCGACCTGCAGCGGTACATCCAGGTCCATCCCCTCTCCGTCGTGTGGCCCGGGCTCGCGATCACGATCACCGTGCTCGCGTTCAACCTGCTCGGCGACGCGCTCCGCGACGCCACCGATCCCACGCTGCGCACCGGGCGGCGACGGGTCCGGCAGGCGCGCCCCGGGCCGGCACCGCTGCCGGGGGTGACCGCATGAGCCTGGAGGTGACCGACCTCGTCATCGAGATCGACGGCCGCCGGGTCGTCGACGGCGTGTCCTTCGCCGTGCCCGACGGCGCGCGCGTGGGGCTCATCGGGGAATCCGGATCCGGCAAGTCGCTCACGGCCCTCGCTGTGATGGGGCTGCTGCCCGACGGCGCCGTCGCGACCGGAAGCGTGCGCTGGAACGGCCGGGAGATCCTGGGGCTGCCGGATCGCGAGCTCGCGCGCCTCCGCGGCGACGAGATCGGGATGGTCTTCCAGGAGCCGCGCACCGCGCTCAACCCGATCCGCACGATCGGCCGCCAGATCGCCGAGACGGTCCGCATCCACGAGCGTGTCGACCGGGCCACGGCGCGGGCGCGCGCCGTGGCCGAGGCCGCGCGCGTCGCGCTGCCCGATCCCGAGCGGATCGTCGACCGGTATCCGCACCAGCTCAGCGGCGGCCAGCGGCAGCGCGCCGCGATCGCGGTCGCGCTCGCCGCCCGGCCCCGGCTGCTCATCGCGGACGAGCCCACGACGGCCCTCGACGTGACGATCCAGGCCGGTGTGCTGCGCCTGCTGCTGTCGCTCGTCGAGTCGGCCGGGATGTCGCTGGTGTTCATCACCCACGACCTTGCGGTGCTCGCCCAGGTCGCCACCGAGGCGGTGGTGCTCGCGGACGGCCGCGTCGTCGAGGCGGGACCGCTCGAGACGCTGCTCACCGCGCCGTCGTCGCCGATCACGCAGGGGCTGCTGCGCGACGCCACCGCGACGCTGTGGCGCGGGGAGGACGACGCATGAGCGACACGACCGGGATCCCCGGCGACGCCACGGGCGCGCCGCTGATCCGCGCCCGTGGACTGCGCCGCGAGTACCGCGCCGCGCGCCGGGAGCCGTTCGCACGGCGGGCGCGCACCGTTGCGCTCGACGACGTGGACCTGGATGTCGCAGCGGGACGCGCGCTCGGCATCATCGGCGAGTCCGGATCCGGCAAGTCCACGCTCATCCGGCTGCTGCTCGCGCTCGACCGGCCCACCTCCGGCACGGTGTCCGTCGACGGGCGCCCGGTCGAGGCGTCGGCCTCGGCCAGGGCGCTGCACTGGCTGCGCCGCGAGACCGGCCTCGTGTTCCAGGATCCGTACGCGTCCCTAGATCCGCGCCAGTCCGTCGGCAGGATCGTCTCCGAGCCGCTGCGGGCGCTCGACATCGCGGGCGATCACCGCGCCCGCGTCGCCGAGGTGCTCGCCCGGGTGGGACTGGATCCGGCGATGGCCGACCGCTACCCGCACGAGTTCTCCGGCGGACAGCGGCAGCGCGTCGCCCTGGCCCGCGCGATCGCGCACCGGCCGCGCATCCTCGTCGGCGACGAGCCGATGTCGGCCCTGGACGTGACCGTGCGCGCGCAGATCCTCGACCTGCTCCGCGAGCTGACCGCCGACGGCATGACGCTCGTGCTCGTCTCGCACGACATCGGCGTGGTGCAGAACCTCTGCGACGACGTCGCCGTGATGAAGGACGGACGGATCGTCGAGCACGGCCCCACCACGCAAGTGCTGCACCGCCCGGCGCACGAATACACGAAGCGTCTGCTCGCCGCGATCCCGGTCATCCCCGGACGCTGAGCCCTCGCCGGGCCGGGGCGCGGTCCCGCACCGGCCCGCCGGGGTGCGGCGCCTAGAGCGACTTCTGCAGGAACAGCACGTCGAGCGAGCGCCCGAACTTGACGCCCACGTTCCTCAGGTGCCCGGCGTCGACGAAGCCGTAACGGCGATGCAGGGCGATCGACGCGGCCGCCGCGGTGGGCTCGATCACCGCGATGATCTCGCGGAGCCCCGCGGCGGCGCTCGCGTCCAGCAGCGCCTCCAGCAGCGCTCTGCCGAGCCCGCGCCCGGCGGCGTGGGGGCTCAGGTAGATCGTGTTCTCGGCGCTGAAGCGGTATGCGGACTTGGCGCGCCAGTGCTGCGCGTACGCGAAGCCGAGCACGGCCCCGCCCGCGTCCTCGGCCGTGAGGAACGGAAGCCCGGTCTCCGCGAGCAGCTCGTGCTTGTGCTCCCAGAACGCGAGCTCGGTCTCCTCCTCGTCGAAGGTCACCGTGCTCGTGCGCACGTAGTGGTTGTAGATGTCGCGGATCGCCGCGAGATCCTCGGTCCGCGTGGCGCGGATCCGGATCCCGGATGCGTTCGCCGCCGAGGTCACGGCCGTCGTGTCGCTCACGAGATCCTCCAGTCGACGGGCTCTGCGCCCTGCTCCTCGAGCAGGGCATTGGCGCGGGAGAACGGGCGGGAGCCGAAGAAGCCGCGGCTCGCGGACAGCGGCGAGGGGTGCGCCGAGGCGATCACCGGGGTGTCCCCGAGCAGGGGCCGCAGCCCTTCCGCGTCCCTCCCCCACAGCACGGCGACGAGCGGGGCGTCCCGGTCGACGAGGGCGCGGATGGCGAGCTCCGTGACCTTCTCCCACCCCCAGCCGCGGTGCGAGGCGGGCGTGCCGGGCCGCACCGTGAGCACGCGGTTCAGCAGCATGACGCCCTGATCGCTCCAGCTCGAGAGATCGCCGTGCGCGGCGGGCGGGATCCCGAGATCCGTCTCCAGCTCGCGGTAGATGTTGGAGAGGCTGCGCGGCAGCGGGCGCACGGCCCGGTCCACGGCGAACGAGAGTCCGATCGGGTGGCCCGGCGTCGGGTACGGATCCTGGCCGACGATGAGCACCTTGACGTCGGCGAGCGGGCGGGCGAAGGCGCGCAGCACGTTCTCGCCCGCCGGGAGGTAGCCGCGGCCCGCGGCGTTCTCGGCACGCAGGCGGTCGCCGAGCTCGGCGACGACCGGGGCGACGGGCGCGAGCGCCTGCGCCCACCCCGGATCGAGCCGGCCGTCGGCGGCGAGCTCGGCCAGCGACTTCGGCATCAGAGGGCGGCCCGGTCGCTCGAGACGGTCACGCCGTCGGATCCGGGGAAGACGCGCCACACGCTGCCGGCACCCGCGATGCGCAGGCCCTGGGCGTCCGCGATGAGCACGGTGCTCTCGTCGATGCCCAGACCGCCGTCGACGGCGCCCGCCTCCGTCGCCGCGATCAGCCGGGAAAGGGTGCCCCACTGGGCGACGTGCACGTCGACCGACACGTCGACCAGGCCGATGCCGGCGCCCACGGTGATCTCGTCGAGATCCTCCGCCGTCTCCTCGGGCGCGACCGCGACGCCGTCGATGCGCCAGCCGCCGAGGATCGCGCTCTCGGCGGCGATCATCGCGCCCGCCGAGAAGCCGAGATACGGCGTTCCGGCCTCCACCGCGGCGCGGATCACGTCGAAGCAGCCCTCGAGGGCCGCGTGGTAGGCGGGCGTGAGTCCCCCGCCGATCACGATCGCGTCGACGCCGTCGAAAATCGCCGGGTCCACGAGATCCGTCAGCCCCACGGTCGTCACGCGGGTGTCCAGCTCGACCGCGCCGTCGGCGGTGAGCGCCGCGACGAGGTCCTCGGAGTGGCGAGGATCCGCGTCCTCGCGCACGGTGACCACGGCCACGCGCGGCGTCGCGGCGCCCTGCGCGGACGCGAACGCCTGCGCCTCGGCCGTGAACGGAGCGAACGCGGAGCGGCCGAAGCCGCCGCCGACCAGATGCACCCCCATGGTCAGTCCTCCCCGCGCGGGCGCAGCGGTCCGCGCGCGAGCAGATGCGCAGCCGCCTGGGCGACCGGACGGATCACCACGAGGTCGAGGTTGACGTGCGCGGGGGCGTTGAGCGCGTAGGCGATCAGATCCGCCACGTCCTCGGCCACCAGCGGCGCCTCGACGCCCGCGTAGACGGCCTCGGCCGCCACCTCGTCGCCGCCGAGGCGGCGCAACGCGAACTCCTCCGTGTGCACGAGGCCGGGCGCGATCTCGGTCACCCGGATCGGCTCGCCGTTCAGCTCCTGGCGCAGCACCTGCGGGATCATCGCCTCCGCGGCCTTCGCGGCGTTGTATCCGGATCCGCCCGGATAGCCCTGCCGGGCCGCGGTCGAGGTGAGGAACAGCAGATCGGCGTGCCCTCCGCCGGCTGCCGCGGCGCGCAGCTGCGGCAGCAGCGCCGCCGTGAGCTGCTGGACGGCCAGCACGTTCGCCTCGAACATCCACCGCCACTTCTCCGCGGATCCGTCCTCGACCCGCTCGGTGCCGCGGGCACCGCCGGCGACGTGCACGACCGCGTGCAGCGGGCCGGTCGCGGCCAGGTGCGCCGCGAGTCCGGCGACCTGCTCGGGATCGGTGAGGTCGGCCGCGTACGCGGCGGATCCGGTCTCCGCGGCGAGCGCCTGCAGCCGGTCCTCACGGCGTGCGACGCCGACGACGTCCCAGCCGCTCGCGCGGAGCGCGCGCACCGTCGCCTCGCCGATCCCGGTGCTCGCTCCCGTCACCACCGCTCGCCGATGCGCTGCCGCCGAGGTGCTGCCGAGCGGCTCTGCCGCCGGGGGAATGCTGGTCGCCATGCCACAACGCTACGGGATCGGGCTGTTACGTCACATTTCCCCCGCCTTGTTGACAGGGTCCGCGGGTTCGTACTCTCGATGCAACGCCGCGATCCCCACCCTGTCGAGAGACCGGCCCTCCCCCCCCTGCGACGCGGTTCGGTGTCGCTCATCTCAAAGGAGACATCATGACCGCTGCCGAGAACTGGCGCTTCGAGACCAAGCAGATCCACGCCGGCGCCGCGCCCGATCCCGTCACCAAGGCTCGTGCGACGCCGATCTACCAGACCACCTCCTACGTGTTCGACAACGCGGACCACGCGGCGAACCTCTTCGCCCTCGCCGAGTTCGGCAACATCTACACCCGCATCCAGAACCCCACGCAGGACGTGCTCGAGCAGCGTCTCGCCGCGCTCGAGGGCGGCACCGGGGCCCTCGTGCTCTCCAGCGGACAGGCCGCCTCCACGTTCGCCATCCTGAACATCGCGCAGGCCGGCGATCACTTCGTGTCCTCGTCCTCGATCTACGGCGGCACCTACAACCTCTTCAAGTACACGCTCGCCAAGCTCGGCATCGAGGTCACGTTCGTCGAGAACCAGGACGACGTCGAGGAGTGGCGCCGCGCGGTCCGCCCGAACACCAAGCTGTTCTTCGCGGAGACCATCGGCAACCCGCAGATCAACGTGCTCGACATCCGCGGCGTGGCCGATGCCGCGCACGAGGCCGGCGTGCCCCTCATCGTCGACAACACGATCGCGACGCCGTACCTGATCCGTCCGTTCGAGCACGGCGCCGACATCGTCGTGCACTCGGTCACCAAGTTCCTCGGCGGCCACGGCACCACGATCGGCGGCGCGATCATCGACGGCGGGAAGTTCGCGTGGTCGCAGAACGTCGAGAAGTTCCCCGGCCTCACCGAGCCGGATCCCTCCTACCACGGCGCCAGCTACACGGCCGCGGTCGGCGACGCCCTCGCCTACATCATCAAGGCCCGCGTGCAGCTGCTGCGCGACCTGGGCTCCGCGATCGCGCCGCAGAGCGCCTGGAACCTCATCCAGGGCATCGAGACGCTGTCGCTGCGCATCGAGCGCCACGTGCAGAACGCGCAGGAGATCGCCGAATGGCTCGACGCCCGTGAGGACGTCGCGAGCGTGAACTACTCCGGCCTGCCGACCTCGCCGTGGTACGCCGCCGCGAACACCTACGCCCCGAAGGGCGTGGGCGCCGTGCTCTCCTTCGAGCTGAAGGGCGGCGTCGACGCGGGCCGCGAGTTCGTGAACAGCCTGACCCTGTTCAGCCACCTCGCGAACATCGGCGACGTGCGCTCGCTGGTCATCCACCCGGCGTCCACCACGCACGCGCAGCTCACGCCCGAGCAGCAGCTCACCACGGGCGTGACCCCGGGTCTCGTGCGCCTGTCGGTCGGCCTGGAGAACATCGACGACCTCAAGGCGGACCTGGACCAGGCCCTCGCCGCGGCGCGCAAGGTCTCCGAGGCCGCCCGCGCCTGACGACTCCTCCTCAGAGACGGAACCGCCCCGGATCCCGCGATCCGGGGCGGTTCCGTGCGTCGGGCCGCGTCTCGCGCGCGCCCGGTCGCGCCCGCTCTCGCCCCGGTCCCGCCCGCGTTTCC
>NZ_JYIT01000042.1 GCF_000956545.1 Microbacterium azadirachtae
CCACCCCACCGTCGCCCCCGTCCCCTTCGACCCCGAGGTCCAGGCCGTGCTCGACGCGATCGCGCAGAACCCGCAGCCCGCCCTCACGCGCGAGACCCTGCCGCGCGAGGGCGTGGACCGGATCTTCCCGGACAACGACACCGTGATCGCCGGCCGAGCCGTCGACTGGGAGGACCGCGTGATCCCGGGCCCCCCGGGCGCCCCGGACATCGAGATCACGATCTTCCGGCCCCGCGCCGCCTCCGGATCCGCTCGCCCCGGGTTCCTGAACATCCACGGCGGCGGCCAGATCGTCGGGCACCGCAGCTGGGAGACCGGCCGCGTCGTCGACATCGTCGCCGAGCACGGCGCCGTCGCAATCAACGTCGAGTACCGGCTCGCACCCGAGCATCCTTCCCCCGCCGGCCTCGAGGACTGCTACGCCGCGCTCCTCTGGCTGCACGCCCACGCCGCGGAGCTGGGGGTCGACCCCGACCGGATCATCGTCGGCGGCGGCAGCGCCGGCGGCTGCCTCGCGGCGGGCGTGGCACTGCTGGCCCGCGATCGCCGCGGGCCCGTGCTCGCCGGCCAGCTGCTGCTGTGCCCGATGCTCGACAACACCAACACGACCGTGTCCAGCCGACAGTACGACGGCATCGGCACCTGGCAGCGCGAGACGAACCTGCTCGCCTGGTCGTGCCTGCTCGGCGACGAGCTGGCCTTCAGCCCGGACGCGTCCGGCTACGCCGCGCCGGCGCACGCCGCCGACGTGTCGGGACTCGCGCCGGCCTTCATCGAGGTCGGGGAGGCCGAGATGTTCCGCGACGAGGACACCCAGTACGCGCTGCGGATCTGGGCGACCGGCGGACAGGCCGAGCTGCACGTCTGGGGCGGCGGGGCGCACGGCTTCGACATGTACATGCCCGACGCCGAGGTCTCCCGGGCAGCCCTGGCGGCGCGGGCCAGCTGGCTGCGGCGGATCTGGAGCCGCGCGTGACCGCCGCACCGGCCGCGACCGGATCCGTCGTGCCCGTCCCCTACGACCCCGAGCTCGTGGAGGGCCTCGCCGCGTTCCTCGACCTCGTGGAGATCATCCCGCTGCGCGCGGACACGATCCTGGCGAACCGCGCGCACTTCGCGACGATCATCCCGCCGATCGAGGTGCAGGCCGCCGGTCGGCCGGTGACGTGGGAGGACCGCCTGATCCCGGGTCCCGACGGCGCGCCGGACCTGGAGATCACGATCGTCCGGCCGTCGACCGCGAGCGCGGATCCGGCCCCCGCGGTGCTGTCGATCCACGGCGGCGGCATGGTGCTCGGCACGCGGTTCTTCGGCACCCCCGAGCTCATCGACCTCGCGGATCGCCACGGCGTCGTCGGGGTGGCGGTGGAGTACCGCCTCGCCCCGGAGCACCCGGGGCCGGCCCAGGCGGAGGACTGCTATGCCGCCCTGCGGTGGATGACCGCGCACGCCGCAGAGCTCGGCATCGACCCCGACCGCGTCATCGCGTCGGGGCAGAGCGCGGGAGGGGGCCTCTCCGCGGCGGTCGCGCTCATGGCCCGCGACCGCGGAGGCCCGCGCCTCGCCGGGCAGCTGCTCGGCTGCCCCATGCTCGACGACCGCAACGAGACCGTCTCGGCCCGGCAGTACGACGGCATCGGCGCCTGGGACCGCAACAACAACGACACCGCCTGGACCGCGATCGCCGGTGCGGACCGTTTCACCGACCGGGTCTCGCCGTACACGGCTCCGGCTCGGGGGAACGACCTCGCCGGCCTCGCCCCCGCGTACATCGAGGTGGGCGCCGCCGAGACGTTCCGCGACGAGGCCGTGGACTACGCCTCGCGGATCTGGGCGACCGGCGGGCAGGCGGAGCTGCACGTCTGGGGCGGCGGGTATCACGGCTTCCACGGGTTCTCGCCGGACGCCGTCGTGTCGGTGGCGGCCAACGCCGCCCGCGACAGCTGGCTGCGCCGCGTGCTGCGCCTCGGCGGATGAGCGGGGTGCTCGCGCGCCCGCGCATGGGCACCCTGCGGGCGATGCTCGTGCTCGGGATGCTGGAGGCGTTCGGCCCGCTCTCGATGGATCTGTATCTGCCGCAGCTGCCGCAGCTCGCCTCGGCGCTCGGCACCAGCGACGCGCTCGCTCAGGCCACGATGTCGGCGTGCATGATCGGCCTGGGGCTGGGGCAGCTCGCCGCGGGTCCGCTCAGCGACCGGTTCGGACGCCGCCGTCCGCTGATCGTCGGCGTCTCGGCCTTCGCCGTGCTGTCGCTCGTGTGCGCGCTCGCGCCGGGCATCGAGGTGCTGCTCATCGCCCGGTTCCTGCAGGGCCTGGCCGGATCCGCGGGGATCGTGATCTGCCTCGCGATCGCCCGCGACCAGTTCGAGGGCGCGGAGCTCAGCCGCATGCTGTCGCTGCTGTTCCTCGTCTCGGGCGCCGCGCCCGTGGTCGCCCCGGTGGTCGGCGGCCAGCTCGCCCGGTTCATGGACTGGCGCGGCATCTTCGGCGTGCTCGCCGGCATCGGGGCGGCCCTGCTCCTGGTGGTGCTGCTCGCCCTGCCCGAGACGCTGGACCGCGCCGACCGGCACCCGGGCGGGCTCCGCACGCTGCGCACGCACACGGGGGCGGTGCTCCGCGACCGCCTGTTCGTGGCCGTCCTCTGCGCGGGTGCGGGCGGCGGCGTGGCGTTCTTCACGTACCTGTCGCTGACCTCCTTCGTGCTGCAGGACGAGTTCGGGCTGGATCCGCAGTCCTTCGGTCTCGCGTTCGCACTCGGAGCACTCGCCAACATCGCCGGCAGCCAGGCCAGCCGTCTGGTCGTGCGGCGCACGGGTCCGCCGCGCGTCTACCTGCTCGGCGTCACGGCGACCGCGGGCGCCACCGCGGTACTCGCGCTGCTCGCCCTGCTCGGCGTCGGCGTATGGGGCGTCGTCGCCGCGCTCGTGGGGTTCATGCTCTGCGCGGGTCTGGGCGGCCCGAACTCGTCGACCCTCGCGCTCGCACACCACGGAGCCAGAGCCGGCACGGCGTCGGCGCTGCTCGGCATGTCGACGTTCCTCGTCGGCCCGCTGCTGTCACCGCTCGCGGTCGCGATCGGCGGCGCGAACGCGGTGACGATGGGCGTGACGATGGCCGCGGCAGCGGTCGTCGCGGCCCTCATCGCGTGGTGCGTCGTGCGCCCCGCCGCGGGCTGAGCGTCCCGCCTGCCACGCGGGCCCTTGTCAGCTCAGTGCAGCGATCGCGTCACGCAGCACGCCGCCCGCGGCGGACAGCGCCGCGGCCGCTGCCTCTGCGGACGCACCGGTGAACAGCATCAGCAGGGCGAGCTTCACGGATCCGCCGGCCTCGCCGAGCGCACGCACGGCGTCGTCCTGCGCCGCGCCGGTGAGCTGGATCAGCGTGCGGACCGAGCGGGCGCGCAGCTTCTCGTTCGTGGCCTGCAGGTCCACCATGACGCCGCGATAGGTCTTGCCGAGGCGGATCATCGACAGCGTGGAGAGCATGTTCACGACGAGCTTCTGCGCGGTGCCGGCTTTGAGGCGGGTGGATCCGGTCACGAACTCGGGCCCGACGACGACCTCGATCGGCACGTCGGCCGCTGCTCCGATCGCGGAGTCCGCGTTCGCCGCGATGGCGACCGTGAAGGCGCCGGCCTCACGGGCGTAGGCGAGGCCGCCCAGCACGTACGGCGTCCGCCCGGAGGCGGAGATCCCGACCACGGTGTCGTCGGCGCCCACTCCGAGCGCCCGCAGCGACTCGGCCGCGGCGCGGTCGTCGTCCTCGGCGTTCTCGACGGCGCTGCGGATGGCGGCCTCCCCGCCGGCGATGAGGCCGACGACCATGTCCGGATCCGTGCCGAAGGTGGGCGGGCACTCCGAGGCGTCGAGCACGCCGACGCGGCCGGCGGTCCCGGCTCCGAGGTAGATGAGACGCCCGCCGCGCCGGAACCGCTCGGTGATGCCGTCCACGGCCTCGGCGATCCGGTCGGCCTGCGCCGCGACGGCGTCGGGCACGCGCCGGTCCTCCGCGTTCATCGCCCGCACGAGGTCGAGCGTGGGCAGCAGGTCGAGATCGCCGCGCGCGGTGTCCGCCTGCTCCGTGGAGAGCGCGGACAGCTCGCCGATCAGCGCCGCCAGGCGCGCCTGCTCCGTGGCAGGACTGTCTGCGCCTGCACCGGACTCGTTCTCCTCGGACACGTTCTCAACGGGCACGGTGCACGAACCTTTCATGGAGAGGGGCACGGCCCTCGGCGATCAGGGCGGCGCCGTCGAGCGCGTCGCCGTGGGAAGGGACCGCTTCGAGTCCCCGGCTCTCGAGCGCGGACGAGACCGCGGCGCGGAAGCCGTCGTGCGCGGTGAGGCCGCCGTGCAGAGCGACCGCGGAGGACCCTCCGGCGGCGGCGAGCGCCGTCTCGGCGAGCAGCCGCGCGGCCTCGTCGCGGATGCCGACGGCGGCGGCATCCCCCTGGTCGGCGGCATCGAGCACCGCGGGGGCGAAGGTGGCCAGCAGCCGCGCGGAGGCCGCCGCGCCGCCCACCCAGGCGATGGGCGACGAGCCGTCGCCGATCAGCAGCGTCAGCACCTCGGACAGCACGGTCGCGGGGCCGAGGCCGTCGCGGGCGCGAAGCACCGCCCGCACGCCTTCGCGTCCGAGCCAGGATCCGCTGCCCAGATCGCCGAGGTCGGGCCCCCAGCCGTCGACGCTGCGGTGGGTGTCCGCGGCGATCCCGAGGCCGACGGCCCCGGTGCCGGCGATGAGCAGCACGCCCGCCTCGCCCCCGAGAGCGCCGGCGTGCGCGGTGACGACGTCGGAGGTCACCGCGACCGGCGCACCGAGGTCATCGGCGAGTGCGCGCGCCAGGGCCTCGGCCTCGGCGTCGGCGTACATCGCGCCGGCGGCGCCGACGCCGATCCGCTCGGCCCGGACGTCGGCCAGCAACGGCAGGATCGAGGCGAGCGCGAGCGACACCCCGTCGCGGGCGGCGAGGCCGGGCGCTCCCCCGCCCTCGCGTCGCAGAGGGGCGCCGTCGATCGCGAGCCGTGCGCGGCACAGCGACTTGCCGAGGTCGATCGCGGCCGTGCCGGAAAAGGTCATGCACCAGAATGTACGGGATCCGAACGATCCGCGAGAAGTCGATCGCTCGCCGGGCCGCGTCTCAGAGCGCGAGCACCATCGCGCCCATCACCGCGAGGGACACCGCCATCGCGACGCCCTCCGCCGCGAGCAGGATCCTGCCGCTCCCCGTTCCCGCCTCGGCGGCGGAGACGGCGCGGCCGCGGCGGACGACGCGCAGTAGGGCACCGTGCCGCCCCGGGGCGTCGACGCCGGAGCCATGACGCACGCGGGCGGCGAGCATCAGCACGAGCAGGCCGACGACGCCCGCGACGGCCACGAGCGCGAAAGGCACGACGACGCCGTGACCGGCGTGGACGCCCGCCGTGCCGCCGCCGGAGCGGACGGCGACCCCGGCACGGAGCGAGGCGCCGAGCAGCGCCAGGGCGCAGACCGCCATCACGACGCAGCCGAGCGCGCGATGGAAGCAGGCGGCGGCGTGCGGGCGGCCGCGCGTGCCCACCACGCCGAGCATCGCCGAGGCGAGCCCCGCCACCGCCACGAGCAGCGCCGCACGCGCATCGTCCTCCGCCGCGGCCAGAGCGACCATGCCTGCCGCCATCACCACCGCGCTCTGCCGCGCCTGCCACGGCACGTCGCGCGGCGCCAGGCGGCCCGCGACGAGGCAGCACCCGGCAGCCGTGATCGCGGATCCGATCATCAGCAGCATCGCCGCCGCATGGAGCATGCCGCTCAGCATTATTGATCGCTCGCTCAAAAACAATACCCCGGGGAGGGATCCCTTCGACGCGAGGGGAGCTCGCCCGTCCGCGAGGAGGCTCAGCCGTCCGCGAGGATCCCGCCGCGGTTTGCGCCAGGATGGACGCATGCCCCGAGTCGTCGATCACGATGCGCGCCGGCGCGACATCGCCGCGGCGCTGCTCACCGTCGCCGCGCGCGACGGCCACGACGGGGTGAACTCCCGCGCCGTGGCCCGCGAGCTGGGCGTGGCCGTGGGATCGCTCTGGCACTACTTCGACGGCTTCGACGACGTCATCCGCGCCGCCGCCTCCGAGGTCACCCGCCGCACCGAGGATCGGATCCGCACCGCCACCGAGGGACTGCGCGGACTCGCCCGCCTCGACGCGATCATGCGCGAGGTGCTCCCCGTGGATGCGACGACGCGGACCGAGGCGCACGTCGTCGTCGGCTTCTGGGGCCGGCTCGCCTCCCTCGCCCCGACCGCGGACGGGGCCGCCCCCACCCTTCCGCTCTGGCGCACCGAGACCGCCGAAGCCCTGGCCCAGGCCGTCGCCGACGGCGATCTGCGCGCAGACACCCCGATCGAGGACGTGCTCGCACTCCTGCGGGCCATCACCTACGGGCAGCAGGTCGTCGAGGTGGCGGAGCCCGCGGACGCGGCCGCGCACCTGCGCGTGCTCGCGGCGATCCTGGATCCCTGGCGCGCCCGTCGCGGCCGCTGAACCACCCATTGCGCGAGCGCTCCGGCGGCCCTATCATCGATCCAACCCGTTTCTTGAGCAATCGCTCAACTAAACCGCAGAGGTCGACGATGTCCCACCACGCCCCGCAGCCGATCACGCTCGAGACCATCCCGGCGCCGCACCCGCTGGATCCGCTCACCGGGCCCGAGATCGCCGCCGCCCGCGCGATCCTGGTCGCTGCGGGCCTGCTCGGCGACACGGTGCGCGTGCCGATGCTGCTGCCCGACGAGCCGACCAGGGCGGAGCTGGCGTCCTGGGCGCCCGGAGCGCCGATCGACCGCCGCGTGGACGCCACCCTGCTCGACACGGCGACCGGCGTCGCGACCGACGTGGTCGTCTCGATCACGCGCGGCGAGGTGCTGCGCGCCGAGCAGGTGCCGAACGACGCGCCTCCCTACGGCCAGCCGCAGTACCTGTTCGAGGAGTACGAGCGGGCCGAGGCGATCGCGAAGGCCTCCCCCGAGTGGCGCGCCGCGATGGAGCGCCGCGGTCTCGCCGAGCACATCGACCTCGCGTTCTGCTCGCCGCTCGCCCCGGGCTTCACGGGCCGCGCCGACGAGGTGGGCCGCCGGGTGATCCGCTCGCTCACGTTCCTGCGCTACGACGAGCTCGACTCCCCGTGGGCGCATCCGGTCGAGGGCCTGATCGTGCACATCGACCTCACCGATGACAGTGTGATCCGCGTCGAGGACATCGGCGACGTGCCGGTGCCCGCGGGGCACGGCAACTACTACCCGGAGGTGCAGGGCGAGGCGCGCACTTCTCTCAAGCCGATCGAGATCGTGCAGCCCGAGGGTCCGAGCTTCGCCGTCTCCGGATCTCTTGTCGAGTGGGAGAACTGGTCGATGCGGGTGGGCTTCAACGCCCGTGAGGGGCTCGTGCTGCACGATGTGCGCTTCGACGGCCGCCCCGTGCTGAACCGCGCGAGCGTGCCCGAGATGGTCGTGCCGTACGGCGACACCGCCCCGGGTCGCTTCTGGATCAGCTACTTCGACGCCGGCGAGTACCTGCTCGGCAAGAACGCCAACCACCTCGCGCTCGGCTGCGACTGCCTCGGCGTGATCCGCTACCTCGACGGCTACGTCGCCGACGACCGGGGCCACCCCGTGCGCATCCCGAACGTCGTGTGCATGCACGAGGAGGACACCGGGATCCTCTGGAAGCACACGAACCTCGAGGGCCGCAGCGACGTGCGGCGCGCGCGCCGCTTCGTGGTGTCGTACTTCTCCACCATCGGCAACTACGACTACGGGTTCTACTGGAACTTCGGCCTCGACGGCACGATCGAGGTGGTCGCGAAGGCGACCGGCATCGTGTTCGTCGGCGCCGGCGAGCCCGGCGTGCCGCAGCGGCACGCCACGGAGCTCGCGCCCGGGGTGTTCGCCCCGGTGCATCAGCACCTGTTCTGCGCGCGGCTCGACGTCGCGGTGGACGGACCGGACAACCGCCTGGTCGAGGTCGACGCCCAGCGCGTGCCCATGGGCCCGGAGAACCCGTTCGGCAACGCGTTCAGCTGGAGCGAGACCGTGCTGGGCTCCGAGTCGGCGGCGCAGCGCGAGGCCGACACCTCGGTCGCCCGCGTGTGGGAGGTGCAGAGCGCGTCCCGCACGAACGCCGTGGGCCGCGCCACCGCCTACCAGCTCGTGCCGCAGCCGACCGCCCTGCTCATGGCCGACCCGGCCTCCTCGGTCGCCGCCCGCGCCACGTTCGCCACCAAGCACCTCTGGGCGACCGCGCACCGCGAGGGCGAGCTGTGGCCCGCCGGCCGCTTCCCGAACGCGCACCAGGGCGGATCCGGCCTGCCGGAGTACTCCGCGGCCGATGCGCCGCTGGACGGTCCCGACGGCGCGGATCTCGTGCTCTGGCACACGTTCGGCCTCACCCACTTCCCGCGCCCGGAGGACTGGCCGATCATGCCCGTCGACACCGCGGGCTTCGCGCTGCGCCCATACGGCTTCCTCGACCAGAACCCCGGGATGGACGTGCCGGAGTCGTCGCAGGCCCACGCGGTCGCCGGCGCCACGGGATCCTGCTGCGGCGGAGGCGAGGCCTGCACCTGCGGGCACTGACGGCCCTCGGCCGCCGGCCGTCGTCAGTCCACCCGGGAGACGAAGCCTCCGGATCCGGCGAGCGCGTCGGCGGTCGTGATGATCGTGTCACGCAGGGCCGCCGCCGCGCGCGTCGGCGCCATGTCGGCGCGGTGGGCGAGGCTCACGGTGCGCGTCAGCCTCGGCGCGGCCAGGGGCACGGCGCGCAGGGCGGGCCGATCGAGCGCGACCATCGCGGGGACGACCGCGACGCCCACGCCGCGCTCCACGAACCGCAGCACGGTGTCCATCTCCGGTCCCTCCACGACCACCTCCGGCACCAGCCCCGCCGCGGCGAAGGCGGCGTCGGTCGCGGCGCGCAGCTCATAGCTGCGCGGGAAGGCGATCAGCGGCAGATCCGCCACCGCGGCGAGCGCGATCTCGCGCCCGTGGCTCACCGGCGACTGCTCCGCCGAGGAGATCACCACCAGGTCCTCCTCCAGGAGCGGGATGCGGCTGAGGCTCACCGGGGAGCCGGCGGCGGCGTCCGAGGACGCCAGCAGCGCCAGATCCAGCACACCCTCGGCGAGCGCGGCGACGAGTCCGCGTGAGCCCCGCTCGGTGAGCTCCAGCTCGATCCCGGGGTGGGCGGTGCGGAACGCGCCGACGACCTCCGGCACGATGCTCGCGCACAGTGAGGGCGGCGCACCGAGGCGCACCCGCCCGCGGCGCAGCCCCGCGATCTCGGCCATCTCGCGGCGCACCGAGGCGGCGTCGGCGAGCATGCGGCGCGCATAGGGCAGCAGCACCTCCCCGGCCGCGGTGAGCGAGATGTGCCCGCGCGCCCGGTGGAACAGCTCCGAGCCGAGCTCCCGCTCCAGCGTCGAGATCTGCCTGCTCAGCGACGGCTGCGCCAGGTGCAGCTCCTCCGCAGCGCGCGTGAAGTTTCCGAGGCGCGCGATCTCGACGAAACCGCGGAGCTGATCGAGGTTCATGACCATAGCCTAGACGCATTCTCTTCAGCAGGATTATGCATTGGAGTAATGGCCGGCGGATTCCTAACGTGGTTCGCATGACTGAGAACTCATCCCGCGAGCGCCTTGTCTCAACGACCGTGCTCGTGATCGGCACCGGCGGCTCCGGACTGCGCGCGGCCATCGAGGTCGCCGAGCAGGGCGTCGACGTGCTCGCCGTCGGCAAGCGCCCGCGCCACGACGCGCACACCTCTCTCGCCGCCGGCGGCATCAACGCGGCCCTCGGCACCATGGATCCGCAGGACAGCTGGCAGCAGCACGCCGCCGACACCATCAAGGAGAGCTACTTCCTCGCCGACCCGCGCACGGTGGAGATCGTGACCCGGGGTGCGGAGGAGGGCATCCGCGACCTCGAGCGCTACGGCATGGGCTTCGCCCGCGAGGACGACGGCCGCATCTCGCAGCGCTTCTTCGGCGCGCACACCTTCCGCCGCACCGCGTTCGCGGGCGACTACACCGGGCTCGAGATCCAGCGCGCGCTCGTCGATCGCGCAGAGCGGCTCGAGATCCCGATCCTCGACACCGTCTACATCACGCGCCTGCTGGTCGGCGACGTCCCCGCACCCGGGGGCGGCACCGTGCCCCGCATCTTCGGCGCCTACGGCTTCGACCTGGTCTCCGGCGAGCGCTACCTGATCCACGCCGATGCCGTGATCCTGGCCGCCGGCGGTCACAACCGCATCTGGCGGCGCACGTCGTCGCGCCGCGACGAGAACACGGGCGACTCGTTCCGGCTCGCCGTCGAGGCCGGAGGGCGCATCCGCGACCCCGAGCTGGTGCAGTTCCACCCCTCCGGCATCATCGAGCCGGAGAGCGAGGCGGGAACGCTCGTCTCGGAGGCGGCGCGCGGCGAGGGCGGCATCCTCCGCAACGGCCTCGGCGAGCGGTTCATGGGCAAGTACGACCCGGAGCGGATGGAGCTGTCCACGCGCGACCGCGTCGCCCTGGCGGCGTACACGGAGATCGCCGAGGGGCGCGGCACCCCGAACGGCGGCGTGTGGCTGGACGTGTCGCACCTGCCCCGCGAGACGATCATGACCCGGCTCCCGCGCGTCTATCAGACGCTGCTCGAGCTGCAGATGCTCGACATCACGAAGGATCCGATCGAGATCGCGCCCACCGCGCACTACTCGATGGGAGGCGTCTGGGTGCGCCCCGAGGACCACCGCACCGACGTGGACGGCCTGTACGCGATCGGCGAGGCGTCCTCGGGCCTGCACGGCGCGAACCGGCTCGGCGGCAACTCCCTCATCGAGCTGCTCGTGTTCGGCCGGATCACGGGGCGGGCGGCCGTCGCGCACGCCTACGGCCTCGACGCGCAGCGCCGCTCGACCGACGCGGTGCGCCGTGCGCGGGCGGAGATCGACGACCTGCTCGCCGCCGACGGCCCCGAGAACGTGCGCGCCCTGCAGCGGGCGATCCGCGACACCATGACGGCCCACGCCGGGGTCGTCCGAGACGAGCAGGGGCTGCTCGCCGGTCTCGCCGAGCTCGACGCGATCGAGGAGCGGATGACGCGGATCGGGATCCACCCCGACATCGCCGGGTTCCAGGATCTCGCGCACGCGTTCGACCTGCGCTCCTCCGCCCTCGCGGCGCGGGCGACCCTCGAGGCGGCGCTCGAGCGCCGGGAGACGCGCGGCTGCCACAACCGCAGCGACTTCCCGGCGATGGATCCCGCCCTCCAGGTGAACCTGGTCTGGTCTCCGTCCACGGGCGTCGTGCGCGAGGAGATCCCGCCGGTCCCGGCCGAGATCGACGCGCTGATCCGCGAGGTGGACACCGCGGGCAAGCTCGTGGAGTAGCGCACGCGACGGCGTCATCGCGGCCCGGGCGGCCACGGGAGGGAGATCCCACCCGCCGCACGGGCCGCGGTGGTAGAGTGCCTGAACGGATCGTATACAAAGTCGTCGATCCACCCCTGCATCTTCCCGAGGTGATCAGCCGTGGCAGCAGTTCCCGTCGCTCCCGCAGAGTCCGTCTCGACACTCGTCGCGCGCAACGTCAGCGAGTTCCGCTCCGCGGTCTCCGACTCCTTCGTGCCGCTCCAGGTGAGCGGCACCGGAGCGGACCCGTTCCGCGGGCTGATCCGCGGCGCCTCGGTCGACGAGGTGCATGTCAACGACGTCCGCGCGACGCGTCACGTCGTGGAGCGCACGCCCGAGCTCATCGCCCGCGGCGACCGCTCCTACTTCAAGCTGAGCCTGATGCTCGCCGGCACCGGCCTTCTCATCCAGGACGACCGCGAGGCCGTGCTGACCGCGGGCGACCTCGCCGTCTACGACACGGATCGCCCGTACTCGCTCGTCTTCGACGAGGACTTCCGGACGATGGTCGTCATGTTCCCGAAGCACCTGCTGAGCCTGCCGCCGGAGATGGTCGGCCAGCTCACCGCCGTGCGGATCTCCGGCCAGGAGGGCCTGGGCGGCATGGTCGTGCCGTATCTGCGTCAGCTCGCGACGAACCTCGACCAGCTGGCCGGCGCCACCGGCGCCCGGCTCGCGCACAGCGCCCTCGATCTCGTGTCGACCGTGTTCACCCGGGAGCTGGGCCTGGACGAGTCCGCCGCCGACCCGCATCGCGCCCTCATGCAGCGCATCCGCGGCCACATCGATCGCAACCTCGCCTCCACCGACCTGGGACCCGCCTCGATCGCCGCCGCGCACTTCATCTCCACCCGGCACCTGCATGGTCTGTTCCAGGAGCAGGGCACCACCGTGTCGACCTGGATCCGCACGCGCCGCCTCGAGCAGTGCCGCCGCGACCTGCTGGATCCGGTGCTCGCCGACCGCCCGGTCGCCGCGATCGCCGCGCGCTGGGGCTTCGTCGACGCCGCGCACTTCAGCCGCGCGTTCAAGACCGCCTACGGCGTCTCCCCCAGCGAGTACCGCTCGACGCACTGACCCGGCGCGAGACCCCTCAGCCGCGATCGTCCGGCGCGTAACGCAGCTCGAGAACTCCGCTCGGATAGGCGGTGCTCGCACGCAGCCGCAGCCGCAGCGGCCCTTCCCCCTCCGGGAAGAGCGCCGTGCCGGACCCCGCTGCGGCGGGCAGCACCCAGAGCCGGTACTCGTCGACGAGGCCCGCCGCGATGAGCGAGCGCTGGAAGGAGTCGCCCGCGATGGCGAACAGGTCCTTCCCCGCCTGCGCCTTGAGCCGCGCGACCTCGTCGGCGAGGTCTCCTGCGGCGATCGTGGTCGGCCCCCATTCGTCTGCGGAGGCGAGCGTGCGCGAGAAGACGACCTTGGGGATCTCGTTCATCGGCGCCGCCGACGGGTGGTCGACGACCGGCCAGAAGCCCTTCATCGCCTCGTACGACGTCCGCCCCATCAGGAAGGCGCCCGCCTCCCACAGCTGCTGGACGTACGCGCGCTCCTGCTCCGGGTCGTCGATCGACTCCATGACGGCGCGCATGCCGTTGCCCGCATCGACGCTCTTGCCGTCGATCGAGACGTAATAGCTCAGGACCAGATCCCGCCCGTTCTCTGCCATGCCGGAAGCCTCCTCCCGTTACTTGTTTTTTGCAAGCACTGCGGGCGGATCCGGTTCTTGCCCGTGCGGGCACGCCGGTTGACTCTCGGCGCGCGATCGCATCCCGGCCGTTGAGCGGTGCGGAGCGCGGGAACAGCATGGACCCACGCCCCGCAGTCCGGCGGGGACAGGGTCGAAGGAGTCCCCCGTGTCCGATGAAGTGACGGTTGCCGATCCCGCCCTCGACGAGTGGCGCACCTACGACGAGTTCGCCGCGGGCATCGACACCTACCGCCTGCCGAACACCGACCTCGCGGGCACCGCGCTCGCGCTGACGCTGGAGGACGGCCAGTCGCTGACGCTGGACTTCGGCCCTTCGACGGGCTCAGGGACCGAGGCTCTGGTGACCTGGTCCGGCCTCGGGGCCTCCGGCACCGACCCGTACGACGCCGTCGCCGTGCGCGACGACGTCGTGTTCGTCAACCTGCCGCTCACCTCGCGCGAGCGCGAGGCGCTCACGATCGTCTACTCGACCACGACGCACCGCGCGGCCGTGATCCGCTCGCGCATCGCGGCCGAGGCCGTCGAGGGCACCCCGCAGGTCGGTCAGGAGTTCTGGGCTGCGACGACCGACGGCGGCACCCCCACCGGGGAGGTCCCCGGACCGAGCCGCGACCTCATCGGCAAGCGCAACGTGTACCGCTACAGCCCGCACCACCTGTACGAGCACGTCTACGTCTCCAGCCAGCGCTACGCGTGGCAGTGCCTCGAAGGCGTGCAGCGCGGGCACGGCGACATGGATCTGTCGACCGTGTGGCGCTTCGCCGACGGCCTGTACCTGTTCTGCTTCCGCGAGTTCCGGATCGCGGTCGCGAGCGTCTGGCTGCACGACCTCGGCTACCAGCTGCGAACGACCGGCATCTTCCTCGGCCTCACCGGCGAGGGGGCGTCGGAGCACTCCCGTGCCGGCGGCCACATCTACCCGCTCGGCTCGGTCTCCTACCCGGACGCCCAGCCCGTTTGACCACCCGCCGGTCCCTGAGGCTCTCGAAGGGACCCAGACCGCCTGACCACCCCGCCGGTCCCTGAGGCTCTCGAAGGGACCCGACCGTCCTACCGCCCGCCGGTCCCTGAGGCTCTCGAAGGGACCCGACCTGAGGAGTCCCGCCATGACGAACGCCGACATCATCCGCGCGCACTACGACGCCAGCGACCGCGGCGACCTCGACGGGATGCTGGCCCCGCTCGCCGCCGACGTGCGCTGGACGGAGGCCGCGGGCTTCCCCTACGCGGGCACCTACGTCGGTCCGGAGGCCGTCGCCGCGAACGTGTTCAGCCGCATCCAGGAGGACTGGGACGACTACACGCTCGCCGTCGACGAGGTCGTCGACGGCGGCGACACGGTCGTCGGCATCGGCACCTACTCCGGCACGCACAAGCGCACCGGACGGTTCTTCGCCGCCCGCGTCGCGCACGTCTGGCGGCTCGAGGGCGGCGAGGTCGTCGCGTTCGAGCAGTTCACCGACACCGAGATGGTGGCCCGCGCCCTGCGCGACTGACCCACGGACCGCCACCGAGACCTGCACCACACCGCGGGATCCGCCCCGCACCCGAGAGAGACAGGAATCACATGAAGAAGCGCATCACCGCCGCAGCAGCGCTGCTCGCCGCGGGCATGCTGGCCCTCGCCGGCTGCTCGGGCGACGGAGGCTCCGGATCCGGATCGGGCGACCCGATCGTCGTCGGATCGGTCAACACGATCAGCGGCGCGGCCACGTTCCCCGAGGCCTCCCAGGCGGCCAAGGCCGTGTTCGACAAGTTCAACGCCGACGGCGGCCTCAACGGCCGCAAGATCGACTACAAGGCGCTGGACGACAAGGGCGACCCGGCGACTGCCACCGCCAACGCCCGCGAGATCGTCGGATCCGACAACGCCGTGGCGATGGTCGGCTCCGCCAGCCTCATCGAGTGCGATCTGAACAAGAAGTACTACGAGCAGGAGGGGATCCTCTCGATCCCCGGCATCGGCGTCGACACCGGATGCTTCGACAGCAAGAGCATCTCGCCCGCCAACGTCGGCCCGTACAACGACATGACCCTCACGCTGCTGTACGGATCCGAGCAGCTCAAGCTCGACAACATCTGCGTGCTGCTCGAGATCGCCGGATCCACCCGCCCGACCTACCAGGCGGCGATCGACCGGTGGACCGCGATCACCGGCAAGAAGCCGCTCTACGTGGACGACACCGTGCCCTACGGCGCGAGCGACTACACGCCCTACATCGTCAAGGCGAAGCAGGCCGGCTGCAAGGCCCTCGCGATCAACCCGGTCGAGCCGGACGCGATCGGCCAGGTCAAGGCCGCCAACGCCCAGGGCTGGAACGACGTCACCTGGCTGTACCTCACCAGCGTCTACAGCGAGAACTTCGCGAAGGCGATCGACAACGCCGGTGCCGGGATCTACGTCCCCGCCGAGTTCTACCCGTTCACCGAGGAGAACGACGTGAACAAGGACTGGCGCGATCTCATGACGAAGAACAAGATCCCGCTCACGTCGTTCAGCCAGGGCGGCTACCTCGCCGCGACGTACTTCATCGAGGCGCTGAAGTCGGTCAAGGGCGACATCACCCGCGAGTCCGTCTCGGCGGCGATCAAGAGCATGCCCGCCGTCGACAACAAGATGATCGGCGACCCGTACAAGTTCGGCACGATCCCGACCGCCGGCTGGCCGATCGAGCTCAAGAGCGGCACGCACGCCTGGGAGAAGGTCGCCGACGACTGGTACCGGATCCCCAAGAAGTAGATCGATCCCCGGGTCGTCGAGCGAGGTCGCCTGCCGCGTCCTCGCTCGACGGCCACCCGAAAGGAAGAAGCACGATGATCGAAGGCGCCCTGGCAGGGCTCGCGGCCGGCGGCCTGTACGCCGTGCTCGGCGTCTGCCTGACCCTCATGGCCCGGCTGGTCCGGGTCGTCAACTTCGCGCAGGCGGCGACCGGCATGTTCGGCGGCTTCTGCGCCGTGTGGCTGGTCACCAAGGCGGGCATGCCGGTGTGGATCGGATCCGTGATCGGCGTGCTGATCGGCGGGCTGCTCGCGGCGGCCATCGGGTGGATCGCGGCGACCTGGCTATCGGAGGCGTCCACGACGACGCGCTCCGCGATGACGGTGGGGCCGCTGCTGCTGCTGATCTCGCTCTCCTTCATCCTGTTCGGCAACAAGCCCCAGCCCTTCACCCCGATCATCGCGGGACCGGCGTTCTCGCTCGGCGGCGTCGTGATCAGCCAGGTCACGGTGTGGACCGTCGGCATGGCGATCGTGGTCGCCGTGGGCGTGCGGATCGTGCTCACCCGCACGCGGGTCGGCACGCAGCTGCGGGCGCTGTCCGAGCGCCCCACGACCGCCGAGCTGCTCGGGATCCGCTCCCGCCCCCTCTCGATCGCGGTGTGGTTCGTGACGGGCATCATCTCGGCGATCGCGATCGTGATCGTCGCCCCCTCGCAGTCCAACGACGCGACCAGCCTGTCGCTGCTGATCATCCCCGCGGCGGCCGCCGCGCTGCTGGGCGGGTTCAAGCGCCTCGACCTCACCGTCATCGGCGGGCTCGTCCTGGGGGTGCTCGGCGGCCTCGTCGCCCAGATCAACGAGATCTCGCTGGTGCGCAACTTCCTCCCGTTCCTTTTCATCGTGGTCCTGCTCCTGTGGACCCAGCGCAAGGAGGTGTGGGATGCCGCACGCTGAGCCGCTCTCGCCCGCCCGCCCGTCCTGTCTCTTATACACATCTCCG
>NZ_JYIT01000043.1 GCF_000956545.1 Microbacterium azadirachtae
GAGTCAGTGCGGGGGGTCATCGAGTACGTCCTTCCGGGACGGGCTGGCGCGGGTGGGGCGAGTCGCCGAGGTCCTGCTGGAGATCCCAGAGCTTCAGGGTCAGCTCACGCCGGATGTCGGCGTACGCGGGATCGAGGTGCACGCTGGTGAGCTCATGCGGATCCTTCTCGAGGTCGAAGAGCTCCCACTCCGGAGGATAGGTGGTGTCGCGCGTGTTCGGCAGGCCCATTCCGTCCGCGTAGAAGTAGATGAGCTTGTACCGCTCGGTGCGCACGCCGTAGTGCGCCCAGACATGGTGCGATCGGTCGTCGTGCTCGTAGAAGCGGTAGTAGTGCGCATCGCGCACGGGGACGGGGGCGTCCGCGGTCATCAGCTCCACCAGGCTGTGCCCCTGCATGCCGCCGGGAGCCTCGACCCCCGCGAAGTCGAGCAGCGTCTGCGCGATGTCGACGTTGGAGACCATGGCGTCGGTGCTCCTGCCGGGGGCGACGCGGGCGGGGTAGCTGAGCACGAGCGGCATGCGCAGCGACTCCTCGTACATGAAGCGCTTGTCGAACCAGCCGTGCTCGCCGAGGTAGAAGCCCTGGTCCGAGGCGTAGATCGTGACAGTGTCGTCGAACCGGCCGCTCTCGTGCAGGAAGCCGGTGAGCGCCTGGACGCTCTCGTCGACTGCGGCCACGCAGCGCAGGTAGTCCTGCATGTAGCGCTGGTACTTCCAGAGCGCCCGCTCCGCGTAGCCGAGCTCGGACGGCGGATCCTGCTTGAGGTCGATGTCGTTCAGATCGTCGGCGATCCGCATGGTCGCGTGGTGCGCAGGGGTTCCGCGGCCCTCGTAGTCGTCGTGGAAGGTGGCGGGCAGCGGGATCGGATCCGTGAACAGGTCCGCATGCCGCGGATGCGGCTCCCACGGGCGGTGCGGGGCCTTGTGCCACACGAGCACGCAGTACGGCTCGTCGCCCTGCGCATCCATCCACGCCAGCGCGTGCTCCGTGATGATGTCGGTGACGTAGCCCTCGTAGCGCACGAGCCCGTCCGGCGTGTGGAACTCCGGATCCACGTACTCGCCCTGATCCGGCAGCACCTCCCAGTGGTCGAAGCCGACGGGGTCGTGGTCGGGGCCGTGCCCCAGGTGCCACTTGCCGAAGATGGCGGTGCGGTAGCCGGCGGCCTTCAGCGCGCTGATGAACGTCTCGCGGTCGTTCGCGAGGTGCGTCGTGAGCGTCGTGACCTCGCTCGTGTGGCTGTACGTGCCGGTGAGGAAGGCGGCGCGGCTCGGCGTGCACAGCGCGTTCTCGACGAGGGCGCGGTCGAAGCGCACCCCGGCCGCCGCGATCGCGTCGATGCCCGGGGTGGTGTTCACCACCGATCCGTAGCAGCCGATCGCGTTCGAGGCGTGGTCGTCGGTCAGCACGAACACGATGTTCGGGCGGCGCGGGCTGTCCATCGCGGTTCTCCTTGCTCCACTGAAGGGATTTGGCCGGCCACGGGATCTCGCGACGGCATTGTTGGACGGCGTCTTGCGGTTATGGCATAGTAGGCACACTATAGCGTTTTAGCGATGGGATTCCAGAGCCGGCAGGCGCGCGGATCCCGGGGACCACTTCGAAGGAGAACGTCCATGAAAATCCGAGCAACTCTGGCCGTCGGCATCGCCGCGGCCGCCGCACTCGCTCTGACGGCGTGCACGGGTGGCGCAGGGGGCGCGGCAGGCGGGGGCGGAGGCGCGATCGACACCTCCGGCGAGCTGAGCGGCACGATCAAGTTCCAGACCTGGTCGCTCAAGAACGAGAAGTTCTCGCCCTACTTCACCGACCTGATCACGGCGTTCGAGAAGGAGCACCCCAAGGTCACCGTCGAGTGGGTCGACCAGCCCGGCGACGGGTACCAGGACAAGATCCTGAGCCAGGCGAACTCGAACACCCTGCCCGACGTGCTGAACCTCCCGCCGGACATCGGCTACCCGCTCGTCGCCGCAGGAAAGCTGGTCGACCTGGCCGAGGCGGATCCGAAGCTCGAGGCGCAGTACAACAAGGGCGGCTGGGAGGCGTACAGCAGCTACACCGGCATCAAGGGCACCTACGGCCTGCCGTGGTACATCGGCAGCGACGAGTCGTGGTGGAACCTCGATCAGCTCAAGCCCTACGGCGTCACCAAGGAGAACCTCCCCACGACGACCGACGCGTGGCTCGACCTCGCGAAGAAGGTGGCGACGGATTCGCAGGGCAAGGTGATGCTCGTCTCGTCGATGCCGGGCCTGGACACCTTCATCTCCGCGGGGATCCCGGTGATCGACGACAAGGGCGCGTTCGTCTTCAACACCCCCGAGGCGGTCGCCATCGTGCAGAAGTACGCCGACGCGTACAAGGCCGGCGCGATGCCGGCCGAGGCGCTGAGCGGCACCTACTCGGGCAACGCCGAGATGTACCTGCAGGGCAAGGTCGCTTACTCGACCGGCGGATCCGGCTTCGCGGGCGATCTGCGCACCAAGGCTCCTGACCTGGTCGACGTGACGGCCGCGTCCGCACGCCCCGGCGTGCCGCCCCTGTTCGTGCAGGGCCTGAACGTCGCGTCCACCTCGAAGAACAAGGCGGCGGCGCTCGCGTTCGCCGAGTTCGCCACGAACGAGAAGAACCAGGTCGCGTTCACCAAGCTCGCCATCGGCTTCGCGCCGGGCACGGCGAACGGCGGCGACGAGGTCGTCAAGGCCGTCGAGAGCGACGCCAACGTGCCCGCGGCGCAGGCCGAGGCGATGAAGATCATGTTCGACGCCCTGCCCAAGGCCAAGGCGACGCCGTACCAGTGGACCGGTGCGATGACCGACTACCTGAACCAGCAGATGGCGCTCGCCGTGCGCGGTGACATCCCGGCGAAGGACGCGCTCGACAAGATCGTGAAGAACGCGAATGACAACCGCATCGACAAATAACAGGATCACCCTCTCGCGGAAGGGAGCCGGCGCCGCGCGCACCGGCTCCCCGAAGCGGGGCCCGATCCGCTCCCATCGCTGGTTCACGCCCTGGCTGCTGGTCGGACCCGCCGTGCTGTGGGTGCTGGTGTTCTCGCTGTGGCCGTTCCTGAACACGGTCGTGCTGAGCTTCACCAACGCCCGGCCGCTGCGCGAACCCCAGTTCGTCGGCTTCGACCAGTACGTCAAGCTCCTCGGCGACGAGCAGTTCCGCTACGCGCTGCTGACCTGCGTGATCTACGTGGTGGTGTGCGTGCCGCTGCTCACGATCCTGCCCCTGCTGCTGGCCCTGCTCGTCGAGAAGAAGATCCCCGGCATCACGCTGTTCCGCACGACGTTCTACTTCCCCGTGATCGCCTCGGTCGTCGTCGTGGCGCTGATCTGGAGCTGGCTCTTCGACAGCAAGGGGATCATCAACCAGGCGCTGCAGTTCATGGGCGTGGTCGACAAGCCCGTGGCGTTCCTCGTCGACCGCTGGTGGCTGCTCGCCTGCGCGATCCTGCTCACCGTCTGGAAGGGGGTCGGGTACTACATGGTCGTCTACCTGGCTGCGCTGGGCAACGTGGGCAAGGATCTGCACGAGGCGGCGATGCTCGACGGTGCGAACGCGTTCCAGCGCTTCGTGAACGTGACCATCCCCGGTGTGCGGGGCGCGATGCTGCTCATCTCCGTGCTGATCGCCGTCTCGGCCATGCGGGTGTTCGCCGAGCTCGACGTGCTCTCGCACGGCACCGGCGGCCCGGGCGGCTACGACATGTCCATCGTCATGCTGATCCGCCAGGCGGGATCCGGCCTGACCGGCAACCTCGGCTATGCGGCCGCGGTCTCGGTCGCGCTGTTCCTGCTCACCCTGATCCCGCTCGTCGTGATCGCCCTGCTGAACCGCGAGAAGAAGGCGACCTCATGAGCGCCACGGATGTCGGCCTGCCCGAGACCGCCCTGATCGTCGAGGAGGAGACCCGGCGACGCAAGCCGGCGAAGGAGCGGATGTTCCGCACCGGCGGCTCCGGCGACATCACCAAGCCGACCGTCGGCGGGCTGATCGGACGCTACGTGCTGCTCGTGGTCGTGCTCGTGCTGGTGATCGGCCCGTTCCTGTGGCAGCTGTCCACGTCGTTCAAGGGACCCGGCGAGAGCCTCTACACGTTCCCGCCGAACCTCATCCCTGCGCAGCCGACCGTCGACAACTACCGCAAGGTGACCGACTTCATCCCGGTGTACCAGTACGCCTGGCGGTCGCTGTTCGTGGCACTGGTGTCGGTGGCCACGAACGTCGTGTTCGCCCTCATGGGCGGCTACGCCCTGGCCTGCATGAAGTTCCCCGGCAAGCGCATCGCCCTGGGGATCCTGTTCTCCACCATGCTGCTGCCCGGCGAGGTCACCGTCACCAGCAACCTGCTCACCGTCAACGGGCTGGGGCTGGCCAACACCCTGTGGGGGGTGATCCTGCCCGGGGCGATCGGCGCCATGAACGTGCTGCTCATCGCGACCGCCTGCCGGATGATCCCGGCGGAGGTGCTCGACGCCGCCACGGTCGACGGGGCGACGACCTGGCAGCGGATCCGGCACATCGTATGGCCGAACGTGCGGGGCATGACCAGCGTGGTCGCGATCTTCACGTTCATCGGTGCCTGGGACGACTACCTGTGGCCGCTCATGGTGATCACGGATCCGAACAACTACACGCTGACGGTGGGCATGGCCTACCTGAACAGCAACTTCTCGCCGGATCCGCGGCTCATCGCCGCCGGCACGATCATCGCCCTCATCCCGATCATCGTGCTGTTCTCGGTGACGCAGAGGTTCTTCTTCTCCGGCGTCCAGGAGGGGGCGGTCAAGGGATGACGCACGCCGTGCCGCGGTCGGGAGCCGTGCTCGAGCCGGCCCGGGGACCCGAGGATCCGCCGTCCTCCCGCCCGCACGCGGGGGTGCTGGGCGGCGCGGTCCGCGCCTACCGGTTCGCGCCGGGTCAGGGCGTGCAGCGGATTCCGCTGCCCGACGACGTGGTGCCCGGGCCCGATACGGTGCTGCACTGGGCGTTCTACGCCGACGGCCCCGCGGCGGCGCTCGCCCCGCACGCCGCGCTCGCCGTCGCCGTCGACGTCGTGTTCGACGACGGCATCCGCCTCGCGGACGACCCGGGGCTGCGCGACCGGTACGGGTTCCCCCTCGACGCGCAGGCGCAGTTCGACGCCGCCTGGGCGATGCCGGAGCAGTGGAACGCCGACTCGGTCGCCCTCGGCGCCCACACCGGGCGGACGGGACGGATCGAGGTGGTGCTGGGCGCGCCGAGCCTCGCCGCACCCGGGGCGGAGCGAGCGGACGAGCCGGTCACCGGGTTCGTCGAGGTGCGGGTCGACCACGCCCCGGCGCACGAGGGAGCGGATCCGTCTCCCGCCGAGCGGGTGGACACGCGTCGCGGCAGCCATGCGGGCTCGCGGTTCTCGCGCGGCAACACGATCCCGGTCACCGCCGCCCCGCACGGGTTCTGCTTCCTCACGCCCGCGACCGACGCGAGCGACGCGCGATGGCCGTACCGGCCGTTCGTGCACGACGACCCGGACCCGGACGGGATCGGGATCCGCCGCCTCGAGGCGGTGCAGTTCTCGCACCAGCCGAGCCCGTGGATCGGCGACCACGGAGTGCTGCAGCTCATGCCGTTCACCGGCGAGCCGCACTCCGATCGCACTGCCCGGCGGCGCGGGATCCTGCCGGGCACCGAGCGGGCGCGCCCGCACGTGTACACCGCCGCGCTCACCGGCGGGCTGCGGCTCGAGGTCACCGCGACCGATCATGGCGGGGCGTTCCGGGCGCTCGCGGACGACCCCGGCGAGACCGTCGGATTCGTGCTCGACCAGATCCGGCCCGAGGGACGGCTCACGTACGCCGCCGACGGCGTCTCCTTCTCCGGCTGGGTGCCCGAGGGCGATCCCGGCTGGGGCAACCCGCCGCGCACGTACTTCGCGGGACGGGTCGTGCAGCACCCCATCGCCTACGGAGCGCTCTCGGCCGCGGGGCGCGAGCGGGTGGCCGGGTACGTCGCCGGCCGCGGCGCGATCGAGGTGCGCATCGCGCTGTCGTACCTGTCGGTCGCCCAGGCCGAGCGGAACCTCGCGCTCGAGCTGCCCGACGCCGTGTCCTTCGAGGTGCTCCGCGACGCCCTGCGGGCGCGCTGGGACGCGCTGCTCGGCGCGGTGCAGATCCCGGCCCTTGCCGCGGAGGCGCATCCGGGCCGCACGCTCGCGCACGAGGAGGATGCCGCGCGGATCGCCTCCGCCCTGTACCGCCTGCACCTGTATCCGTGCCGCATCGACGAGAACACGGGCACCACGGAGCGGCCCGTGCCGCGCTACGCCGACGCGACCGCGCCGGCGGCCCCGCACGGCGAGACCGAGACCGGGGCGGTGGTCCGTGACGGCGAGGCCCACGTCACCAACGGGTACTGGGACACCTACCGCACGGCCTGGCCGCTCCTGGGCATGCTGGATCCGGCCGGCACCGGTGCGATGCTCGACGGCCTGCTGCGGCAGTGGCGGGACGGCGGCTGGATGGCGCGGTGGAGCGCCCCCGGCTACGTCGACTGCATGGTCGGCACCTCGAGCGACCAGATCTTCGCCGACGCCGCCCGCCGCGGGCTCCCGTTCGACGCCGCCGCCGCGTTCGAGAGCGCCTGGCGCAACGCGTCCGAGCCGTCCGCCGACCCTCGCGTCGGGCGCAAGGGGATCGGGGCGGGACGCTTCCTCGGCTGGATCCCGTCCTCGGTGCACGAAGGCATGAGCTGGAGCATCGAGAACGCGATCAGCGACGCGGGCATCGCGCACCTCGCCGACGCGCTCGCCGCGGATCCCGACGCCCGTCCGCCCGCCCGGGCACGGTACCGGGCCTTCTCGCGCTCGTTCCGCAATCGCGCCCTGGCCCACCGCTCGCTCTTCGATGCCGAGACCGGTTTCTTCCGCGGCCGTGACGAGGAGGGATCCTTCTCCGACGCGTTCGACCCGCGGATCTGGGGCGGCGATAACGTCGAGACGAACGCGTGGGGCATGTCGGTCGGCGCGGTCCACGACGGCGCCGGGCTCGCCGCGCTGCACGGCGGACCGGCCGGTCTGCGCGCGCATCTTGATCGGCTGTTCGCCGAGCCGGAGACCGCGGATCCCGCCTTCGGCGGCACCTACGGCACGGTGATCCACGAGCAGCGCGAGGCCAGGGCGCTGCGCTCCGGGATGTGCGCGATCTCCAACCAGCCCGCGCACCACATCCCGTGGATGCACGTCTTCGGCGACGAGCCGTGGCGCGCCGGTGCGACGGTGCACGCGCTCGCGCGGCGGCTCTTCACCGGTGCGATGATCGCGCAGGGCTTCCCCGGCGACGAGGACAACGGTGAGATGAGCGCCTGGTGGCTGTGGGCCGCGCTCGGCCTCTACCCGCTCGAGCTCGGCGCCGGGGCGCTCCGCATCGGGGCGCCCCTGCTCGACGACGTGACGGTGCGGCGGACGGACGGTCGTACGCTGCGGATCCGCACGCGGAGGGAGAGCCCCGACGCGACGCACCTCGCCGAAGCCCGCCTCGACGGCGTTCCCCTGGAGCGGCCCCTGCTCGACGTGCGTGTGCTGGATCACAGCGCGGACGCGGTTCTCGACCTCGTCCTCACCGCCGATCCCGGCCGTGTCGCGGCCTCGCCGCTGTGGGCGCCCGCCGAGCCGGACGCCGGCACGGACGCGCACAGCGCCGGCGAGGACACGTCCGTCGCGCCGGGATGGCGCGCCGACCTCACGGGGCCGGTCGTGGTGCCCGGGGCGGAGCGCGCCGGATCGCCGGGCGTCCCGCTCGGGGCGGACGCGGTCGTCGCGCTGTTCGCGGACGGCGACGACGCCGCGGTCCCGCTCGCGGAGGGCGAGGTCGCGGGGTGGCGCTTCTCCGCGCCGACGACGATCACCGACGTCACGCTCACCGCGGTCGCGCACACCTCCGCCGAGGCACTGGCGTGGGAGCACAGCGCCGACGGCGAGACCTGGATCCCGGTCTCGACCACCCACCGTGAGGACCTTCCCGCCGACCGCACCGTGCCCTTCACGTTCGCCGCGCCCGTGACGACCGCCCTGCTGCGCGTGCGCGCGACGGCGCCGGCCGTGCTGCGGCAGATCGAGCTGTTCGACCTCGGAGACCCCGCGGCCGACTTCCGGGACACGGCCGCGCACCCGTGACCCATCCCGGGCGGAGCGACGGGGGCTGGCGGGCGATCCCGCAGCCCTCGTCGTTCCGTCCATCGGGCGGGGTGTGGGCGCCGCAGCGCGTGCGGGTCGTGGCCGACGCGACGGCGCTGCGGCGAGAGGCGGAGCGCATCGAGGCGGAGCTGGCGGCGGCCGGCATCGAGCCTGCCCGCTCCGCGGCGGATCCGACGCTGCGCCTCACCCTGCCGCCGGCCACGGAGCCGGCCCCGTCCCCGTCCGCGGTCGCGGCGGCGGGCGCGGAGGGCGAGGCCCTCCCCGACGAGTCCTTCCGGATCCGGATCGCCGACGACGTGACCGTCACCGCCGCGTCTCCGGCGGGGGCGTTCCGCGCGACCCGGCAGCTTCTGCACAACCTGCGCGCACAGGGTGCGGTGCCCCGCGGAACCGTGGTCTCCGCGCCCGCCGTGGCTGAGCGCGGTCTGCATCTGGACACGGGACGCAAGCACTATCCCGCGGAGTGGATCGTCGCGCAGCTGCGGGCCGCGGCCGACGTCGGGATCAACGTCGTCCAATGGCACTTCTCCGAGAACGAGGGTTTCCGCATCGAGTCCGCCGCCTTCCCGGAGATCGTCTCCGCCGAGCACATCACGCGCGCCGAGGCCGCGGAGGTCGTCGCGACCGCACGCGATCTGCACATCGAGCTCGTCCCGTCGCTGGACATGCCCGGCCACCTCCGGCACACGCTCGCCGCTCACCCCGGACTCCGGCTGCCCGAGGCGCCCGGACTCGCGACCGATCATGCGCTGGACATCACCCGCGAGGATCCGATCCGGTTCGCCCTGGCGCTGATCGACGACCTGATCCCGGTCTTCCCGCACAGCTCCCGGTGGAACCTCGGCGGCGACGAGTTCGTCGACTTCGATCGCATGGCGGAGTTCCCCGCACTGGCGACGGCGGCGCGGGAGCGGTACGGCCCGGACGGCACCGGATTCGACCTGCTCACCGCCTTCGTGAACCGCGTCGCCGCCCATGTGCGCGCGCACGGCCTTCAGGCGCGCGCGTGGAACGACGGCCTGCTGCGCAGTGCCGCGGAGCACCTGGATCCCGAGGTGGTGCTGACCTGGTGGACGAACTGGAACGCCGGGATGCGACCCGTCGCGGATGCGCTCGCCGCGGGGCACCGGGTCGTCAACGTCAACGACGCGCTGTTTTACTACGTGCTCGGCGAGAACGCGGGCTACCGCTATCCGACCGCCGAGCGGATCTGGGCGGCCGACTGGCACCCGGGCCTGTTCCCGGCGCAGTGGGGTCCGGGCGGACAGGGCGCGGTGCGGCAGGAGCTCGTCCGTCCCTATCCCGCGCTGCTGCTCGGCGTCTCCTTCGCCGTGTGGTCCGACCGGCCAGACGCGCAGACGCCCGCCGAGGTCGCGGAAGGGATCCGCGCCCCGCTGCGGGCGATGGCCGAGCGGGCGTGGAACGCCGGATCCGCCCTGTCTCTGGAGGAGTTCGCCGCGGTCGACACGGCGATCGGCGCAGCCCCGCCGACCGCGCGCTGCGCGGAGGGGGTCCGCGCCTAGGCCGCGTCGGCGTCGGCCGACCCGGTCTCGACGATCCGTCCTGCGGGGGCGCGCCCGTCGTGCGCCAGGGAGAGCAGGAGCTGCGGAAGCTCGGCGAGGCCCACCCCTCGCCGTCGCAGCAGTCGCAGGCCGGCGGTGAGATCGCACACGTCCAGGTCGACGTGGTCGGATTCGCCGAGGCTGATCAGGACCGCCGTCAGCGATTCGCGTCGTCCCTCGGGGGATCCGGCGCCGCCTTGCACGAGATAGAGCACTCCGCCGAAACGGCTCTCGCCGGGGACGATGATCGGCCGGCGCGCGTGGAGCGCGCACAGCACCTCGGGGGAGACCGCGGCGGTGATGTCCTCCGCCACGGCGCCGAACGCCGCCCTGTCCACCGCGCTGCCGAGCACGAGGGCATCGTGCGGATGCCAGGCGCTCAGGGCGCTCAGCACGGCCTGGACGAACCCGCGCCGACGGTGGGAGGCGCGGGCCTGCGCCGCGTCACGCGCCGGCGGCGACGGTCGCGTGTCGTGCTGCGACAAGGTGCTCATGACCGGGACTCCTTCCCTTGGCGAGACGCCGGGACGAGCGGTCTATTACGCGCGGATCCCGTTCTCGCCGAAGGTCGCGCCACGCCCTAGGCTGAACGCTCGTGACCACCATCTCCGCGCAGACCGCGGCGCTGCGCCCCACGCCCGCCCAGCTGCGGTGGCAGCGCGCCGGCACGGGCGTGTTCCTGCACTTCGGGCTCAACACGTTCTTCGGGGTCGAGTGGAGCGACGGCACCCTGCCCGCCTCCGGATTCGACCCGGCGCGGCTGGACGCCCGGCAGTGGGTGGCTGCGGCGCGCACCGCGGGCGCGGCGTACGTGGTGCTCACCGCGAAGCACCACGACGGCTTCTGCCTCTGGCCGACGGCGACGACCGAGTACTCGGTCGCCTCCAGCCCGTGGCGGGGCGGGCATGGCGACGTGGTCCGCGAGCTGGCCGACGCCTGCGCCGAGAGCGGGATGGGACTCGGCCTGTATCTCTCGCCCTGGGACCGCCACGACCCGCGCTATCCGGATCCGCAGGCCTATGACGACGTCTACTGCGCTCAGCTCACCGAGCTTGTCACGCAGTACGGCGACCTCGTCGAGGTGTGGTTCGACGGTGCGGGATCCGCCGGTCGCGTCTACGACTGGGAGCGGATCAGAAGCATCGTCCGCCGGCACCAGCCCGATGCCGTGATCTTCAACATGGGCGACCCCGACATCCGGTGGGTCGGCAACGAGGACGGCCTCGCCGCCGACCCGGTGGAGTACGTCGTCGACGTGACGCCGAACGACGTGCACACCGACGCCGTGCTCGGCTTCGGCGAGGCACGCTACCTGCCGCCGGAGTGCGACGTCTCGCTGCGGCACGGCTGGTTCTGGCAGCCCGGCGACGAGCCGAAGAGCCTCGAGCACCTGCTCGGCATCCACTACCGCTCGCTCGGCCTCGGCGCCAACCTGCTGCTGAACGTGCCCCCGAACCGCGACGGTCTCATCGATCCGGCGGACCTCGCCCGGCTCGCCGAGTACGCGGCCGAGCGGGAGCGCCGCTTCGGCACGCCCCTCGAGGCGGTGCTCGTGCCGCTCGGCGGAGGCCGCTGGCGCGCCGACTTCGGCGGGGCCGTCGAGATCGACCATCTCGAGCTCGAGGAGGCGCTCGAGGAGGGGCAGCGGATCTCGGGCCATCGTGTGCTCGACGACGGCGTCCAGGTCTGCGCCGGGGGCACGGTGGGCGTACGCCGGCTGCACGCCTTCCCCGGCCGCACCATGCGGGGGGTCGAGATCGAGCTGGAGGGGGCGGAGCCTGTGCTCGCGGCCGTGCGCGGCTATCGCACCGGCACCGAGTCGGAGCCGGTGATCCCGGCGACCGAGGAGTACCGCGCCCACGACGGCGACATGGTCATGATGTGAGCGCTCAGGCCGTCGCTCTGGCGGCGGCCTTCATGGCGCGCTTGTGCTCGCGGACCTTCGCGAGCGACTCCGGCGAGACGATGTCGGCGACCGACCGGAAGGATCCGTCCTCGCCGTACGGTGCCGAGGCCTCGCGCCAGCCCTCGCCGGTGAAGCCGTACTGCTTGCCGAGGAGCGCGAGGAAGATCTTCGCCTTCTGCTCGCCGAAGCCGGGGAGGGTCTTGAGGCGCCGCAGCACCTCGGCGCCGTCCGGATCGCCCCGGGTCCACAGGGCGGCCGCATCGCCGTCCCAGTCGTCGACGAGCTTCTGGCAGAGCGTCTGCACGCGCGCCGCCATGGAGCCGGGGAAGCGGTGCACCGACGGCGTCTGCCGGAACGCCGCGAGGAACTCCTCCGGGTCGTAGGACGCGATCGTCGCGGCATCGGCCGCGCCGGTGCGCTGCTCGATCTTGAGCGGACCGGCGAAGGCCGTCTCCATCGCGACCTGCTGATCCAGCAGCATGCCCACGAGCAGTGCGAGCGGGTTGTCGGTGAGCAGGGTGTCGGCGGCGGTGTCTCCGGTGATGTGAAGGGCCATGGATCCAGTCTCGCACCGCGCGCGGATCCGGAACGAGAAAACCCTTGACATATTCGTCTAGACGAATGCATTATGAACTCATGAACGAGATCATCGAACGCACCGTCCCCGCCACCCCTCAGCGCATCTGGGAGCTCTGGACCACCCCCGAGGGCATCTCGCGCTGGTGGGCACCAGACGGCTTCCGCACCGACGTAACCGCCCTCGACCTGCGCCCCGGCGGCGCGCTCGAGTACACGATGACGGCGGTCGCCCCGGAGCAGGTGGCCTTCATGGAGCAGAACGGGATGCCGCTCTCGACGGCGTCGCGCAAGCGCTTCACCGAGATCGAGGAGCCCACGCGGCTCGCCTATGCCTCGATCATCGACTTCGTGCCCGGCCACGACGAGTACGAGCAGCTCACCGAGGTCGAGCTGCACCCGGCCGACGACGGCGGCACGCGGGTCGTCATGCGCGTGGAGCCCCTGCACGACGAGGTCTGGACGCAGCGTCTGCTCGCGGGCCGGGCGAACGAGCTCGACAACCTCGCCGCCCTCGTCGCCGCCGAATGACCGCGGCGTCGTCGTCGCCCGTGCCCGGGGCCGGGGCGGACGACACTCCCGGAGCCGGATCCCCCGCCCCGCAGCGCGCGTTCGCAGCGATGGGCGAGCCGACCAGGTACCGGATCCTCGAGGTGCTCGCAGAGAGCGCGAGCACCGTCGGCGGCGTCGCCGATGCCATCGGCGCGCTGCAGCCGCAGACCACCAAGCACCTCCAGGCGCTCGAGGCGGCCGGGCTGATCCGCGTCCACAAGCTGGGGCGTCGCCGGGTGGCGAGTCTGGACCGTCCCGCGTTCGCGGCGCTCGCCGCGCACCTCGGCGGGTGGGCACAGCCGGATCCCGATGCCGACGCGCTGCAGGCGTACGAGCAGGCGATCGCCCGCGAGGCGGGGGAGCCGGGCCGCTCCCGCGTCGTATCGCTCCGCGCCGTCGTCGCGGCCCCCGCGGAGGCGGTGTGGCGTGCCTGGACGGACCCGCGGATCGCGGGCCGGTGGTGGGCGCCGCCGCACTTCGACGTGCACGAGCTCGTCCTCGGCGCGGAGGAGGGCTCGCCCATCCGCTTCGCGCTCGGCGAGCCGGGCGGGGCGGTCTACCGTTCGGCCGGCCGCGTGCTCGAGGCCGACCGCGGCCGGCGCCTGGTGTTCGCGCTCGCCCCGGTCGACGAGGACGGGGAGGCGCTGTTCGACGCCGTGCACACGGTCGAGCTGACCGGCACGGACGCGGAGACCGTCGTCGCACTGCGCATCGAGGCGACGGGCGTCCGGGAGGGCGCCGCAGAGGCCATCGCGGGCCTCGAGCCGGGATGGACCCAGCTGCTGGAGGCGCTCACGGCGTACCTCGACGGCGGATCCGAGGACGGATCCGGAGGCGACGTGTCCTCGGATCCGCCAGTAGCGTGAAGGCATGCAGACGATCGGCGTCCTCGGAGGCATGAGCTGGGAATCATCGCTGGACTGGTATCGGCTCGCCAACGAAATGGTGAGGGCGGAGCTCGGCGGCTTCCACTCTGCTCCGATCCTGCTGGACTCGCTGGACTTCGCCGACATCGAAGCGATGCAGGCTGCCGGAGACTGGGAGGCCGCGGGAGCCGTTCTGGCCGCCCACGCGAAAGGCCTCGAGGCCGCCGGTGCGGGGCTCGTGGTCCTGTGCACGAACACGATGCACCTGGTCGCCGATCGGATCACCGACGCGATCAGCGTGCCGTTCCTGCACATCGCGGACACGACGGCGGAAGCGATCCGCGCCGCGCGGCTGCGGACGGTCGGCCTGCTCGGAACGGCGTTCACGATGGAGCAGGCCTTCTATCGCGACCGCCTCGCCGTGCACGGGATCACCACGCTGATCCCCGACGCGGAGGACCGGGCGACCGTGCACGGCGTCATCTACGACGAGCTCGTGCAGGGCGTCGTCACCGAGGAGTCGCGCCAGAAGTACCGCGACGTCATCGCGAGGCTGGTCGACGCGGGCGCCGAGGGCATCATCCTCGGGTGCACCGAGATCGAGCTCCTCATCGCACAGGAGGATGCACCGGTGCCGGTGTTCCCCACGACCGCGCTGCACGTCGCGGCCGCTCTGAGAGCCGCGGGTCTCTGAGCACGCGCGCGGCGCCCCGGCGGAGCACCCGTCGCGGTGCTGATCGTCGCGGTCAGTTGATGATCTCGCCGCGCTCGTCTTCGAGGACGGCGGCGAGGCGATCGCGCCACTCCTGCAGCGCCTCCGGCGTCAGCCGCGTCCAGTCGTCGACCTCGGCGACCACGCGCAGCGGCTCGGTGCTGCGGTACGAACGCGTCGGATTGCCGGGGAACTTCTTGTCGGTGACGTTCGGATCGTCCTCGAACGGCCCGGTCGGCTCGACCAGGTACACGCGGGGCGCTGCATCGCCCGCGGCCAGCTCCGCCGCGAGGCCGGCGCCGTCGCGCAGCGCGGTGAAGTAGATGTGGTTCATCACGATCTCGGGCCGGTAGTTCGAGCGGAAACCCGCCGTCAGGAGGTCGCCCGGTCGCAGATCCGCCTTGGTGCCGTGGAAGAACGGTCCTTCGTCTGTCACGTCGCTCACCGTCCCAGGCTAACCGCGGTGAGGGCCGGGCGGCTCAGGCCGTGGCGGCGTCGTCCTGCTCGGCGGCGGGTGCGGCGGTCAGGCCGTAGAGGGTCTCGACCGCGGCGATGAACTCGGAGCCGCGGCCCTGCGCGGCGAGCTCGTGCGCGCGGCTCGTCGGGGTGTGCAGCAGCACGCCGGCGAGGTGGCGCATCGCCTGCTCGACCTGCCCGCCGTCGTCGCCGCGCCGCCGCGCGCGCTCGATCTCCGCCTCGAGCAGATCGAAGATGTGCCCGCGGAGGGCGACGACCGCCGGAGTGACGCTCTCGCGGGCGCCGACCTCGTGGAAGGTCGCGGCGGCCGCGCGCACGATCGATCGTGCGGCGTCGGTGGCCTGCAGCTCCTCGAGCGGCGCGTGCAGACGGATGGTCTCGAGATCGAGCAGGGCGACGCCGGGGACCTCGGCGACGTCGGGGGAGACGTTGCGGGGCATGCCGAGATCGACGATCAGCTGCGACGGCGTCGCGCCGGCCGAGAAGCCGTGGCCGGGGACGGGGCAGTCCACCGCGGCATCCGGCGTGGGCAGCGCGGCGAGCGCCGGACCGCGGCCCTGCCGCAGGATCGCGGCGTCGAGCACGGGCTGCTCCGCGCTCGTGCAGGTGATGATGATCGTGGCGTGCGCGGCGGCGCGCGCGTACTCGGCCTTGGGCAGGGCGCGGATGCCGTGCTTCGCGGCGAACGCGGCGCCGCGGCCCGAGGGGGAGTGCACGCTGATGTCGTGCGCTCCGCGCTCGCGCAGCGTCGCCAGGGTCACGGCGGCGTAGGCGCCGGTGCCGACGAGCAGCACCCGGGCGGCGCTCCAGTCGGCGATGCGGCTGTCCGCCAGCTCGAGGGCCAGGCGCACCAGCGATCGGCCGGCGCGGCCGAGGGCGGTGTCGTTCTTGACCTTGCGCTGCGCCTCGCTCGCGCGCTGGAACAGCCGCTCCAGCTCGGGGGAGGTGGTGCCGTGCTTGCGCGCGGAGGTCAGCGCGCGGCGCACCTGTCCGGCGATCTCGCCCTCGCCCGACACGACCGACTCGAGCCCGGACGCCACCGAGAAGAGATGCTCGACGACCCGGGGGCCGGAGTGCACGGAGGACGATGCGGTGAGCGTGTCCGCGGGGATCCCGCTGCGCTCCGACACCGTGCTCAGGATCCGCTCGACGTCGTGCTCGTCCGCCGCGCCGTCGACGTCGACATAGGCCTCGAAGCGGTTGCAGGTCGCCAGCACGACGGCGCCCCGGGATCCTTCGGAGAGGGATCCCGCCAGGTCATCCGGGGTGCGACTGAGTCGTTCGAGGAGGTCGAAGGGGGCCGTCTTGTGATTGGCCGTGACGCAGAGCAGCACCCTGAGAGTTTACGCGCTGAGCCCTTTGCGGATGCTGGATGCCCGATCATCCGAGGAGCGGAGCCTCATCCGGATCCCGCACACGGCCGGCGGGGATCCTGTCGGTCGTCGCTACTGCGACGCCATCCAGGTCTGCCAGTCCGCGATGCGGAGCCCGGGCGGCATGACCGCGTCGACCTCCGTGACGAACGGGGTCGAGCCGTCCGTCGTCAGCAGGGCGCGGTAGTCGGCGTGCTGCTGGTCGAGGAAGTAGAAGTACGATCCGGCCGTCAGATAGGCCGTGTCGACGCGGGCGGAGTCGTCGAACGCCGCCGCGGAGACCGCGTCCGCCACGTCCCCGTCGAGCACCGTGCGCCGCACCTCGCGGGTCGTGAAGAGCTCGGCCGAGGCGTCGGCGTAGTCGGCCGCCACCGCCTCCGCGTAGCCCTCGGAGAAGGCGCGGTCGTCGCCCTTCGCGCCGTCGGCGGTGAGCGGTGCCGGCGCGTACGCGTTCTGCAGATAGTGAGCGAACTCGTGCGCGAAGACGTAGCCGTCCTCATCGAGCAGCCCGTCCGGCCCCAGGACCGCGAGCCCGCCGCCCGGGTAGGGGCCGCTGGCGAGGCCGGGCACCTGTTCCGCGGTCCACCGGGTCGGCCGGTAGTCGAACAGGCAGAATCCCGCGACGCCGTCGGCCATGTCCGGGCCGTACGCCGCATGGAAGTCCTGGTCGTCCTCGGTCACGTAGGTCACGAAGCCGTCGAGCCGCGCCGTGGATCCCGCCCACTCGGGACGCGCGAGCACGTCCTCCGCCGCGGCCTCGGCCTCGGGGATGCGGTCCTCGGCGAGGGCGGCCTCGTCGGCGTCGGCGAACAACGCGACGTGCTCCCCGCGTGCGACCGCGATCTGCTCGCCGCGATCCCAGGGCATGTCCGCCACCGCGTCCAGCGTCGTGAGCTTCGAGTGCGGACCCGTGCCCGTGATCGTCGCGTCGTACACGAAGGTCGCCAGCAGCTCCCCGCCGAGGCCGGTCCCGTCGTCGGCGGCGACCGCGTGGAAGCCGCCGAGCTGCATGTTGAACGCGAGCTGCACGGATCCGGTCGCGTCCGTCGACTCGGCCACGCCGAGCGTCCAGCCCAGCTTCTTGGTCTCGTCCCAGATCGCCGCCAGATGCTGCGCGACGCGCCCGTCGCCCGCTGCGACGAACGCCGCGCGGTCGTTCTGCTGCATCGCGGTGCTCAGCCGCGTGGTCACGTCGTCCTCCCACGCGTCGGCGCCCGTCGAGGAGCCGTCCCCGGTGGCCTCCGAACCGTACGGGGAGCCCTGCGCGATCGCCGTGAGCACGGCGACTCCGGTGATCGATGCGCCCCCGATCGTGACCGCGACCGCCGCGACGACGGCGACGGCCCACAGCCAGCCGCGCCGGCGGCGGGACATCGGAGGGCGCGCCGCGGCGCGGGCCGTCGGACGC
>NZ_JYIT01000044.1 GCF_000956545.1 Microbacterium azadirachtae
CTGCGGCGGGGTGGCGCCGGAGCCGTCGTCCGCGGCGGGAGCGTCGGCTGCCGGCGCGGGCGCCGCGACCGCCTCGACGGGCGGCGCGCTGGTCGCGGGAGGTGCCGTCGTGCTCCCCGGGCCGGACGGCGCGGGGGAGCCAGCGCCCTCGAAGGGCCGTTCCGAGCGCGGATCCGGATCCGCGGCGGCGGAGATGTCCTGCCCGTGCGCCGGGGCGTCGTCCGGTGCGCGCAGAAGCCAGAGACCGGCCGTGCCCAGTCCGAGGCACAGCAGCACGACGGCGCCGCCCCTCAGAAGCACCGTCCTGCGCCGAGACGCGGGCGCCGCTGCGGCGACCGGCTCGATCGGCGTAGCGACAGGCAGCGCCAGGGGCTTCGCGAGTGGCGACCCGGAGGCGGCGGGGGCGGATGCCGGAGCGACCACCAGAGGAGCGGCGACCTGCGGGCCGCGCAGAGTCGCGCCCGCGGGCGCCTCGCGGAGCAGGCGCGCCTCGCGGCGCGTGGTCGCCGCCGGCGACGCGGAGGCGCCGGGGGAGGGCTGGGCGGTCGGCTCGGTCATGTGAAGGTCTCCGTCGGGGCACTGCGCCGTCCCCGCTTCCTTCACGTTACCGGGCGTCCCGCCTCAGCGCGCGCCCGGTCCCGCAGCCGGTCTGCGCCCTCCGATAGACTGGGCCCGCCCGATCGGGCCAGCTCATCCGCCGGTGCAATCCCGGCGAAAAGCACGGCGGCCACCGGCCGCACCCAAGGGGGATGCACCCATGCCAGGAATCGTGATCGTCGGCGTCCAGTGGGGCGACGAGGGCAAGGGCAAGGCCACCGACCTGCTCGGCGAGCGCACCGACTGGGTTGTCAAGTTCAACGGCGGCAACAACGCCGGCCACACGGTCGTGGTCGGCGACGAGAAGTACGCCCTGCACCTGCTGCCGTCGGGAATCCTCTCGCCCGGGGTCACCCCGGTGATCGGCAACGGCGTCGTGATCGACCTCGAGGTGCTGTTCCACGAGCTCGAGGCCCTCGGATCCCGCGGCATCGACACGTCCCGCCTCAAGGTCAGCGCCAATGCGCACATCATCACGCAGTACCACCGCACGCTCGACAAGGTGACGGAGCGCTTTCTCGGCAAGCGCATGATCGGCACCACCGGGCGCGGCATCGGGCCCGCTTATGCCGACAAGATCAACCGCGTCGGGATCCGGGTGCAGGATCTGTTCGACGAGAACATCCTGCGCCAGAAGGTCGAGGGGGCGCTCGATCAGAAGAACCACCTGCTGGTGAAGGTCTTCAACCGGCGTTCCATCACCGTGGACGAGATCATGACGGATCTGCTCTCCTACGCCGAGCGTCTGCGCCCGATGGTCGCCGACACCGGCCACCTGCTCGACGACGCGCTGCAGCGCGGCGAGGTCGTCGTGTTCGAGGGCGGCCAGGCCACCATGCTCGACGTCGACCACGGCACCTACCCGTTCGTGACCTCGTCCTCCGCGACCGCCGGCGGCGCCTCGACCGGATCCGGTGTCGGCCCCGGCCGGCTCGACCGCATCGTCGGCATCGTCAAGGCGTACACGACGCGGGTCGGATCCGGTCCGTTCCCCACCGAGCTGTTCGACGAGCAGGGCGACTGGCTGCGCGCGCGCGGCTTCGAGTTCGGCACCACGACCGGCCGCCCGCGCCGGGTCGGCTGGTACGACGCGCCCATCACCCGCTACGCGACGCGCGTGAACGGCATCACCGACCTCGTGCTCACCAAGCTCGACATCCTCGGCGGTCTCGAGCAGATCCCGGTGTGCGTCGCCTACGACGTCGACGGCGTGCGCTTCGACGACGTGCCGGTGAACCAGAGCGACTTCCACCACGCGAAGCCGATCCTGGAGTACCACCCGGGCTGGCAGGAGGACATCTCCACGGCGCGCACGTTCGAGGAGCTCCCGGTCAACGCGCAGAACTACGTTCTCGCCCTGGAGAAGATGAGCGGCACCCGCATCTCGGTGATCGGCGTCGGCCCGGAGCGCGACCAGGTGATCGTGCGCCACGACCTGGTCGACTGACCCCCCTCCCTCCCTCCTCCTCCCCTCCGTCTGTTTGCGTCAAACGGTGGGTTTTGGGGGCCTGACACCACGGTTTGACGCAAACAGACGGATCTGGGGCGAGCGATGACGCGATTCTGGGTCGGCGGATACGGCGCCGACATGGAGGGGCCGGCAGACGGGATCGGGCTGCTCGCGGTCGCCGACGGACAGGGGCCGACGACGCTCGGCTACCGCGGCGCGGTCGCCCCGGCCCCGTCCCCGTCGTGGCTCGCGCAGCATCCGACGCTCGACGTCGTCTACGCGGCGCTCGAGGGCGCCGGCGAGGTCGCCGCGTTCGCACGGACGGGCGAGCGCGCGCTGCGCCCGCTCGGCCGCCCGGTCGCCGCGGGGCAGTACGTGTGCCACCTCGCCGTATCCCCCGACGGTCGCTTCCTCGTCGCCAGCTGTTACGGCGACGGCCGCGTGGTGCGGATCGGGCTCGGCTCCGACGGCGCGCTGCAGCCCGACGCCCGCGACAAGGCGGCGGAACTGCGCGAGGCCCTGTTCGGCGACCGCGGCGCCGAGGAGCGCGAGGGCGGCGACGAGTCCGAGCACCGGGCGGATCCGACGGCCGCGGTCGACCCCTACGCCTCCGACCCGAACCGCCTCGACCGGTCCCTGAGCCCGTCGAAGGACGGAGACCCCCGGGTCTCGCACGCGCACGCCGCGGCGTTCCTTCCCGACGGCCGGATCGCGACGACCGACCTCGGCTACGACCTCGTGCGGATCTGGCGCCCCGCGCCCACCGGACTGACGCTCGACCATGAAGTGGTGCTGCCGCGCGGATCCGGTCCGCGCCACATGGTCGTGCACCCGAGCGGGCACCTGCACGTGGTCACGGAGTACTCCTGCGAGCTGTTCACGCTGGCCGCCGACCGCGAGGGACGCTGGGGCCTCGTCGCCGGCACCCCCGTCTCGGCGATCGCGACGCCCGGGCACGACTACCCCGCGGAGCTGAGCCGCTCCAAGGACGGCGAGACCCTGTACGCCGGAGTGCGCGGCAGCAACACGGTCGCCGCGCTGCGCGTGCGCGGATCCGGCGAGCGGGTCGAACCGCTCGCGCTCGCCGACGCGGGCGTCGACTGGCCCCGCCATCACCTCGTGCACGACGGTGCGCTGCTCGTCGCGGGTCAGCGCTCCGACGAGATCACGGTGCTCGACCTCGACGACCGCACCGGCGCGCCGGGCCGGATCCGTCACCGCACCCCCGCGCCCGCGCCGACGCACCTGCTGCCCGTCCGCTGAGCCGGGCGGACACGGCGGCAGCCGGCTCAGGCCCTATCCTGAACGCAACAGGACCGGCGCACTCCGCGTCCGGCGCCACGGTGCGGATCCAGGGGGGCTCCATGAACGACGACCGGTCGACTCCTTCGGAAGCCCCGGCGGATCCTCCCGGCATCGTTCCGGCCGCCGGACCCGACGGCACCGTAACTGCTCTGCCCGGCGCCTCTGAGGTCGCGTCGTCCGTCGAGCCCGTGCCGGGCGGCGGTCACGACCTCGCCGGCCTGCTCGTCTCCGCCGATCCGGATCGTGCTCCGTCGCCGCTCCCGCGACGGCGTCGCCGCGCCGTCCTGGCCTGGACTCTGCCGATCGCCGGGGTGCTGCTGCTCGCCGGCATCGGCGCGGCGCTGCAGCTCACCGCGAACCTCGGCTACGACGACGCCCGCACGCACCTGACCGCCGCGCTGTCGAAGCACGACGACGAGGAGTCGCGCAACGTGCGCACGCGCGTCGTCGATGACGAGGCCGCCCGAGCGGCAGAGCACCTGCTGGGGGTGTCCGATCCGACGATGGTCGGGGACGCCCAGCGGGCGGAACTCACCACCCAGAGGGACCGGGCGCAGAAGGCGTCTGCCGCGGCCGTGTCGCTGACCGGCACGAAGCTCTCCGCGCCCGGCACGAAGCCCTCCTGGTTCTGGGAGCTGTACGCCGACTCCGCGAACCTCGACGCCGAGGCGCGGAGCGTGCGCACGCTGACCTCTGCGCTCGGCCGCTCCTCCGACGAACTCCGATCCGCGACGGAGGCGATCGACAAGACCGGGTCCGACGTGATCAAGGCCGCGGCGGGACTCGCCGGCCAGATCGAGAACGACAACAGGCCCTCCCCGAACGAAGGAGTCCTGTCGTTGCGTGAGGGGGCCGCCAGACTCGCGGCCGCCAGCTCCTTCGACGAGCCGATCGCGGAGGCCTTCGTCGGCTACGCGGCGACGGCGCAGAAGGTGCGCGACGGGCACACCGCGACGCTCGCGGCGGAGGCGGGTCCGCTGCAGGATGCGCGGCAACAGATCGAGGACTTCGCGCGATCCCTCGTCCCGGGAGTGCTGCTCGACTTCGAGTGGGCGGATCGGGTGAACGACCTCGGCGGCGACAACGGCTACCTCTCCGGCGAGACGCTCACGCCGATCCAATCGGGCGAGTACGCGACGATCCGGCTGTCGAACTCGATCGCCGAGGATTGGCCGGGCGATTCCAGCGAGGCGCTGGTGGCGCACGAGGCCGGGCACGCGATCGCGACCAAATGCCGGACGATGGTCGACAACACGGATTCGCCGGCGGCGGAGGCGTGGGCGACGGCATGGGCCATCAGCATGGGGTTCACCGATGACGGCAACGGCACGCAGGCGTACGGATCGCCGCCGGACTCGCTCGTGCAGAAGGCGGCGGGCTGCCGCTGAGTCTCGGCGACGAGGCGCCCGGCGACCTAGACTCGCGCTATGACCCCTTCGCCCTCGGCGTCCGTCGGCCAGGTCGTCGTGCTGCTCGAGCGCTGGCCGGATCCGGTCCCGCCCGCCGAGCTGCCGATCCGCGGCGCCATGCGGCCGGGTGCCCGTGCGGCCTTCGTGGTGCTGCTCCTGCTCGCGACCGTCGTCGGGGCGGGAACGCTGATCCCGATCTGGACCACGCCGACCCCCGGCGTCTGGTTCTCGGTGCTGTTCACCGTGTTCATCGTCGCGCTGGTGCTGGTGCTGTGGTTCGTCTTCGCCGGGGCGCTGGCCCAGAGCGCGTTGCGGGTGCGCGCGCTCGCGCGCTGGCGCGGGGCGTCCGGCCGGATCGACCGGTTCGACGGCACGGTCGTCACGCGCACGGTGTCGACGATCGAGGACGGCGGCGTCGACCGCTTCGAGCTGTCCGTCACGACCTCGGCGGGAATGTCTTCCGCGATCTGGGAGCGCCCGACCGCCCGGTCCCGGATGCTCCTGCAGACCCAGGTGCCCGGCGTGGGTGCGAAGGTGCGGGTCTGGCGGATTCGCGAGGCGGGCTCCGAGGATCCGCTGGTCGTCGAGGTGCAGGACCCGTCGGTGGTGACCTCGGCGCCCGTCGAGGACGCGGTCTGACGATTCCCCAGGAATCCCCGCGGGCCGTCTCCTGTTCTGCGAGGGTGGATGAGGTCGTGTGCAGCGCTGGACCGCGACGACTCCCGAACGAGAGGCGGAACCCATGACCGACGAATACGACGTGATCGTGCTGGGCGGAGGACCGGTCGGGGAGAACGTGGCCGACCGCGCCGTTCAGGGCGGGCTCACGGCCGTGATCGTGGAGGGCGAGCTCGTCGGCGGCGAATGCTCCTACTGGGCGTGCATGCCGTCGAAGGCGCTGCTGCGCTCGCCGCAGGCGCTGCGCGCGGCCCAGCACGTGGGCGGCGCCGCCGAAGCGGTCACTGGCGATCTGGACGTGCGCGCGGTGCTGGACCGTCGCGACTCCTTCACGAGCCACTGGCAGGACGACGGGCAGGTCGCCTGGCTCGAATCGGCCGGCATCGATCTCGTCCGCGGCCACGGGCGGCTGAGCGGCGAGCGGAAGGTCGCCGTGACACTGCCCGACGGCAGCGTGCGCACGCTCACCGCCCGGCAGGCGGTCGCGATCAGCACCGGATCCGACGCCGCGATCCCGCCGATCCCCGGACTCCACGAGGCGAACCCCTGGACGAGCCGCGAGGCGACGAGCGCCGAGGAGATCCCCGAGTCGCTTGTCGTGATCGGCGGCGGAGTGGTGGCCGTCGAGATGGCCACCGCCTATGCCGCGCTCGGTGCGACGGTCACCGTGCTCGCCCGCAGCGGACTGCTCGGCTCGGTCGAGCCCTTCGCGGCCGATCTCGTGGCGGAGGGGCTGCGCGGGCTCGGCGTGGATGTGCGCACGGGTGTCGCGACGAAGAGCGTCGCCCGCGACGCCGACGGGGTCACGGTCACGACCGACGGCGGAGACGTGCGCGCCGCGGAGATCCTCGTCGCCACCGGGCGCACCCCCCGCTCCGGCGACATCGGACTGGAGACGGCCGGGCTCCCGGCGGGTCGATGGATCCGCACCGACGACACGCTGCGCGTGCCGGGCGTCGACTGGCTGTACGCGGTCGGCGACGTCAACGGCCGTGTGCTGCTCACGCACCAGGGCAAGTACCAGGCGCGTGCCGCGGGCGACGTGATCGTCGCGCGGGCGAAGGGCGAGGGCGTCGACGACGAGCGCTGGGGCCGGCACGTCGCCACCGCCGATCACGCCGCCGTGCCGCAGGTGGTGTTCTCGGAGCCGGAGGTGGCCGCGGCCGGAGTGACCGAGGCGGCCGCGCGCGAGGCCGGACACCGCGTCCGCGCCGTCGACGTCGAGTTCTCCTCGGTCGCCGGGGCGTCGCTGCACGCCGACGGCTACCGCGGACGGGCGCGCATGGTCGTCGACGAGGACCGGCAGGTGCTGCTCGGCGTGACGTTCGTCGGTCCCGATGTCGCCGAGCTCATCCACGCCGCCACCATCGCGATCGCCGGCGAGGTGCCGTTGGCCCGGCTCTGGCACGCGGTGCCCTCGTACCCGACCATGAGCGAGGTGTGGCTGCGTCTGCTGGAGGCCTACGGCCGACAGTCCGCCTGAGTCCCCCGCCGCCCCCGCCGCCGCGTTCCGCAGTGCGCAGATGGCTCGGATCCAGGTCCGAACCGGGCCATGTGCGCGCTTCGAAACGACAACGGGTTCGGCCGAGGGGGAATCCCGGCGGATGTCGGTCTGTTTCCCGATGTGGTGGGGGCGCTTCATGGATGTCGGAGGCGTGGCCTACTGTCGGAAGGGCGCCCCGGCGCCGAACGCCGAGAAGCACGTGTCGCATCGATTCCCGAGGAGGGACGAGCATGCAAGCAGTATTCGAAGGACGAGTCGTCGCGAATGCGGACGACTCGGACGTCGTGGTGATCGAGGGCAACCGCTACTTCCCGCCCACGGCCGTCACCGAAGGCGTCTTGCAGGAGAGCCCCACGCCGTACACGTGCCCGTGGAAGGGCGAGTGCCAGTACTACTCGCTCCGGGTGGACGAGCAGGTCCACAAGGATCTGGCCTGGGCCTATCCGCATCCCTATCCGACGGCCATCGAGCGCGTCGGCGTCGATTTCTCGGGCTACGTCGCGTTCGACCGCAAGGTCGAGGTCCGCGCGGGCGACGTGCCCCAGGAGGGGTCCCTCCCCTGAGGGGCCGACGCACATGATCGAATTCCGCTCCGTCACGAAGACGTTCCCGGACGGCACCCGCGCGGTCGACGACTTCAGCCTGGTGATCCCGGCCCGGCAGACGACCGTGCTGGTCGGCTCGTCGGGATCCGGCAAGACCACCCTGCTGCGCATGATCAACCGGATGGTCGAGCCCAGCTCGGGCGTGGTCGAGATCGACGGGGAGAGCGTGCTCGACGGCGACCCCGTCGCCCTGCGTCGCCGCATCGGCTACGTCATGCAGAACTCCGGTCTGCTCCCCCACTTCAGCGTGATCGACAACGTGGCCACGGTGCTGCGCCTCAACGGCGTCTCCCGGCGCGAGGCGCACGTCCGCGCACGCGAGCTGCTCGACACGGTCGGTCTCGACCAGGCGCTCGCCGAACGAAATCCGAGCCAGCTCTCCGGCGGACAGCAGCAGCGCGTGGGCGTGGCCCGCGGACTCGCCGCGGATCCCAACATCCTGCTGATGGACGAGCCGTTCGGCGCCGTCGACCCGATCGTGCGCACCGAGCTGCAGCAGGAGCTGCTGCGCCTGCAGCGCGAGCTCGGCAAGACCGTCGTGTTCGTCACGCACGACATCGACGAGGCGCTGCTCCTCGGCGACCGCATCGTGATCCTCGGCAAGAGCGCCCGCATCGTGCAGCAGGGCACTCCGGACGAGATCCTCTCCGCACCCGCGGACGACTTCGTCGCCGCGTTCATCGGCGCCGACCGCGGTCGCCGGGCGCTGCACCTGCGGGAGACTCCGCACGGCACCGTGGTGGTCGACGCCGACGGGCGCGCGCAGGGCACTCTCGTGCAGTCGCCCGCCGATCTCCTCGATACGCACCCGCCGCGGACGGCGGACGAGGTCGGCTGACATGACCTGGATCATCGACAACCTCGGGCTCATCGTGAGCCTGGCCGCCGTGCATCTGCAGCAGAGCCTGATCGCTCTCGTGCTCGGGGTCGTCGTCTCCGTGCCGCTGGGGTGGATCGCCTGGCGGTACCGTCTGGTGCGCGGTCCTGTGATCGTGCTCACCGGCCTGCTCTACACGATCCCCTCCCTGGCGCTGCTGATCCTGCTGCCGGCGCTGCTGGGCTACTCCGCGATCAGCCCCACCAACCTCGTCGTGGCGCTGACCATCTACAACGTGGCGATCCTGGTCCGCGCGGTCGCCGACGGGCTCGACTCGGTCGACGCCGACGTGCGCCGCGCCGCGATCGCGATGGGCTACGGATCCGGCCGCCGCTTCTGGACCGTCGATCTGCCGCTCGCGGGCCCGGTGATCCTCGCGGGGGTGCGCGTCGCCGCCGTCTCGACGATCGCCCTCGCCACGGTCGGAATCCTGGTCGGCGTGCAGAACCTCGGCTACCTCTTCACGAACGGGCTCGACCGCCGCCTGATCGAGGAGGTGTTCGCGGGCGTCATCGCCGTGATCCTGCTCGCGCTCGTGGTCGACGCCCTGCTCGTCGTGCTCGGCCGTCTGGTGATGCCGTGGCAGCGTCGCGGCCGGCGACGCACGCGCAGCGCGGCCCCTGAGGCTCTCGAAGGGCCCGCCGTCGTGACGGGAGGCGCCGCATGAACCTCTTCGCCGACGCGATCCGGTGGCTGCTCGATCCCGAGCAGTGGGCCGGGTCCTACGCGCTGCCCGTGCTGCTCGGCCAGCACCTGCTCTACACCGTCGTCTCGGTGCTCGTCGCCAGCCTGATCGCCGTGCCGGCCGGCTGGCTCATCGGGCACACGGGTCGCGGACGCGAGGTCGCCGTCGCGATCTCGGGCGCCGCACGCGCGATCCCCTCCTTCGGCCTGCTGATCCTGCTCGTGCTGCTGTTCGGCGTGCTGCAGGTGCCGGCGGCCGCGCTGGTGACGCTCGTGCTGCTCGCGATCCCTTCGCTCCTCGCCGGCGCGTACACCGGCATCGAGGCGATCGAGCCCCGGGTGATCGACGCCGCGAAGGCGATGGGGATGACGCCGTGGCAGGTGTTCTGGAAGGTCGAGTTCCGGCTCGGTCTGCCCCTGCTGGTCGGGGGCCTGCGTGCGGCGACGCTGCAGGTGATCGCGACCGTGACGATCGCGGCCTGGGTGAACCTCGGCGGCCTCGGCTACCCGATCATCCAGGGCATCCCCCTCGGCCGCTTCGATCAGGTGCTGGCCGGGGCGCTGCTCGTCGCGGCGCTCGCCCTGATCGCCGACCTCCTGTTCGCGATCGCGCAGCGCGCCGCCGTCCCGGCCGGCGTGCGTGCCGCCGGAGGCCGCTCCGAAGACGAACCCTCCGCCCGGGGCGCGCTGCGCGCGGCCCGCACCTGACCTGCACCGACTCCCCCACCGAAGAGAGGCACTCCATGTTCACCGCCCGCATCACCCGCATCGCGACCACGGCCGTGGCCGTGGTCGCCACAGCGCTCGCGCTCAGCGCGTGCAGCTCCAGCAACCCGCTCGACAAGCCCACCGCGTCCAGCGGATCCGGCTCCTCCGACACGGTCGTGATCGGATCCCAGGCCTACTACTCGAACGAGATCATCGCCGAGATCTACGCGCAGGCCCTCGAGAAGGACGGCGTGAAGGTCGACCGGAAGTTCAACATCGGCCAGCGCGACGCCTACATGCCCGACGTGAAGTCGGGCGCGATCAACCTGTTCCCCGAGTACACCGGCAACCTGCTGGAGTACCTGGGCGGCAAGGCCGACACGAACAGCCCCGACGACGTCTACGCCGCGCTCAAGAAGGCGCTGCCGTCGGGTCTCGCCGTGCTCGACTACGCCAAGGCCGCCGACCAGGACACCTACACGGTGACCAAGGCGAACGCCGACAAGTACAAGCTCGAGTCGATCGCCGACCTCTCGAAGGTGCCCGCCCCCGTCACCGTCGGCGCCGCTCCCGAGTTCGAGAAGCGCCCCTACGGCCCCGCCGCGGCGAAGAGCCTCTACGGCGTCGACCTGGCGTTCTCGGCCACCGGCCAGACCACGCTCGAGGCGCTGAAGGCAGGCACCGTGCAGGTCGCCGACATCTACTCGGCCGACCCGGCGTTCGCGAGCGGCGACCTCGTCGCGCTGAAGGACCCGAAGAACCTCATCCTTCCGTCGAACGTCGTGCCGATCGTGAGCGCGAACGTCGCCGACAAGGTGTCGAAGGCGATCAACGCCGTGAGCGCGAAGCTCTCGACCGAGGAGCTGGTCAAGCTCAACGTGCAGAGCACGGCCGACAAGAAGCAGCCGGCCGACATCGCCAAGGCGTGGCTCAAGGAGCAGGGCCTGAGCTGACGCGACGCAACGCAGAGGACGGCCTCGGGAGCGATCCCGAGGCCGTCCTCTGCGTTCAGCGCGAGGCCGGAGCTGCCCGGCCGCGACGTCGCGTCCGCGTACAGTGGCGGACGTGAGTGCACCCAGCCTGGACCACCTGCGCACGTTCGTCACCGTGCATCGGACCGGATCGCTCACGCGCGCCGCGCAGCTGCTGGGCCTGTCGCAGGCGACCGTGTCCGCGCACGTGCAGGCGGTGGAGACGGCCGTGGGCTTCCCGGTCTTCGAGCGTGGCCGCGGCGGGGTGACGACGACGGCGAAGGGTCTCGAACTGGTACGTCGCGTGGCGGCGCATGTCGATGCGCTCGAGGACGCCGTGCTGCTGCCGGACCGCTCCGCCGACGCCGCGCGCTCCGTGCACGTCGGCGGCGCGGCGGAGATCCTGTCGATCATGGTCGTGCCGCGGATCGCGGAGCTGATCGAGGAGGCGGACGCGCCGATCCGCCTCACCTTCGGGCTGGCGCAGGAGCTGCTGGACGCGCTCGTCGGCGGAGCCCTCGACGTCGTGGTCAGCGCCGTGCCGCCTCATCGCGAGGGGATCACCGCGGTGCCGTTCTACGACGAGGAGTTCGCGCTCGTCGCCGCACCGGTGTGGGGCGGCCGGGATCCGGAGCAGGTCCCTGTCGTGGCATACGCGGAGAACCTGCCCATCGTGCGGCGGTACTGGCGCAGCGTCTTCGGCCGTCCGCCCACCGGCCTGCGGGTCGCGGCCGTCATCCCCGACCTTCGGGGGATCCGGGACGCGGTGCGGGCGGGTGTCGGGATGTCGGTGCTGCCGGCGTACGTCGTCGCGGACGATCTGCGCTCCGGCGCGCTGATCGCGCTCGCCGACCCGGAGATCCCGCCGCTGAACACGCTCTACCTGGCCACGCGCAGCGGCGATGCCGAGCGGTTCCCGGGGATCAGGGCCACGGCGATCGCGCTGCGGCGGATCATCTCCTGACAGGATCCGGAGCATTCCGATGGCTGCTCTCGATTCTCCGATGGAGGCGAGGCCTGCCGGCGGAGGAGCATGGACAGGTCGAAAGGACCCACATGTCGAAGATCCTCATGGTCGTCACCGCGGCCGATTCCCTGACCCTCGCGGACGGCACCGCCCATCCCACCGGATTCTGGGCGGAGGAGCTCGTCGTCGCCCACCGGGAGCTGACCCGCGCCGGCCATGACGTCGCCATCGCCACTCCGGGCGGACGGGTGCCGCCGGTCGACCCCGGCTCGTTGAACCCCGAGGTGGTCGGCGACGCCGACCGCACGGAGGAGTATCGCGCATACCTCGCCGCGATCCGCTCCGAACTCGACCACCCGATCGCCCTGGAGGACGTGTCGGTCGCGGAGTACGCGGCCGTCGTCCTGCCGGGCGGTCACGGTCCGATGGCGGACCTCGCCTTCGACGAGGATCTGGACCGCATCCTCGCCACCGCGGATGCGGCATCCCTGCCGATCGCGCCGTTCTGCCACGGGCCCGCGGGCCTGCTGAGCGCCACCGATACGGACGGCCGCTTCGTCTTCGCGGGACGCACGCTCACCGCGTTCACCGATGAGGAGGAACGCACGGGCGGTCTCGGCGCGAACACGCCGTGGTTCGTCGCGGCGACGCTGCGCGAACGGGGTGCGGCCGTGCAGGACGCGGACGCCTGGACGTCGCACGTCGTGCGGGACCGCAATCTCATCAGCGGCCAGAACCCGCAGTCCAGCCACGCGCTCGCCCAGGCGCTCCTGGAGGTGCTGGCGGGCTGAGGCGCCTGCGCAGAGGACGGCCCCGGGATCGTTCCGGGGCCGTCCTGCATGTTCAGCGCTTCGGCGCGAGATGCCGGGCGAAGAACCGTCCCGCATCCTCCCCGGCGTGGGCGGGAACGCCCGTGTGCCCGCCGAGGTTCGCCTGCAGGGTCTTCTCGGCGGAGCCGAAGGCGTCGAACACGTCGAGCGCCCTCTGCCGGTCGTTGCCCTCGTCGTCCCACTGCAGCAGCACGTGCAGCGGGATCGTGACGCGGCGGGCCTCGTCGAACATCCGCAGCGGCACATAACTGCCGGCGAACAGCCCGGCGGCGACGATGCGCGGTTCGATCGCGGCCAGCCGGATGCCGATCGCCAGCACGCCGCCGGAGTAGGCGACGGGGCCGGCGATCTCGGGGAGAGCCAGGCAGGCATCGAGCGCCGCCTGCCATTCGGGAACGGTCTTCTCGACGAGCGGGAGCACCAGCCGGTCGATGACGTCCTCGTCCGGGCGTTCGCCGGCGTCGAGCGCCCGCATCAGGTCGGCGCGGGCGCCTTCGAGCTCGGGAAGCGCGGGACGGGCGCCGTTGCCGGGCATCTCGAGCGTGACGGAGGCGAAGCCGAGCTCGGCGGACGAGCGCGCGCGGCCTTCGAGGCGCGGACGGATCCGGGCGAGCCCGGGCCCGCTCGGATAGCCGAGCAGGATCAGCGGGACCGGATGTTCGGCGGATGCCGATTCGGGCAACCACAGGATGCCGTCGATCCCGTCGAGGGTGAAGTCGCGCTCGACGACGCTGCCGTGCGGCTGCTCGGAGACGAGGCGCCTTTCGGCGGTGAAGCGGAGTTCAGGGGTGATGTTCATGGTCGTGCCTTTCGGGAGTGCGTCTGTACGGCGCTCCCGGACGACCTATCGCCCGACCGTGACCTCGCTGAGGAGCACCCACGTCGATTCGTTCATGGGTATCACCTCCTCTGTCTGCGGCCACACGGCGTAGGCGACAGTAGCACGACGGACCGGATCCTGTCCCCGCGGGATGGATAACGCCGCTCCGACGACGCGGGGAGCGACGTTATCCATCTTTCGTGCACTGTGGCCGCCGTGGACCGTGCGTCCGGGCGTCCTCAGTCCAGCGCGCTCATCACGTGCTTGATGCGGGTGTAGTCGTCGAAGCCGTACTGGGAGAGGTCCTTGCCGTAGCCGGAGTGCTTGAACCCGCCGTGCGGCATGTCGGAGACGAACGGGATGTGGGTGTTGATCCACACGCAGCCGAAGTCCAGGTCACGGGAGAAGCGCAGCGATCGGGCGTGGTCCGTCGTCCAGACCGAGGCCGCAAGGGCGTAGGGCACATCGTTCGCGAAGGCGAGCGCCTCGTCGTCGTCCTCGAACGTCTGCACGGTGAGCACGGGTCCGAAGATCTCGTTCTGCACCGCCTCGTCGTCCTGGCGCATGCCCGACACGACGGTGGGCTCGAAGAAGTAGCCGACGTCGCCCTGGCGCCTGCCGCCGGTCTCGATGACGGCGTGCGCGGGCAGCCGGTCCACGAAGCCCTGCACCTGCGCGAGCTGCGCGGCGCTGGAGAGCGGTCCGAAGAACACGCCCTCCTCGTGGGGCGCGCCGGTGCGGGCGTGCGTGCGTACGCGCTCGACGAGCGCCTTCACCAGCGCGTCGTGCACCGACGCGTGCACGATCACGCGGGTCGCCGCGGTGCAGTCCTGACCGGCGTTGAAGAACGCGCCGGTGACGATGCCCTCGGCGGCCTTGGCGATCGATGCGTCGGGGAAGACGATCGCCGGCGCCTTGCCGCCGAGCTCCAGGTGCACGCGCTTCACGTCGGCGGCCGCGGACTCCGCGACCGCCATGCCCGCCCGCACGGAGCCGGTGATCGCGACCATCTGCGGCGTCTTGTGCGCGACGAGGGCCGCACCCGTGCTGCGGTCGCCGAGCACCACGTTGAGCGTGCCCGCGGGGGTGTGCTCGGCGACGATCTCGGCGAGCAGCAGCGTCGTGAGCGGGGTGGACTCCGCAGGCTTCAGCACCACCGTGTTGCCGGCCGCCAGCGCAGGGGCGATCTTCCACACGGCCATGTTGAGCGGGTAGTTCCAGGGCGTGACCTGGCCGATCACGCCGATCGGCTCGCGGCGCACATAGGAGGTGTGGCCGGCCATGTACTCCCCGGCGGCCCTGCCCTCGAGGCTGCGGGCGGCGCCGGCGAAGAAGCGCAGCTGGTCGACGGACTGGTCGATCTCGTCCGCGACCAGGTTCGCGCGGGGCTTTCCGGTGTCCTTCGACTCCAGGTCGGCGAACTCCTCGGCGCGCGCGGCCATCGCGTCGGCGATGCGGAACAGCGCGAGCTGACGCTGGGCCGGAGTGGTGTCGCGCCAGAGGGGGAATGCGGCGGCCGCCGAGGCGTAGGCCGCGTCGATGTCGCTCTGATCCGAGATCGGAGCCTGCCCGTACACCTGCTCGGTGACCGGGTCGATGAGGTCCATGCGGCCCTCGCCGTGGGCGGCGACGGAGCGTCCGCCGATGAAGTTCTGCAACAGGGTGCTCTGCATGCTGATCAGGATAGGACAGGATCAACGAAATCGGAAGAAAAATGGATCCGATTCTGCGAAATCAGTTGCAGAGCCCGTCGGGGAGTGTCAAGATCGTCACATGAGCGATAAGCCGAAGGTGCCGGTGCTGGACGACGTCTCCAAGCGGATCATCGAACTGCTGCAGGAGGACGGCCGTCGACCCTATGCCGAGATCGGTCGTGCGGTCGGTCTCAGCGAGGCCGCCGTCCGTCAGCGCGTACAGCGCCTCACCGACAGCGGCGTGGTGCAGATCGTCGCCGTGACCGATCCGCGCCAACTCGGATTCTCCCGCATGGCGATGCTGGGGATCCGTGTCGACGGTGATCCGCGTGTCGCGGCCGAAGCGATCGCGAACATTCCGGAAATCGCATATGTCAACGTGACCCTCGGCTCGTTCGACATCCTGGCCGAGGCGATCTGCGAGAGCGACGAGGATCTGCTCGAGCTGATCGCGACGCAGATCCGCACCATCGAGGGCGTCTCGCACACCGAGTGCTTCCTCTACGCGGGGCTCCACAAGGACCTCTACAACTGGGGAACCCGCTGACCGGCTGAGCCCCCGTCCTCTCGAACCCGGCCGCATCGCGGCTGCCGGGGCGCTCGCGCGCGCCCGGCGAACGACCACCACCTCCCGGACAAGGAACCATCATGGGAACGACCGTCTTCGAACGACGGCAGCCGAGCGCCTCGGTCATCGAGCGCGCTCTCGAGAACACCGTGCACGCGGCCTTCTGGCTCGACGACATCGAGCGCACCGCCTACCCGACCCTGTCGGGGGAGGTGCGCGCCGATCTCGCGATCGTCGGCGGCGGCTACGCCGGGCTGTGGACCGCGATCCGCGCCAAGGAGCGCGATCCGCAGCGCAGCGTGGTGCTGCTCGAGGCGAATCGCGTCGGCTGGGCGGCATCCGGTCGCAACGGCGGATTCTGCGAGGCGAGCCTGACCCACGGCGAGGAGAACGGCCGCAACCGCTGGCCCGACGAGCTGGACCTGCTCGAGCGGCTCGGTCTGGAGAACCTCGACGGGATCCAGGAGACGGTCCAGCGCTACGGCATGGACGTGGACTGGGAGCGTACGGGGCAGATGTCGGTCGCCGTCGAGCCGCACCAGGTCCCGTGGATGGAGGGCGACGACTTCCTCGACCAGGCCGCGGTGCAGGCGGAGGTCGCCTCGCCGACCTACCTCGCCGGATCCTGGGACCGCGAGGGCTGCGCGATGGTGCACCCGGCGAAGCTCGCCTTCGAGCTCGCCCGGGTCGCGACCGAGCTCGGCGTGCAGATCTTCGAGCGCACCAGGGTGACCGGGCTCTCCGGCCGCGGCGTGCAGACCGTGACGGCGGAGACCGGATCCGTCGTCGCCGACCAGGTCGCGCTCGCCACGAACGTGTTCCCGTCGCTGCTCAAGCGAAACCGGCTCATGACCGTGCCGGTCTACGACTACGCCTTGATGACCGAGCCGCTCTCGGCCGAGCAGTACGACGCGATCGGCTGGAAGAACCGGCAGGGTCTCGCCGACAGCGCGAACCAGTTCCACTACTACCGCCTGAGCGCCGACAATCGGATCCTGTTCGGCGGCTACGACGCGGTCTACCACTTCGGCGGCAAGGTGCGCGAGGAGTACGAGGAGCGCCCGGAGAGCTACCGCAAGCTCGCCTCGCACTTCTTCACGACATTCCCGCAGCTCGAGGGGCTGCGCTTCACCCACCGCTGGGCGGGGGCGATCGACTCCTGCAGCCGCTTCTGCGCGTTCTTCGGCACCGCCCGCGGTGGCCGTGTCGCCTACGCCACCGGATTCACGGGGCTCGGCGTCGGCGCCACCCGGTTCGCGGCCGACGTGATGCTCGACGAGCTCGCGGGCCTCGACACCGAGCGCACCCGGCTGGAGATGGTGCGCACGAAACCCATCCCGTTCCCGCCCGAGCCCGCCGCCTCGATCGGCGTGAACCTCGTGCGCGCTGCGATGAACCAGGCCGACCACAACGAGGGCAGGCGCAACCTGTTCCTGCGCTCGCTCGACGCCGTCGGCATGGGGTTCGACTCATGACCGCCGCGGGGACGGCTCCGGTCCCTGAGCCTGTCGAAGGGCCCGGAGCACGCCTGCCTTCGGTCCCTGAGCCTGTCGAAGGGCCCGGGGCACGCCTGCCTTCGGTCCCTGAGCCTGTCGAAGGGCCCGGAGCACGCCTGCCCGCCGCGGGCCGGTCGGTGACCGACGCCGACCTCGTCCTCACGCACGAGCCGCTGCCTGCCGCCGAGGTGGTCGCCGGGGCTCCCACGACGGCGATCGCCGTGCTCGACGGCACCGGTGATCGCGAGGTCGGCATCTGGGAGATGACGCCCGGCACCGCCACCGACACCGAGGCCGACGAGCTCTTCGTGGTGCTGTCGGGACGCGCGACGATCGCGTTCGAGGATCCGGCGCTCGCGGATCTCGAGATCGGCCCCGGATCCGTCGTCCGTCTCGCCGAGGGCATGCGCACGACGTGGACCGTGACCGAGACGCTGCGCAAGGTCTACATCGCCTGAGTCCCGGGGCTTCGGCCGGGCCACCCCCGCGGTTCGCTGGTCGCAGTTTGCGGCTTCGGGGCCTCCAAACCCGCAATCCGCGACCAGTGAGCGAAGTGGTGGGGGC
>NZ_JYIT01000045.1 GCF_000956545.1 Microbacterium azadirachtae
CTCGAGCGCCAGCCGGTAGCGTTCTGCGGGCGGCGCGGCGTCGAGCACCCGGGTGAAGAACCCGAGTCGGGGTCCGGCCGGAGGCACAGGATGCGGGCGGGCGTCTGCGGTCATGAGCCGCTCCTTCGCGAGGGACTGGAAGATCCGGGTCGCGGGGGAGCTGCAGGGCAGATCCGTCGGGTTGTCGGTGAGCGTGCTGGCGTCGCTCGGGCAGTCGCCGGAGGGGATGTCGCTGTTGACCATCGTGATGATCGTGGTGTCGTCCTTGGTGCTGTAGAACATCGCCGTGTTGTAGCCGGGCAGCTCGCCGGTGTGGCCCACCCAGCCGTTCTGACAGCCCCAGCCGATGCCGTAGCCGCCGTTGCCGGGGCCGTTGAACTCGCGGAACGACGTGAGCCGCTCGATCTGCGCCTTCGCGGGCACGAGGCCCGCGCCCGTGGCCTCCGCGCGCCCGAACGTCAGCAGATCCCGCGCGCTGGAGATCAGCTCGCCCGCGCTCCAGCCCCAGGAGGGGTTCCAGTTCGTCGTGTTCGCCGGATCCTGCGGTGTGCCGTGGCCGCCCTGGAGCGTGAATCCCTGCGCGTGCGGATCCGGGAACGCGGCGGAGCCGGCCGGGAAGATTGTGTGCGTCAGGCCCAGGGGCGTGCTGATCTTCTCGGCGAGCACGTCCTGATAGCTCTTGCCGGTGACCTTCTGGATCACGAGGCCCAACAGGATCGTGTTGGTGTTCGAGTAGTCGAACGCGGTGCCGGGCGCGAAGTCCTGGGGCGGGAGCGAGATGCCCGCCTTGAGCAGCTCCTCCGGCGTCCAGACCCGGTCCGTCTCGGAGAAGAAGATCTTCTGCCACGCCGGATCCTTGGTGTAGCTGGTGATCGAGCTGGTCATGTCGGCGAGCATCCGGAGCGTGACCTTGTCGCCGCGCGGCACGCCGTCGATGTACTTCGAGATCGTGTCGTCGAGGCTGAGCTTGCCCTCGGCGGCGAGCTGCAGGGTCAGGGTTCCGGTGAACGGCTTCGTGATGGATCCGACCCGCTGATAGATGTCCGTCGTCATCGGTGCGCCGGTGGCCGGATCCGCCACGCCGTACGCCTTCAGGAACAGCCCCTTCGGGGACTGGACGGCGACGACCGCACCCTTCGCGGAGGTCTGCGCGAAGGCGTCCTGCGCCGTCTTGTCGAGGGTGGCGGCGAGATCCGCCGGCAGTTCGGAGGTGGGGAGGGGGGCCGTGCGGGCCACGACGGCGGACGGATCGGCGACGCAGGTGGAGACCGCGGGCACCGTCGACGAGGGCGTTCCCGCTCCGGAGGAGGACGGGCCGGCCGAGGGCGGGGCGGTGCAGCCGGCGAGCACGAGCAGGGCGGCCGCGAGCGCGATCGGCCTCGCGAGACGGACGGTGACCATGGCGGAGCTCCTTCGGGCGGATCAGTCCTTCCCCCAGGGAGACTCTGGCACCGGAGGCGGCTGCAAGGAATAGACGTAGGCCCATTCCGATGCGCGCCCGCCGCCGGGAGACTGGTGGGCGCATGGGGATGCTCGAGGGGAGATCGAGGGTCGGATCCGCACGCGCGATGGATCGGTGTGTGCGATGAGGAGGCTCGCGATGGCGGCAGGCGCCGGAGGGAAGCGGGGAGCGGCGGTGGTCGCGCTCCTGGCGATCGGACTGATCGCCTCGGGATGTGCGGGCAGCGGTGCTCAGGGCGCCGCCGCCTCCCCGCCGGCCACGGCCTCGGCCGGGGTGCGCACGGTGACCACCGACGCGGGCGCGCTGCGCACGCGGTTCGAGGGGCTGGCGCGGGAGCTGGGCGTTCCCGGGGCCGCGATGCTCGTGCGGACGCCGCAGGGCCAGATCACCGCGACCTACGGGGTGACGCAGGTGAACGGGACCACGCCGGTCTCCCTCGACGACCACTTCCGGATCGGATCCAACACGAAGACGATGACCGCGACGGTGATCCTGCAGCTGGTGCAGGAGGGGCGGATCTCCCTGGCCGACAAGGTGGCGAAGTACCGCCCCGACGTGCCGAACGGGAGCCGGATCACGATCGAGCAGCTGCTCACCATGCGCAGCGGGCTGGCGAACTACACGACGACGCTCGCGCTCAACACGGCGCTCGACACCCAGCCGCAGCGCGCCTGGAACCCGGAGGAGCTCGTGGCCATGGGCCTCGCCGAGCCCCCGACGTTCGAGCCGGGCGACGGCTGGAACTACTCCAACACGAACACCGTGCTGCTCGGCCTCATCGCGGAGCAGCTCGAGGGCAAGCCGCTCGCGGAGATCTTCCAGGAGCGCCTCTTCACCCCGCTGGGGCTGCGCGAGACCACGTATCCCGCGGTCTCGGACTCCACGCTGCCCGAGCCGTACTCGCACGGCTACATGTACTCGACCAACGTCGACACCATGGCGTCGAACGTGCTGCCGCCCGCCCAGCTCGCGCAGGCGAAGGCGGGCACCCTGCTGCCGAGCGACACCACCCGGCTCAACCCGTCATGGGCGGGTGCGGCCGGTGCCGGCATCTCCACGATCCGCGATCTCGCGCACTGGGTCGAGGCGCTCGGGTCCGGCGCGGCGCTCGGCCCGGCCCTCCAGAAGGAGCGCCTGGCCAGCGTGGTGCCGGTCCCCGTCCCGCTGCCCCCTCTGCCCGACCCCCAGTACGGCTGGGGCATCGCGAAGATCGGTCCGCTGTACGGCCACACCGGAGAACTGCCCGGCTACAACTCGTTCATGGGGTACGACCCTGTGCAGAAGCTGACGATCGTCGTCTGGACGAACCTCGCCCCCGCCGCCGACGGGCGCCCGCCCGCGGCCACGATCGCCACATCGCTCATGAAGAGCATCTACGGAGGATGACACGATGACGCCGTCCCGACCCGCCGCCCGGCATGCCCGGCGCCGCGCACTCGCGCTCGCCGCGGCCGCCGCCGTGCTCGCCCTGGCGGGCTGCTCCGGTGCGTCCGGCGCCGGGCCCGCGACGACCCCGCCGTCGCCGTCCCCGTCCGCGACAGCCGCCGGGTGCGTCGCGGATCCGGCCAGGACCATCGCCGCGAAACCCGGCGCGAAGACGATGTCGGCCCTCCCCGCCGAGACGGTCGCGAAGCTGGACGCGGCGGCGGCGAAGGCTTTCGCCCTCGGCGCCTCCCCGGGAGCGGTCGTCGGGGTGCGCACGCCCGAGGGCACGTGGACGAAGGCCTACGGGTCGGCCGATCGCGCGGGCACGCCGATGCAGGTCGGGATGCACACCCGCATCGCGTCGCTCACGAAGATGTACACCGCGACGATCGTGCTGCAGCTCGCCCAGGAGGGGAAGCTGAAGCTCGACGACACGATCGCCAAGTACGTGGACGGGATCCCGAACGGCGACGCGATCACGCTCACGCAGCTCGCCGACATGACCAGCGGTGTGGCGAGCTACACCATGAACGATGCGCTGCTGCAGAAGTACTTCGCGGATCCGACCGCCGTCTACACGCCCGAGGAGGTGATCGAGGCCGGCGCCGCCGTCTCACCCCTGTTCCCTCCGGGGAAGGGGTTCGCCTACTCGAACACCAACACGGTGCTGCTCGGCACGGTGATCGAGAAGGTGACCGGCGAGGACGTCGGCCGGCTCATGCAGACGCGGATCTTCGACCCGCTGCACCTGGGCAACACGTCGTGGCCCGGCACCTCGGCGGCGCTGCCCGAGCCGTACGCGCGCGGGTACACGCTGAACGGGAACACCGCGACCCCGGACGCCCCGACCGACTCCACGGACTGGAACCCCTCGTGGAGCTTCACGGCCGGCGAGATCATCTCCGACATCGACGACCTGCTCACGATGGGGCGCGCGCTCGGCACGGGGCAGGGACTGGTCGACCCCGCCACGCAGACCCTGCGGCTGACCTCGTTCTCGGAGATCGGCTACGGCTTCGGGCTGAGCTGCTCGCAGGGGTGGGTCGGGCACACCGGCGACCTCTCGGGCTACAACACGTCGCTCTTCTACGACACGGCGACCGACACCACGGTCGCCGTGCAGACGAACAGCGACATCGCGTCGGGCAGCTGCACCACCTCGCCCACGCTCACCGACGACCCGGGCGACGCGATCTGCCAGACGCCCGCGGTGCGGCTCCTCGTAGCCCTCACCGGCGAGCTCGGCACCGCCTACGTCCCGCCGCCGCGGAAGTAGCCTCGCTCCCGGGAGCCGCGGCCCTGGCTCAGCGGTACTCCTCCGCCACGGACGCGAGGAAGCGCAGCACGGCGAGCACGCGTCGGTGGTCGTCACCGTCGACCGACAGCCCGAGCGCGGTGTAGATGTGCGAGGTGTGCTGCACGACGGCCTTCTCGGAGAGGAACAGATCCGCCGCGATGCGCGCGTTGCTGCGCCCCTCCGCCATCAGCGAGAGCACCTCGAGCTGACGCGGCGTGAGGGAGCCGACGGCTCCGCTCGCGCGGCTCGCCCGCGTGACCAGCACCGAGACGACCTCCGGATCCAGGGCCGTGCCGCCCGCGGCCACGCGGCGCAGGTCGGCGGTGAACGTGGTCACGTCGGCGATGCGCTGCTTAAGCAGGTACCCGAACCCGCCGCTGTTCTGGTCGAGCAGCTCCGTCGCGTAGCGGCGCTGCACATACTGCGAGAGCACGACGACCGGGATCCCGGGGTGGGCCTCGCGGATCCGCAAAGCCGCGAGCAGCCCCTCGTCGGTATGCGTCGGGGGCATGCGGATGTCCGTGATCACCAGATCCGGTTCGAGCAGATCCACGTGCTCGAGCAGGGCCTCGGCGTCGCCGACGGCGGCTACGACCTCGAAGCCGTCCTGTGCGAGCAGATGCCGCAGGCCCTCGCGGAGCAGCACCTCGTCCTCGCCGATGATCACCCGCATGGCAGCTCCACCCTCACCTCGGTGCCGTGTCCCGGCTCCGACCGCAGGCGCAGCCGGCCGCCGAGCGCGTCCACGCGATCGAGCAGTCCGTGCAGCCCCGCGCCGCGATCGAGGCTCGCCCCGCCGATCCCGTTGTCACGGATCGTGATGCGCAGCCGGGCTCCCTCGACGCGCATCGTCACACGCACCCAGGACGCCTTCGAGTGCTTGACGGTGTTGGTCAGCGCCTCGGCGACGATGAAGTACGCGGTGTGCGCGGTCGTGGACGAGAGGGCCGCATCGTCGATGTCGGCCTCCAGCGTCGCCGGGATCGCGAGGCGATCGACCAGATCCTCCGTCGCCGCCGTCAGGCCGCGCTCGGTGAGCGTGACCGGCAGCACGTTGTGCACGAGGCGGCGCAGGTCGGCCGCGGCCTCGTCGATCCCGTGGCGGAGGCGCGCCGACGCCTCGCTCGTCTCGCGGGTCGCATCGGGGGAGTTGGCGATGGTCTGCGCGGCGAGCGCCAGCAGCACGAGCTGCACCTGGATGCCGTCGTGCAGATCCTGCGCGATGCGCGAGCGCTCCCGGTCGGCGGTCTCGACGAGCCGGATCCGCGACTGCGTGAGCGCATCGTTGCTGGCGAGCAGCTCGGCGGTCAAGCGCTCCCGGTCGATCGCGATCGCGAGCACGTCGCCCGCGCGCCGCACCGGTGCCGGATCGGCGGTCATCCGGGTGTCGTAGACGATCGCCCCCACGAGGCGGGAATCGACACGGATCTCGCACCAGCCGCGGTCCGGCCCGCGCTGGGCGGGGTCGACCGGGCCGCCCGCCTCGTCGACGTACTCGTCGCGCTCGGCCGACCAGTACACGACGCGCAGGGAGTCGTCGCCCAGCGTGCCGGCCAGCGCGCGCGCCACGGCCGGCCCGCCCGCGCCCGTGATGCCGAGCCAGGCGCTCAGCGGCTCCAGGTCGCCGGTGCGACGGAACCCGCCGAGCAGCACGCCGAGAAGGAACGCGACGGGGATCGCCGCCGAGACGATGAGCTGCGTCACGCCGCCGATCGCCGGATCCCACCCGAGCGCACCGACGATCGTGGGCGCGAAGGCGAGGATCAGCACCGCCACGATGCCGTAGCCGAACAGGGGCAGCAGCGCGCGTCGATGCGTCGCGTCGGCGACGACGAGGCGGCGCGCCAGCACGACCGCCGTGAGCACCATCACCGTGATCCCGAGGGTCTTCTGCACCGCGGCGACGAGCGGGACGGCGGCCGGCGCGGACGCGGAGAGCAGCACCACCACGAGCTGGAGGACGGGGCAGGCCACCCAGCCCAGCACCACGGTCGTGATCGAGAGGCGGCCGCGCAGGCGCCCGGAGGGGAAGGCGTGCAGCAGATGCATCGTCATCGCGAGGGGGCTCGTCGCGAAGATCGCGCTCAGCACCGAGAGCGGGTCGACGCCGAGGTTGACGAGCCCGGCGAGGAAGAGCGCGATGCCCCCGACCACGAGCAGCAGCCCGGTGTTGTTGTGCGGGCGCCGCCACCAGGCGAGCAGGCCCGCGGCGACCCAGATCCAGAACACTCCGGTGAACAGCGCGACCACCCAGAGGGCGCCGGGGGCGCGCAGCCCGATTCCCAGCTCGACCACGCCCAGGAGGAAGGCGAAGACCGCGATCATGACGAGAGCCGCCGGGAGGGGGTGATCGGAGCCGCGCCGTCCGCGCGCGGCGGAGGACGGATCGACGGTCGCCGGATCCGCCATCGCCTCGCCTCCTTCGTCGGTCGCGGTGCGCACGGCGTGCACACCCATGATGGCGCGCGGCGGGGTGCGGTGACCATGGGCCTGGGTCCCGTGCCCGTCGCCTGTCCGCCCTCGGCGTGCGTTTCCCTCCCCGCAGCGTCATTCCCTCCCCTGGGTGGCGCCTGCAGGGGGAGGCAAAGCCGGCCAGAGGAGGGAAAGACGGAGGAGGAACCGGATTCGCCGGCCCTATGAGGCCCCGCGCGGTCAGGCGAAGCGGACGGTCTGCTGGATCCGGGTGCGCAGGTCGAACAGCTCCGTGCCGCCGATCGTGCGGGAGCCCGGCACCCCGGCGCGCAGGAGCGTGCGCAGGGCGCTGCGCCGCACGACGACGACGGTCGTGCCGCGGATCGCGCCGAGGGGCGTCATCGCCTGCGCGAGGTCGTCGTCGGGGAGCACGAGCACGGCTCCGCCGAAACGCACCCTGGCGGCGCGGGCGATCGAGCGCACCTGGGTGACGAGTGCGGTGACCGGGGCGCGGGACCCGGTGCCGGATCCGATGACCTCGCCCTGGCGGAAGCGCGCGATCTCGCCGAAGTCCGCCGACATGAGGCCGTACAGCCCGCTCGGGCCGAGCACGATGTGGTCGAGGGTGTCCGGGGCTGCGGGCGCGCCGGGGCCGGGCGCCGCGGCGCCGGCCGGGACGGCGACGTCGTGCCAGGCGGTGAAGCCCATCCCCAGGTCGGCGACCGTGCGCGCCGTGTGCTCCTCGGCGAGGGCGTTCGCGAGCACGCGGCGCAGCTCGCGGGGGATCGTGCGCACGAACGCGGGATCGTACGGATCCGCGACCTCGGATCCGGCCCAGGCGTGCACTTGCGCGACGTACAGCCGTCGCCGGCTTCCGCCCGCCTCGCCGTAGGCCTTGGCCCGCGGCCGGGTATCGGTGCGCGCGGCGGGCGCACGCCAGCCGTCCCAGGGGAGGTCGTCGTCGGAGAAGCCGTGGCCGCGGTCGTAGGCGGCGCGCAGCTCGGGGGTGCCGACGAGCTCCCAGGCCCGTTGCACCTGGATGAACACGGTCGCGTCGCCGCCGGTGTCGGGATGCGTGCGGCGCAGCTGCAGCCGGTAGGCGCGGCGCAGCTCCTCGTCCCCGACGGTCGCGGCGACGCCCAGCACCTCGTAGGCGGAGGCGGAGAGCGGACTGTCGAACATCGCCCTCCTCGGGTGGTCTGCGGCGGCGGAACAGCGCAGTACAGGGTATCGGGCGGCTCGATGTCGGAGGCCGTCCCTAGGCTCGGGGTCACGAGGAGAGGATGCGCTCATGGCGATGATCGATGCGGCGACGCCCACCGGATACACGACGGTCGCCCCCTGGGTCGTCACAGACGACACGGGTGCGCTGCTCGACTTCATCAGCGCGGCGTTCGAGGGCGAGGAGCTCGCACGGGTCGCCACCGAGGACGGGTCGATCGGTCACGGCGAGATCCGGGTCGGCGACACGGTGCTGCTGGCCTTCGACCGGCGCCCGGGCTGGCCGGTGATGCCGAGCCTGCTGCGGGTCTGGGTGCCCGACGCCGATGCGGCCTTCGCTCGGGCCGTCGAGCGCGGGGCCACCGTGGTCACCGAGCTCGGCGACAACGCCTTCGGCCAGCGCGGCGGACGCGTGAAGGATCCGTTCGGCAACATCTGGTGGGTGACCGCCCAGATCGAGACCGTGCCGGAGGACGCGATGTGGCAGCGCCTGCAGGAGCCGCGATACGCCGAGAACATGCGGTACGCGCAGGAGTCGCTGGACGAGGTGCTGAGCGGGGCGGCCACGGGGTGGAGCAGCGCGCCGCTGCGCACCGACGCGCCGCGCTGAGCGCCGGCGCGATGCGCTGAGCGCCGGCCGATCGCGCCCAGGTAGCATTCCCGGGTGAGATCCCCGATGAGTCCCGACCATCCGCTGCAGCAGGACTACGAGGTGCGCTTCGACTGGGCGCGCGAGGGGCTGCGCTCGATCGCGCAGGGTGCCGGCGTGATCGTCGTGATCGACGCGATCTCGTTCACCACGACCGTGGAGCGCGCGGTGACCGAGGGGCTGGAGGTGCAGCCGTTCCCCGGGAAGCGCGCCGAGGCGGAGGCCGTCGCGGCCGCGGACGGCTTCGGCGCCGCCCGGCTCGCCGGTCCGCGCGGGGGAGACGGCGTGACGCTGTCGCCGTCGAGCGTGACCGCGGCGAACGTGGCCGCCTTCGGAGCGGACCGCGCTGTGGTGCCGTCGTTCAACGGCTCCCGTCTGTCGGCTGCCGCCGCAGGCTTCGGCGTCCCCGTGCTCGCCGCATCGCTGCGCAACCGCAGCGCCGTCGCGCAGTGGATCCTCGATCGCCAGGTGGCGCTCGGGCATCGCGTGAAGGTCGCCGTCGTCGCCGGGGGAGAGGTGCGCGACGACGAGACCGTGCGGTTCTCCGTGGAGGATCTGCTCACCGCCGGCGCCGTGATCGACGCGCTCGGTGCGCTCGGCATCGACGCCTGCTCGCCCGAGGCCGCGGCCGCCTCCGCCGCGTACACGGGCCTGGCACGCGCGACCCGTCACCTGTTCACGGCGTCGTCGAGCGGCGTGGAGCTGCGCGACGAGGGCCAGGGGGCGGACGTGGAGCTCGCCGCCGAGACGGACGTGTCGACGACGGTGCCCGTGCTCGTCGACGGGGTGTTCCGCCGGGTGGATCCCGCCGCGCTCGCCTGACCCGACACCGGATCCCGCCCGCCCTCCGCCACGTTTCCCTCCCCGCAGCGCCTTTCCCTCCCCGCAGAGGCGCATCTCAGGGGAGGGAAAGACGGTCAGGGGAGGGAAAGACGGTCTGGGGAGGGAAACGCGGAGATGGGGGCCAGACTGGAGAGTGCCCGCACCGCCGAAGGGAGCCGCATGCCCGCCACCGTGACCTCGCCGCTGGACGCGGCCGTCCTCGGACCGGGTGTGCGCGTGGCGTCCCGCACGATCGATCGCTTCGCCCGGGCGCACGACGCGTCGCACTACCTGCTCGTGCCGGATGCCGTGCTCATCCCGCAGGACGCGGATGCGGTGAGCCGTGTCTTCGCCGCGGTCCGCGCCGCAGGGCGCTCGCTGACGTTCCGCTCCGGCGGCACGAGCCTCAGCGGGCAGGGGGTGACCGGCGACGTCATGGTCGACACGCGGTCGGCGTTCCGCGGCATCCGCGTCAGCGCGGACGGCACCTCGGTCGCGGCGCAGCCCGGAGCCACCGTGCGACAGGTGAACACGCGGCTCGCCCGGTTCGGACGCAAGCTCGGACCGGATCCGGCCAGTGAGATCGCCTGCACGATCGGCGGCGTGGTGGCCGACAACTCCAGCGGCATGGCGTGCGGCATCGTGGAGAACTCGTACCGCACGATCGAGTCGATGCTGCTGGTGCTGCCCCGCGGCACGGTCCTCGACACCGGCGCACCGGATGCGGACGCGCAGCTGCGCACGCAGGAGCCCGAGATCGCCCGGGGCCTGGAGCAGCTGCGCGATCGCCTGCGCGCCGACCCCGCGCTGAGCGCCGAGGTCGCACGGCAGTTCTCCCTGAAGAACACGATGGGCTACGGGCTGAACTCCCTGCTCGACTTCGACGAGCCCGTGCGGATCCTGGAGCATCTCGTGATCGGATCCGAGGGCACTCTCGCCTTCGTGGCCGAGGCGCGGTTCCGCACCGTCCCGATCCAGCCCGAGATCTCCACGGGACTGCTCGTCTTCGACACGCTGTCCGACGCGATGGCCGCGCTTCCCGGGCTGACCGGGCTCGGCCTCGCCACGATCGAGCTGCTCGACGCGGCGTCGCTGAGGGTGGCGCAGACGCTCGGCACCGTCCCCGACGTGATCGCCGACATCGACGTGGGCGGGCACGCCGCCCTCCTCGTCGAAGTGCACGCCGCCGAACCCGCCGCGCTCGCCGCGGAGGTGGCGGCGGCGCTCGCCCACGTCGCCACCCTGCCGCTCACGTCGCCCGCGCGCATGACCGAGGACGCGGCGGAGCGCAGCGCCCTGTGGACGGTGCGCAAGGGCCTCTACACGGCGGTCGCCGGTGCGCGCCCGAGCGGCACCACCGCTCTGCTCGAGGACATCGCGGTGCCCGTCGAGCAGCTGCTCGGGGTGTGCGAGGGGCTCACCGCGCTGTTCGAGAAGCACCGCTACGAGGGGTGCGTGATCTTCGGGCACGCCAAGGACGGCAACGTGCACTTCCTCGTCAACGAGCGCTTCGACGACCCGGCTTCGCTGCGCCGCTACGAGGCGTTCACCGAGGACCTGGTGGAGCTCGTGCTCGGCCACGGAGGCACGCTCAAGGCCGAGCACGGCACCGGGCGGATCATGGCGCCGTTCGTGCGGCGGCAGTACGGTGATGTGCTCACGGACATGATGTGGGAGGTCAAGGGGCTCATCGACCCGGACGGGATCCTCAACCCCGGCGTCGTGCTGTCGGACGATGAGACCTCGTACCTCGCCGACCTGAAGCTCGTGCCGACCGTCGAGAGCGAGGTCGACCGCTGCGTCGAATGCGGGTACTGCGAGCCGACCTGCCCCAGCAAGGACGTCACGCTCACGCCGCGTCAGCGCATCGTGCTGCGGCGCGACATGACGGCGGCGCTGCACCGCGGCGACACCGGAACCGCGGCCGAGATCACCCGCGACTACGACTACGACGCGGTGCAGACCTGCGCCGTGGACGGCATGTGCGGCACGGCCTGCCCCGTCGACATCAACACCGGCGATCTCGTGCGCCGGCTGCGCGCCGAGGAGGCGGGCCGGTTCGAGGAAGGCGTGTGGAACGCGGCTGCCAAGGGGTGGGGTGCGGTCACCCGCGGCGGCGGACTCGCGCTGAACGTGGCCAAGGCGCTCCCGGCGCCGCTCGTCACCGCCGTCACCCGCGCCGGCCGCGCCGTGCTCGGCGCCGACACGGTGCCGCTCTACGACGGAGGGCTGCCGGACGGCGGCACGCGTGCGCTCGCCGCGACGGATCCGGCCGATGCCCAGGCGGTGCTGTTCGGATCCTGCATCGGCACGATGTTCGGCGCGGAGCAGGATCCCGACGGCGTGCACGGGGAGGGCTCCCGGGAGGCGGTGCGTCTGCTGCTGGAGCGGGCGGGGATCGCCTACAGCGTGCCGCCGGACGCCGGGGCGCTGTGCTGCGGCACCCCCTGGAAGTCGAAGGGCCAGCTCGACGGATACGCCACGATGACCGAGCGTGTGCTGCCGGCCCTGTGGCGGGCCAGCCGGGAGGGTGCGCTGCCGATCGTCTGCGACGCGGCTTCGTGCACCGAGGGATTGCACGTCATGCTCGCGAAGGCGGCGGCGGAGCACCCGGAGTACGGTGCGCTGCGGATCGAGGACGCGACGACGTTCCTCGCCCGGGAGGCGCTGCCGCGGCTCGAGGTGCGGGAGCGGATCGGATCCATCGCGGTGCATCCGACCTGCTCGACCACGCAGCTCGGCGCCACCGGGGCGCTGCGTGCGCTCGCCGAGGCGGTCGCCGACGAGGTGTACGTGCCGGACGGCTGGGGATGCTGCGCCTTCGCCGGCGATCGCGGCATGCTGCACCCCGAGCTGACCGCGAGCGCCACGGCGGTGGAGGCGGCCGAGATCGCGGCGGCGGACGAGGAGCGCGGCGGCTTCGACGCGTTCGTCTCGGCGAACCGCACCTGCGAGCTGGGCATGAGCCGCGCCACCGGCAAGCGGTACCGCCACGTGGTCGAGGTGCTCGAGGAGCTCACCCGCCCCTGAGGATCCCGCGGGGATCCGGATCCGGCACTGCTCCAGCCCGCCATGCGATACTCGCGCCATGAGCGGATCGATCTGGACCGCGATCGTCGGGACCGTTCTCGGTTGCGCCTACGCGGTGGTCCTGGGGCTGCAGATCCTCGTCTGGAATCCCATGGCGGCGGCGCAGGGGCAGTCCCTCGCGGGCGTCCACGCCCACCTCGCATCGGCGGGTGAAGCGCTGAATCCCGCCTTCCCGCTGGTCGCCGCCGGGATCGGGATCGCGCTCTCGGTCCTGCTGCTCGTCTTCGTGATCACCGGTGCGATTCGCGGCGCCGGAGTCGTCATCGCCTACCTCGGGCTGCTGATCATGGGGCTGCCGGCGTACTGGGCGAGCTCGTTCGGCATCGGCATGTCGCTCGCCGACGGCTACAACGTCTCGGGTGGGGATCGCGCGCCGGGCGGCCTCGTGCTGGCCCTGGTGAGCGCGGCCGCGCTGCTCGGGCTGGTCGTGCTCGCAGGTACGCGATCCGTGCGCCGGACGCTGCCGCGATCCGCCGGCGGGGCATGACCCGCTCCGTCGGCTGAGGTTTCCTGGTCGGCGGGCTCGGCGGCCGAGGGATACGGCGGCCTCGTGACGGGGTCACAGTCCACTGCAGTCGAGGCCTCGGTAGATGCGGGGGGCGCCGTCGAGGGTGAGGGTCACCGTTCCCGCGGCGACGCCGAGGGACGTCTGCTGTCCGATGCAGTCGATCTGGGTGACGCCCGCACCGTTCGCCGGGATCGTCAGCGCGGTCTTGGTCGGCCAGGGATCCAGCCACAGCTCAGGCGCGGGGAACGTGCTGCTCGCAGGGTCGTGGTCGGCGTTCAGGATGTAGCCGTCGGCGCGGTTCCACAGCACGGCGACCTCGCCGTCGGGGGTGTCGAAGAGGAGGCCCTTGTTCTGCGTGTCCGCGAAGGTGAGCCAGCGCACGAACGTCGCGCGATCGAGCAGGTGCGCCGCGTTCGCGTAGGCGAGCAGCGACGGCTTCGCACTGGTGTCGCGGTTCACCAGGCCGTAGTGGTACTCGGCGTCGTTCGGGTTCGCGACCTGGGGGTTGCCGAGGACGCTGTCGTGGAACTGGTACCAGCACACGCAGCGGACGCCCTCGGCCTTCGCGAGCGCGAGACTCAGGAACACGTTCTCCGCCGCGTGCCGGTAGGTGTCGTACCACCACGCGTTGGGCTTGGTGCAGGCGTAGGCCTCGGTCATCCAGATCTCCTTCGGCCCGTATTGCGCGATGAGGGCCTTGAGCCGTCGGAGGCCCCCGAGGAAGTTCCAGTAGGTGCCGTTCGCGCCGGCGTCCACGGGGCCTTGCGGATCGTAGTCGGGGGTGAAGTTGCCGCGGCCGGGATGGAACGCGATGCCGTCGATGAGATCCCAGCCGCCGCCGGCGTGGAAGTTCTGCACCCAGGGCTCGTCCATTCCGGCGAGCCCGTTGTTCAGCAGCTTCAGGGACGCTCCGGTGGCGACCACGCGGTCGTGCACGGGACGAAGCGCCTTGTCGATGTACGCCTGTGCAGCGGTGCCGGTGTTGAAGGGCCGGTTCAGCTCGTTGCCGACTTCGAAGTACTCGGCCCCGGCCGCGACGGCGGTGGCCGTGTTGGCGGCTGCCCAGGCCGTCGCCTCGGCGGCGGTGGCGGTCAGCGAGGGCTGCAGCTCGATGTTGTGCGACATGCCGCGCGCGTCGAAGGCGGAGGGCGGCAGCCCGGGACCTCCGTCGTACGAGATCCGCACCCGGTCGACGCCGATGCCCTGCCAGAGATCGAGCAGCGCGGTGGCCGACGGCACCTGGAGCCACGGGTAGTTGGCCATGCCGAACATGCTGTCCGACGCCGCGGCGTGATCCCGGGGCGGGATCGCCGCGAGGTTCGTGCGGGCGAACGCCTCGAGGGCGCCGGAGACCGCCGCGATCTCAGTGACGACGAAACCGGATCCCGGTGCGGTCAGGGTGAAGGCGTGGTCGAGGGTTCCGGCGGCCGGGACGACCACGGCGACGGTCTGGCTCGCCAGCAGGGTCCCGTTGAAGTCGCGCGCCCACCAGACCAGGTCGACGGCGCGATCGGTCGTCGCGCCGTTGGCGACCTGGGCGGAGATCGTGAGTTGCTGCCCAGCCGTCGTCCACAGCCCGAAGGGTCGGTCCGTCCAGACCTCGATGCCGAGATCCTGCGCCGTGCCGATCGAGGCGACCGCCGAGGGCCGCTTGTCGCTGAAGAAGAAGTCCGCGCGGCTCACGACGCTGCCGTCGGGCTGCACTGTCCCGGGAGCGTGCACCCAGGTGGAGTTCGTCCAGGCCTGACGGGAGCGGTCGAGGATCAGCAGCCCGTGCAGGGCGCCCCAGGCAGAGGTGTGCGCGACGCCGACCGCGTCCTCGAAGGGGATCCCGCCGGCGGTGTCCCTCTTCCACTCGGTGAGGGCGACATAGCCGTCCGGCTCGGTCGCCGAGAGGATCGCGCGGCTGAACAGGAAGCCCTCCGGGGTGAAGGTGCTGGAACCCGAGGCATGCCACTCGAGGCGCACATGACGGGCGCCGATCGAGAAGAGGCCGTGCACCGCGATCGGCCCGGCCGCGGCGGGCATCACGTAGTCCATCCGGATGGCGGGGCTGCCGTCGGCGAGCGTCACGAGCGTGGGCGTTCCTCCCGTCGACACCTGGATCCCCGTCGCGGTGTCCTTGGTCTGGAACTTGGAGCCCTGGAGGCGGATGGTGCCGGAGCCGTCCTTGATCGCGACGCGGCCGCCGGGGCTGGCGACGAGGCTGATCCCGTCGGCGGTGAGGGTCAGGTCGCCCGCGGCCGCGTGCGCGCGGACCGGGCTCTGTGCGGCGACGAGCAGCGCTCCCGCGGCGAAGGTGGCGCCGAGGAATCCTCGGCGTGTGAAGCCCGCGCCGGCGTCGGTCGGTTTCGTCATCGGATCTCCCTTGATCGTGATAATGCGCATTAGCGCGCGAACGAGGCCAAGTTTGATCCACCCCATGCGCCGAAGTCAAGAAGACTTGCGCTTTGTGAAGATACGTATTACCGTCGGGGCATCGCCTTGGTGATAGGCATTATCAGACGCGGAGGACGCACATGTCGGGGAAGACGGGCAAGCCGACCCAGAAGGAGATCGCACGGATCGCCGGGGTCAGCCAGACGACGGTGTCTCTCGTGCTCAACGACCGGGACGGCACGAACGTGCGCATCCCCGAAGCGACGAGGGAGCGCGTGCGTCGCGCAATCGAGCAGACGACGTACGTGGCCGATCCCGCCGCGCGCAGGCTCGCGGGGCTCGACAACAAGATCCTCGGCGTCTTCACCTATGAGTCCGCACTGACCGCCGAGAGCATGGACTTCTACGGACCGCTGCTCAACGGGATCGAGCGCGCCGCCGAGCAGTACGACTGCGACCTCCTGTTCTTCACGAGCTCGCCGGTCGAGAACGGATCGCGCCGCCTGTTCCACCGGAACACGCGGCTGCGCCTCGCCGACGGCTGCATCCTGCTCGGCCAGCACATGGACGGGGAGGAGCTCGCCCGTCTGGTCAGCGAGGGCTTCCCGTTCGTCGCCGTCGGACGACGCGACGAGGCCGAGGGCGTGCCCTACGTCGGGATCGACTACCGTGCTCTGACCCGTGACCTGATCGCCCGGGCAGTCGAGCTGGGTCACACGTCCGCGGTGTACGTGCACGGCGATCGGGACACTCCGTCGTCCCGCGACCGGCTCGCCGAGATCGAGGCGGCAGGCGCGCGCGGTCCGCTGTCCTTCCGCTCGCTGCCCGACGTCGGCGGGGATCCGGCGGCGACCGCCCGGACGATCGTCGAGAGCGGTGCCACGCTCGTGGTCGCCGAAGACGCCTTCGCCGCGGAAGACCTGGCGCTCGCCCTCGATCGGCAGGGCGTCGCGCTGCCGATCGAGGTCTCGATCGCCGCGCTCGGCGAGGTGCAGAGTCACACCGTCAAGGGGCTTCGCCTCTCCGGATTCCACACCCCCCGTCAGCGCATCGCCTTCGAGGCGCTGGGCCTGCTGAGGGAGCTGATCGCCGCCGACCCCGAGCGGGCGGACACGATCGATCGGCAGCGTCTTCTGCAGGGATCCCTCGAACCCGGCGAGACGCTGGTGGCGCGTCGGGCCGACGCATGAGGGAGCTCCACGCCGACGTCGCGATCATCGGAGGCGGGCTCGGCGGCGTCGCCGCCGCTCTGGCGGCGCTCGGCCGGGGCAAGCGCGTGATCCTCTCCGAGGAGCACATCTGGCTGGGCGGCCAGCTCACGTCTCAGGCGGTTCCCCCCGACGAGCACATCTGGGTCGAGCAGTTCGGCGTCACCGCCCGGTACCGCGCGCTGCGCGAGGGCATTCGCGACCACTACCGCGCGTTCTACCCGCTCACCGAGGCCGCACGGCGCGACCTGAGGCTCAACCCCGGGCTCGGACGCGTGAGCAGGCTCTGCCATGAGCCGAGAGTCGCCGTCGCCGTCATCGAACAGCAGCTCGCTCCTCACCTCTCCAGCGGGCGGCTCACCGTTCTGCAGCCCTACGTGCCGGCGGCGGCCGCGGTGGCCGAGGACGTCGTCTCATCCGTGACCCTCCGCCATGTCCACGACGGCACCGCGGTGCGCGTCTCCGCACCGTTCGTGCTCGACGCCACGGAGACGGGCGAGCTCCTCCCGTTGACCGGGACGGAGTACGTCGCCGGCGCGGAGGCGCGCACCGAGACGGGGGAGCCGAGCGCGCCCGAGCAGGCGGATCCCGGCAATCTGCAGGCGATCTCGTGGTGCTTCGTCTTCGACCACGTCGAAGGCGCCGACTTCACGATCGAGCGGCCGGAGGGCTACGACTACTGGCGCGACTACGCCCCGGCGTTCTGGGGCGACCGGCTGCTCTCGTTCACGGCGCCGCAGCCGCGCACGCTCGAGCCCGAGTCGCGCACGCTCCACGTCAACCCGCCCTACGGGGCCGAGCGTGCGGAGCAGGGGGATCCCCGGGAGGATCCGGGCGACCTCGACCTCTGGGAGTTCCGCCGGATCATCGCCCGCCAGAACTTCCAGCCCGGTGCGTACGAGAGCGACATCGTCGTGGCGAACTGGCCGATGCTGGACTACCTCGACGGATCCGTCTTCGACGATCCCGATGCCGAGGTGCACCGCGCGGCTGCGAAGGAGCTCTCCCGCTCCTACCTGTACTGGCTGCAGACCGAGGCACCGCGCCCCGACGGCGGTCAGGGCTGGCCCGGGCTGCGCCCGCGAGGCGATCAGACCGGCACACAGGACGGGTTCGCGCAGGCACCCTACATCCGTGAGTCCCGTCGCATCCGGGCGGTCACCACAGTGGTCGAGCAGGACATCTCCGTCGCGTCCCGCGGTCACGCCGGACCGGCGACGTTCCCCGACTCGGTCGGCATCGGGATGTACCGGATCGATCTGCACCCCTCGACGGGCGGCGACAACTACATCGACGTCGAGTGCGCGCCGTTCGAGATCCCCCTCGGTGCGCTCGTGCCGGTGCGCACCCGCAACCTCATCCCTGCGGCGAAGAACATCGGCACCACCCACATCACCAACGGGGCCTACCGGCTCCACCCCGTCGAATGGAACATCGGGGAGTCCGCGGGCGAGCTCGCGAGCTTCTGCATCGACGAATCCACGCTTCCGAGACACGTGCTCTCGGATCCCGGACTGCGACAGCGGTTCCAGAGCCGGCTCGTCGAGTCGGGCATCGAGCTCCACTGGCCGGAGATCCTCGGCTACTAGCGAGTCACCCTCCCAACAAGAAAGCCCCCCATGAACACAGCAAAGAAGCTGGCCGGCGCTGCTGCCCTGGCAACGGCCGCGATCGTCGCGCTCGCCGGATGCAGCGCCACCCCCGGCACTGCCGCCCCCACCACCGCCGCTCCGAACAGCGTGGCGCTCAGGATGACCGTGTGGACCTCGAACGAGGCCCAGCTCGCCCTGTTCGCATCGATCGCCGACAGCTACAAGGCGACGCACCCCGAGATCAAGTCCATCACCTTCGAGAGCCTTCCGTTCGCCGACTACAACACGACTCTGACCACGCAGATCGCCGGAGGGAACGCTCCGGATCTCGCGTGGATGGGCGATCTGTCGAAGGACCTCATCGCCTCCGACGCGCTGCTCCCGCTCACCCCGGTGCTCAAGGACACGAAAGGCTGGCGGTACGACGACCTGCTGCCCAGCGCGACCGCGGAGTTCAGCCGAGACGGTCAGCTGTACGCCTATCCTTTCTCCAACTCGCCCTACGCGCTCTACGTGAACAAGGACCTCCTCGCCGCCGCCGGACAATCCCTGCCCGCCGAGGGTCTGACGTGGGACCAGGTGTCGACGATCGGGGCGGCGGTCAACGCTGCGACGGGGAAGGCCGGATTCGTGATCCGGGACTTCGACTTCTCCGCCTGGAACACCCTCGCCACGGTGTGGACAGGGTGGGGCGCGAGCGCCTGGAACGCAGACGGCACGAAGTGCACCTTCGATGACGACAAGATGGTCGGTGCGTTCACCTTCCTGCACGACGCCGTCTATAAGCACTCCGCGATGCCCGGCCCCGGTACCAAGGCCGACTTCTTCGCGGGCGACTCCGCGTTCACCGTCGCGCAGGTCTCGCGCGCCTCCCTGCTCACCGGCAGTTTCGGATACGACGTCGTGCCTCTCCCTGCAGGGCCCGCCGGCACGTACTCGGTGATCGGGCAGGCCGGCATGGGCGTCCTCCGCACGAGCGCGCACCCCCAGGAGGCGAGCTCCTTCCTCGCCTATCTGACCGGCCCGGAGAACAGCGCTAAGCTGTCGCAGTTCTTCCCCTCGGCGCGCAAGTCGCTGCTGACCGGCGAGAAGCTCGCCGCGAACAACACGAAGCTCACCGCTGAGCAGCTTCAGAGCGTGGTCGTGGATCAGATCCCCGGCGCCGTCACCCTGCCGAACCACACCAGCCCGGCCGAGATCGCGCAGAAGGGCAAGACCGCCCTCGACGCGATGTGGAAGCCCGACGCGGACGTCGAGAAGGTGCTGGGATCCGTCTGCTCGGCGATCTCCCCGCTCCTGGCGAAGTGACGATGACTGCCGGCTCCACCCTGCCCCGGGAGGCGGTCACCACCGCCTCCCGGGCTCCCGGCGACGAGGATCCGGTGCGCCGGCGCGCCCGGCGGTTCTGGACCATGCGGCGCCGGGACGCCGCCGCGGGATACCTCTTCATCGCGCCCCAGGTGATCGGCGTGGTGCTGTTCGTGCTCGTCCCCGTGGGTCTCGCGATCGTCTACAGCCTGAACAAGTGGAACATCTTCACCGGCCGGCTCAGCTTCGTCGGAGGGGCGAACTACGCGGCGCTCGCCGCCGATCCGCAGCTCCCGAGCGTGCTGGGCGCCACCGCGGTCTTCTCGCTCGGGGTGGTGGTGCTCAACATCGCGCTCGGGCTGGGCCTTGCGGTGATGCTCAACCGCCGGTTCCGCGGCGTCACGTTCTTCCGCACGCTGTTCTTCTCCCCGGTGGTCATCTCGGTGGTCGCCTGGACCCTCGTCTGGGGATTCCTGCTCCAGGACAACGGCGGGATCAACGCCGTGCTCGCCCAGTTCGGGATCCATGGACCCAACTGGCTGCAGGAGGGCCCGACGGCGATGGGGGCCGTGATCGTCACGCAGGTCATCCGCAGTGTCGGCGTGAACATGGTCCTGTTCCTCTCCGCGCTGCAGGGGGTTCCGAGCGAGCTCTACGAGGCGGCGCGCATCGACGGCGCCGGAAGCCGCACGATCTTCACGCGCATCACGCTGCCGCTCATCTCGCCGACGCTGCTGCTCACGAGCATCATCACGATCGTCGGCGCCCTGCAGGCGTTCGCGCAGATCGCGGTGCTGACCGAGGGCGGCCCCGCTCTCTCGACGACGGTGCTCGTCTACTACGTCTTCCAGCAGGCGTTCACATTCAACAACATCGGATACGGCTCGACCCTCGCGCTGATGCTGCTCACCTTCGTGATGCTGCTCACCGTGCTGCAGTGGCAGCTCCGAAGGAAGTGGGTCTTCTATGAGCGCTGACACGCTCCTCGCCTCTGGTTCGCGAATCCCGGTGCCGACGGCCCCTCCCACGGGCGTTCGACGGCCCCGGGGCGCCGTCGCCCGACGGATCGTGCTCTACGTCGCGCTCGCCGTGATGGCGGTGCCGTTCATCGTGCCGACGATCTGGATGATCGCCTCCTCGTTCAAGCCGCTCGACCAGATCTTCGCCTCGCCGCCTTCGATCTTCACCGCGTCGCCGACCTGGGACGCCTACGTGCAGGCCTTCGGCTTCCAGCCCTTCGCGCGTCAGTATGCGAACAGCGTCTACATCGCCGTGGTGGTGACCCTCATCGTGCTGCTGGTGTCGAGCCTGGCCGGCTACGCGTTCGCGAGGCTGCGCTTCCCCGGGCAGAACGTGCTCTTCCTGGTCGTGCTCGTGGGGCTGCTCGTGCCGGGCGAGGTGACGATCGTCCCCCTCTTCCAGATGTTCAAGGGCGTGGGGCTGATCAACACGCACTGGCCGCTGATCCTCGTGACCGCGCTCGCCGCGCCGTGCGTGCTGGCGACCTTCATCATGCGGCAGTTCTTCATCGCGCTGCCGGTCGAACTGGAGGAGGCGGCACGGCTCGACGGGCTCGGCCGGCTGGCGATCTGGTGGCGGATCTGCCTGCCGTTGGCGAAGCCCGCCCTGTCCGCCGTCGCGATCCTCACGTTCCTCGCCTCGTGGAACCTCTACCTCGAGCCGACCGTCTACCTGACCTCGCCGGACCTGTTCACCCTGCCCCAGGCGCTTACCCGCTACACCGACGCGTACGGCGGCGAGATGTGGAACACCCAGCTCGCGGCGGCGACCATGACCGTCGTGCCGGTGCTCGTGGTGTTCCTGATCGCGCAGCGGCAGTTCGTCGAGGGGCTGGCCCATTCCGGGCTGAAGGGCTGAAGGGCTGAAGTGCCAGGGGCAGCCGATTCTCCTGCGTTGTGTCCGTCGTGCATCGGGTCACATCCCGCGGCCGGTGAGCAGGCGTCAGGATCCGTCGCGCGCGACCTCGAAGTACAGGTCGGCGTGCAGAGCGCAGCGCGGGTTGAAGCCGGCGGCGCAGCGCGGGCAGGCCGTGACCCCGAGATACTCCCGGATCTCGAGCTCGTGGCCGCACACCCCGCACAGCACGGCTTTCGCCCCGCGCTGCTCCGCCAGCGGCCACGGCCGCGCCGGATGGTCGGCGGTCTCGGCATGACAGAGGTGGCACGGGTAGTACTCCCCGCAGCAGGAGAACCGGATCGCCACGACGTCGAGCTCGGTCCGATAGTGCACGCAGCGGGTCTGCCCGTCGACCGGGCGCCCCTTGACGTCGACGTGGTGCGTGCGCATGGTGTCGATCCTAGGCAGACCGGTGCGCCGGGTGCGGCGCGGCCCGGACGACGCGCGGGAACCGACCAGCCCCCGGGCCGCCCGGCGTCAGGCCCGGTGCACGTCCACGGGGACGATCATCGGGGTGCCGGCGATCGGATCCGGCACGACGACCGCCTCCAGATCGAACACGTCGCGGAGCAGCTCGACGGTGACGACATCGCCGGGTGCGCCCTCGGCCACCACGCGGCCGTCGCGCATCGCGATGAGGTGATCGGCGTAGCGCGTCGCCAGGTTCAGCTCGTGCATGACCACGACCACCTGGGTGCCTCGTTCCCGCGAGAGCCGCACCAGCAGCTGCAGCAGCTCCACCTGGTGCGCGAGGTCGAGGTAGGTCGTCGGCTCGTCCAGCAGCAGGATGTCGGGCTCCTGAGCGAGCGCCATCGCGACCCACGCGCGCTGCCGCTGACCGCCGGAGAGCTCGTCGATCGTGCGCTCGGCGAACTCGGCCATGCCGGTGACGTGCAGGGCGTCGGCGACCACCTCGTCGTCCCGCCGATCGCGCCCGCCGAGCCATCCGCGGTGCGGGGTGCGACCGCGGTCGACGAGGTCGGCGACGCTGATCCCGTCGGGGGCGACCGGAGCCTGCGGAAGCAGGCCCACGATGCGGGCGACCTCCTTGGTGGGCCGCTGTGCGATCGCGGATCCGTCCAGCAGCACGGATCCGGTCCGCGGCTTCAGGAGCCGGGCGAGGGTGCGCAGCAGCGTCGACTTGCCGCAGCCGTTGCCGCCGACGATCATCGTGATGCCCGACGTGGGCAGCGCCAGGTCGAGGCCGTCGATGACGGGATCCGCGTCGTACCCGACGGTCAGGTTCCGTGCTTCCAGGGTGTGCGTCATGCGCGCGTGCGTCCTCTCATCAGGAGCCACAGCAGGAACGGCGCGCCGATCGCGCCGGTGATCACGCCGACCGGCAGCGTGAGGGGGAACAGGTGCTGGCCGACCAGGTCGGCGGCGAGCACGATGATCGCGCCGATCAGCGCGGAGGCCGGCGCGAGCGCCGAATCGCGCTTCACCAGCCGCAGCGCGATCGGACCGGCGAGGAACGCGACGAATGAGATCGGGCCGGTCAGCGAGGTCGCGACCGCGATGAGCAGCACGGCGCACAGGGTCAGCAGGATCCGGCTCCGCGCGGGTCGCGCGCCCAGGGCGGTGGCCGAGTCGTCGCCGAGGCGGAGCACGGGCAGGGTGCGGGCCCCGAGCAGTGCGATCGCGAGCAGTGCGACGAGCGCGGGGGCGGTGGGGCCGAGCTGGTCCCACAGGCTGCGGCTGAGCGATCCGGCCATCCAGACGGTCGCCTGCTCGGCGGCCTTGATGTCGGCGCGGGTCAGGACATAGCCGATGACGGCCTGCAGGGCGGCCGCGACGGCGATGCCGACCAGCACGAACCGCAGGCCCGACAGGCCGCGACGATAGGCGAGCGCCCAGATCAGCAGCGCGGTGAGCAGGCCGCCGGCGATCGCGGCGCCGGAGACGACGAGTCCCGAGGCGCCGAAGAACGAGATCGCCGTGACCGCCGCGGCGCTGGATCCGGTGCTGATGCCGATCACGTCGGGGCTCGCGAGCACGTTGCGCAGCAGGGTCTGGAACAGCATGCCGCCGAGGCCGAACGCCGCTCCGGCCAGCAGCGCGCCGACCGCGCGGGGCAGGCGCAGCTCGACCACGGCGAAGCTCACGCCCGGCACGGTCTGCCCGGCGAGTGCACGCAGCACGTCGGACAGGGCCAGGATCTTCGCTCCGAACACGAGTCCGGACGCGAACAGCACGACCGCGGTGACGGCGAGCGCCGTCACCAGCACGGCGTCGCGTCTGCGGCCGTGCCGGCGGGCGACGCGCAGGGCGTCGGCCGAGCGGAGGCGTGCGGTGCCGGCGGCGGTCACAGACCCACCGCCTTGCGCCGTCGCAGCAGCACGATGAAGATCGGAGCGCCGATGAGGCCGGTGACGATGCCCACCTCGAGCACTCCGGGGCGCGCGAGGAGGCGTCCGATCACGTCGCAGACGAGCAGGAACGTCGCCCCTCCCGCCGCGGAGAGCGGCACGATCCAGCGGTAGTCGGCTCCGACGAGGAAGCGCACGGCGTGCGGCACCGCGAGCCCGACGAACGCGATCGGGCCGGCGAGCGCGGTGGCGGCACCGCACAGCAGCACCACCGCGACGACCGCGGTGATCCGTGCAGCGCCGACGCGCACGCCGAGACCGCGCGCGACGTCGTCGCCGAGCGCGAGGGCGTTCAGACGCCCGGCGCATGCGACGGCCAGCACGGCTCCGAGGGCGAGGAATCCGCCCAGTTGCGCGAGCGAGGAGAACGAGGCGGCGGTGAGGGATCCGACCTGCCAGAAGCGGAAGCTCTCCAGCGTCGACTCGTCGACGATGAGGATCCCGGTGATCACCGCCGTCGCGATCGCCGTGACCGCGGCGCCGGCGAGTGCCAGGGTGACCGGCGTGGCACCCCCCGGACTCGCCGCCGCGGCGCCGTAGCCGATGACGACCGCCACGGCGGCTCCGGCCAGCGCGCACCACACGATCGCGAGCGGCGCCTGCCAGCCGAGCAGTGTCATCCCGAGCACGACGAACAGCGATGCTCCGGCGTTCACGCCGAGCAGACCGGGGTCGGCCAGGGGGTTGCGGGCCATGCCCTGCATGAGCGCACCGCCCATGCCCAGCGCTGCACCGACGAGCAGTCCCGTGAGCGTGGTCGGCACCCGGGAGAGCACTGCCGCCTGGTCGGTGGATCCGTCCGGCTGGAAGAACGCGTTCCACACGGCGTCGATCGGCACGATCTCCGGCCTCACGAAGCAGGAGTACGACACGCTCACCAAGATCGCCCCCACCGTCGCCTACCCGGGCGCACCGTGGGC
>NZ_JYIT01000046.1 GCF_000956545.1 Microbacterium azadirachtae
GGCGTGGGGGGAGAGGCCGGCCGGAGCGTTCAGGGGCGAGGAAGGCGGGAAGTACTTCGTGTGTCCACTTCGCCAGAAGCTCTGTCGTGCGGGCAGCCCTGGCTTCGGGCGGAGAGGCGTCGTCACGCATCACGCTTAACTGGCGCCAGATTGGTTCCAATCTACGCACCGTGGGCATGGTGAAAGTGAAGACCAACGGGTTCCCATCCCAATCGTCGGGATGGAGCCCGGCGCGGACCCGGTTTCGTGCGGGCAGAAACCATGCCATCTGGGAGCGCATGAATCGTTCATTGGCGTAGACCGTCCAGATCCGGACCTGCGAACTGGGAACGAGTCGGCACCACCGCCCGCTGCCGAGTGCGTAGGCCATCCCGGGCAGGAGCCGGCGTGAACCCTGCGCACTCTCGACTCGGACGGCGCCACTCATGACATGCACGATCTTGAGGTAGGGAACCGCCGTGCGATTGGTTGGCAGTGTACGAATCGCTTCGAGCGTTGTCATCAGCACCTGTGAAGAGGCTCCCGCCGGGTCTTGCGGTGCTTGGTCGCCGGTGCTCTTCACTCTTGCCTGTCGTTTGCAAGAACGGCGGCCCTGCCGATCGAGATTCGACCCAGACCATGCCCTTCAGCGACGAACAACTGAGATTGTGGACACTTCTCGATGTTGAGCTGGTTCGCCGGGCGGAGGCGGACGGACGAGGGCTGCAGTTTCGAGCTGAGGTTAAGTGTGTTGCTCAGGTTGGGCAGCGGACGCTGTATGGCATCCCGATCCGCCGGCATTCGACTGAAACGATGCGCATCGTCAGGTCTTTGATCGCCGAAGGACAGGACATTATCCATGAGGAGTCCTTCGGCGCATCGTCGGTCTGTGATCGTTGCAAGTTTTCAGGTGCGTCGGTAGAGATCCGCTTCGAAGCGGTAGGCGTCGCCGCGGTAGCGGTTCACGCCAACGAGGATCGGCGTGCCGTCGGAGGCGTACGCGGTCTCTTCGCCGACGAGGACGGGGGAGCCGATGGATGTTCCGAGCATTTTGGCCAATGCGGGGTCTGCCACAGATGCCATGACCGTGTACGCGCTGCGGTGGACCGTGAGCCCGCAGAGCTGCTGCAGCGCCTCATAGAGTGACGCATCGGTGAGGTCCGCGGTGGCTAAGGCTTCCGCGCGTTGCATCGGGACGACGACGACGTCGAAGCAGACTGGCATCCCGTCCATGCTGCGAAGACGATCGATTTGGATGACTGGCGCGGTCGGTGCGACCCGCAATCGCTCGGACTCGTCCAGGGTTGCCGGCCGCACGTTCTGCGCGAGGACCTGAGCTGTTGGTTGGAGACCCCGCGCCCGTGCCATCTCTGTGAAGGACTGCAGGGTGCTTGGGGGCTCGCCGATCACTTGCGCGGGCACGAACCACCCACGCTGCGCGGAACGCTGCAACCGTTCTTCGGTTTCAAGCGCGGAAAGCGCGACGCGCAGTGTTGCCCGGCTGACGTGGAAGCGGGCGGAAAGCTCTCGCTCGCCGGGGAGCCGCGTTCCAGGCGGGAAAAGCCCGGTCTCCAGCTCGCCGATGAGCTGTTCGTATGCATGACGTGCTGCTGCCGGAAGATTCACGGCCACACCATACCACACGCACCAACTGGGCGAACCATTGCTCCAAATGGGCCTTGTACTGGTTTATCTGGTTCACGAATGGTAGCGTTCCACACGACGGGGCCTCGAAAGGCGCCGCAGCAACCCGACCACTTGCAGTTCCCTGACCACAACGGAGTGAGATATGTCCGCACGTAGGAAGACGCGCATCGCATTCGCGGTCGCGACGAGCTTGATCGCAGCCCTCAGTCTGGCTGCCTGCGCTCCGGGCGGTGGTGGTGGTTCGGCGTCGGCTGCGCCCTCGGGGGTTTCCAAGGACGTCGCCGGTGCGGGCAACGTCACGCTGAAGTTGTCCGATTTCTGGGGTTCCGCGGAAGAGAAGTGGATCGTCAAGGCGGTCGACGAGTTCGAGAAGAAGTACCCGAACGTGAAGATCGAGCGGACTCGTGAGGACTGGGGGCAGCTCACCAGCACCCTGAACCTGCAGTTGCAGGACTCAAGCGGCCCGGACATCGCCTCGGCGAACAACGGGTGGTCCTCCCTGGGCACTCTCGCCAAGGGGCATCTGGTGCTGAACTTGGACCCGTACGCGGATCTTTACGGCTGGAAGGACAAGGTCCCCAGCACGATTGCCCGCCAGAACGAGTTCACCACCGACTTCACGACTATCGGTTCGGGGGCTTGGTTCGCGACGCCGGTCGCGCGCACCTCGCTGATCGGCGTCTACTACAACGCCGACAAGCTGAAGGCGCTGGGTATCGACGCGCCGAAGACTGTGGACGAGCTGGAAAAGGCGGCAGCTAAGGTCAAGGCTGCGGGCGAGGTGCCGTTCAGCTACAGCGGTCTCGACGGCAACACGGCGGCGCTGCTGGGCCTGCAGTCGGTGTACGGCAAAGAGAGCGACATCAACGACTTCGTCTACGGGAGCAAGAAGGTCACCGCGGAGCAGACCGGGCTGACTAAGGCCGCGACCACCCTGCAGGACTGGAACAAGAACGGCTGGCTGACCCCGAACTTCGAGGGCATCGACTACCAGACCTCCCTTGCAGACTTCGTTGACGGCAAGGGAGGCGTGTTCCGCTTCGACTACACCGGCGCCCTGGGACTCACGGGCGACAAGCTGAACCAGTTCGGCTACATCCAGCTTCCCCAGGCAGCGGGCAAGGGTACGGTCGGCGTTGGCGCGGCCCCGGGGGCCATGATCATCTCCGCGAAGTCAAAGCACCCGGACGTGGCCGCAGCGTTCCTGGACTTCCTGATGTCGAAGGAGGCGGCGCAGAACGCGGTCGACCTCGGCCTGGTCCCGATGCTCAGCGCAGACGTGAAGATCCCGGACGTCCGCAGCCAGAAGGACGAGGCCACCGCCGCGAAGACCCTCGACGCCGACAACGGGTATGTTCCGTACTTCGACTGGTCCGCGCCGACCATGCTCGACACCCTGACGCAGAACACGCAGCTGCTGCTGGCGGGCAAGACCACCCCCGAGGACTTCACGAAGGCCGTGGATACCGACCGCAACACGTTCCTCGCGGGGTCCTGAACCAATGTCGATCCCACATTCGGGAGTCGCCTCCTCCGCTTCGGCGGAGGATGGCGGCTCCCCGTCGACGCGCACGATCACGACTTCGCGGCGCCGCCGCCGCGAAGCCCCCGCCCGGCGCAGGTCTCGGCGTGCCGGCCTGTTGTTCGCTGCGCCGGGTCTGGTGCTGTATGCGGCCGTGGTGCTGTGGCCGATGGTGCAGTCGATCCAGTATTCGTTCTATAGATGGGACGGTGTGACCGCGGCCGTGTGGGTGGGGGTGCAGAACTACGTGAACTTCTTCACGGACCCGGTGCTGCGTTCCACCCTCGGCAACGTCCTCGTGCTGTTGGTCTTCTTCGCCCTGTTGCCGATCGCGCTGGGCCTGATGTCGGCGGCGCTGATCACGCGGGGCAAGCAGCCGGGCATGGCGATCTACCGTTGGATCTTCTTCCTCCCCCAGGTGATGACCAGTGTCGTCATCGCGCTGCTGTTCAAGCGCATGTACGCCCCCGAAGGGCCGATCAACGAGGCTCTCCGGGCCATCGGGCTTGACGCGTTTGCGAAGAACTGGCTGGGCGACTTCACCTGGGCGTTGCCCGCGGTCGGTCTCATCGGTACCTGGGTCACCTTCGGGTTCTGCATGGTGCTGTTCGTCTCCGGCGCCGCCTCGATCTCACCGGACCTTTACGAGGCTGCGCGCATGGACGGCGCCGGTCCCGTCCGGGAGTTCTTCTCGGTCACCCTTCCCGGACTCCGCGGTCAGATCGCGGTCGCCATGACGCTGACCATCACCGGTGCGTTGCGTGCGTTCGACCTGATCTGGATCACCACCCGCGGCGGCCCCGGCACCTCGACCCAGACGCCCGCCGTGGCGTTGTACAAGGCCGCGTTCGTGAACCCCAACGTGGGCCAGGCCGCAGCGATCGGCGTCGTCATGGCCGTCCTCTGCCTCGTCATCGCACTCATCATCACCCGCGTCTCGGAAAAGGAGTGACCATGACCTCCCGCTCGGAGAAGACCTGGAACTACATAATCCTCACCGTCATGGCCCTCATCGTGCTCTGGCCGGTCGGCACGTTCGTCGCCGCCGCCGTCAGCCCCGATCGAGCAGGCCGCCCGTCGACGGATCTGCAGTGGGGGAACTTCGCCACAGCATGGCAGCAGGCCGAGTTCGCTCAGTCGATGACCGTCTCCCTCATCATCACGGCCTCCGTCGTGATCCTCAGCGTGCTGCTCGCACTGATGGGCGGGTACGCGTTCGGAGTGCTCGGCGTGCTGGGGGAGAAGTTCCTCTTCCCCCTGATCCTGCTCGGCATGATGATCTCCCTCGAGGTCATCATCGTGCCCCTCTATTACCAGTTCCGAAGCCTGGGACTGACCGACAACCTGCTGGGCGTCATCCTCATCCACACCGCGATGGGTGTCCCGTTCGGGATCTTCTGGATGCGAGCGGCATTCCGCACCCTGCCGCGTGCCGTGTTCGAATCCGCCGAACTCGACGGCGCGGGAGCGTTCCGCATGCTGTGGTCGATCGCAGCGCCGAACATCATGCCCGCCGTGTACACGCTCATCCTCCTCAACTTCATGTGGACCTGGAACGACTACTTCCTCTCCCTAGTGTTCCTGCACGGCGACAACCAGACCGCGACCGTCGCGCTGGGCGTGTTCCAGGGAAAGTACGTCACGCAGGTCAACCTCATGGCGGCCGGCGGACTGATCGTCGCCGCCCCGGTGCTCATCCTCTACGTGATCTTCCAGCGGAAGTTCATCTCGGGCATGCTCGCCGGCGCCATCAAGGAATAGTCCTCACGGACCCCCGCCCCAACGAAAGAAACACCACCGTGCAACTGACACCCCGAATCCTCCCCGACGCGCAGGCCATCGGCGATGCTGTGGCTGACCGGATCCTTGACCGGATCCACGCGCACCAGGGACGGCCGTTCCTGCTCGGCTGCCCCAGCGGACGCACCGCCGTTCCGGTATACGAGGCGCTCGCCCGCCGCGCCGGTGCCGGGGCAGACCTGTCGGCCCTGGTGATCGTGATGATGGACGACTACGTCCTCCCCGACGGAGACGGCGAATACCGCATCGTTGACCCGACCGCCTCCTACTCCTGTCTCCGATTCGCCGAAGAAGAGATCCTGCGTCCGATCGTTGAGGCTGCAGACGCCGCGGGTACGGTCCCGCCGACCGAGATCTGGACAGCGGACCCGCTCGACCCCACGGCCTTCGACAAGAGGATCGAAGCGGCGGGCGGCATCGACCTGTTCCTGCTCGCCTCCGGCGACAGCGACGGCCATGTGGCGTTCAACCAGCCGGGCACCCCGCGTGACGCGAAGACCCACATCGTCACCCTCGGCGATGCCACCCGCCGCGACAACATGGACACATTCCCCGAGTTCGCTCACCTCGACATGGTCCCCCGGCACGGTGTCACCGTGGGTGTCGACACCATCGCCCGCCAGTCAGCAGAGGTCGTCATGATCATCTCCGGCGAGCACAAGCGCGAAGCATTCTCGCGCATCACCGCCGCGCACTCCTACGAACCGGACTGGCCGGCCACGATCGTCACCGAATGCCGCAACGCCGCCCTGCTCGCCGACAGTGCCGCAGCGACCGTACCCGCCGGGTAGATCCAGCATGGTGATCACCATGGAAGGAACGACATGACCGGTCCGACCGAATCTGGACACCAGGTCATCGGCGTCGACCTTGGCGGGACGAAGACCCACGTCGCTTTCGCTGCGGCAGCCGGCTCGAGCGTCGAGCGACGGGACGTCGTCGTCCCTTCGTCCTGGCGGGCTCCGCTCGGAGACTTCGCCGCGGATGCGGAAGGCCTCCGCGATCTCCTCGTCGCGCATGGCGGTGACAGCGTCGTGGACACAACGGTGGTCGTGGGGGCGCACGGATGCGACAGCACCGCCCAATGCCTCGCACTAGAGACCGAACTGCGGACACGTTTCCGCGGCCCGGTACGGGTCGTCAACGATTCCGAGCTGATGGGGCCCGCGATGGGAGCCGTCACTGCGATCGGTGTCGTCGTGGGAACCGGATCGATCGCCACCGCACGCAACGCCACCGGTGAGCTCCTCACCGCAGGCGGTTGGGGATGGCTGCTCGGCGACGAAGGCAGCGCGGCGGGCCTTGTCCGCGACGCGACCCGAGCCGTGCTCGCCCGTTTCGATGACGGCGACCCGCTCGAACCGCTCGGACGCCGCCTGCTGGACGCATTCCACGCCCAGGATCGGGCGGAGCTTGCCCTCGCGGTCAGTTCCGCCGAGTCGGCCGAGAACTGGGGCCGGCATGCGCCCGAGGTGTTCGCCGCCGCGGACGAGGGCTCCCCACTCGCGCAAGCTCTCATCGATCACGCCGGCGCCGATCTGGCCCGGCTGGTGTCGCAGCTGCGGGCCCGCGGCACCACGAGTGACACCGTCGTCGCCGGCGGGACGGTCATCCAACGCCAGCCCCGCCTACAGCAGTCATTACGCTCAGCCCTCGCCGAGACCGCTCCGGCGGTGACACTCCATATCCTCGACCGGGCGCCCATCGACGGCGCGATCGTCCTCGCCCGCGACCTGCACGCATCCTCCACCCCCTCCCGATAGGAGCCACCCCATGAAAGTCACCCTGATCGGTGCCGGCAGCCGCCAGTTCGCCGGGACCATGATCCGCGACCTCCTTCTCAGCGACCCCATCGCGGAGAAGGGCCTCGAGCTGACTCTGATGGACATCGCCGCCGAGCCGCTCGCCGAAATGGAACAGTACACACGGTCTGTCGCCGCGCGTCTCGGACGCGACGTCGAGATCTCATCGACCACCGATCTCGTCGAAGCGGTCGCCGGGGCCGCTTTCATCATCACCGCCATCGAGGTGGATCGCTACCACTACTGGTCGCAGGACTTCACGATCCCGCGCGCCTACGGCTTCAAGCAGGTCTATGGCGAGAACGGCGGACCCGGTGGGCTGTTCCACGCCCTGCGGCAGTTCGGTCCACTGCTGGAGATCGCCCGGACGATCGAACAGCACGCACCGGACGCGCTGTTCCTGAACTTCTCCAACCCCGAGCACAAGGTGTGCGAGGCGATCTCACGGCTCACCTCCGTGAAGGTCGTCGGTCTCTGTCACGGCTACTTCATGGGTGCGGGGCAGATTTCCGCCCTGCTGGACATCCCCCGCGAGCACCTGGACCTCCCCGCGGCCGGCATCAACCATTTCCAGTGGTTCCAGGCCGTCCGCGACCGCCGCACCGGAGAGGATCTGTACCCGCGGCTCCGAGAGATCGAACGCGACGCGAACTGGGTGTCCGACTGGCACGAGATCGGCCTGTCTCGTATCCTGTTCCGGCGGTTCGGTCTGTGGCCGTCGCCCAGCGCCAACCACATCGGGGAGTACATCTCCTGGGCGGACGAGTTCGTGCCCGCTCAGTTGCAGTACTTCCATGACCGTGCCGAGGGGAGCCCGTGGCGTGACGGTGTGGAGACCCCGGAGTGGCACTACCACATCGGCAACGTCGACACGGATCGTCCCTTCCACGGCAGCCGTACGGATGAGACGCTCATGTCGCTGGAGGCCTCCCTCGAAGGGCGTGAGCTGGAGTCCTCGGAAGAGCTTGCGATCCCGATCATCGAGTGGGTCGCCTGCGGGGTTGAGCGTGACCTGCCCGCGGTGAACGTCCCCAACCGTGGAGCGATCCCGGGTCTTCCGGACGACATGGTCGTGGAGGTCCCGGCGACCGTCATCGATGGCGTGCTCGTCCCGCAGCGGATGGATCCGCTGCCCGAAGGGATCCTCGCGATGATCCAGCGGCAGGGATCCATCCACAAGCTGCTCGTCGAAGCCTACGCCGAACAGTCCAAGCAGAAGCTTCTGCAGGCGATCCTGCTCGACCCGATCGTCGACTCCCACAACAAGGCCGCGGCCATGCTCGACGAGTTCCTCGAACGGCAGAAGGACATCCTCCCGCCCCTGCACTGACCAGCTTCCTTTGCTGCCCCTGCCGCTCACCCCCTGGCGGCAGGGGCTTCCCCTCCTCTGCTGAAAGATCTGCTTCCGATGACTCTCCCGCCGTTCGACGTCGATACCGTACTCGCCGCGTTGACCCTTGAAGAGAAGGCCTCCCTCCTGTCCGGTCTCGACGACTGGTACACCCAGCCCCTCGATCGGCCCGGGTTGCCGCAACGGGTGCCGTCGATCGAGGTCGGCGACGGACCCCACGGGCTGCGCAAGGAGACCGGTGTCGACATGGTCTGGGTGCCCGCCACCGGGTTCCCCACCGCATCGGCGATGGGCGCGTCCTGGGACCGGCAGCTCATGCGGCGCGTCGCCGCCGCGATCGGGGAGGAAGCCCGGGCGGAGGGCGTTCAGGTCGTCCTCGGCCCCGGCGTGAACATGAAACGCTCTCCGCTGTGCGGACGGAACTTCGAGTACTTCTCCGAGGACCCTGTGCACTCCGGGGAGCTTGGCGCCGCGTACGTCGACGGTGTCCAGGCGGTCGGGGTGGGCACTTCGCTGAAGCATTTCGCCGCCAACAACCAGGAGATCGAGCGGACCCGCATCTCCGTCGTCGCCGATGAGCGCACCCTTCGCGAAACCTACCTGTCCGCATTCGAACGCGTGGTGACGAAAGCCGACCCGTGGACCGTGATGTGCTCCTACAACCGCCTCCTCGGGGTGCACGCCTCCCAGAACCATTGGCTCCTCACCGAGGTGCTGCGCGACGAATGGGGTTATCGCGGTGCCGTCGTGTCTGACTGGAACGCGGTGCACGATCGGGTCGCGGCGCTGCGTGCGGGGCTCGACCTCGAGATGCCGGGCACGCAGGGCGCGACCGACGCGGAGATCGTCGCCGCCGTTCAGGACGGACAGCTGGACATCGGTGTCGTCGACGCGGCCGCCCGCCGGGTCCTGGAGCTCGTGGCCCGCGCCTACCCGGGAGCGGACCGGGTGAACGGTGCGGTGATGGATCTCGGACATGCCGCGGGTGATCGCCTCACGGCGGAGCAGCTCCGGCTCCTGCGCGCCGCAGAGCACCACGAGCTCGCTCGCGAGGCGGCCATCGGGAGCATGACGCTGCTGCGCAACGAGACGATCCCCGGCGGCGGGGGGCCTGCGTTGCCGTTGGAGGAGCACTCCGAGGGGGCTGTCGCTGTGGTGGGTGCGTTCGCCGAGCATGCGCGCGTCCAGGGCGGAGGATCCTCCGGCGTCGATCCCACGCGGATCGACGCCCCGCTGGCGGCGATCCGTGCGATTGCGAACGGGCGCGTGCACTATGCGCCCGGTTACATCTACGAGGTCAAGAACGCCTATCAGGATGACAACCTCGCGATCCTCGCCGCGCACGGGGTCGTCACGGAAGAGGAGAAGCCCCGTGTCGCCCGCCGCTCCGCAACCCTCGCGAAAGAGCTCCAGCTTGCGGAGGCCGTGCAGCATCTGGGCAAGCGTCCGCTGTCCGCGGCTGCGGAGCGGCTGATCGATGAGGCGGCCGTGATCGCGGGGCAGGCGGAGACCATCGTGGTGTTCGCCGGCCTGCCTCTGTCCTATGAGCAGGAGGCGAACGACCGGGACACTCTGGCGCTTCCCGCGGATCAGGTCGCGCTGATCCTGCGCATGGCCGACGTGCGCGAGAAGACCGGCGCACGCCTGGTCGTCGTGCTCTCGAACGGCTCGCCCGTGACCATGGATCCGTGGCACGACCGGGTAGACGCGATCGTGGAGGCCTGGCTGGGCGGGCAAGCAGTCGGATCGGCCGTGGCCGAGGTCCTCTTCGGGCGGAGCAACCCCTCCGGAAAGCTCGCGGAGACGTTCCCCCTGGCACTCGAGGACACCCCGGGCTTCCCGAACTGGCTCGGCGAACGCGGGACCGTGCTCTACGGTGAAGGCGTCTTCATCGGATATCGCTGGTACGACGCGCTCCGCCGTGAGGTGCGCTACCCGTTCGGCCACGGACTGTCCTACACGACGTTCAGCTACTCGGATCTGCGTGTCGACCTCGTTGACGCGGAGGTGGGCCGCGTGACGGTCACCTGTACCGTCACGAACACCGGTGACGTGGCAGGGCAGGAAGTCGTGCAGCTGTACGTCGGGGATCCGGACGCGGAGGTGCAAAGGCCGCTTCGTGAACTCCGAGGCTTCGAGAAAGTCAAGATCGAGGCAGGGGAGTCGACCCGTGTGAGGTTCGAGCTGCTGAATCGTGACTTCGCCTACTGGGACTCCGCCGCCGTGCGCCCCGACGGGAAGACGGGGCTCTGGCGCCGCGAGGGCGGAGAGTTCCGGATCGAGGTCGGCGCCTCCTCGCGGGACATCCGTCTGAGCGAGAGCATCGTCCTTTCCGACGACCCTTCGATCCCGCCCCTCGTGCCCGATGCCGAGCTTCTCGACATCGCCGCGTCCCGGTTCGTCCAAGGCCACGCCGGCTGATCCGTGTCACGAGAAGGAGCCCACATGACGACCATCTCGCCGCTGCCTCCCGCGCTGCGCACCCGCGCCGCCGATGTCGGTCGCCGGTTCCCGACCGACTTCGTCTGGGGCGCGGCAACCGCCGCACCCCAGATCGAGGGATCCATCGACGCCGACGGGCGAACGCCGAGCATCTGGGACGTCTTCGCCCGAGTTCCCGGTGCAGTGGCGGACGGTGACACCTTGGACCGGGCGGACGAGCACTACCTCCGCTGGCGGGACGACGTCGCCCTGATGAGCGACCTCGGACTGGACGCCTACCGGTTCTCCATCGCCTGGCCCCGCATCGTGCCCGCAGCCGACGGGATTGTGAACAGTCGAGGCCTGGACTTCTACGACGCGCTCGTCGACGAACTGCTCGGCAACGGTATCGAGCCCTTCGCGACGCTCTACCACTGGGACCTTCCGCAGTGGCAGCAGGAGAGAGGCGGATGGGCGGATCGGTCGGTCGCGCACCGATTCGCCGAGTACGCGAGCATCGTCGCCGACCGTCTCGGCGATCGAGTTCGGAACTGGATGACGCTCAACGAGCCGTGGGTGTACGTGTTCCTAGGGCACCTCGACGGCGTGCACGCCCCGGGGATCCGATCCGAAGAGCATGCCGTCCGTGCCATGCACCACACACTGCTCGCCCACGGCCTCGGCACCCAGGCGCTCCGTGCCGCGCTGCCCGCAGACCGGAACGTCGGGATAGCGCTGAGCATGTCGCCCGCCGAACCCGCCACTCCCGGTCCCGAGGACGCCGCAGCGGCAGAACGATTCGATCTGTACCGCAACTGGCTCTTCCTTCACCCGATCACGCACGGCCAGTACCACCCCGGCACCGAAGAACTCTTCGACACCGAGATCCCGATTCAGGAGGGCGACCTCGAGGTCATCTCGAGTCCCATCGAGTTCGTCGGCATCAATTACTACGCCCGGGGTGTCGTGCAGGCGGATGACGGCGTGCCGGTTGTCCGTGCGAAGGAGACCCCGCCGGCGGGTGTCTTCACCGCCATGGGATGGGAGGTGCACCCGCAGGGCATCGCGGACATCGTCACGCAGACGCATGAGAAGTACGCACCCGGCGCGATCTACATCACGGAGAACGGATCCGCCTGGGACGACGAGGAAGCCAGCGACGGGTCGATCGTCGACACGCCGCGGGTCGACTACCTCCTGGATCACCTCACAGCCGCCGCGGGCTGTCTCAATACCGGAGCGCCGCTGCGGGGCTATTTCGCCTGGTCGCTGCTGGACAACTTCGAGTGGGCTGAGGGTTACCGCAAGAGGTTCGGCATCGTCCACGTCGACTACCCGACGCAACGCCGCACGGTGAAGCAGTCCGGGGCGGTCTACCGCACTGTCGCCCTCGCCAACGCCGAAGACGAACATGGCGACGGCGACGGCGACGGCGTCATCGACACGATTGATATGGTCCCCTGATGCGACTTACAGGTCCCACGGATGAGACGACCGCCCGCGAGGGAGCAGCCGAGCTCGCACAGGTCGAGGTCAACGTCGGGTTCGCACGGGCGGTCATCGAAGGCGTCGTCACAGGACAACTCCACACGTCCGAGTCACACGCCGGCGCCTACCATGCGGTGCACCCGTACGGCATGTCGCTGATCTGGGGTGAGGGTGTGGGTGCCGCCTTCGACGAGATCGTCGCTCACCTTCAGGCCGGGCGGTATCGAGATCGCGATGAGTGGCTGCAGATCGACCCACGGTGGGCTGGCCTACCTTGGGAACGGGAACTGACGGCCTCCCCGCTGCGGGCCTCAGTACATGAACGCGTCAACTTCGGGTTTGACCCTGCAGCCTTCGACTCCGCCCACGGCCAGGCTCCCGAAGGATGGGCGATCGTACCCGCCGACAGCACCGACTTTGCCCAGCCAGGTGCAGTCGTACCCAGAGAGTTCTGGAACGACGCCGACCAGTTCCTGGAACACGGTGGAGGATGGCGTGCAGAACACGCCGGGAAACGTGGCGCACTCGCCTTCACCTCATTCCGCTTCGATGACGAACTCGAGATCGGCATCGAAACCCACCCGGATGCCCGCGGCAAAGGACTCGCCACAGCCGTCGCCGCACGCATGATCGACGACCTCCTTCAACGCGGGATCACTCCGGTCTGGTCCTGCCGAGCCAGCAACCACGCCTCCGTCGCACTCGCCACCAAACTCGGATTCACCCCAGCCAAGCGGCTCCCGTACTACGGCCTCACTGCCCGACAGCGGCGTGTGGTGAGTTGATCCTGCTCTGAGGTGCAAGCAGTCTTGAGAGTCACCGTTCGCACGCACACTGTTCCGGGCACGACAACGCTGGTGCGCGACTACTTCCCTGCACGGCCGACAGGCAGTCCGTTGCTGTGGATCCATGGCGGCGCGTTTGCTGGTGGCGATATCGACATGCCAGAGTCCAACGTCGTCGCCCATCGGCTCGCCGCCTCAGGGAGGCGAGTGAGGACGCTCCAGTACCGGCTCGCGCCCGACTTCTCCGGGGAAACCCCGTTGGTGTTAGGGGCGGCGCCCGGTCGCTACCCTGCCGCGCAGGATGACGTCTTGGCGGCATTCACCGATCTGGCAGCCGCTGGCCCCGCGTTTCTCGGCGGGGCCAGCGCCGGAGCGTGTATCGCCGCGGGCTCGGCGATCCGAATGCGCGACGAGGGCGGCCTGATCCCCACCGGTCTGGCATTCGTCTACGGAGTCTTCCACTCACGACTGCCTGCCCATTCGGACGCGGAAGGGCAATACCTGACCACGGTCACTGACGCCACCGCGCGGAGATGGATGACACGGATGATGCTCAACTACGTGGGTGTCGAGGCGCTCCTCGCCAACCCTCAGGCAATTCCGGGGGAGGGGAACCCTTCAGGTCTTTCGCCCGTTCTCGTCCTCGATGCAGAGCACGACGTCCTCCGCGCCTCAGGAAAGCGTTTCGCGCAGCAACTGCGTACTGCCCTCGTGCCGACGGACGAGCGCGTCGTGGCGGGCTCAGAGCACGGGTTTCTCAATGACCCTTCAAGTCCGTATTTTGGGCAGGGGATGACCATTCTCCAAGGTTGGCTGGACCAGACTGACCACGGCAATGCGCCGTTGAGCGTGCCAGATTGATCTGAGACCGTGTAGTCACGGCAGGTTGTGACGATCGTCGCAATACGGGCTACTTTGAGGAGTCGTGTTGTCGAGGAAACGGGTCACGCGGAAGATGGTCGGACCGGTCCCGATGCCGGGCGAGCAGGCTCGGTACGTTGAGCTGTGGCGGCAAGGGCTGAACAACTCGGAGATCTGCCGGATCATTGGCATCCACCGGAAGTTGGGGAACAACTGCCGCAACGGTTGGAAGAGTAAGGACCCTTGTGGAGGTTGGCCCTGAGCTGGGCGGCGTAGTTCGCCCAAAGCTGGAGGCGTAGCGCCTTGAACTCTTCCTGCGCCTCTGCGGTACTGACCCTCGACTATCAGACTGTCGTAGATGCAGCACAACGCGTCATCACCGAGCACTGCGTGGACGATGCCGTCCTTCGCGGCGTTGCTGATCGCGATCGAGTCCGGCGGTGAGGGTCAGACGTCCCAGCCGGGAGCTACTCGGAACGGTTCGCAACCGCAGCTCTCGCGTCGCACGAGTTGGAACTCGAAAGACCGACGGCCGGCGCCGGGTTCGGGCGAGATCAGCTCGTCAACGTGGTAGTGATTCGCCCTGGGTTTCGTTCCGTCCTTTCCTTTTGGAGGATGGAGTTATGCCAGGACCGTATCCGGACGAGTTTCGTCAGCGCGCGCTGCGGATGTTGAGTGAGGCTCGCCCCGATCACAAGACCGATCACGCCGCGATCAAGCATGTGGCCGCCAAGCTCGGCGTCAACCCCGAGACGCTGCGATTGTGGAAGAAGCGCCTCGACGTCGACGAGGGGCGTCAGCCGGGGACCTCGAGCGAGGCGCAGGCGGAGATCAAGCGGTTGAAGAAGCAGATCTCCGAGTTGGAGAAGGCGAACGAGATCCTCCGGTCAGCGAGCGTGTTTTTCGCGACCGAGCTCGGCCGCCCCTCGTCGAGATGATCGTGTTCGTCGACAAGATGCGCGATCGTTTCGGGGTCGAGCTCGTCTGCCGTGTGATGCGGCAAGCCGAGGTGGGGTTCCTCACCGCCCGCGGATACCGGGCCGCGCAAGCGCGTCCCGCATCAGCTCGGCAGCTGCGGGACGAGTTGTTGATCCCGGAGATCACCCGGCTGCATGCGGAGAACTACGGCGTCTACGGGGTCCGGAAGATGCATGCGCTACTGCGGCGGCAGGGCTGGGTGATCGGTCGGGATCAGACGGGCCGGCTGATGCGGATCGCTGGTGTTCACGGGGTGAAGCGGTCGAAGAAGGTTTTCACCACGAAGTCCGCCCCAGCGAACGAGAAGCCGAAAGATCTCGTCCAACGCAGGTTCACCGCCGACGCGCCCCGAAGGCTCTGGGTCGCGGACGTGACGTATGTCGCGACGTGGTCCGGGTTCGCTTACGTCGCGTTCGTCACCGATGTGTTCTCCCGCCGCATCGTCGGGTGGAACGTCGCCTCGACGCTCAAAGCCGACATCCTGCCGCTCCAAGCGTTGAACATGGCGGCGTGGGCTGCGGACGGGAACCTCGACGGACTCGTCTATCACGCCGACCACGGGTCAAACTACCTCGCCGTGGTCTACACGGACCGCATCGAGGAACTCAGTGCGACGCCGTCGACAGGAACCGTGGGCGATTCGTTCGACAACGCCATGGCCGAGGCCGTCAACGGGCTCTACAAGACCGAACTGATCCGCCGCCGCGGCCCGTGGCGCACGGTCGAGCAGGTCGAACTCGCGACGCTTGAATACGTGTGGTGGTGGAACAATCAGCGCCTCCACGGATAGCTCGACGTGCGCACTCCCGCCGAGGTCGAAGCCGACTACTACGCTGGCCTCGACACACCCTTGGGAACACCCGTCTCCCAAGCCGCCCGATAGGAACGAAACCCAGGGCGAATCACCGTGCAGTGGTACGGAGTTGTGCACCGCGCCGTCGCTCTTGGGGGTTCGCGGGCGGACCCTCGTCGGCGGTGTCTCGCGCGCGGGGCCGACAGATGGGATCATCGCCATTGTGATCATGCCACGCCCGTCCGCCCCCAGCTCTGACGATCTTCTGGTCTTCCTCGCGGTGGCGCGGACCGGGAGGTACACGGCCGCCGCGGCGGCTCTCGGAGTGAATCACACGACGATCGCCCGCAGGGTGGAGGCGTTGGAGAGCGCCCTCGGGGGTCGTCTTCTCACTCGCGGAACGTCGGGGTGGGTGCTCACCGCACGAGGGGAGCAGGCCCTCACCGTGGCGGAGGGCGTGGAGAAGGCGATGCGGGGACTGGATTCGGAGTCGGCGGCGTTGGGCGGGGTTGTCCGTCTGTCGGCGACGGATGGGTTCAGCGGGTTCATCGCGGCGCCGGCGATCGTCGCGCTGCGCGGTCAACATCCGGGGGTGTCTCTTGAGATGGTGGCTGCGACGAGGCGTGCCGCTCAGCAGCGCGTGGGCGTCGATCTTGAGGTCGTCGTGGGCAAGCCGCACGTGCACCGTGCCGAGGCCACTCATCTGGCGGACTATGCGCTGGGCCTCTATGCCAGTCCCGCGTATCTGGCGGCGCATGGGGCACCGCGGTCCCTTTCCGATCTTGCGGGAAGGTCGCTCGTGTACTTCATCGAGTCAATGCTCCAGGTCGATGCGCTGGACGAAGCGCGTCGGGCGGTGCCGGGCATGGTGGATGCCGTCTCCAGCACCAATGTCTACGTGCACATCGACGCCACACGCGCCGGAGCGGGGATCGGGCTGCTGCCCGTCTTTTTGGCGGGCCCGCATTCCGATCTGGTCCGTGTGCTGCCGGACGAGGTCGAGGTCCGTCTGCCGTACTGGTTGGTCACCCATCCGGAGGCGCTCCGACAGCCCGTGGTGCTGGCCTATATCTCGGCGATGCGCGGGAGGATCGAGCAGGTGCGCGAGGATCTCCTCGGCCGATTCTGACCAGTGGTGGGCCCATGCTCCGCCGATAGTTCTCTCCCGGGTGCAAGCGGCAAGGTGGGGGTATTGCGCCGATCACGGGATGCGCAAGATGACCGCTCCGCGACGGGTTCCGGCCTCGACGAGCTCATGGGCGGTCGCGCACTCTTCGAGGGGAAGCTCGCGATCGATCCTGACGTCGAGCCCGCCTCTCGCGAGGAGCGCACTGATCTTGTCGGCCGCGGCCTGCCGCTCCTGGTGCGACAGGAGGTAGACGAGGAGGAACTCCAGCCGCACGCCTGTGAACAGAAGCTTGTAGAACGGGATTGTGGGCTCGGGGACTCGCGTTGAGCCGAATGCGACGATGGTCGCCCGATCTGCGAGCAGATCGGCGAGATGGTCGACGTTTGCGCCGAATTCGACCTCGATCGCATGGTCGATGCGGCGCCCGTCGGTTGCGTGCAGCACGTCCTCGGTGAAGGTCGGGCTCTGATAGCGCACCCACCTGTCTGCGCCCGCATCGAGCACGTCTTTGGCATCGGCGTCGTCTCTCACCGAGGCTACGACGAATGCCCCGGCGTGCTTCGCGAACTGGATTGCGAGCCGACCGACTGTTCCCGCGCCTCCGCTGACGAGCGCGACCCGGCCGGTGAGGTCGCCGAATCCGGTGGCGGCATGACACGCGGTCAGTGCAGGGATGCCAAGTGCTGCTCCGACCGCGAAGGAAGTCGATGCGGGAAGAGGGAAGACGAGGCGCTCGTCGATCGTGATGTACTCGGTCGCAGTTCCCATCGGGCGCTGCCATTGGCCGTTGGCGACCCAGACGCGATCCCCGGGGGAGAACCTCTCGCTCCCTGACGCCGGCTCGACGATGACTCCGGCGCCGTCGCTGTGGGGCACGACCAGAGGGAAAGGGAGCGCACTGTTGCCACCCCGGATCCCGCCTCTTGCCTTTACGTCGGACGGATTCACCCCGGACGCGATGAGCCTGACCAGCACTTCACCCGAACGGGGAACAGGCGCATCGAGGTCCCCGAGCTGCAGCACTTGCCGTGCCTGACCGGTGCGCTCATACCAGACGCTCTTCAACGGAAAGTCCTCTCGATCATCCGCGGGTCGGGCGATGATGCCCGACCCGCGGTGTCATCGTCAGGGGCTGGGCGGGCTGGCAACCTGGGCGAGGTCAGCTCGTTGCCGGTCAGCCGTGTCGATGCTGCGGAGGTCGAGTCCTGCGGTTTCGCGGGCGAAGAAGACCGCGACGAGGGTGATTGCGCAGGCGACGGCCACGTAGATGGCGACGGGGACGCTCGAGCCGTACTGGGCGAGGAGGCTGGTTGCGATGATGGGTGCGAGGGATCCGGCGAAGATCGAGGTCACCTGGTAGCCGAGGCTGACTCCGGAGTAGCGCATGCGAGTGGGGAACATCTCGGCCATGATCGCCGGTTGTGCGGCGTACATCGCGGCGTGGAAGACGAGACCCAGCGCGATCGCGGCCCAGATCGCGACGGGGTTGGCGGTTGACATCATTGGGAAGGCGAAGAAGGCCCAGGTCGCACCGAGTATGGCGCCGGTCGCGTAGACGGGGCGGCGACCGAGACGGTCGGACAGGCGTCCGAAGAGGGGGACGGCGATGAAGTGGACGATGTGCGCGCCGACCAGGATCAGCAGGGTCGCGGATGTCGCCTCTTTGACGACCTGGGTGAGGTAGACGATGGAGAACGTGACCACGACGTAGTAGAGGATGTTTTCGGCGACGCGGAGTCCCATCGCTATCAGCACGCCCCGCGGGTATCGGCGGATCACCTCGAACGGGCCGAAGGAGTTCTGTTTCGCGGTCTCCCTCTCGGCCTGCATTTCGAGGAAGATCGGTGCTTCGCTCACCTTTGTGCGGATGTACCAGCCGATCAGGACGATCACGGCTGACAGCCAGAAGGCGACACGCCAGCCCCAGTCCAGGAACGCCGCGGGGGTCAGCGTGCTGGAGAGGACGAACAGCACGAGCGTGGCAAGGAGGTTCCCGACGGGAACAGCGGCCTGAGGCCAGCTGGCCCAGAAGCCTCGGGACCGGTCGGGGCTGTGCTCGGCGACAAGGAGGACCGCGCCTCCCCATTCGCCGCCGAGGGCGAAGCCCTGGATGAATCGGAGAAGGACGAGAAGGGCCGGGGCGAAGAGACCCAGCTGCGCGTATGTCGGCAGGCAGCCGATGAGGAAGGTTGCGGCGCCGATCAGCAGGATGCTGATCTGGAGGAGACGCTTGCGCCCGTACTTGTCCCCGAGGTGGCCGAAGACGATTCCCCCCAACGGGCGTGCGATGAACCCGACCGCGTAGGTGAGGAATGCTGCGATGATCCCCGCGAACGGGTCTCCGGAGGGCGGGAAGAAGACGGTCCCGAAGACAAGGGTTGCTGCGGACGCGTAGAGGAAGAACTCGTACCATTCGACCACGGTGCCGGCCATGGACGCGGCGACGACTTTGCGCAGGGCTGAGGCGGACTCGGCCGGGGGACGGGGTGCGGTGTGCATCCGATGCTCCTTCGCATGAATGGGTGGGGGCGCTGCTGGTCGATCTTTCACGGGCACGGCCACGTTGCCAATGCGCAAATCTGCACATCAGTGGTGCGCGTTCCGGGATCGAAATGCGCGTGAATAGCCATAGATACTGATCGTGTCGGAGGTCGCTCGGCCTCCTGCCCTTCAACGTCGAAAGGCAGTACCCCATGCGATTCATGAAGAGAAGCATCGCCGCAGCGATCGCCGCCACCGTGGCTCTCGGGCTTGCCAGCTGTGCGCCGAACGCCCAAGGAGGCGCGAGCACGCCGTCCGGCACCGCGGGCGCGGCCACTCCGGTGAAGGTCGCGATGCTGACAAGCCAGACGGGTCCTCTCGCGGCCTATGGTGCCGCGTACACCGCGGGTTTCGAGGCAGGCCTCGACTATGCGACGGACGGCACGGGTGAGGTCGCCGGACACAAGATCGACCTGACGTGGGCCGATGATCAGGGCAACCCTGACACGGCGGTCGCCAAGGCCAAGGACTTCATCGGCCAGGGCTACCAGATCCTCGCCGGCACCGCTGCGTCGGGGGTTGCCACGGCGGTCGCCGAGCAGGCGGCACAGAACAAGGTGCTCTACATCTCGGGGCCCGCGGCGGCCGATGCGATCACCGGCGTCAACGGCTACACGTTCCGCTCGGGTCGGCAGACATATCAGGATGTGGCGACGGCGGGCACCTTCATCGGAGATCCGAAGGGCAAGCATGTGGTCGTCTTCGCGCAGGACAATGCGTTCGGGCAGGGGAACCTGGCAGCGGTGAAGACGGTGCTCGGCGGCAAGGGCGCCACCGTCGATGGGGTGCTCGTCGCGGAGGATGCGACCGAGTTCACCCCGTTCGCGCAGCAGTTGATCGACGCGAAACCGGATCTCGTCTTCGTCGCCTGGGCGGGGGCCTCCTCGGGAGCGATGTGGACGGCGCTCACGCAGCAGGGGGTGTTCGACGCAGCGCCTGTCGTGACCGGGCTGGGGGATGTGGCGACCTACGGCGCCTATGGCGATGCCTCTTCGAAAATCTCGTTCCTCAACCACTACTTCTCCGGAGCTGCCGGCACGGAGCAGGAGAAGGCGATGATCGCGCTTCTCGAGAAGAACGGTAACAAGGGTGACCTGTTCTCGCCCGACGGGTTCGTGGCGGCGCAGATGGTCGTGCACGCGATCGAGAAGGGCGGCGGGTCTGTGGACGGCATGGTCAAGGCACTCGAAGGGTGGAGCTTTGACTCTGTCAAGGGAAAGCTCACCATCCGGGCTGAGGACCATGCGTTGATCCAGCCCATGTATCAGGCGAAGCTCGTGCAGAGCGGCGGTGCTTGGACGCCGGAGCTTGTCAAGAAGATCGATGCGGGGAGCGTCACACCTCCGGTCGCGAAGAAGTGACGATGCTGAGCGTGTCCGGAATCGGTCTCGCCATCGGTGGCGCCCGGATCCTGAACGACATCTCTTTCGAGTTGGAGAAGGGGAAGATGCTCGGCGTCATCGGGCCGAACGGTGCGGGCAAGACGACGCTGTTCAACGTGATCTCCGGGCTTGTCCGTCCGACGGCGGGAGTTGTCGCTATCGACGGGCAGGACATCACACGGACAGCCGTGCATCGGCGCGCAGCTGCAGGGTTGGGGCGGACGTTTCAGACTTCGAGCCTGTTCCCGTCGCTGACGGTGCGGGAGAACGTCCGTCTTGCCGCGCAGGCCGCGCTCGGCGGCGCGTCAAGCATTCTCCGTCGGCCGGGGCGATCCGACGCGGCCGAGACGGCCGCGTTCGACGCGCTTGCCGAGGTCGGCCTGGAGGAGCGGGTCAACACCGCGGCCGGAGACCTTTCCCACGGAGAGAAACGGAAGCTGGAGATCGCGATGCTCCTCGTCGCCGATCCCAAGGTCGTGCTCCTGGACGAACCGATGGCCGGCGTCGCCTCCGGTGACGTGCCCGGCCTCACCGAGGTGATCCGGAGGATCCACGGTGCGGGTCGGACGGTCGCGATGGTCGAGCATCACATGGAAGTCCTCCTCGGGCTCGTCGATCAGGTGGCCGTGCTCCATCACGGCGAGATGCTGGCTCTCGGCGCCCCGGATGAGGTCATGCGCGATCGGACCGTGCAGACCGCCTACCTGGGGGAGGCCGCATGAGTTCCACCATTCTCAGCGTTGAGCATCTGTCCGGTCGGATCCAGGGGCAGCAGGTCGTCGAGGATGTCTCCTTCCAGGTTCCCGGTACCGGGATCACGGCTCTGCTCGGCCGCAACGGTGTGGGCAAGACCTCCACCCTCCGCGCCGTCCTCGGGCTCATCGACCGTGCCGGCGAGGTGCGGCTCGCGGGCGCTCGCATCGATCGGTTGCCGACCCACCGGATCGTCCGTCTCGGTGTGGGATATGTACCCGAAGACAGGGATGTCTTCGCCGGTCTCACGGTAGAGGAGAACCTCCGTCTCGCCGATCGTGGAGGCCCGACAGATCGGGCGCTCGTTGACCGGCTCTTCCCGGAACTGACGGAAAGATCCGCCCAACGCGCCGGAACGCTCTCCGGCGGGCAGCAGCAGATGGTGTCCCTCGCGCGGGCCCTTCTCAACGAGAATCGTCTGCTGCTGGTCGACGAGCCGACCAAGGGGCTCGCCCCTCGCATCGTGGACGAGGTCGCCTCGGCGTTACGCTCCGCGGCGGAGAAGGTCCCCGTGCTCCTGGTCGAGCAGAACCTGCACGTGATCCGTGCGCTCGCTGATCGAGTGATCGTGCTCGCTGCCGGACGTGTCGTCCACACGGGCGATGCGGCGACATTCCTCGCGGACGACGACCTCGTGCATCGCCATCTCGGCGTGCACGGTGCCACCCCGAGTGAGGTCGACGCCTGATGAGCACCGTCCTTCTCCTTCTGATCACCGGGCTCGGACTGGGCGCGCTCTACTTCCTGGTCGCAAGCGGGCTCTCCCTCATCTACGGACTGATGGGGGTGCTGAACTTCGCCCACGGCGTGTTCCTCACTCTCGCCGCCTTCCTCGGCTGGGAGGCGGGCCGACGATTCTCCGACGGCACCTGGCTCGGGCTCGGCGTTTCCGCTCTCGTCGGGATCGTCGTCGGCGCCCTCATCGCCGCCGCGACAGAACTGCTCCTGATCCGGCGCCTGTATGAGCGTCACATCGAGCAGGCGCTGGTCACGGTCGGCCTGTCCCTCGCCGGCGTCGCCCTTTTCGAAGGGATCTGGGGCACGGATCCGATCTATATCCATAAGCCCGAGTGGCTGTCGCAGACGACGACGCTTCTCGGCGCGAAGATCCCGAACGACCGGTTCCTGCTCATCCTGTGCGCGGCGGTCGTGCTCGCCGCGATCGTGTTGTTCCTCCGCCGCACGCGGTACGGGCTCATCATCCGGGCCGGGGTCGAGAACCGCGCCATGGTCACCGCGCTCGGCATAGACGTGCGACGCTCCTTCACGCTTGTCTTCGCGATCGGCGGTGCGGCCGCAGGGCTCGGGGGAGTGCTGGCATCGGTCTACTACGGTTACGTGTCGGCGCACCTCGGATCGGTCCTGTTGATCTTCGCCTTCATCGTCACCGTCATCGGCGGCCTCGGCTCTCTCACGGGCGCCGCCGTCGCGTCTGTCCTCGTTGCCGTACTCCAGCAGTTCGCGAACTTCTACCTCGGAGGGACCGGGGATCTCGTCGTCGTCATCGCTCTGGCCGGTGTGCTGCTTGTGCGGCCGAGGGGCCTGATGGGAAGGAAAGCATGAGCGTCAGCATCGACACCGAGACGCAGAACCGGACGGCAGACGCACGACCCGCGAGCGGCCGGTGGCGCGCCGTGGCACCGGTGCTCGCGGCCGTCGGGCTTGTGGTTCTTGCCGCCGTGCTCCCTCTCCTCGCGATCGATGTGCCCGGCGTGCTGCCCGGACCCACCTACACAGCGGGTACCCTGCAATTGCTCGCGTACGCCATGCTGATCGCCGCTCTGGCACTGACCTACCGGATGATGTTCGGTCTTGCCGGGATGCTGTCCTTCGGGCATGCTCTGTTCTTCGCGGCAGGAGCGTACGGGCTGGGCGTGCTCCTCGATCTCCTCGCGCCGGTGGAATGGCCTGCGGGGCTCGTGTTCGTCATCGCCATCGCAGCGGCGCTGGCATTGGGGATGCTCCTGGCATTCACCCTCGGAGCACTGGCGCTGCGGGTGACCGGCATCTCCTTCGCCATGGTGACGCTCGCTTTCGCGCAGGCGGCATCCGTTCTCATCAGACGCAACCCGGGACGGGTGACCGGTGGTGACGAGGGTATGTCACTCGACATCACCCACGTCCCGGCGGCGCTGGTCGGCGTGCTCAACACCAGGAACCTCTACTGGCTCGCCGTCGCGGTGCTCCTCGGGGTCTATCTCGTCGTCGTCTGGGTGGAACGCAGCCAGGCCGGGCACGTTGCCGAGGCGATCCGCGAGAACGAGATGAGGGTCCGCGTCCTCGGGATCAGACCCGCCCGGGTGAAGCTGCTGATCTTCGTCGTCGCTTCCACCTTGGCGGTCGTCGTCGGCATGGCCTACCTGCTCCTGCAGTCCGGCGCCTCGCCGCGGATCGCGAGTGCCGACTACACCCTGACACTCCTGGTCATCGTCGTGCTCGGCGGGGTGGGGTATCGGTGGGGCGCGATCGTCGGCGGCATCGTGTATGCGCTGCTGGATCAGCGGCTGACCGCACTGGCCGGGTCGGACTTCATCTCCGGCCTCCCCGCGGTCCTCCGGGTTCCGCTCTCGGAACCGCTCTTCCTCCTCGGAACGCTCTTCGTCCTTGTCGTGCTGTTCCTGCCCGGGGGAATCGCGGGGACCACACACCGGCTCGCCGCGGCGGCCCAGGAGCGCAGGAGGCCCGCCGCCCCGCAGATCGACCACGAAAGGAACTTAGGATGACCGATCTGAACGGACGTCGCGCTCTTGTTACCGGAGCGGCGAGCGGTATCGGTGCCGCGTGCGCGAGGGCGCTTGCAGGCGCCGGTGCGCACGTCCTCGTCGCGGATCTCAACGGCGACGCCGTCCGCGACCTTGCCTCCGAGATCGGTGGCGAGGCGTGGGAGGTCGACCTCGGCGACACAGCGAAGCTGGCAACTCAAGTGCTCGATATCGACATCCTCGTCAACAACGCGGGGGTCCAGCATGTGCGGCCCATTGAGGAGTTCGAGCCCGACAAGTTCTCGGCGATCCTGCGCCTCATGCTGGAATCCCCGTTCCTGCTCATCCGTGCCGCACTGCCCGGCATGTATGCGCGAGGATTCGGACGCATCGTGAACATCTCCAGCGTCCACGGCTTGCGTGCCTCGCCGTACAAGTCCGCATACGTCGCTGCCAAGCACGGCCTTGAAGGGCTGTCCAAAGTCGCGGCGCTGGAGGGCGGCGCGCACGGGGTCACCTCCAACTGCATCGACCCCGGCTACGTCCGAACCCCGCTCGTGGAGAAGCAGATCGCCGACCAGGCGCGGGCGCATGGCATCCCGGAGAGCGAGGTCCTCCCGAAGGTGATGCTCACCGAATCCGCGATCAAAAGACTCGTCGAGCCGTCGGAGGTTGCGAGTCTCCTGCTCTGGATGGTCGGCCAGGACGCGGGCATGGTCACCGGGGCCAGCTACACGATGGACGGCGGATGGAGCGCGCGCTGATGAGCCGATCGAGCCAGCAGGTCCCCGTCGCGGGCGGCACGCTCACCGTGGGCATCTGGCATCCCGAGACCTCGGGGACGCCGGTCCTCGCGATCCATGGGATCACCGCGACCCACCGGGCCTGGGATCTCGTCGCGGAGAGGCTCCCCGAGCGATGGATCATCGCGCCGGATCTGCGTGGCCGAGGCGGGAGCGGTGCGTTG
>NZ_JYIT01000047.1 GCF_000956545.1 Microbacterium azadirachtae
CGGCGACCTTGGCGCCGACGACGACGGCCGCGCCGATTGGTCCTGCAGCGGCCGCGCCACCGCCCGCCGCAGCCGCACCGCCGCCTGCGGCACCCGCACCGCCGGCTCCGCTCGCGGCTGCGGCTCCGCCCGCGGCGGGTGCCGCGCCTCCGGTCGCCGCCCCGGTGCCGCCTCCGGTCGACGGCGCCCCGGTGGGGGCCGGAGGGCTTCCGCCGCCGGAGGGGACGTCGCCGCCGTCGAGGATCTTCTTCGGGGACGCCCCGTTGCCACCTCCGGTCGGCACCGGCACGGGCCGGTTCATCGCCGACTTCGCCTCCTGCTCGGCCGACATCGCGTGGTACATGTCGAACCCGACGAAGGAGATGAACTTGTACGTCATGTACGGCGCGAACGCGGCCACCAGCATGAGGACGACGCCGGCGATCGGGTCGCTGATGGAGGCGAGGTCGAGGTCGATCGGCTGGGAGACCTGGGCGATGGCGACGAGGAACACGACGACCAGGACGAGCTTGGACAGGATCAGGGCGAGCACGAAGGTCGCCCACTTGCCGAACCAGCCACGGGTCGCATCCCACGACGCGCCGGCCAGGGCGACCGGGGCGAACACGATCGCGACCAGTAGGAGGGCTTTGCGCACGAGCAGGGAGAACCACACGATCGCGGCGGCGGAGATCGCCAGGCCCGCCAAGAAGATGGTGATGATCGCCCCGACACCGGGCGCGGCGATGTTGATGCCGGCGAGCGCGCCGCCCAGCAGGGCGATCTTGTCGCCCATGTCCTGCATGGAGTTGCCGGTTGCCTGGACGATGCCGATGCACAGCTGGTCGGTGATCTCCAGCAGCGTCCCGGTCAGGGTGAGGGCGACGAAGGAGCCGAGCACGGATTTCGCCAGCCCAAGGGCGGCGCGCGGCAGGGCGCCGGGGTCGCGGCGGATCAGGCCGGTGATGAGCTGGAGGCAGAAGAAGACGAGCATCACGAAGATCGCGACGCCGAACAGGAGGTTGTAGACGCCGACGTACTCGGCGCCGGTGACGTCGACGAGCGTGGTCGTGTCGAACACGCCCCACACGGCCTGGAACAGCCACCCGGCGGCGGCGCCCATCGCCTGGGCGAGCCAGTCGAACGGGGCCGCGACCAGGGAGGCGACGCCCTCGCCGACGGCATCGCAGACGCTGGAGATGACGGGGACGTCGCACACGCTCATGAGCGCCGCTCCCGGTGCGCGCTCGCGCGGCCCCTCATACGCTCTGGCCCACGTTCCAGAAGAAGTTGATGAGCGTGACACTCGCGCCGCAGATGATCGCCGCGCCGCAGCTGACCAGGACGCCGACCTTGCCGCGCGAGGCCAGGTGGGGGTTGCTGCTGTTCGCGCCGAAGCCCCAGATGATCGCGGAGACGATCAGGGCCAGGACGCTGAGGATGAGGCCCACGGTCATGATCGCGCCGACGATGGTGCGCAGCTGCTCGATACCGGGCAGGCCGGTGCCGTTGGGGTCGATGTCGATCACGGTGGGGCTCCTTGACGTTTGCGAGGGGATGGGTTCTCGCGAGTCAGGTGCGCGGGCCGTCCCGCCGGATCGTCAGAGGCCGGAGCCGAGGGTGATGAGCCAGTTCAGCCAGGTGACGCCGGCTCCGGCGAGCACGGCGGTGCCGAGCGCGACGAGCAGCCCGGTTCGGGCGCGGGTGGCCGTGTGGTAGTTGCCGTGTGAGGACGCCAGCGCCCAGGTGATCGCGCAGACGATGAGCATCAGCACGGCGATGACGAGCACGAACATCAGCAGCGCCCCGATGACTTGGGGCAGTTCGACTGCGCCGCTGGTGGCGCCGAAGTCGGGGAACACGTCCATCAGGCCGCTCCCGCCGGGCTGGGTCGGCACGCCGAGGTGCTGGCGGCGTCCAGGTCGAGCGCGCCGTGCTCGGCCAGCCAAGGCTCCGAGTCGACGGCGGTGCCGCTCGAGCCGCCGTCGCGGATCTCGAAGTGCAGGTGGGCTCCGGTGGACTGCCCGGAGGAACCGACGTCGCCGATGTGCTGCCCGGCGCTGACCGTCTGCCCGTCGGAGACGTAGATGCCGTTCTCCCACATGTGCGCGTAGGCCGAGGCGACCCGCTGCCCGCCCACGGTGTGCTCGATGACGATGAGCCCGCCGTAGCCGCCGGAGAACCCGGCGTGCGTCACCACGCCGTCGGCGATCGCGAAGATCGGGGTGCCGTCCGCGGCGGCGAAGTCGGTGCCGTAGTGCATCGACCACTCGCCGGTGATCGGGTGGACGCGCATCCCGAACGGGTCGGTGCGCACCCATGTCCCTGTCGGCAGCGGGAACACGGTCCTCGTGGTCTCGGGCACGATCGGCGTCGCCGAACCGCCACCGCCTCCGCGCGGCGGCGCGGTCAGCACACGCAGGATCGTCTCGGCGACGGGCCGGTAGTTCTGATAGCGATCCGGGTAGGCGCTGACCTCGACTGCTTGCGCCGCCTCGCCGGGGTCCATCTGCTGCCAGCCGGGGATGTCGAGCAGACCCCTCGGGCTCGGGTAGTTGGGGCCGCCCGCCCCGCCGTAGAACGCGCGCGCCTGGTAGTCCGGGTCCATCAGCTCCGCGACGGTTCCCCACCCGGAGGCGGGCCGCATCTGGAACAGTCCGAGGCTGTCGTGGTCGGCCCCGTTGCCGTCGTTCGGGTAGTCGCCGGACTCGGGGTAGGCGCCGGTGTTGGCGAGCATCCGCAGCCGGGACTCGGTGAGTGCCGCCATCAGGGCGATGACGACGCCGGGTGAGCCGACGCCGCTGGTGCGCCCGCCGACCGTGATGATCGTGGCCGCATGGGTCAGCTGCGTGCGCGTCAGCGTGATCGAGGTGCCGTCGGCGGCGGTGGCAGTCAGCTCGTCGGGGATGGCCCCGACCGTCAGGGAGCCGGGCAGGCACGCTGCGGCCTGGGCGGCGGGGGTCATCAGCAGCCCGACCGCCAGCAGCGCCGGGGAGGGGCCGAGGAAGATCAGCAGCGCGAGGGCGAGGGCGAGCTTCTTCACGCCGTCACCGAAGCGGGTTGTCGAGCTGGGACAGGCGCAGCAGCCGGCACGGCCCGGTGGAGAACTCCGGCGCGGGCGGCGAGCACACGATGAACACGGTGAACGCGACCGGATGCTCGGAGGCGATCTGCTGCCCGTTCCAGATGCCGGTGCGGTGCCGAGTCGCGTCGATCGTGAACGCCGTGGTGCCCGGCAGCAGCTGGCCGGGGCGGGCCTGCGCGAGCGCGTCGGCCCACCCATCCGGCACGCCGATGCTCTCGATCGTGAGGCTCTGCCTCGTGGCGTAGCCGCGCAGCTGCGCCCACGCCGAACTCGTCGGCAGGTAGCCGGCGATATCGGAGGCGAGGCCGTTCTGCTCCCCGGTGGTCGTCTCGGCTGCCTCCAGCAGCACGTCGGCGATGTCCAGCGGCCCGTATCCGGCTCCGGCATCCCAGGTGAACAGGGTCGCCGCGACCGAGCGGGCGAACCGCTCCGGGTCGTGCGTGAGCCGCAGCGCGGCGGGCTCGTCCGCGGCGGGGAACGTCTCGACCGGGGCGGGCGTGGACGAGCTGCTCGGCACCGGGTCGACCGGGGCGTCGCGGCGGGGACCGGCCAGCAGCCCGTACACGCCGACGCCGGCCAGGATCAGCAGCACGCCGGCGGCGACCAGCGCGAGGATCAGGCGGGTGCGGCGTCCGGGTCGGGGGGTCAGCTCCATGCTGTCCAGGTGCGCGGGGCGTCCCCGCGCCCGGTCACAGTGCGATCAGGCGATGCGTGCGCGCCGAGCGCATCTGCTCGGCCAGCTCGTTCAGCGCGTCGAGGACGGCCTCGAACTCGGACCACTGTTCCTCGTCGAGCGCAGCGGCGAGTTCGACCGGATCGAAGTGCAACGTGAAGCCGGCCAGGTCATCGACCGTGGCGACGAACACCCGCACCGGGTGGCGCGCCGGCTCGTCCTGCCCCTGCCCTGGGACGGGCTGCGGCCGGCCCGGACGCCGCTTGGTGGCGGCACGGACACGGGCCAGGGTGTCGGCGGCGACCCGCTCCAGCTCCGCGGCGCGCACGGTGGACTGCTGGCCGCGCAGCCGCGCCAGCGCACGGGCCGCCGCGTCGCGCACGCCGCCGGGCTCGGTGTCGTCCTCGGCCAGGCGCTCCAGCTCGGCGAGGGACTGCTCGGCCTGCGCGCGCCGGTAGGCCGGGCTGACAGGTCCGCCCTGACCAATCGCGTCCAAGCCGGCCTGGGCGCGCTCGCGCACGGACGCCGGCTGGGCGTCGTCGGCGGCCAGCTCCTCCAAGCGGCCGATCTGCTCCAGCTTCGTGTACCCCTTCTTGCCGGTGACCATCAGCGCCGCCTGCTCGCGGACGTCCCCGGCCTCCCCGTGCGGTGCCGTCGATTCGGCGGCACCGTCTGACCTGGGGTTTCTTCCTTCGGAGGTGAACCGGGTGGCCTCCTGGCGGCGTGCTGCGTCCGCGGCGAGCTCGGCGCGCAGCTCCCGGTACAACGACGCCTTCTCCAGGTCGGTGTAGTCCAGGCGCAGCTGGTTCTCGTCCTGCTCGGCCAGCAGCAGGGAGAGCTTGTCGGAGATCCCGGTGCGCACCCACACGTTCACCGTCTTCAGCCCGAGGTACTGCGCCGCCAGGTAGCGGCGCCCGCCGCAGATCAGCAGCCCGTCCGAAGTGATCGTCAGCGGGTGCAGGAACCCCTGCCGGCGGATCGACTCGGCCAGGCCAGGGATGTCGCCCTGCTCCTGCCGGTGCCGGTAGCCCATGCGGATCGCGTCGAGCGACCACTCCAGTTCGATATGCCCCGCCGTCGGGTCGCTCGCGCTCATGTCAGCTCGCCACCGCGCACGGTGATCGGGTTGGCGAGGATGATCGTCAGCGCCAGGTCGTCGTCGGCGGCGATCTCGGCGACCGGATACCCGCGGGTCAAGCGCAGCAGCACCCCGCGGCCGGTGTTCGTGGCCCCCAGGGTCGGGTCGGGGCTGCCGAGCACGACGCGCAGCAGCGTCGTCCACGACACCCGCGGCATGTCCAGCAGCGCGCGGGCGTGCTTGTCTCGGCGCAGCGACTCGTAGGCGGCGCGCCGCGATCCGGTCTCGATCAACCGCCCGCTGATGTACTCGATCGCCGCGCGGGTGACGTCCTCGGGCCAGTCCAGCGCGACGAACAAGGCGATGGTTTCCTCGAGGGCGCGGCGGGCCTGCTCGGAGCGGTCGTCGTTCTCGTCATCCGTGTCCTCGGGCGCCTCGACGCGGAACGCCGGGTGGTACTCGGTGATCGAGGTCTCCCGGTCGGAGAACCGCTCGGCCTCGTGGAAGCCGGAGTATTCGGCGCGGCGCGCCTGATGGGTGGAGCACAGCATCCCGGCAGCCTGCTCGTCGGCCTTGAGGGTGATGTCCACGGCGCGGGTGACGACCGCCCAGGGGTCGTCTGCGCCGCGCACCGAGGACGTGCGCATTGCGTCGAACGCGGCCGGGGCGGCGTCCTCGGGCTCCTGGCGGTGCTTGCGGGCCAGGCCCGCGTACTTGCGGATCGTGTACTGCATGAGCGCCGCCGCCTCGGGGTCGGTGCGCCAGGCGCCGGGGCCGGCGTCGTGCAGTCGGACGAGCAGGACGCGAAGTCCCTCGCTCGTGGAGAACGCGGGCTGAGTGGTTTGCAGCATGATCGGGCACCTCCTGTATGTCAGGCAGGTACACGGACGCTCCCCAGCGGTCGGCCGGACGCTGGGGAAGGTGTGCATGCTGGGGCTCCGGCCTACTTCAGCTCGAGGGGTTCGAGCGAGGTCTGTGCGGCCGGGGTGTTCACACCGAACGCGGTCACCGGGGCCAGGCGGTGCGAACGTCGCGCGATCCCGCGACGGGACACCGCGACTGCGTTCGACGGCAGTCGGCGGGTCCGGCGAGCCAGCTCCGCCTGGAAGTCGATGCCCCGGCCCGAGGCGCGCCCGCTCAGGCTGACGAACAGATCGGTCGGCCGCACCCACGCGACCGTGCTGCGCCCCGTCGCCGCAGCCGGGGTCGTTCCCGATACGGCCTGACGGGACGGGTCGCCATGCACTGCGAGCTCGGAGACATCCGGCTCCGGCCGCTCGACGGGGGCGCGGGTGGGCTGCGGGTCGGGCTCACGGGATTCGTCGTGAGACGGCTGCGCGTCTCGGGTCGCGTCGCTCATGGTTGCGTTCCTTCCGTGTCGGCGGTCGCGGTGATGGCTATCGGAGAGGTGCGCGCTCCGAGCCACCGCCCGACGGTCGAGGGATGCACGCCGACGTGTCGGGCGATCCGCTTGTTCGACCAGCCCTCATCGCGCAGCACCACCGCGACTTCCCGCCCGGACGCCGGTGGGTTCGCCTCAGCGACCGGCTCGACCTCGACGGCGGGTATGGGCTCCGGCGCGGGCTCGGCGAGGCTCTGCTCGGACGGGCCGGCCGGGCGCGCGCGGGTGAGGACGACGGTGAGATGGGTGATCGCCAGCAGCACCAGCGGCGGCACGGCAGCCACGGAGGCGGCGAGCACGGCCGGCACGTCGGCGTCGGCGGCGACGATCGCGTGGATCGCGTTCGCGGTGACTGAGACGAGTGCCCCGGCCATCAGTAGCAGCCACGGATACCAGGCCGCGCGCTGTCCGGCGAGGGCGACGACCGCGACCGTGGCGACGACGATGATGCCGTCCACGATGAGGGGCCAGGCCCATGCCTGCGCGTCGTCGATCCCGGAGCGGCGCGCGAGATCCGCCAGCGCCGTGAAGGACAGCCAGAACGCGCCGATCGCGATGAACACCGTGCCCGCGATGGCGGTGCCGACGACGAATCGCCGCACCTGGGGCTGACCGTTCACAAGGCCGCCCGGATCGAGGGCTGCACCGTGACCGGGGACATTCCGGCAGGCGCGGGCCGGGACGCGGCCTGCGGATGTGCGGTGCGATACGCGGAGCGGATCGTCGTCGTGATCTCGGGAACCGGCAAGCCGGCGCGTTCCGCGGCCGGCCCGAGGACGGCGTGGGCGTCGGCGGAGGGGACGCCGGCCTCGGCGGCGCGGCACGCGGCCCAGAACAGGGCACGGTTGCGTTCGCCCTCACCGCGCGCGGCAACCCAGCGTGCCAGCCGATCGGGGTCGAGGTCTCCGACGCGCTCCCGCGGCCCCGCCCACGGGGCGGGCTCGGGCCGCGGGTCCAGCAGCTCCCGCAAGGCGCGCGCGTCGACCGGCGCGCCGTCGGAGGTCGCCGTGGCGACCACCGTGTAGGAGCGCTCCCCAGCGCGCCCGATCACCGTTGAGGGCGGCACGACGATGTAGCCGCCGTCGCCACGGAAGTCGACGTGCGCGGCCGGCGCCTGCCAGGAGCGGTGCGGATCGTCCGGGCTCGCCGGGTAGTAGGCGTGCAGCCCTCCCGACGGGGTGCGCACGAGCACGGCCCATCCGTCGACCAGGCCCGCGCGCTGCGCTCGCCCGAACGCGGCGTATCCGGTCCCGGCCGGGTGGACATCGACGTCGACCACCTCGAAGCCCGAGACCGCGCCGGTCGGCACGCCGATGTTCGCCGTCGGCCAGCGCCGCCACCACGCGGCCACCTGTCGCAACTCGGCGCTCGCATCATGGAACCCGTGCTCGGTGCGCGGCTCCTTGCCCAGACGCCGGCACGGAAAGACGGGGACGCCGGCCTCGGCGAACGACCTCGCCGCATCCGACAGCGGCATTGCCGCGGCGGCGCGCAGCACGGCGCCGATGTCCATAGCCGGCCTCCTCCCTGCGCCCCCCGATACCGGGGCTCGCTTCATGGCTTGCGACCATGAGGTGCGCGAGGTTCACCACGCAGTAGGCAGACGGACGATCAGCGAGTGCGCCGTCAGGTGCAGCGGTGAACCTGACGTATCAGCCCGGCCTACCGGGCGGGGGCGGAGATCGTCTAGGAAAGACGCCGGATATGAGCGTCGCGGCGCGAATCACGCGACACCGCACGAGTTACCGTGTCGACCGGCGTCAGGGCGCACACGCCACGGCACGACTCGCACGGCATAGCCCCGGTGCAGGAGGGATGCGGATGCCGACGGTACTGCGTGGGGGTGATTCCGAAGCGTTTGCGGAACCATACTGCCGCAACTCGCGCGTCGTTCCATCCGACATGCCGGGATGCGTCGGCGATCGGCAGGTCGGTCTCCTCGATCAGTCGCGTGAACTCCGTCAGGCGGGTCTCGATGAGGAACCGCATGGGGGCGACGCCGACCTGCTGGGTGAACACGCGCGTGAGATGGGCGCGGGAGACGGCGACCTCCGCGGCGAGCCTGCCGACCGTCCACGGCTCGGCCATGCGCGAGCGCAGCAGGTCGACCGAGCGGCGCACCGGGCGGGCGATCGGTGGCTGCGCGAGCCGGCCGCGCACCGGGAGGACGAACCTGTCGGGCACGGCACCGTCCTCGGCGAGCAGCGTCGGCAGAGCGATCTCCACGGCGCGGGAGAACAGCGAGATCAGTCGCGTGGTCGCGACCTCCGGTGGCGCGGTCTCGTTCACGAGGCTGATCTGGCGCCACAGCGGTTCGATGCGGTGCAGGATGTCCACGCCGGGATGCAGCACGAGTGCCGAGCCGTCCCAGGCGTCGGGATGCACGCCCGGACGGACGCGCGTGGTGTCGGCGAGCACCCATCGCATGTGAGAGCGGAGGAAGGACTCGTCGAAGTACAGTGTCCAGAGCCGCACAGTCGGTGCCGGGCGTACTGAGCACCACATGCCGGCCCCGAGGGTCATCGCAGAGCCCGGCGTCAGCTCGTGGATGCCGGTGGCGGTTTCGACCTGCGCGGCGCCCTCGAGGACGTGGACGATCTTGGCGTGCCCGAACACGGCGCGGTGGATGCGTTCGGTGCGCACGCTCTCCACCGCCGCGAGCGGCGGGCCGGCCGGCTGCGTCGCGATGTAGCCGCGCCGTCCGGCCCGCCGGGAAGCGTCAGGGTCCCAGAGCGCAGGGACGCTGCCACGTCCGGGTGAAGGTGCCGTCACGCGCTCACCGGAGGGTCGCGAAGTGGCTCGCCGCGTCTGCGACGCGGTTGTTGTACTCGACGGAGGGGTTGTAGGCGCCGATCGCGGCGATCCAGTTCGCAGAGACGGTCAGGTCGCCGCCGACGTCGCACAGGTGCATCGCGGCGGCCAGGGCCGCGTCGTCGATCTGATTGACGTCGGTCTTGCCGTCCCGGTTGCCGTCCTGGCCGGTCTCTGCCCAAGTGGAGGGAATGAACTGCATGGGGCCGACTGCGCGGTCCCAAACGGTGTCACCGTCGATACGCCCCTGGTCGGTGTCGGGAACGGGGTTCGTCCCGTTGCCATCAAGCGGGATGCCGATGATCGCCGGGGCGACGGTGCCGTCGGGGCGGAGGGTCGCGCCGTTCATGCTGCCGTGCTCGGACTCGACGAAGCCGATCGCAGCGAGGGTATTCCAGCCGATGCCGCAGCCGGAGTGCGTCTCGTTGGCGGCGAGGGCGGCACCGGCGTAGGCGGCCAGCGCCCGCTCGGGGATGTTCCCGGCCTTCGCGATCCGCGTGACCCAGGCGGGGTCGGCGAGTTCGGCCACGGGCCGATCGGCGGCCGCGAGGCTGCCGGGCGTGGCCTGGGCGGGGGTGGGCTGCACGCGGACCGGGGTCCGGCTCGGCGTCGGGGTCGGGGTGGACGTCGCCGCCGTCGTGGTCGCGTCGGCGGGCGGCGGGGTGAGCGCCGCCGCCGCGAGCGCGCCGACACCGAGCACGGCCAGGACGATCGTCGCGGCCGGCAGCGCCCACCGCCGCCACGCGGACGGCCGTGCCGGTTCGACCGGAGCGTCGGCGTCGGGGGTCTGGATCATCGCGTCGAAGGAGTCGCGGCGGCGGGATGCGGGGGTCAGGTCGGTCATCACAGTGCTCCGGTGTTCACGGGTTCGAGGTCGGGTTCGAGGTCGGGTTCGGGCTCGGCGGCAGGCGGGGCCGCCTCGACGGCGCGGTCGCGGGTGCGCCGCCGCCAGGTCTTCGCGATCAGGCCCTGCCGGGGGGCGAAGAACCAGGCGAGCAGGAACGCGGCGGTCAGGACGAGGACGATCGTGCCGCCGGTCGGGAAGTCCCACGACCACGAGATATAGAGGCCGACGAGGGCCGAGACGCCGCCGATGATCGGGGCGAGCAGCATCATGATCCCGAGCCGATCGGTCAGCAGCCGCGCGGTCGCCGCCGGCGTGATGAGCAGCGCGAGCACGAGGATGTTGCCGATGGTCTGCACGCTGATGACGACGGCGAGGGTGACCAGGACGTAGAGCACGAGGTCGAGCCAGAACACCTTCACGCCCATCGCGCGCGCGGACTCCCGGTCGAGGGAGATGGTGACGAACTCCTTGTGCAGGGCGAAGATCACCGCGAGTACGAGCACCCCGGTCCCGCCGACGACGTAGAGGTCGCTGTCGGGGATGCCGGTGATGGAGCCGAACAGGAACTGCTGCAAGGAGCCGGCGTAGCCGGGGGCCTGGGAGATGACGACGATGCCGAGGGCGAACGCGGCGACGAAGAAGACCCCGATGATGGAGTCCTCCTTCAGCCTGCGGTTCTGCGAGAACACCGCGACGAGGACGGCGGTGAGGACGCCCGCGATGGTGCCGCCGATCACGAGGTTCCCGCCGACGACGAACGCGACCGCCAGACCGGGGAAGACGGCGTGGGCGACGGCATCGCCGATGAAGGCCATGCCGCGCAACACGACGAAGGTGCCGACGACGCCGCAGACGATGGAGGACATGACCGCGACGGCGAGCGCCTTCGGGAGGAACGCGAGGTCGGGGTTGAGCAGGTCGGTGAGGAAGTCGATCGGGTTCATGGGGGTCACGCGGCTTTCAGGATGCGCAGCAGGGCGGAGTCGGCGCCGACGCCGAACGTGGTCATCCACAAGGCGGGATCGGCGGCGAGCTGGGCGGGCGTTCCCGTGGCGATGATCGTGCGGTTCAGCAGCGCGATCCGGTCGCAGCCGTCGAGCGCCGACAGCAGATCGTGGGTGGTCATCAGCACGGCCCGGCCCTCGCGGGCGAGGTCCGCGAACAGGGCCGACAGCAGCTCCTGGGTGGGCATGTCCAGGCCGGTGAACGGCTCATCGAGCAGCAGCACCGCGGGCTGCGCCGCGAGCGCGCGGGCGACGAGCACCCGCTGGCGCTGCCCGCCAGAGAGCTGCCCCACGGGGCGATCCGCGAGGTCCGTCATGCGCACCCGCTCCAGCGCATCCGCGACAGCCTCCCATTGAGCGACGCCAGGCCGGCGGAACATCCCGAGCCGCCCGGTCAGGCCGGTCATGACGACGTTCGCGACCGAGATTGGGAACTCCCAGGCGAACTCGTGTCGCTGCGGGACGTACCCGATCGGGGTCCGGCCGGGCTTGGAGACGCGGCCCTCGACCAGCACTCGGCCGGTACTCGGGGCGAGCACGCCGAGGACGGTGCGCAGCAGCGTCGTCTTCCCGGCTCCGTTCGGGCCGATCAGTCCGACGAGCTCGCCGCGGTCGACGGCCAGGTCCGTGCCAGTAAGCACAAGCCGGCCGCCGAGCTCGACCGACACATTCTCGATCGCGAGCGCCGCGGTCATCGCGCGTCCTCGGAGATCCGGTCGAGGTCGAGATCGATGTCCTGGGTGCGAGCGGCGAGCGCGCGCCGCTTGGCGCGGTTGCCGCGCACGATCACGACGACCACGCCGGCGATCAGCGCGACGGCGACCAGGCCGATCGCGCCGATGAGGATGGGCACGAGCGGGTCGCCGGCCGGCTCCGGTGCGGCGGTCGCCGGCTCGTCGAGCGTTACGTCCTCCTCCGTCTCCGCGCCGGGGGCCGGGACAGCAGCACCGTCCCAGCTCGCGGCGAGCGCGTCGGCCGGAGCGGTCGCGGTGCCGACGGCGAACCGGATGACCTGCGTGTCGGAGACGGTCGAGCCGTCCACAAGGTCCGCGGTCGCCTCGAGCTGGAGCAGGTAAACGCCGGGCTCGGTGAAGACCCAGTTCGCGTGGGTGTGCGTGTTCACGTCGACCCAGATCGGCTGCGCGTCGGGCACGCGGGAGTCCCACAGCAGCTGCGGCTCACCGAACGACCCCGACTGCAAGTAGGTCGTCACCGTGCCCGGCCCCTGCGCGCCGGTGAGCGACAGGGTGACACCGCGGTCGATGGTCTGCATGACCTCCGGGTCTTGCGTGTTCCAGCCCAGCCAGACGACCTCGGCGTTCTGCGTCTGCGGCACGACCCACACCGGCTCGCCGGGGTCGGCGCCGACGAAGGCGTAGGCCGGATCATCCGGGACGGACAGCTGGGCCTGGTCCAGGACGTGGAAGACGGTCTCGTCGGGGTAGCGCCACACGCTCGTCGCGTTCGCGTCTGCCTTGGCGACGTCATCGTGGATGAGGAACGTCCACTCGCCGTCGACGAACTTCGGCCCCATGTCGACGTGCCCGGCATCCAGCGTCCGCTCGCCGTGGACGACGGCGAGGTTCGCGTCGAGCGTCTGATCGAGGTTCGGGTCGTCGTCACCGTCCTCGGCGAACGCGGCGGTCGGCGCGGCCAGCAAAACCAGGGCGAGGGCGGCGATCCCGGCGCGCATGGCGCCGGCGGCTCGCCTGCGGGGTCGGGTGAGGGTCGTCATCGGGGACTGCTTCCTAATCGGTTCGGTCATGGGATCGCCCTGCCGGGCGGGCTGGAGTGCGTTCATCCGCTGAGGCAATCGCGGAGGGAGTCGGCGTTGAAGCGCATCATGTCGACGTAGCTCGGCACCCGGTCGTCCAGGGCGTCGCCGTAGATCAGGCACACCTGAACGTGCTGCTCGGCGGCGAGCTCGGTGAGCACGTTCGCGCGGGCGATGTGGTTCGGTTCGAGGAACACCGCCGGGATGCGCAGCGTCCGCAGCGTCTCCGAGAGCTTGCGGCGATCCGCCAGCGACGGCTCCGCCGCCGGGTTTGGGGTCACGAACCCGGCGATCTGCATGTCGTAGGCGTGCGCAAGGTAGCCGAAGGCGTCGTGCGTCGTGATGAGGTAGCGGTTCGCCTCCGGGATCGTCGCGATCGTGTCCCGCACGTAGTCGTCCACGTCCTCCAGCTCGGCGAGATAGGCGGCGGCGTTCGCCGTGTACTCGCGGGCGCCGGCGGGGTCGGCGCCGATCAAGGTGTCGCGGATGAGCTGCACGTAGGCCATGCCGTTGCGCACGTCCTGCCACAGGTGCGGGTCGATCTCGCCGTGGACGTGCTTGCCGAGTACCGCTTGCGGCAGCTGGTAGACCTGCGTGCCTGCCCGGCCGAGGAAGGAGAACTGCGACCCGGCTGGGATCTCCGACAGCGCCTTGGACGGCACGTCGATCAAGACCTCCTCCGGCGCGTAGGCGATCTGCGTGTGCTCGCCGCCGCCTTCCGGGTCGTAGCGGACCTCCAGAGCCCCGTCCTCGAGGTTCGCCGTCAGGTCCGCGTGCCCTTGGTTGAGCACTACTGCGTCCGGCATCCGCGCGTCGGCGGGGTTGACGCCGACGGCGAAGGTGAACGTCGCTTGCCCGAGCTCTTGCGGACGCGAGGTGTCGTCGACCTGCACGCGGGCGTCGAGCGTGACCGTGTAGATGCCGGGCTTGGTGAACGTCCACGACAGGTGCGTGTGTGCGTCGGCCGGCAGCGACATGGTGTCGTCCTTGTAGCCGTTGCTCGCGTCGAACCCGTTGGCCGAGTCGAAGTACACGTCCGTGTCGCCGAACGTGCCCGTCAGGTAGGCGAACACCTCGCCTGGCCCCGTGACCTCGGTCGCGGACAGCAGCACCTCGGAGGTGCGGGTCGCGCCGTAGCGGGCGGCGCCGTCGCCGTGCGCACGCAGACCGAGCCACACCGTGTCGAGGTTGACGTTCTCCACCAGCGGAATGATCTCCGCGGCGTACTTCACGGCCTCCTCCGCGAGCGAGACGTTCGCCGCGCCGGCCTGCAAGTTCGAGTCGAGCGTCTTGATGACGTTGTGCTCCTCCAACAGCGCGTAGTTGGAGAACGCGACGTCCGCGTACACGACATTGCGGGCATCCCGCAGCGTCGGCTCATAGGTATGAGGGTCCGCGCCGTCCGGCACGATCGAGGCGACGTCCACCCGGTCGCCGCCGACGTTCTGCACGAGATCGCGCAGCAGCCCCGTCGTCGTGATGACCTGCAGCCGGTCGGTCTCGGCTGACAGCAGCGGCTTGCTCGCGCATCCGGTCAGCGTCAGCACCGTCGCGGCGAGCGCGGCGGTGGCGGCGAACGTGCGGCGGCTCATGCGGTCTCCGCCTGCCGGACGATGCCGATCCGTTCGTCTGCGTCGACCAAGTGCAGGCCGGCGTCATTCAGCTCGTCATGCAGCTGCTCGAGAGTGGGCGGTTCCCAGCTCGAGGCGAACGTCTGCCGGCGCACGATGCGATCGCCGTCGAGCACGAGGTACTCGCTCTGCGACCCGCGCCCGTCCGGTGTGCTCCGGTGCCGCGCCAGGTAGTGGTGCCGTCCGATGTGCGTGGCTTCTTCCACGACGTCGGTCCCGTCCGAGGCCGACGTGCGGGGAAGAGTGATGATCCCGATCCCGCCCGGCTCCAGCAGGGCCGCTAGGCGCGCGAACGTCTCCTGCCGTTGGGTCGCGGTGAGGTGGCCGAGCATGTGCGCACAGACGAACCCGGCGACCGGCCCGGGCACCTCGTCGAGGATGTCCGGGGCTGCGCCGGCGAGCACGCTCACCCGCTCGATCAGCTCAGGGTCGTCCGCGACCCGGGCCAGCAACACGGCACGCATCGTCAGCGACGGCTCGATCGCGACCACCTGGGCGGAGGTGGACCGAGCGAGCAGCCGTGTGCCGATCCCGGTTCCCGCGCCGACGTCGAGGACGATCGCGTTCGGGTCGAGGTCGGCGAACGCCGATGCCAGGGCGGGCCGCAGCCCGCCCCAGACATCGGTCATGAACAGGTCATGGAACTCGCCCATGCCCTCGTATGCGTCGATCACGCCCGAAGGCCGCCCCTCCGTCGCCGCCACCACAGCACCCCCGTACCCGCAGCGCCCACGATCAGGAGCGCGCCGAGGACCGACAGCAGCAGCGGGACCGGGTTGCCGGCTGCGAGCGCGGTGAACGGGTCAGTGATCCCGCCGCCGGGAACCGGGGTGCCCTGGCCGGGCAGCTGGTCGCGAGCGGCTGCCGCCGCAGCGGCGGCAGCCTGGTCGGCCGACAGCCTGGCGCCATCCTGGTCGTCGGACAGCAGCAGGGCGTTGGAGATCGTGCCGCAGCCCGATCCCGAGCCCGCCGCCGACGCCGGATCCACGTTCCCGACGACGATGGTCAGGGTCTCCGTGTCGGAGGAGACCTGCCCGTTCGTGAGGGTCGCAGTCTGCGTCGTCGAGATCCGGTAGACGCCCTCGGCGGAGAACGCCCAGTTCGCGTGGGCGTGAATGCCGAGCGGGATGCTGTAGCTGCCGCCGTTGTTGAACACCATCGACTGCACACCGCCGAACGAGCCGGACAGGTAGACGCGCAGCGCGCCGGGGCCGTCGATCGAGTTGATCGTCCAGGTGACAGGCCCGCGGGTGTTGCCGGCGTTCAATGCCTCGGTCGACCAGCCCAGCCAGATCAGGTCCGGGTTCTGCGTCTGCGGCACCTGCCACACGCTCGACCCGGCCGCCCCGACCTGCCCATAGCCGGACGGGAGGGTGACGCGGCTGGACGGCTTGAGCCACAGGATCGTGCCGCCCGGCTCCCGGTAGACCTTTGCGTCGGACGTGTCGTCACCGATCAGCGATTCGAGCTTGCCGCCCACGATGCGGGAGCCGTAGTCGATGTGACCGGACGACAGAATCGTCGCCCCTGCGACGCACTGTGTCGCAGACACCTGAACCGCTCCCGGGGCGTCGCCGCCCGGGACAGATCCCGGAGGCGATGGTGTGGTTGGCGCGCGGACGATGGACAGGGAGTCCCAGCCGAGGAGGTCTCCCCCGGCGGTCTTCACCACCAGCCGATGACCACCCGTCGTCGCATCCGCCGGCAAGCGGACCTGGATCGCGCCCGACTGGCCGACCTGCGCCCAACCGAGCCAGTGCGGGGTGGAGTGCAACCACACCGACACCCAGGAGCCCGCACGATCCCGGTCGAGCTGTGCAGTCAGCAGCTGACCAGGGATAAATCCGTTCTCCCCGCCCAGAACGCTCACCGCGCCTGCGGTCGCGTCCGTCAGCTCCTCATCCGGGACCGGGGTGCGGTCGTCATCGGCAGGGTGCCCCGGGGCGGCGGTGAAGCAGGCGGCAGGGTCAATCTTGCGCACGTCGACGGCGCCGACCGCGATGGCGAGGGTAAAGCTATCGGTCGCTGGTTTGCCGGAGCTGAGGGTTGTCGCGCGCTCGAAGGCGAGGCAATAGACGCCTTCGGCGCTGAACGCCCAGGTCCCGTGGGCGTGGGTGTGCTTGGGGATTGTGGATGTGTCGGCGGCGGTGATGCCGTCGCGGGTGTTGAACATCACGCTGGGTTCGCCGAACACCCCTGTCTGGAACAGGGCGAATTCGCCCGGCCCGCTGCTGTCGACGAGCGACCAGCGGAACGCGTCTCGCGTGTCGTCATCCGCGATCGCCTCTGTCGACCAGCCCGGCCAGAGCAGCGCGTCGTCCTGGGTTTCGGGAAGGATCCACGTGGCAGAACCGGCGGCACCGAGGAACGCATACTCGGGGAGATCGGGAACGGTCGTCCTCGCGGCCGGCTTCGCCTGCAGCAGGGTCTTCGCCGGGTCGCGCCAGACAGGGTCGTTGCTCTCGGTGGTGTCCTTGACGCGCGTGCCGAAAGCGTCGCCGTTCAGAACGGATGCGATGTCGACGTGACCGAGGCCCAGGATCGTTGCCCCAGAATCGGTCTTCGTACCGTTCGGCACATCCCAGTCCACGGGCTCAGGCTCCTCGGGGCCTTCCCCTCCGGGATCCGTGCCCTCCCCTCCCTGCGCGCAGGGAGTGGCCGTTGCGGGATCCTCGATCCCGACCGCGTAGGTGATCGTCTTCGTCGCCGTCGCGACGGTGCCGTCGGTCAGCGTCGCAGACCACGTCAGCGGAACACAGTAGATCCCAGGCAGGGAGAACGACGGCTGACTGGCGAAGACGAACTGCGGCCACAGCGGGACGTTGCGCGACTCACCGTCGCGGGTGCCGAACGATCGGTTCTTGTAGTAGTCGAAGCTGGCGGTTCCCGGTCCGTCGATCTCTCCCACACGGATGGCTGCGTCTCCCTGGAGGTCGCCCAGTGGGAGGTGCTCGCCGGAGTGGGTGAACTCCACGCCCTGCCAGGAGGGGATGCGCCAGCCGTCGCCTTGGTCGATGAACCCGCCGATCACGACGGACTCCGGGTCGTGCCAGGTCGTCGCCCATGGGTGGGTGACGAGCTTGGTCGCGACGTCGAGCCCCTCCGCGCTCAGCACCGGAGCGAACTGGACGCGGTCGCCCGCGGAAGGCACCAGCACCTCATCGCTGAGGCCATCGAGATCGATCGGGGCGAGGGCGGAGACAGGACCATCGGGATGGGTCCGGGAGCAGGGCTGCACTGTGAGCAGATCGACCGAGTCGCCGATCGCGATCGTGAGCTGGTCGCGCACGACCTTGTCCGTCCCGGTCGCGACGTCGCGGGCGCGGACCTCCAAGTTCAGGCAATACACGCCCTCTTTCGTGAACGCCCATTCCAGATGCTGGTGACTCGTCGGCCCGATGAACGATGCCGGCAGCGCGGTCGAGCTCACATTCCTGTCGGGCATGGCGAAGGTGCCCCCTTCGGGACCGGAGTAGCCGAGAAGAGTCCAGGTCGGCTTCCCCTCGGTCAACGCCTGTGGGAGGCCTTCATGCGTCAGACCCGGCCAGAGCGTCGAGGTCATGAACGCGTTGCTCGCCGAGAACCCGTAGTACGGCGTACCGGGAGGCCCTATCGCGCTGTAGTCTGCTCCGCTCCCAGTGGCCGTGTCCGGGACAGTGAAGTCGATGTTCGGTCCGCGGCCGACCCACACCGCATCTGCCACAGTGGGGAATGCACCGGTGTCGTGGACGTCGCCGGTGTGCAGCTCCAGCTCCCCGTCGACGAGCATCGGTCCGATGTCGAGGTGTCCTTTGTGGAACCAGGTGATCGTCGGATCCAGGTCGTCGTAGATGTCCTCATCACCGGGATCGGTCGGCCCGTCGCCACCGTCGGCCTGGGCGCAGGGCTCGACGGTCTTGGCATCGATGCCGATGGCGAAGGTGAGCGTCGAGTAACCGATCGCAGGAGCCTCCGCCCCCACGAAGGTGCCTCGAGACTCCACGGTCAGGCAGTAGCGTCCCGGTGCGGTGAACGCCAGTCCCACGGTGTTGAACGGGTCGGCGAACGGATAGTAGCCGTCTTCGACCCCAGCGGCCCCCACAGAACCAGTGCTTCCCCCCTCGCGCGAGTCCCATTGCGCCACGAGGCTCGAATCGGTGATCCAGTCGTTGTTCCCTGATGCGTAGCTGGCGGCGTAGCCTCCTGCCGGGGTCTCGGTGGCCACCAGCCGCAGCGAGTAAGCGCCGTCCACCAGCTCTTCGGCAGGGGTGGTGTCGGCCTGCGGCAGCAGGGTCAGCGGGAGTGCTGGGTCGGAGAAGGGGGCGTATGCGGGGCTGCCGGCGGTGCGCCACAGCCGGGTGCCAGGCGCGGCGATCTGCCCCCAGAGCTTCTGGTTCGTGGCGCCGGTGCCCTCCGCAGGCCAGACGGCATCCTGTCGCGGTACCGAGAACACCGTGTTCTCGGGCATGAGGGTGGTGGTGCGGCCACCGACCACCTGGTTCAGGTCCATCCGCAGGGTGCCCTCGTCGGCGGGTGCGGGCGAGAGGTGCACGTCGCCGGCTCCGATCACCGTGACGCCCTGCTCGGCGGTCGGGGTGGGTGCCGGGTCGTACGGCCCGGTCGCGGCGGGCTGGGCGCAGGGGGTCACGGTGGCGGGATCCACACCCACCACGAACGTGAGCGTCGCGCGGTCGTTCGCGATGAGACCCGTCTCCGGGTCGAGCATCTCGCTGTCCAGCGTGATGCAGTACGTTCCGGCAGCAGTGAACGCGAACCCGGTCGCCTCGCTCTCGGTCGGGTCCTCGGCGTCCGGAGTCAACGCCATCCGGGGCGACAGCACACCAAGGGCGCCGGAGTGCCACCGGCCGGCCGGATAGCCGTCGTCTCCGCGAAACGTCGTGAACGCCCCGCCTTCCGGCGACACGGCCTCGGCGACGCTCATCATCAGCTCGAAGCCGTTCTCGGCCGACACCCCGTGCGCGTCGGTGCGCAGCAGCAGCTCGTTGCCCGCCGAGGAGTCCGCGGCTCCGCTGGTGCGCCACACGTCGCCGTGTGACGGGGCCAGCAGGTTCCAGTTCTTCCAGCCCTGATCCGCAGGCTCGAACCCGTTGCCGGGCCATGACTCGGCGTTGGGCAGCGAGAACACCGTCTCGCCGGGATCGAGGACCGTGCCGCTATCATCGATCAGTCGCAGACGGAGGGTGCCGTCTTCCCAGCGGTTCGAGATGTCGACAGCGCCCCCGCTCAACACGTGAGCGGCCGGCGCGCCTGCCGGCGCCGCGGCCAGAACCTGGTCCTGATGCGCGGTGGCCGGCTCGGAGGCGGCTTCCCGGTCGTCGGACTCCCGCCCCAGCCCGGGAGAAGGCGCTGCCGAGTTTTCGGCTGGGACCACGTGGAACCGGTAAGTCGTGTCCGCAGCCGTGGAGATAGCCTCGGGCTGATCCGGCAGGGCGTAGCGGGTCTCGGCGCCGACTACGAACTCGTAATCGCCGGGCATGCTGAACGTCCAGTCGAGTGTCGCACCCTCCGCGCCGATGTCGAGCGCGTGGGTCTGTCCCTCCACGGTCCCCCAGACGGGTGTTCCGCCCGCAGGCGTGGCGTGAACCGCACCGCCTTGCGGTGTCGTGACCGAACGCAACTCGAGTCGCACCCCGATCAGAGAAGCCCCGGTGGGCAACCCGGCGACATCCACCATGGCCCGAGTGGTGGCCGTGCCATCCGCCACCGTGAACACAGACTCCGCCGAGCCCCGACCATCGGCCGCGGCAGCGGCCAGGGATGTGCCTTCCGCCGCGACGGCGATACCCGGCAGCACGGCGCCGTCAAGCAGAATCGGCGGATCCGCGACGGCGGGTTGTGCCATCCCGCCCACCATCATGACGATCGCCGCCAGGGCGAGGAGCGGCTTCACGGGGTTCTTGTTCATCAAGGGCTTTCAACAGACGGTGCGGGACGGGAAGCGGGGGTTGCACGCAACTCCTGGCTCCGCCAGATAGACGGAGCCAGGAGCGCATGTTCAGGTGTTCAGAACTTGAACAGGATGTTGTTCGTCTTGCCGCCGGCACCCAGGCCCGAGCCCGTCACCTTGACGCCGATCTGCGCCTGCGACGCCGAGGTCGTGAACGTCCACGTGAAGTGCTCGTGGAAGTCCGCCGTGGCACCCGCCGGGAGCACGAACGACTCGGTGTTGTCGCCGACAGAGGTGTCGAAGTACACAGTCGAGGGGTTGGTCGGATCCGTGATCTTCACGTTGGTCCCGGCGGGGACTCCCGTGAGCTGGACCGTGTAGGTGCGGTTCACGGTTGGGGAAGCGAACGCATCGTCGATGCGGATGCCGCCACCACCGACGGGGGTGATCGAGGTGGCATCGTCACCGTCAATGACCTTGCCCGAGCCGACGGCGAACCACCCCGCGGGCGCGTCGACGTCCTTGTAGCTGCCCGCGCCCGAGTGGTCAAAGTTGACGACCTCGAGCGGGGTCTTGCTCACGGCGATGAGGTCCCATTCACCGGTCTGCGCCCCGGTGACGACGGTCGCGGCGTTTGCGGCGACCGGCGCACCGATACTGAGGGCGACCGCCGCGATTCCAGCGACGACCGATCCGAGAAGGGTCTTGTTCCTGCGGACTGCGCTCTGGCGGTCCTGGGTGATGGTGGACATGTTCGTTCTCCTTGCGTTGATTGCGTGGATGGATGGCTCGCACGCTCCAGCAGGCGCAGACACCGTCTGCACAAGAGGGCTCAGACTCCCCTGCTACCGGAGCGCGCCCAGCATTCGGTCCGAGTAGATAAACTGCGTCCGCACGAAGCCCACGTGCTGGCGTCGGACCGGAACCCACATCGCACGTCCGACACGTTTCGGCTGCGGACTCCAGGCAGCAGGCAAGAGAAGGTGCGGGCCGCAGCCGCAGCGAGGTGCTTCGCCGCGGGCAAGGTGGTCTCGGCCATGCATGCGCCGTGCGTGCATCCTCGGACCTGCGACTCTGTCGCGATTCGAATCGCGAGGCGACAGCGTGGTGACGCGAGCGAGGATTCGTCGGCGACTCCTGACCCGGCCCATCGCCTACCCCGTTTCTGCCCGCAACCCACGCACGACGTAAACATCGCTATCCATAAATGAGAATGGTTATCATTACCACTTTCCATACATCTTGGCGGCTTGGTGGGTCGGCTGTCAACTTGATGACGACTGGAGATGAGTCTGCGACGCTCGAATCAGAGGGAGTGGACCGAGCCGGATGGAAAGGTGGGGCGAGGCTGCATTCTGCCTGAGATTCAGAAAGCTGACGCGCGGCGGCCGAGGTGAGGCTGGTTCTTGGCCGTGCGCCCCTCGCCACACCGGTCAACGGTCAGGTGCGCCCCTCTCGCACATTGCTCCGCGCCGACGCTCCGTTGCCGATCACTCGACGTCGCAGCCTCGGATCCTGCTCATAGGTGCGCGTGCTCACGCACCCGGTCAACCGGCCTTCGGTCGGTCCACGCCTCTTGCAGACGAGGTTCGGACCCGGCGCGCCGGGTCCGAATCCGGTGATCCCGTTCGCACCTGACGGGCATGACGGTCTCGATGCGGGTGATGAGCGCGGGTGAGGGCTACAAGTACCTGCTCAAGACGGTCGCCTCGGGCGACGGGAACCGCGCCCTATCGACCCCGCTGACGAGGTACTACCTCGAGGAAGGAACTCCTCCCGGCCGCTGGATGGGTAGCGGCGTGGCTGCCCTCGGCGGCGGAAGGATCGTGTCCGGCGATCAGGTCTCGGAGGTCCAACTCCAGCTGCTCGTCGGCATGGGCCGTGATCCGGTCACGGGCGATCCGCTCGGCCGCGCCTACCAGGACTTCTCGACCGCTGCCGCCCGTGTCGAGACGCGGATCGCCACGCTGGATCCAAGCCTGGGCGTGGTCGCTCGGGCGGAGGCCATCGCGCAAATCGAGGCCGAGGAAGCCGCGCGCGGGACTCGGCGCGCGGTCGCCGGGTTCGACTTCACGTTCTCGATCCCGAAGGCTGCATCGGTCGTGTGGGCGGTTGCGGACGCCGGCACGCAGGCGATCATCGCCGACGCACACCATGCAGCCGTTGCAGAGGTGGTTGCATTCATGGAGCGAGAGATTGCGGCTACGCGCGTCGGCGCAACCGGACGCGACGGCACCGTTGCACAGGTCGGCGTGGGCGGACTCATCGCAACCGCGTTCGACCACTACGACAGCAGGGCCGGCGACCCTCACTTGCACACGCACGTCGTGATCTCGAACAAGGTGCAGACATTGCTCGACGGCAAGTGGCGGTCGCTGGACGGCCGGCCGCTGCACGCGGCGGTCGTCGCGCTGTCGGAGCTGCACGAGGCGGTGTTCGCCGACCACCTCACGCGGACCCTCGGCGTCGAATGGGAGGCGCGGTCTCGTGGTCGGGACCGGAACCCGGCGTGGGCGATCACGACCGTCCCGGAGTCCTTGATTGCGCTGTTCTCCTCCCGGTCGCGGCACATCGACCAGGAGACCGACCGGCTCATCGAGCGATACATCGGCGAGCACGGGCGGCGCCCGTCACCGGCGACGATCGTGAAGCTGCGCGCGCAGGCGACGCTGACGACGAGACCGGACAAGCAGCTGCAGTCCCTCGCCGCGCTGACGGCGCAATGGCGCGAGCGCGCGAGGGCGAGCTTGGGCGAGGACGCGACCGAATGGGCGCGCCAGATCACAGCTGCACCGTCGCCTCCGCTGCTGCGCGCCGATGACATCCCGCTCGACGTGATCCGCGAACTCGGCCAGACGGTGATTGAGGTCGTCGGCGAGAAGCGCGCGACGTGGCGGCGCTGGAACCTCTACGCCGAGGCCGCGAGGCAGACGATGGGCTGGCGCTTCGCCAGCACGACCGATCGCGAGGCGATCGTGGGCATGATCGCCGACGCCGGCGAGGCGGGCTCGCTGCGCCTCACGCCGCCCGAGCTGGCGAGCAGTCCCGCGGTCTTCCGGCGTCCGGACGGCACGAGCGCATTCCGCCCGAGGCACTCCACGGTCTACTCCTCCGAACAGCTCCTGGCCGCAGAGGATCGCCTGCTCGAACGCTCCCGTCTGCTGACCGCTCCGACGCTCGACCTCGCCCAGCTCGAGCGCGTCACCCGCCGCCCGGGCCGTCGCGGCCTCGTGCTCGGCGACGACCAGGCCGCGGCCTTGGCGACGGTCGCCGTCTCCGGTCGCGTCCTCGACGTGCTCGTCGGCCCGGCCGGCGCCGGGAAGACGACAGCGATGAGCGCGCTGCGGAGGGCTTGGGAGACGCAGCACGGGCAATGGTCGGTCGTCGGGCTCGCCCCGTCCGCCGCAGCCGCGCAGGTGCTCGGCGACGACCTCGGGATCGTCACGGAGAACACCGCGAAGTGGTGGCAGGACCATCTCGTCCACGGCACGAAGTTCCACGCCGGCCAGCTGGTCATCATCGACGAGGCGTCCCTCGCCGGGACGCTGACCCTGGATCGGATCACCGCGCTCGTGGCGCAGGCCGGCGCGAAGGCGCTGCTGGTCGGCGATTGGGCGCAGTTGCAGTCGGTCGACGCGGGCGGCGCGTTCTCGATGCTCGTCCACAACCGCGACGACGCGCCCGAGCTCGTCGACATCCACCGCTTCACGCACCGCTGGGAGAAGGCCGCCTCCCTGGGGCTCCGGCACGGCGACGCCTCCGTGATCGACGAGTACGCCGCCCACGGGCGGGTCCACGACGGCGACACCGACGCCATGACGGACGCCGCCTACACCGGGTGGCGAAACGACATGCTCGCCGGGCGCCAGTCGGTGCTGATCGCGGAGACCCACGAGTCCGTCACCTTGCTCAACCAGCGGGCACGCGCCGACCTGATCCTCGACGGCGCCGTGACTCCGCTGCGCGGCTCCGTGATACTGCACGACGGCACGGTCGCCTCACCGGGCGATGCCGTCATCTCCCGCCACAACGACCGGCGCCTGCGCGCCACAGGGCGCGGCTGGGTCCGCAACGGCGACCGCTGGACGATGACCGCCGTGCGCAGCGACGGCTCGGTCTCCGTCCGACGAGCCGGACATCGCCGCGGCGCGTCCGTGGTGCTGCCAGCGGTCTACGTCCGAGAACACCTGGATCTCGGCTACGCGGTCACCGCGCACCGCGCGCAAGGGCTCACGACTGACACCGCCCATGCGCTGATCGAGGCGACGACGACCAAGGAGAACCTGTACGTCGCGATGACCCGCGGACGCGACGCGAACCACGCCTACGTCGCGACGGACCGGCCCGACGGCGTGCATGCCGGCCCGCATCCCGGCGATAACACGGCCGCGACCGCCCGCATGGTGCTGTTCGGCGTCGTCCAGCACTCTGGCGCCGAGCTGTCCGCGCACGGGACGATCACCTCCGAGCAGGAGGCATGGTCGTCCATCCGGCAGATCGCGGCCGAATACGAGACGATCGCCACCGCCGCGCAAGAAGACCGCTGGGCCGAGCTGATCCGCACCAGTGGCCTCACCGAGCAGGAGGCTGAGGACGCGATCGCCTCCGACGCCTTCGGCGCCCTCGCCGCCGAGCTGCGCTACGCCGAGGCCAACCACCACGACGTCGCCGTGCTGCTACCGCGCCTGGTCGCCTCCCGAAGTCTCCACGACGCGGAGGACGTCGCGGCCGTGCTGCACGCGCGGCTGGCCGCCGTTACCGCCAGACCGGCAGGCGCGGGCCGCTCGCGCCGCGCGCCCCGCCTGATCGCCGGGCTCGTCCCCGAAGCCGGCGGCCCGATGGACGCGCAGATGCGGCGAGCCCTTCAGGAGCGCCGGCAGCTCATCGAGGACCGCGCCCAAGCGCTCGCCCGCGCCGCAGTCGCCGAGCACCTGGCATGGGCCGGACATCTCGGAGCACCGCCGACGCGCGGGGCGGCCCGAGCCCGATGGTGGCAGGCCGTCACGACCATCGCCGCGTACCGAGACCGCTACGGGATCGCAGCCGACACTCCGCTCGGCGCTGCCTCTGACTCGACCGCGCAACGTCTCGACGCCGCACGCGCACGCGCTGCGCTCGAGCGTGCTCGCGGCCTGACCGACACGGCCGAGCACGACGCCTGGACGCCGCGCGATCCGCACGCCGAGCGCAGCGGTCCCAGCCTGTGATCGGCGATGCGCTTCCGATGTCGCACCTGTCGGCGTATCCTCGGTGCAGGCAGTTCTTTCGGCGCCGTCGCTTGTTGCGAAGGCATGACCGCTCCGCTTGCCGGGCTGGTCCTTCTAGTTACTCGCTGCCGAGTCACTAGGAGAGGACCGCCCTCATGATCCGGCTGCTCTGGACCCTCAGCGTTCGTACCCGCGCATTCCTGCGCCGCTACATGCCGACCAACATTCTGCTCGACAAGATCCGCACCCGCCGCGGCCTGAAGTGGGGCGTCCCCGCGATGCTCATCGCCATCCCCTACCTGCTCGCTGCCGCCGCTTGCGCCGCCGCGGTCGCCGACGGCGGCGCCGGTTGGCTGAACATCCTGGTCGTGCTGTTCCTCTGGACCGCCGCGAAGTTCGCGTTCATCGGCCCGGTCAGCCTGATCCTGCTCGCCCGGACCCGCCTGCACGAGGCCCGCGCCCGCCGGGCGTAGGCCCGCTACGCCGTCGCCTGACCAGGCCGCTCTCCACCCCGGTCAAGCGGGCAACCCTCCGCGTAGTGGATAACGGTATTATCCCCTTGTGGGCGAGGCGAGACGACGAGGCGACTCCGGCAGAATGGTGGGGTGCCTGAACACGTTCGCCCCGACCTGCCTCCCGCGGTTGGTGACGCCGTGAGCGCGTTCGGCTACGGGGTCCGAGTCGCGATCATCGGCTACATCCACGAGCACGGACCCGCCACCCGCGGCCAGCTCGCTACAGGTCTCGGCCTGGTGCCCAAGACCGTGCAGTTCCACCTCACCGGCCTGACTGCGCTCGGCGTGGTCATCCCCGACCCGCCACCTGAGCAAGCCCGCCGCGGGCAGCGCACTCGATACGAGATCGACGCGGGCCGGGTGCTGGAGCTGTACGCCGAACTCGGCAAGCACCTCGGCATCGGCCAGTGAACCAGCCCGGCCCGTCTCGCGCCCGACGATGCGCGCGGGGCGGGACCGGACTACTCCGGCAGGTTGTATCGCTCGCTGATGCCCGGCAGGTGCAGACGTTCGCCGCTGCGGTTGAAGATCGCCAGCACTTCCAGCGGCTCGTTGCCGAGCGCGGCGACGCCGTGCGGGATGCGGGTGTCGAACTCGGCGGCCTGCCCCGCTTCGACCACGAGGTCGCGGTCGCCGAGGATGACGCGCGCCCTACCGCGCAGGACGTAGATCCATTCGTAGCCGTCGTGGCTGCGCGTCTGGATCGGACCAGGCGATGGAATGAACGTCATCTTGGAGGTCCGCACCGGCACGGTCTCCGGCGAGAGATACTCGACGGTGAGATTCGCGAACCGGCGCGTGCGGGCTTGGACGCGCGGGTGCGGCGCGTTCCACATGAGCAGGTCGTCCAAACTAATCCGCATCGCGCGGGTGACCGGGATCAGCAGCTTGAGGTTCGGCGCCCGCGTGCCGGCCTCCATCCGCGAGAGGGTGGAGGCGGAGAGCCCAGCGAGCTCGGCCAGGGACTCTAGTGTCAGGCTCCGCTCCGCTGGATCCGATCTACACGGTGATCTTCGTCGGCGCGATCGTCGTGAAAGTGCGGGACGGGCAGGTCCACAAAACACTCACGCGTGCGCCCATGTCCGCGCAGACGTACAGGATGAATCGCGCGAAGGCAGTTTCGGGGTAGTCAAGTGCAGCGTGGTCAGAGCCAGTCGTGTTCGCGGGCGTAGCGGGCGGCTTCGTGGCGGGTCGTGGTTTGGGTTTTCTGCATGGCGTTGGAGAGGTAGTTGCGGACGGTGCCGTGTGCGAGGTGGAGCCGGCGGGCGATCTCTGTGACGGCGTAGCCTTCGCTTGTCTCGCGGAGTACGTCGAGTTCTCGTTCGGTGAGTGGGCAGTCGTCGGTCATGGCGTGCGCGGCGATGCTGGGGTCGATCCATCGTTGTCGTCGTGCGACGGTGCGGATGACGTCGGCGATGAGCTGAGGGTCGGCGGCTTTGCTGAGGAAGCCGAGCACTCCGGCTTTCAGCGCTCTTCGCAGGACACCGGGTTTGGCGTGCCGGGTGAGGAGAATGATGATCTGGTCCGGGTCGTCGTCGTGGATCGTCACGGCTGCCTGCAGCCCGTCCATGACGGGCATGTCGAGGTCCATGACGACGACGTCGGGGCGGCGCTCGCGCGTCAGCCTAACGGCTTCGCGCCCGTCGGCGGCTTCCGCGATGACGGTGATGTCACCGTTGAGCGGCAGGAGGGCGGCCAAGGCGGATCGGATGAGCTGTTCGTCGTCGGCGAGGAGGACGGTTACGGGCTGGGGGTAGGGGTTCATCGATCGCGCTCGCTCCTGGGC
>NZ_JYIT01000048.1 GCF_000956545.1 Microbacterium azadirachtae
AGTCGGCGGCGTTGCGTGCCACGTTGTGGGTGCGCGCGTGCGCGTACTGCACGTAGAACACCGGATTGTCGTTCGTGCGCTTCTGCAGCAGCTCCGGATCCAGCGACAGCGGCGAGTCGGCGGGAGAGCGCTCCAGCGAGTACCGGAGCGCATCGGTGCCGAGCCACTCGCGCAGGTCGTCCATCTCGATGATGTTGCCCGCGCGCTTGCTGAGGCGCGCCCCACCCACCGACACGAGCTGCCCGATGAGCACCTCGACATCCTTCTCGGGATCGTCGCCGGCCGCGCCCGCGAGCGCCTTCAGACGGTGCACGTAGCCGTGGTGGTCGGCGCCGAGCAGGTAGATCTTGTGCTCGAAGCCCCGGTCGCCCTTGTTCAGGTAGTAGGCCGCGTCCGCAGCGAAGTAGGTGTACTCGCCGTTCGAGCGGCGGATCACGCGGTCCTTGTCGTCCCCGAAATCGGTGGTGCGCACCCACACCGCGTCGTCCTGGTCGAAGACGTGGCCCTGGGCGCGCAGGCGGTCGACCGCCTGGTCGACGAGGCTCGGACCGCCGTCCTCCCCCTTCGCGTGCAGGATCCGCTCCGAGAACCACACGTCGAAGACGACGTTGAACTTCGCGAGCGACTCCTTCTGCTCGGCGAGCTGGTACCGGTAGCCGAGCTCGCGCGCGACGAGCAGCTGTTCGGCATCGTCGAGGGTCAGGAAATCGGGCCGGTCTGCGAGCACGCGCTGCGCGATGTCGGCGATGTAGCTCCCCGCATAGCCGCCCTCCGGGGTCGGCTCGCCCTTCGCGGCCGCGACGATGGAACCCGCGAAGCGCTCCATCTGCGCGCCGGCGTCGTTGATGTAGAACTCGCGGGCGACGGTCGCACCGCTCGCGTCGAGCAGGCGCGCGATCGCGTCTCCGAGAGCCGCCCAGCGGGTGTGCCCGATGTGCAGCGGCCCGGTCGGGTTGGCCGACACGAACTCGACGTTGATCGAGCGCCCGGCCTGCGAGTCGTTCCGCCCGTAGGCCTCGCCCGCATCGACGATCACCTTCGCGAGCGCGCCGGCAGCGCCGGCCTCGAGGCGCACGTTGAGGAAGCCGGGTCCCGCGACCTCGGCCGAGGCGATCCGGTCCACCGTCGCGAGCCCGTCGGCGATCTGCTGCGCGAGCTCCCGCGGATTCGTGCCGAGCTGCTTGGCGAGGCGCATGGCGACGTTGGTCGCCCAGTCGCCGTGGTCGCGGTTGCGCGGACGCTCCAGCACGATGTCGGCGGCGTCGAGCGCGAGCGGCTCCCCGGGTCGTCGCTCGTCCGCGATCGGGACGAGGACGGACAGGATCGCTGCGGCGAGGGCTTCGGGATTCATAGGGTTCCGATTCTACGGCGTGCCGCCCGGCGGACCGTCGCGTCAGACCGGGATCCCGGTGCGCACGCGCGCGAGCGTTCCCTCGTCCACGGCGACGCCGGCGTGCCGCAGGGCGAGCATGGTCGCCCCGGCGGCGCCGCTGTCCACCAGCACGAACGGCTGGTCGCCGAACGCGTTCGCGAGATGATCGCGCAGCAGCCGCTGCGGGACGCCGTCCCGGGACACGATGCTGCCGCCCGCGACGACGGGCCCCGGCCGCGCGCTGACCAGCTCGAGCGTGCGGACGAGCTGCTCGCCGGCATCGGTCAGGATCCGGACCGCGACGGGATCCTGCGCGTCCGCCGCATCGAACACGAGCGGCGCGAACTCGGCAAGCTGCACCGGTCGCCGGGTGTAGAGCGCCCGGACCAGCTGCTCGAGGGCTGCGGGGCGCCCCTCGGCGCTCCGCCCCTCCCCCACGGCCCCGGTCGCCCGCAGCACCAGGGACGTCAGGACCGTGGACGGCCCGATCCCCTCGAGCTCGTCCACCGCGGCCGCGGCCGCACCGCGCCCGATCCAGAAGCCGCTGCCGCGGTCGCCGAGCAGCCAGCCCAGACCGTCCGCGGTGGCGACGATGCGTCCGCCCTCCACGCGCACCGCGCTCGCCCCGGTCCCGCACACCACGCCGTACCCCACCGGGGCGACCGCGCCGCTCGAATACATCGCGAGCAGATCGGACTCGAACGTCAGCGTGCCGGCGAAGCCGTCCTGAGCGAGCGGATCCAGGATCCAGTCCGACGCGCCGCCGCGCGCATCGTGACCGGCCATCGCGATGACGATCCCCGCCACGTCGGCGAGGGTGGCGCCGGTGCCGTCAAGGGCCCCGGAGATCGCGCCGCGGACGCCGGCGAGCGCGGTAGGAATCCCCGATGAGGTGGGGTTTCCACTGCCACCGCGACCGTATCCGATGCACTCGCCCTCTGCGGTCGCGAGCACCGCCCTGGTGGACGTCCCACCCGCGTCGACACCCATCACGAGCATGTTGAACCCCAATTTGTTATCTGCCCTACTTGATTTTTCCGCCGGGAGCCGATGAGAATGTTTTTCACCCGAACCCCGTCGTAGCACGACGCGTTTTCACCGGAGGCTATGGTGCCACTCATGCAGGACGTCGGCAACGAGTTGTCGATCGCGCAGCGGATCTCGCTGCGGCGTCCCGCGATGCCCAAGGCCATGGCCAAGATCGCCGACGTGATCTCCGCCCACCCCACGGCCCCGGTCGAGCTCACGATCACCGAGCTCGCCGATCAGGCCGGCACCTCGGCCGCGACCGTCACCCGGTTCTGCCGCGCGATCGGCTTCGAGGGCTACACGCAGTTCCGCGTCGGCGTGGCCGCCGAGTCGGGCCGCGGCGACGCCGGCACGACCTGGCGCACCGACATCGCCGAGGACATCGGCCAGGACGACCCCGCGGACCGCGTGCTGCTGACGCTGCTCGGCCTGCACACGCGGAGCATGGAGATCACCACCGGCCTGCTCGACCTCGACGACGTCCAGCTCGTGGCCCGGGCGATCGCCGAGGCCCGGCACGTCGACATCTACGGCGTGGGCGGCAGCGGCGTCATCGCCGACGAGTTCCGCGGGCGCCTCTACCGCATCGGGGTGAACGCGCACTCGTGGTCCGACGTGCACGACGGTCTCACCAGCGCCGTGCTGCAGGACGCCTCATCGGTCGCCGTCGGGATCTCGAACACCGGCCGCACCGAGGAGACCATCGAGATGCTGTCGCACGCCCGCGCGGCCGGCGCCCTCACCGTCGCGATCACCACCGACGCCGACTCCTGGCTCGCCTCCAGCGCCGACGTCGCCCTGATCACCGCCTCCGAGAACCCGGCGCAGCGCCCGGACGACCTGTCCATCAAGCACGCGCAGCTGCTCGTCATCGACCTGCTCTACGTGCTCGTGGCGCAGCGCACCCTCGGCCAGGCAGCCACCCGACTCGCGGCCAGCGCCATGGCCGTGTCCGCCCACCGCCGCGGGCAGTCGTTCCCCGACGAACGCGGCACCAAACGCCAGAAGAAGGAGTCCACCCGATGAGCGCCTCCCCCCAGGATCTGCTGCGCGAAGCCGAGACACGCCTCGAGCGCCTCGCCGCCGACGCCGAGAACGGCGCGCTGGACCCCGCGATCGCCCTGCTCGTCGCGGCCCTCCGCGACGGCGGTGTCATCCAGGCGTTCGGCACCGGGCACTCCGAGGCGTTCGCGATGGAGATCGCGGGCCGCGCGGGCGGGCTCATCCCCACCAACCGCATCGCCCTGCGCGACATCGTCCTGCACGGCGAGCGCACCGCCGATGTGCTGACCGGATCGCTCGAGCGCGAGCCGTGGGTCGTCGATGAGCTCATGGCCGTCTCCCCGGTGACCGAGAACGACGTGTTCGTGATCGCTTCGAACTCGGGCGTCAACGGCTCGATCGTCGGCGTGGCGCTCTGGGCCAAGGAGCACGGCCACAAGGTGATCGCGGTGACGAGCCTCGAGCACACCGCGCGCGTCGAGCCGAAGCACCCGAGCGGCAAGCGGCTCAGCGAGATCGCCGACGTCGTCATCGACAACCTCGCCCCGTACGGCGACTCCACCCTCCAGGTCACCGACACGATCTCCGCCGGCGCGATCTCCTCGATCACCGCCGCGTTCATCGCCCAGCTCCTCACCCTGGGCGTCGCCCGCACCCTCGCGGACGCCGGCGAGGTGCCTCCGATGTACATCTCGGCGAACATCCCCGGCGGCGACGAGCACAACTCCGCGCTCGAGGCGCGCTACCTCGACCGGCTCCGTCGCGGCGCCTGAGCCCCCCAGACCCATCCTCCCCTCTCCCTCACCACCCACTAGGAAGGCAAGAATCACATGGAAACCAGAGACGCTTCCATCAGCCGTCGCTCACTGCTGCGCGGCGCGGCCCTCGCTGCCGTCATGGTGCCCCTCGGCGTCAGCCTGGCGTCGTGCGCGGCTCCGGGCGGCGGTGGCGGCGGCGGCGCCGCCGGCGGCACGAAGTCTGCCGACAACCCGTTCGGCATCGCGGCCAACTCGAAGGTCGACGCGGTCATCTTCAACGGCGGTTACGGCGTGGACTACGTCGAGAACGCGGCGAAGGTCATGGAGGGCAACAAGAAGCTCGGCGGCGTGACCGTCAAGGTCTCGTCCTCGACGAAGATCGCCCAGGAGCTGCAGCCGCGCTTCGTCGGCGGCAACCCGCCGGACCTCATCGACAACTCGGGCGCCAACCAGATCGGCTGGAACACGATCCTGGACCAGCTCGAGACGCTCGACGACGTCCTGGACGCGAACAACCTCGAGGGCACCAAGATCAGCGACACGCTCTACGGCGGCGTCAAGGATCCTGGCACCTTCGACGGCAAGTTCGTGGCCCTGAACTACGTCATGACGGTCTACGGCATCTGGTACTCCGAGAAGCTGTTCAAGGACAACGGCTTCACGGTGCCCACCAGCTGGCAGGACCTGAAGGCGCTGGGCGAGGCCGCCAAGGCCAAGGGCAAGTACCTCTTCGTCTGGGGCAAGGAGGCGGCGACGTACTACCAGACGCTCGTCGTCGACTCGGCGGTCATCCAGGGCGGCGACGACGTGCGCCTGCCGCTGGAGAACCTCAAGGCGGATGCGTGGTCGAACCCGATCATCCAGGACATCCTGAACATCTTCTACGAGCTGATCCAGGCCGGCTACATGAAGCCGGGCGGCGCGGGCACGCAGTTCACGCAGGCGCAGTCGCAGTGGAGCCTGGACCAGGCTGCTCTGCTCTACCCCTCGGGCTCGTGGATCGAGAACGAGATGAAGAAGCAGACCGCGGACGGCTTCACCATGAAGGGCATCGGCGAGCTCCCGCTCGACGGCAACCAGAAGACCCCCAAGGGCACCCTGCGCGCCGAGGCCGGCGAGCCGTTCATCGTCCCGTCCAAGGCGAAGAACCCCGCCGGCGGCAAGGAGCTGCTGCGCACGATGCTGTCCAAGGAGTCCGCGACCGCGTTCGCCAAGAGCAAGCTGGCCCCGACCATCGTCAAGGGCATCGTCCCCGACGACGGCTTCGGCTCGAGCGCCCTGGTGTCGCAGAAGGAGCTCCTCGACAAGGCGGGCGACAACGTCTTCACGATCAAGGCGTTCGGCCTCTACGGCATGAACTCCGACCAGCTGCCGATCTGGAACTCGTTCCTGGACGGCAAGATGACGGTCGCCGAGATCACCAAGGCGCTGCAGGACCTGACCGACAAGATCCGCAACGACAGCTCCATCAAGAAGATCGAGATCAAGTGAGCTATTCAACTCCCAGCGGGGGCCCGGGGCTGCAGACAGCCGCGGTCACTGCTGCTCGGGCGGGGGGCCGCAAGGCCCCCCGCCTGGGGCGGCGCCGGCTGACCTTCGACTACGTGTCGTTCCTGCTGGTGTTCCTCGTGCTGCCCGTGGCACTGTTCCTCGTGTTCGTCATCTCCCCGTTCATCCAGGCCGTCTACTACTCGATGACCAACTGGACGGGCTTCTCGCCGAACATGAGCTTCGTCGGGCTGAACAACTTCGTGAAGCTGTTCCAGGACTCGACCTTCCTGCAGGCGATGACCAACAACGCGCTGCTCGCCATCGTGGTGCCGCTCATCACCATCGTGATCGCGCTCGTCTTCGCGAGCATGATCACGGTCGGCGGCCCGAGCCACGGTCAGGTCCGCGGCCTCACCGGCTCCAGCTTCTACCGGGTGGTGTCGTTCTTCCCGTACGTCATCCCCGCGATCGTCATCGCGATCCTGTGGAGCATGATCTACGCCCCGAACGGCCTTCTGAACGGCGCGCTCGGGTTCCTGGGGATCGACACGAACAGCTTCGCGTGGCTCGGCGATCAGAGCACCGCCATGGGCGCCACCATCTTCGTGATCGTGTGGAGCATGGTCGGCTTCTACATGGTGCTGTTCATCGCAGCCATCAAGGGCATCCCGGCGGAGACGCTGGAGGCGGCGCGCATCGACGGCGCCGGACGGTATCGCACGGTGGTCTCGATCCTGCTGCCGCAGATCCGCGACAACGTGCAGACCGCCTACATCTACCTGGGGATCATGGCCCTGGACGCCTTCGTCTACATGGCCGGCCTCAACGCCTCCGGCGGCCCGAACAACAGCACCCTGGTGATGAGCCAGTACCTGTTCCGCACCGCATTCGAGAAGGGCCAGTTCGGCCTGGCCAGCGCCATGGGCGTGGTCCTCGCGATTCTGACGCTGGTGTTCGCCGGCCTCGTCATCGGCGTGTTCCGCCTCGTCGGCGGCAAGGACGAAGGAGGACGCGCATGAGTCTCGACACCCGCGCCGCCGTGACGGTCGACCCGAAGGCCGCCAAGCAGATCCGCGCGACGAAGTCCACGAACTCGGACAAGGTGGTCGGCGGCGTCTCGCACGTCGTGCTGGCGCTCTGGTCGCTCGTCGTGATCCTGCCGATGCTGTGGACCCTGCTCGGCTCGTTCAAGACGACGAAGGAGATCTTCAAGTCCCCGTTCGGCCTGCCGGCCAACTGGAACTTCGACAACTACGTCAACGCCTGGGTCAAGAACAACTTCGGCCCGATGTTCCTCAACACGGTCATCGTGGTCGGCTCGGCCCTGATCCTCGTGATGCTCCTCGGCGCCATGTGCGCCTACGTGCTCGCGCGGTTCTCCGTGCCGGGAAGCCGGGTGATCTACTACCTGATGCTCGCGGGACTCACCTTCCCCGTGTTCCTCGCGATCGTTCCCCTGTTCTTCGTCCTGCAGGGCATGGGGCTGCTGAACACGCTGCCGGGGCTGATCATCACGTACGTCGCGTTCGCGCTGCCGTTCACGGTGTTCTTCCTGTTCTCGTTCTTCAAGTCCCTGCCCTACGAGATCCAGGAGGCGGCCTACGTGGACGGCGCAAGCGAGTGGCGCACGTTCTTCCAGGTGATGCTGCCGATGGCCAAGCCCGGGCTCGCGGCCGTGGCCATCATGAACTTCCTCGGTCTGTGGAACCAGTTCCTGCTGCCCATCTCGTTGAACACGAACCAGGACAACTACGTGCTGTCCCAGGGCATGGCGGCCTTCGCGTCGTCCGCCGGCTACCAGGTGGACTTCGGCGCGATGTTCGCCGCGGTGATCATCACGATCGTCCCTGTGCTGCTGGTCTACATCCTGTTCCAGCGTCAGCTGCAGGGATCGGTGTCGCAGGGCACCTCGAAGTAACGCCTCCCCCGCGAAGGAGGGCCGCCCGCCAGGACGGCCCTCCTTCGTCGTTCCCGGCAGCGCGTCTCAGCCCCGTGCGGGCTGGTGGGCGGTGAAGTACTCGAGCATCTCGTCGGACAGGACGGGGATCTCCTGCGGCCGGGATCCGGAGCGGATCGAGATCGCGCCGGCCACCCCCGCGGCGACCGCGTCGCGCGCCGCGATCGGGTTGGTGTCGGTCGGGGTGCCGTGACGCACGAACTCGACGAACTCGGCGACGGTGAGCGGATCCGCTCCCCCGTGCCCGCCGTCGCCGCCGTCCTCGATCGGATAGCGCGCGTGCCCCTTCTCGAGGTAGTCGCTGCGCGCGTTCCAGAGGCGGATCTCGCCGCCGGTGCCGTCGTCGAAGTTCTCGATGCGCCCCTCGGTGCCGATCACCGTGTAGTTGCGCCAGTAGTCCGGCGTGAAGTGGCACTGCTGATAGCTCAGCAGCACGCCGGAGTCGGTGCGCATCATGATCATCGAGATGTCCTCGACGTCGATGACGGGATTCAGATCCTGCTGCGCGTGCGGCGGCCAGCTGTCCATCGAGAACCAGTCGCCCATGCGGCGGTCGGAGTTGTCGCGCCGCGACTCGACCGCGCCGTAGACCGCGAGGTCGCCGACGCCCACGACCGTCCGCGAGGACGTGCCCGCGAGCCAATGCATCACGTCGATGTCGTGCGCGCCCTTCTGCAGCAGCAGGCTCGTCGACTTGTCCCGCTCGGCGTGCCAGTCCTTGAAGTAGTAGTCGCCGCCGTGGCCGACGAAGTGACGGCACCAGATCGCCTTGACCTCGCCGATCTCCCCGCGATCGACGATGTCCTTCATCATGCGCACCACCTGCATGTGCCGCATGTTGTGCCCCACGTAGAGCTTGGACCCCGTGCGGTACGCGGTCTCCAGGATCCGATCCGCGTCCTCGATCGAGATGGCCAGGGGCTTCTCCAGGTAGACCGGGACACCGCCTTCGAGGAGCTCGACCGCGACCTCGGCGTGCGTGAAGTCCGGGGTCGTGACGAAGGCGCCGTCGAGCGTCACCTCCGACGCGAGCAGCTCGGCGACGGAGGCGAACACCGGCACGTCGCCGAACAGCTGCGCCGCACGGGCGCGGGACTGCGGCGCCGGGTCCACGGCCGCGACCACCCTGCCTCCCACCGACTCGACGTGCCGTGCCACGCCGGCACGGGCGCCGACGCCCACCACCGCCGCGCGGAACACCTCGGCGGTGGGGATCTGGTCGTCTTCTGTCATCTCTTTCCTTTCGGATCTGCGCGACGGGGCCGGACCGGGAGCGCCGCTCCGGCCCCGTCGCGACGGTCTATCGCACGGTCAGCGTCACGTACTGCGCGGCGTCGCCGGGAGTCTGCTGCTCCAGCCGCATGCGATCGTTCACGTACTGCAGGGCGAGCCCGCTGTTGCGGTTGACCAGGCGGTAGGTCGTGGCGCCGTCGAGGGAGGTGCCCTGGGTCGCCACCCGCTGCAGGTACCACTGATCGCTGCCGCCCGGTGTTCCGAGGCTCGCCGAGGTCAGCGGCGTGCCGTCGGCCTCCTGAGCGCCCACGCCGACCACGGCGTCCACCGCGCGCTTCTCGGCCGGCGTTGCTCCCGGAACCTGCAGGGTGCGGCCGGTCGAACCGTCGACGAGACGGTAGAACCCGCTGTTCTCGCCGTCGCCGCGGACGTCCTTCACCGGCTGGAGTCGCCAGGTGGTCACCCCCGTCGCCGCGCCGTTCCCGCCGTCCAGCCCGGGGCCCCGGTTCGCGGTCACGGCCTTGCCGCCGACGCGCAGCACATACGCCGAGTCGGCGTTCACCGCCTGCCCCGCCGTGTCGCGCGGCGTGTACTCCGTGCTCACCGCCGCAGATCCGGTCCCTGCCGTCTGCGCGATGTCGACGACCTTGCCGTTCAGATCCGAGATCGTCAGGAAGGAGCGCCCTGTGACGTTCTGGTTCGTCAGGCTGCCGTTGTCGAGCGAGGTGAGGTAGCCGCCGTTGGACCCGGCGGGCATGAGGCCGACGACCTTCCAGGAGTTCGGGTCGCCGAGGTCCGCGGTCTCGTAGACGTTTCCGTCGTAGCCGACGATGCGGTACAGGCCCGAGAACGCGTTGTACGAGATGGCCGACTCGTTGTTCGCCGACGGCAGGTACAGATGCTTCGAGACCGGATCCTTGTAGTACGCGCTGTTCGTGATGAGGTCGACGGTCTGCGCGGCACCGGAGGACGGATCCGTCTGGGTGACGTAGATGCCGCCCGTCACGACCTTGACGCCGTTCTCGTACTTGTCGTCGACGGCCTTGAGCGTCATGTCCTGCCCGGTCACGGGATCACGGTACGAGACCGTGCGGTCCGGAGCGGACTGCCCGGTCGCATCGTCCACGATCGTGTGCGCCAGCGTGTTCGCCGTGTACGTCGCCCCGGAGGCGTCCGCGAAGGCGATCAGGTGGTCGGCGCCGACCTTGGCCGCCTGGTACGAGGCGTCGGCGTGGTCGCCGGAGCCGTGCCAGGCGATGAGATCGGTCGCGGGGTCGTACGAGACGTTCAGCCCGCCGATGGAGTTCACGTTGCCGTCGATGCCGCCGACCCCCGGCTGCGACCACGCGCCGTCGTACCACTTCTGCCAGGTGCCGCTGGCCATACCGCCGCTGATCGGCGCGCGCGCCATCTCGGTCCAGCTGGCCAGGGTCGAGGACGCCGGCTTCTTGTAGATCTTCACGTTGTACGTGATGTAGAAGTAGCCGGTGGAGTAGTCGATGAACAGTCGGCAGCCGGAGTTCCCGAACGGGTAGGACTGGCCCGGCGAGGCCGCGGAGTCGATGACCTGGTCGTCGTCCCACGCCGACGTGAGCGCCGGCCCCGCGTACTGCCAGGAGCCGCCCTCGTCCTTCGACGTGGCGAGCAGGATCCGGTTGTTGTGATGGCCGGTGGAGACCTTGTCCGCGATCGAGGCGTTCGCCCCCTTGGTCTGCCAGGGATCGAACTGGTACTCGTCATTGAGCAGCGCGTGCCAGGTGCCCTGCGGATCCACCCAGACGCCGATGACGTCGCAGTGGTCGTCCTGCTGCGGCGAGGGGATGGGGAAGGTCGGATCCTTGTCGAGCTGGTAGCAGATGGTGCCGGCGTCGGCGTAGTAGGCCGGTGCCTGCACCCGCTGGGTCGTCGTGCCCATGCCGTCCGACACGGCGCCCATGTCGGTGTTCGTGAAGGTGCGCGCCCATGCGCTCCCGGGGTTGGTGCTGTAGGCCGTGAGGGCATTGGTCCAGTGGAACCGGCCGTCCTTGCCGAGGTAGGCGGAGCCTGCGATGTCACTCGTCAGGCCGCCCTTCATGGTCGTGCTGCCCGCCGCCGCGTACTGCGGCGGCGTCGGGGTCGTGTCGGCCTGCGCGGTGGCGGGCAGGGCGAGGGCGAGGACGGCGCCCGCGGCGAGAGCCGGGGTCATCCGCCGCCAGCGGGCTTTGCGATGTGCGGTGCGGTGCGGTTTCATGGTGATGCCCTTTCCTTTTCCTCTTCGAAGCGGAGGGTGGGGGTGTGTCCTTCCCGTTCCCCACGTCGCAAGCGCGGAACGGGAAGGCGCCCGCTCATGCGATCACACGAGCGCGACGTCCGGGTTGGGCTCGCTCAGGCCGTCCGCCGGGCCGGCAGGGCCGGTCTCGAGCACGAGGACGGCCGGCATGCCCGTCGGGGCGGGTGCCGCCAGCTGCACGGTGTGCGCGTCCAGCGGGGTGAAGGGCAGCTCGGTGCCGTCGGCCAGCGCGCGGACGGCGCGCAGCGCGACACCGGCGGGCAGCGCGATGGTGAGGAGCCCGGACACCGGGATCCGGACGACGATCGCATGCACGATGCCCGTCGGATCCTCGTCGGGCGTCTCCGGTACCTGAGGCGCCGTGTGCTCGAGCGGCGCCGTGTAGAAGCCCCAGCCGGGGTAGTCCCACCCGGCCGCGGGACCGCTGCCGTGCACGGCCGGCCCGTTCACGGCCATCCACGCGCCGACCTCCTCGGCCAGGGCGACCTCGACCGGGGCGAGGGAGCCGTCGCCGCGCGGCCCGAAGTTCAGCAGCAGGTTCCCCCCGAGACTCACGGTCTGCGCGAGCTGCTCCACGATCTGCGCCGGCGTCTTGCGCCCGCGTTCGGCCCAGGCCGAGTCGTGGAAGCCCCAGCTCGCCTGCGTGAGCGTGGCGCAGGCCTCCCAGTCGTGCGCGGTCACTGACAGGTCCCAGGGGGCGGGGAGACGCCGCTCGTAGCCGCTCTCGTAGTCGCCCATGAGGGCGCCGTTCGAGTCGAAATGCCGCGCGCCGTGGTCGTCGGCGCGCAGGCGGCTGTTCACGATCGCCCCGGGGATCCGCTCCTTGAGCAGTTGCTCGATCTCATGCGTCCAGCGGCCGTTGGCCTTGACGGAGGCGTCCCACGTGCCGTCGAACCAGAAGCCGCGCACCTGCGGGTACCTCTCCGCGAGCTCGAGCAGCTGGTCCGTCGCGAAGCGGAGATAGCGCTCGAAGGCCTCGCGGTCGGCATCGGAGTCGACCGTGGCGCGCCAGTCGGGATGATGCCAGTCCAGCACCGAGTAGTACAGATGGGTCGCGAGGCCCTCGGCGCGATAGGCCTCGAGGATCTCGCCGAGCACGTCCCGGCCCGAGGGCGTGGCGGCGACGGAGAAGTCGGTGTACGCGCTCGGCCACAGGCAGAAGCCGTCGTGGTGCTTGGTCGTGACGGTCACGTAGCGCGCCCCCATGCGCTTCGCCGTGCGCGCCCATGCGGCGGGATCGAAGCCGTCGAGGGTGAAGTCGGCCGTGAGGGCGCTCCACTCCTCGCGACTCACGCCGGCGGACTGCATGAGGAACTCCGCCGCGAACTCGATCGTGCGCCCCTTCCACGTCCCCGCGGGGAGCGCGTACAGGCCCCAGTGCACGAACTGTCCGAACCGGTCGGCACGGAACGCGCGCATGGTCGGATCCTCGCGGCGCCCGGTGCCGTCCGCGCCGTAGCGCAGCGGGATCACAGCGCCTCCCCTCTCGGACCGGTGAGCCCGGGATGACCGTCCCACGGCACGAAGGTCGCGAGGTCGAACTCCGCGCTCCGGCCCGACGCCCAGTCGACCCGCACGGAGGTGCCGTCGACGTGCACGCGGACGCGGCCGCGCCACTGCTGCGGATCCACGGCCCCACCGCCGTCGAGCACGTGCAGGGCGACCGCCACGGTGCGCCCCGTGCCGGTGCGCCCTTCCAGCGCGGGGGTCGCCGAATGGGCGCCCATCGCGTTCGCGTCGCGGTACCGGTGCACACCCGCGCGGGCCGGATCCCAGCCGTGCAGCCCGACGACGGCGGCGACCAGGCCGTCGCGTCCGCGCACCCACGCGCCGTCGTCGAACACGCCCGTCTCGAGCTCGGCGTCGTCGGCGACCGCCCAGCCGCCCTCGCGCATGGGCCACGGCCGATCGGTCTGCACCAGGTGCGCGCGCACCTCTGCGGTGCCGTCGCCCGCCGTCACCGTCGTCACCGCCGTCCCGGGAAGGGCCCGGCGGTGCAGCTGGGGGACGTGCACGGACCCGGCGAGCTCGCCCTCGACGCGCGTGGCGCGCAGGGTGCTGCGCCGGCTGCCCGCGCCTTCGTCGTCGAGCAGGGCGAAGTGCGAGTCGATCGCGTCGATCCATGCGGGGCCGGTGCCGGGCGCGGTGTGCGTGGAGTAGGCGAACTTCGCGTAGTGGGGGTCGTCGCGGTCCTCGTCCTCGCCGACGGGAAGAGTGGCGTGGTCCGAACCGTGGTTCGCCATCCGCACCACGCCGTCCTCCGCACCGCGCAGCACCCAGCCGACCGGCTCGAGGGGCAGCGTGAAGGATCCGCGATCGGCCGGCAGCGCCTCCTCTTCCGCCGTCCAGACGGGAGCGGTCGCCGGCTGAGCGAGTCCGAGGAACCCGATGCCCGCGAGGTACGGGGATCCGAAGCCGCTGTAGTCCTGGCACATCGGCTCGAACGCCTCGTACCAGCCGAGCGTCAGGGGCGCCCCGACACCCACCCCTTGTGCGGTGAAGCGCGAGAGCACGCCCGAGGCGAGCCTGCGGGTCTGGCCGGGGGTGAGCGCGCTGGCGCCGGACGCGTCCGCGCACCAGAAGGCGGCGAGCGCGGCGGTGCGATAGGTCAGGGAGCGCCCCTGGTGAAGGAGCGATCCGTCGGCGGCGACCATGTGCGCCTGCGAGGCGGTGAAGTCGTGCAGGCGCTCGAGGTGGCGCTGACCCTCCGGTGTGTGCACGGCGTCGGTCATGCGGTACCACGCCCACAGGTAGGGGTGGATCGCCCAGGCGTTGTAGTAGTCGATCGCGTGCTCGGGCCCGTCGGTGTACCAGCCGTCGCCGAGGTACCAGCTCTCCACGCGCGCCACGTTGCGCTGCGCGTGCAGACCGCGCACGTCCTCGTCCATCGAGCGCAGGAAGCCCTCGGCCATGGCGGGGAACAGCTGCCAGTTGTTCTGCCACACCTCGCAGCGCGCGTGATGGCGCAGCCATCCGGCGATCTGGAGCTGCTCGGGCCGGGTCAGCCCGGACCACAGCCGGTCCCTGCTGACATACAGGGAGAACGCGACGTTCGCCGCCTCGACGATCGAGTTCGTGATCCCGGTCAGCGGCAGCCGGCAGCTGACGCCCCGGGGCCACTCCTCGGCGCCGCCCTGCCTGGTGCCGGCCAGGAGCGCCCGCGAGTAGTACGCGAGGTGCTCCTGAACGGCCGGCTCCCCCGGGTCGGCGGCACCCGCGATGCGTGGCGCGGCGAGCAGGAACGACCGGCCCACGGCCTCCATCCCCTCCCGTCGCACCCCGTCGCCGGTGATGCGTCCCGGCAGTCGGGGCAGAGCGCCCTCTGGACTCGCGTGACGACGCACCTGGCCCAGCCAGTCGTCCGCCACCGCCTCCCACCGCGCCCTGCCCCAGCCCGTGAACGGGGAGAGGACCGGCTCCATCGCGATCGTCGTCGTGACGTCCTCCTGCACGGTTCCCTCTCCCCCGTCGCCCTCTCCCGCGTTCACGGATCCGCTGCGTCTCAGGCGCTCGGGGACGGACTCGCCGTCGCCCCGCTCAGCGCCTTCTGGAACTCGGCGCGGATGGTATCGCCGCCCGCGCTCTTCCAGGTCGAGATCGCGCTCTTCACGTCGCCGAGCGAGCCGCGCCCGGCGATGAAATTGGTCACGGCGTCAGAGACCGGCTTGGCGATCGTCAGCCCCTGCTTCGCGTTGGTCGGGCTGAACAGGCCGACGGTCGGATCCGCCACGCCGATCGGCACCAGCTTCGAGTATGCGTCGTGGAGCACCCTGATGGCGTCGGGGAACTGCGGCGAGTACAGCGTGTTCGGGCCTGCAGCCAGGTACTTCCACGGCACGGCGGTGTTCAGGGGCGCGGCGGACGTGGGGATCGGGTTGCCCTTGCCGTCGCGCGTGTAGTCGGTGCCCTCCGCGCCGTAGTTCATGAGGAGATACTCCTCGCTGCCGAACGGCGCCGCGAGGAAGTTCGCGACCTGCAGCACCTGCTTGATGTGATCGGCGCTGCCCTTCTTCACCATCGTCCAGGCGAAATCGATGTTGTCGAGCCATACCGTGGCCGTGCCGCCCGTGGCGCTGAACGGGATGAACGGCGCGACCTTGTTCGCGGGGTTGGCCGCGGGCACGGTCTGCTGGTAGCCGCCCGGCTTGCCGAACGCCGGCAGCCCGTCGTAGATCTGCGCGACCTGGCCGGAGATGAACGCGTTCGACATCTGCGACTTCGTCCAGCCCTCGCTGCCGGGGGCGAAGCATCCCGCCGCGTAGAGCTTCTGCACGAAGGACACCATCTCGAGGTACTCGGGCGTCTCGATGTCCTTGACGAGCGTGCCGTTCTTGAGCCTCCAGTTGAACGGCACGTGGAAGATGTGCTCGAACGGGATGAGGCCGAACTTGGTGCTGCCGAGCGCCCAGCGGTTGGCTCCGGTGAGCTGCTTGGCGAGCGCCAGGTAGTCGTCGGCGTTCTTGATCGTCGAGGTGTCCGTGACGCCGGCGGCCTCGAAGAACGTCTGGTTGATGAACCCGGATCCGCCCGTCATGCCGCGCGGGATCGGGATGCCGTAGAGCTTGCCGTTCTGCACGGCCGGCTTCCAGAACGCCTGGGGGATGTTCGCGAGGTTCGGGTAGTCCTTCGCCTTGTCCCCCGCCAGGAACGGCGTCAGATCCTGGCACGCCGACTCCAGGAAGCCGATGATGTCGGCGATGGCGGCGCCGTCGTTGAGCATCAGGTCGGGCATGTCGCCGCCGGCGATCACCGTGTTGAGCTTGGTGTCGTAGTCGTCGCTGGAGACGGCCGTGATCTCGACCGTGCCGCCGATGCGCTTGTTGATCTCCTGCCACGCGGGGTTGGATGCCGCAGGAGTGGGCGGCGGACCGAAGATGTTCGTGATCGCCGTGATCTTCTGCCCCTTGAGGAAGGGCGCGGGAACGGATCGGAACGGCGTGGCCGGGTAGTTGAAGAACGCCGCAGGGACCCCCTCCGCGGTGCCCGCGAGATCGGGCGTGATGCCCTTCAGCGGGATGTGCTTCGGCAGCACCGAGGCCGAGGCGGCGGAGGCGTTGAGCGAGCCCTTCGTGCCGCAGCCGGCGAGCGAGCCCGCGGTGACGACGCCGAGGACGCTGAGGGCGGCGAAGGACAGGAAGGTCCGCCGGTTCGTTTCGAGAGCCACGATGGGCACCTTTCTTTACAGGGGGTGGATCGATCGGGTGGAGCGGGCCTCAGCCCTTGACGGCGCCGGTCAGGACGCCCTTGGTGAAGTACTTCTGCAGGAACGGGTAGACGAGCAGGATCGGGATGACGCTGATCACGACCACGGCCATCTGGATGGCCTGGGACGGAGCGGAGATCTCCCCCGCCGAGGCCGTGTCCAGCGGCGATCCCAGCAGCACGTACTGACGCAGGATCATCGACAGGGGCCACATGTCGCTGTTGAGGTAGAGCATCGCGTTGAAGAACGCGTTCCAGTAGGCGACGGCGTAGAACAGGCCGACCACGGCGAGCACGCCCTTGGACAGCGGCAGCACGATCTTCACGAGGATCCGGAAGTCGCCGGCCCCGTCGATCCTGGCCGCCTCGAACAGCTCCTGCGGCAACCCCATGAAGAACGAGCGGACCACCACCAGGTTGAACGCGGAGATGAGGGTGGGCAGCACCAGCGCCGCGTAGCTGCCGAGCAGGCCGAGCTGCTTGACCATGAGGAAGCTCGGGATGATGCCCGGCGTGAACAGCATCGTGAACAGCGCCGTGAGCAGGATGAACCGGCCGAAGGCGAGGTCGCGGCGGGAGAGCCCGTAGGCCATGCCCACGGTCGCGGCCAGCGAGCAGAGGGTGCCGATCACCGTGATGAGCATGCTCCGCACGAGCGCCGCCGTGACGATGCCTCCCGAGAAGATCGTCTCGTATGCGGCGAACGTCGGATGCAGCGGGAACAGCACGAGCCCGTTGGCGTTCGCGATGTCGGTGCTGTCCGAGAGGCTCGTGGAGATGACCGTGAGGAACGGGTAGATCGTCGCGATGCAGATCAGCGTGACCACCACCGCCTTGCCTGCGGTGCCCAGGCGGCTCGGCTTCTCCATCCACGCCGGCCGCACCGACGCGGTCCGCCGTCCCCCGCGTCGGGTGCGGGGCATCACGACCGCCCTGGTCGTCAGCTGAACGTCACTTGCCACGGGAGTACACACCTTCCTGACCGAACAGATGGGCGACCTTGTTGGCGCCGAGCACGAGGGCCAGGCCCACGACGCCCTTCACCAGGCCGACGGCCGCCGCCGGGCCCCATTGCCCGTTCTGGATGCCGTGGTAGTAGACCCAGGTGTCGAGCACTTCACCGGCTCCTGCGCCGACGTTGTCGCGCTGCAGCACGATCTGCTCGAAGCCGACCGAGAGGATGCTCCCCAGGTTCAGGATCAGCAGCAGGATGATCACCGGCATGATCCCCGGGATCGTGATCGTCTTCATGCGCTGCCAGGGCCCTGCGCCGTCGACGGCCGCGGCCTCGTACAGCTCCTGGTCGATGTTCATGAGCGCCGCGAGGAAGATGATGGTCCCCCATCCGGCGTCCTTCCAGGCGGACTGGATCGAGACGAGGAACGGGAAGAACCAGGGCGTGGTCATCGCCTCGAACGGCTGCAGGCCCATCGCCTGCATGAGGTGCGGCACGACACCGGTCGCACCGAGCACCTGCCCGAAGATCGACACGATGATCACCCAGCCGAGGAAGTGCGGCAGGTAGACGACGCTTTGCACGAACTTGCGGATCCGATCGGACATGATGCTGTTCAGGAGCAGCGCCAGCACGATCGGGATCGGGAAGAACAGCACGAGCTGGAGTCCGGTGATCACCAGGGTGTTGCGCAGCGCCTGCCAGAACGTGGGATCTCCGAAGATCTTCACGAAGTTGTCGAGACCGACCCACGCACTGTCGATGAAGCCGAGGTAGGGCTGGTAGTCCTCGAAGGCGACGATGCTGCCGGGCAGCGGAAGCCAGTGGAAGACCACGAAGTACAGGAACCCCGGCGCGATCAGCAGGAGCATGACCCTGTCCCGCTTGATCCGCTGACCGAGGGTGCGCTTGCGATGCGCGGGGACGCTGCCGGCCGCCGCGGCGCGACGGCGCCCCCTCGACGCGGGACGCACGGGACGCACGTCCGCGGCGCCCTCGCCCGGAGTCGTCGTGCTCTGCACGAGCGGCTCGCTGTAACTGCTCATCTTCGACCTCGACCTGCGACGGGAAACTTCATCGTTGTCCGCAAGAGCCAGAAAGCGCTTGCTGTGCTGCGAACGTACCCGACGGAATCGACACTGTCAACGATCGCGCGGGAAATCTCTGCTTCCTTGATTTCTCAAGCCTCAAACCGACGCAGACGCACGATCGCGGTGGACGCACGGCATAGTATGCGCTTACTATCTGGATGCAGAAAGAAAGGATCGCCGTGGATCACACCGCCCCACCCTCCCGTCCTTCCGCCGTGATCGTCATGGCGGAGCAGTCGTTCCGGGAGGTGTTCTCCGAGACCGCGCTCGCCCGGCTGAGCACGGCCGTCGAGCTCGTGGGGCCGCTGCCGATCACCGATTTCGACTCCCCCGAGCGCAGGGACGCGCTGGCCGCCGCACGCATCATGCTGACGGGCTGGGGAGCACCCCGCGTCGATGCCGCCGTGCTCGACGCGGCCCCGCGGCTGGAGGCGGTCGTGCACACCGCCGGCACGGTCAAGACCTTCCTCGATGCCGAGGCGTTCGCGCGCGGCATCCGGGTGAGCACGGCCGCGGCGGCGAACGCCACGCCCGTCGCGGAGTTCACGTTCGCGGCCATCGTCTTCGGCCTCAAGCGCGCGAGCCGCTTCGCGCACCAGCTGCGCACCACGCGACGGCACCGCTCGGTGGACGGCGTGCCCCCGCTCGGCGCCAACGGCGTCACGATCGGGATCCTCGGCGCCTCCCGGGTGGGACGCGAGGTGATCCGCCTCGTCTCACGGCTGCAGGCGCGGATCCTGGTCTGCGATCCGTACCTCTCGACGGCCGACGCGGCCCGCCTCGGCGTCGAGGTCGTCCCGCTTGAGGAGCTGTGCCGGCGCAGCGACGTCCTCACCCTCCACGCCCCGAGCACTCCCGACACCCGCCGCATCATCGGAGCGGCCGAGCTGGCGCTGCTGCACGACGGCGCGCTCGTGGTGAACACCGCACGCGGCGCCCTCATCGACACCGAGGCGCTGACCGCGGAGCTGGTCAGCGGACGGCTGGACGCGTATCTGGACGTGACGGATCCCGAGCCGCTGCCGCAGGACTCCCCTCTCTACGCACTGCCGAACGTGGTGCTCACGCCCCACATCGCGGGCGCCCTCGGCAACGAGATCCACCGGCTGGGCGACTCGGCCGTGCGCGAGGTCGAGCAGTACGTTGGTCGAGGGATCCTCGCGCACGAGCTCCGTGCGGACGAGCTGGCGTACACCGCCTGACCGGTGGAGCGCGCGATGAGACGGAGCGGACCTCGGGTCCACGAACGGAGGATGGGATGAGGGCGCAGGAGGATCGCGCGGGAGCCGGCGCGGGGCACACCGTGACGATGTCCGACGTCGCCGAGCGGGCCGGCGTGTCCTCGGCGACGGTCTCCCGGGTGCTCAACGGCAACTACCCCGTGGCGCAGGCCACTCGCGACGCCGTGAACCGGGCCATCGACGACCTCGGCTACACCGCGAACGCGCACGCGAGGGCGCTCGCCAGCTCGGCGACGCACAGTGTCGGCATCATCGTCAACGATCTCGTGGATCCGTTCTTCTCCTACATCGTGCGCGGCGTGGAGCAGGAGGCCTCGACCACCGGCCGGCTCTGCATCGTGGCGGCCTCGCAGGGCGACGTCGATCGGGAGATCGAGCTCATCGACCGGATGATCAGCCAGCGTACCGATGCGGTCATCGTCGTCGGCGGCGGCTACGACGATCCGCGCGCCCGCCGGCGCATGGCCGAGCGCGCCCGCACGCTCGCCGGCATCGGCTCCACCCTCGTGCTGTGCGGCCGCCCGTCCGTGGGCGAGCAGGCGCCGACGAAGATCGTGGGCTATGACAACGAGGGCGGGGCGTTCGCCGTCACGCAGCACCTCATCGCCCAGGGGCACCGCCGGATCCTGTATCTCGGCGGTCCGGTCGGGCTGTCCACGAGCGTCGCCCGGCTCGCCGGCTTCCTCCACGCGATGCAGTCCCACGGCTTCGACGTGCCGCCCGAGCTCGTTCACCAGGGCGCCTTCGGACGCCGGTTCGGGCACGCGGCGATGGGCGAGATCCTGGATGGAAGCCCCGACATCACCGCCGTGTTCGCCGCGAACGACCTGGTCGCCGCCGGTGCCCTGGACGCGATGACCGCGCGCGGCATCCGCGTCCCCGAGGACATGTCGCTCGTGGGCTACGACGACATCCCGCAGTCGAGCGAGCTCACCCCGAAGCTCACCACCGTGCACGTCCCCCTGGAGGACATGGGCCGGGAGAGCGTCCGCCTGGCGCTCAGCCGCACCGACGACGCGTTCGGGCGTCACGCCGAGGGCGAGATCATCGTCGGCACCCGCCTCATCGTGCGGGACTCGGTCGCCGCTCCCCCGGTCACGCCGTGGCGACCGGTGCGCTGAGGAGCGGGGGCCGCAGACACGCGCCGGACAACGAAGAAGGCCGCCCGGATGGGCGGCCTTTCCTCTTCGTGGGTTGTACGCAGAAGGTGTTTTGCCGCGTGATTACGGGGGGGGAGTTGCGGAGCCGCTCTTCGGACGGTCCTACATGGACCGCTGTAATCCTCTACAGGGCCCACGAGCACCCGAAACCGGGCGCTCATCACGAGCAACTGTGGTGGGTGCCGTACTCCCGCTCGGCTTCCGACCGCTTGCGGCGGTGGTCGAACGGTGGCGTCACTGACTGCGCGCCCTTAGCGCACGCGCAGGTAGTTCACGACGGAGGGTCTTGTACGAAGTTGGCAGAAGGCGGGGAGGCACGTTCGCGATGGCGTCAAGAAGCACTTCAGTCTTCTTGATCTTCTTGGCCCGAGTAATCAGGAGCTCTGCCTGATGACGCTGCGCACCGCGCAGATGGAAGTGGTCGTACATGCGTTCGCGCGTCGTCGTTGCGTTCACCGGGTCAACCTCAAGAGCCCACATGAATGTAAAGAACCCGCGATCGGCGAGCAGGGACATTGCCTTCATCGGTTGTTCGAGCAAGAGCTTCGACAGTTCCTGACGCTCGTAAGGCGTAGGTACGATCTCGTTGAGGAGGCAATCCGAATGAACCGTTTCCGAGAACTGAGGGAAGCCGCGAGCGTCTTGACTCAGTTTTCTCTCTCCTGCTCGGTAGTGCAAGAAGTAGTCGCGGTCGATGACGAATGCAGCTTCGATGCCAAGTCCCCGCAGCAGGTGAAACATGAAGTCGATGCTGCGCCCCTTCACCCCATCGAGCGCGACGATGCTGGTGCCAATCTCCTCTGCAGGAGTCCCGGCATCCTCGAGAAGCCTGCGGACCACTGCGGCGTCTACGGGTCCTTCGGTGACAACGACGTAGTCGGCAAACAGGAAGTCAGAGTTCCGTCGGCGGTGGAAAGTGTAGTAGTTGTCTCGGTCTAGCCCATGGTCAGTGAAGAACGTTCGACTGATCTGAGACACCCGGACTTCGAGGTCCCGCTTCTTGCCAACCGTTCTTTTGCATAGCACGACGTGCTCGTGGTCGAGCATGTCGACGATGGTGGGGGAATGTGTCGTGAATACAACCTGGAGGCCTAGATCGCGCAGTCGACGCACCAGTTGTTGCTGGGCTTGTGGGTGGAGGTTCTGCTCCGGTTCTTCGAGTCCGAGGATGTAGTTCTTGCCTTCCAGCTGTGCCAGATAGGAATACAAGGCGAACACCGCCATGCTTTGGGTGCCGCTGCCCGCCTCGGCGAGCGAGATCTGTTGGCCACCTTCCCGGACTGTCAGCTCGAGGTTCTGGAGCAGCACACGATAGTCAGGAAGGCTCGCGTGACCGAGTTCGAAGGTGAAGGGCCCTTCCAAGGGCGCGATCTTACGGAGTTCCTTCTGGAGACCGGAGAGCGACTGCGTGCGAAGTTGCTCGGCCAGCGAAGCGATCTTCGGACTCTTGTTGTCGCGTTGGCTGTGACCGGACAGCCATGCCCGTACTGCAGTTTCGAGCAGGCCGCTGGTGGGCGCGTGCGCAATCTCGTGGTCGCGGCGAGTAGGAACGAGCGCGTAAGTGATGTGGGATCGAAGGGCGTCACGGAATCTCTGAAGCTCTGCCGCGGTCGTGAACTTCACCCAGGTCGTGGACTCTAGTACCTCCCACACAGCCTGTCGTCGGTACTTCAACCGAGCGCGAAGTTCGCCTGCGGAGTTCACCCCGCGGATCCCAGAGTTCTTCAGACCGCTGATAGTGACGTCGATAACGGATTGCGTCGTGGAAAGGTACCGGTGGTGCCCGGACTCAAACGCGTCCTGCTCTGCCTCAAAGTTGAAGAAGGCGTTGAGAGCCCTCAGGAGGGATGTCTTTCCAGCCCCGTTCTGGCCTACGAGCGCGACGGTGTCGCCCAACTCGATATCGGCTGCAGCAATCGCTCGAAACTTCTCGACACGGAGGCGCGAGAGGGACGCGCCGACTGACGGAGCACTGGCAGTCATATCGCCTTTCAAGGATTGTTCATCGGCTACGCGGAAACGACCGACACTCAACTTTATTTCACTGAACATATTGCAAGGAGCGGTTTCGTTTGTGGAGGCACTCCTTCATTCCAGGAACTTGAACGAAGGAGCTCTCGAAGCTTGAAGTCTGCCGAACTGCGATAGTTTGACCGAGTGACTAGCGAGACTGTGCAGCCAGGTTGGTATCCGGACCCCTCCCAGCAGTTCGAGCAGCGCTACTGGGACGGCATCACTTGGACGGAGCACGTCTTCGCCGATGGCGCGCAGTCGGTCGCCCCGATGGCTCGCAGCCGCGCAGAAGCTCGCGCGCTCGCGGCGCGAACCGAAGCTGAGGCTCGCCCGTCAGTCAATGCGGCGGCGGAGGGAGTAGTGAGCGTATCGGCGACCGTGCCCGCGGGCGCGCAGAACGCATTGGTCCTGGAGAACATCCCGCTGGTCGGCGCCCGCAAGCATGCCGAGAAGCTCCGCTCCGAGGTCGCGCGCCTCCAAGGACTCATCGACCAGTACGGGCTCCAGGACGTGGCTGCCCTCGATGACCTGAAGCGTCACCTGAACCAGGAAGTCGATGGCGTGCGGGGACAGATCGCCGCCGCTTCGGCGGAGCTGTCGTCTCGTCAGGCCGACATCGCGGCCACGGAGGCATCACTCCTCGACCTGCGCGGTGCCGTCGAGGTCCAGGAACTTGGCCTCTATGACTTCGAGCATCCCGCCGAAGACTCTGTCTCCCTAGCCACGCAGCTCGAAGCGCTGCGTGCAGACATCAAGACGGCCGTCCGCACAGGTCGCGCGACACAAGCGACGACCAACTTCACCTTCAACAACAGCACGGCGAAGGGAGCAAAGTTCGTCCGCGACATGTCGAAGCTCATGCTCCGCTCCTACAACGCCGAAGCCGAGAACTGCGTAAAGGCGGTCCGTGCAGGGAATCTGTTCACCGCTCAGAAGCGTCTCACCACCGCGATGGAGCAGATCGCCCGCCTCGGCACCATGATCGACTTGAGAATCACGTCCTACTACCATCAGCTCCGATTGCGGGAACTCGAACTCGCAAACCGGCACCTCCGCGCGGTCCAAGAAGAGAAGGAAGCTGAACGCTCACGCCGGGAAGAGCTCCGCGAGCAGCGCAAGGCCGAGAAGGAGCTCGCGGCGGAGAAGGCCCGACTCGAGAAAGAACGTGGTCACTACGCCAATACCATTGCTGCCCTCGAAGCAAACGGCGACCACGAAGGTGCTGAGCGCATGCGGGCACGCCTAGCGGATGTCGAGCACGCCATCGAAAACGTCGACTATCGTGCGGCCAACATCCGTGCCGGCTACGTGTACGTCATCAGCAATGTGGGATCCTTCGGCCCCGACGTGGTGAAGATCGGCCTCACCCGGCGACTCGAACCGATGGATCGCGTGAACGAACTCGGAGATGCGTCCGTGCCATTTCGGTTCGATGTTCACGCGCTTTTCTTCGCCGACGATGCCGTCAGCATTGAAACGATGCTTCACCAGCATTTTGCGGACCGGCGTATCAACCAGATCAATTTGCGGCGCGAGTACTTCCGCGCCACGCCCACCGAAGTCCGCGAGGTGTTGAAGGCGCACTCCGTCGAGCTACTTGACTTCAAGCTCGAGCCCGCTGCAGAGGAGTACAGGGCGACCCGGGCACTGCAGGGAAACTAGCATCATCCACGAAGAAGGCCGCCCGGATGGGCGGCCTTTCCTCTTCGTGCCCCCGACAGGAATCGAACCTGCGACCTACGGTACCGGAAACCGGCGCTCTATCCGCTGAGCTACGGAGGCGTACCGAACGAGCCTAGCATCGGATCCGCGGCTCCTCCGCACGCGTCGGATCCCGGTAGTGTCGCGGGGAGCCGACCGATCGATGAGGACCCGATGAGCGCTTCCGTCCCCCCGTCCCCTTCGCCGCACCCTGTCGCGGAGGAGCCCCGCGTGCCCCGCGGAACGCCGGTCTACACCGTCTGGGGATGGGTCAACGCCTGGACGACCGTCGCGGCGGTCGCCGTCTCGGCGATCTCGATGTGGCTGGTGACCGGCCCCATGCTCACCTACATGCGGCGCCTCGTGGAGCTGAGCAGCGGGCCCGCCTCGGGGACGAGGCTGCCACCCGGCACGGTGTTCGCGGTCATGTCCGAAACGATGCCGGCGATCATGATGGCCTCGACGATCGGCACGCTCCTGGGCTGGGCGATCTACGCTCTCGCCGTCGTCGCCGGCTACCGGGACTACGTGCAGCTCGGCCGGCTCGGATATCCCCGGCGCTTCCACTGGGCGTGGAGCTTCCTCTCCCCGGTGTATCCGATCGGCCGCGCCGTCGTCGTGCGCCGGCAGGCGGGAGCGGGCTCGGCAACGTTGTGGATCGCCCTCGCGGCGACCGCCGCGAGCCTCCTGCTCAGCTTCGGATGGTCCTTCTGGCTGATCTTCGCGGTCTTCGACGTCATGCGCGCGGGGCTGGGCACGATCGCCTGAGTCAGAACGCGGCCACCACCAGCAGCACCACGGCGATGAGCGGGAACAGTCCCTGGACGCTCGCCGCGCGGGCCTTGGACCGGTCGGACAGGATCAGCACGAGGGCGGCCGCGAGCATCGACCCCGTGCCGGCGAGCATGAGGGCGAGGCCGACGGGCACCGAGGCGGTCACGGCGATCACGATGCCGATCACGGTCACGATCGCGAGGAACAGGTTGTAGAACCCCTGATTGAACGCCAGCGGCCGCGTGGTCTCGGCGTCCTCGGCGGAGGTCCCGAAGACGCGTCGCGTGGACGGGTGCGTCCAGCGGACGGACTCCAGCACGAAGATGTAGACGTGGATCAGGGCGGCGAGCCCGGCGAAGACGCATCCGAGGATCAAGAGCATGCGCCGATTCTGCCGCGCGTCGCACGCCGATGCGAGAGGCGCGCGCTACCGGTGGTGCGTGTGCACCGGGGCGGCGGTCGCGGGAGGCTCCCCGACCCGCCATCCTCCTCATCCCCGGCCACTGGCTGGGCGCCTGGGCCTGGGACGCCGTGCGGGAGCATCTCGACGCCATGGGTGAGCGTGCGGTGGCGCTGACGCTCCCCGGCCTCGACCCCGGTGATCCCGGACGGGCGGCGCGGACCCTGGAGGATCAGGTCGCGGCGATCCTCGACGCCCTCTCCCGGAACGGCGTCTCGGCGAGCGCGCCCGCGATCGTCGTCGCGCACAGCGGGGCGAACTTCCCGGTCACGCTCCTGCTCGACCGTCATCCGGAGCTCGTGCGGCGCGTGGTGTGGGTCGACTCCGGTCCGGTGTCCTCGGGCAGCGCGTTCGCCGCCGGGTTCCCCGAGGAGACGGCGGACCTTCCGCTTCCCGCCTTCGACGTCCTCGGACGGCAGGCGAGCCTCGAAGGGCTGAGCGACGAGGACCTCGCACGGTTCCGAGCCCGAGCCGTCGCCGAGCCGGGTCCCGTGCTCCGCGAGCCCGTCGAGCTCACCGACGACGCCCACACCCGGATCCCCGCCACGCTGGTGTGCTGCTCGATCCCCGGCGCACGGCTGAGGCAGCTGGCGCAGGAGGGCCACCCGATGTTCGCGGAGGTCGCACGACTGGAGCAGCTCGACGTCATCGACCTCCCCACGGGGCACTGGCCGATGTGGAGCCGCCCCCGCGACCTCGCCGAGGTCCTCCGCGCCGCGGCCTCTCGCACCCGCTGAGCGCCGCGCACGTCGGAACCGGACCGCGCCTCCGGCGGGATCAGCCCCGCGGCACCCGGCGGTAGGTCAGGTCGCGGATGTCGCGTCCCTTCGCGATGCCCTTGCGCTCGAACGCGGTCATCACACGCCCGTCGAAGCGCTCGGCCCACTCCCCCTCGAAGGCGCGCTCGAACTCGGGGGCCTCGTCGAGCACTTCGCGCATCTGCAGCGCGTAGTCCTCCCAGTCCGTGGCCAGCCGCAGCACGCCGCCGTCACGGATCGCCGCGCCCGCGGTCGCCCCGAAGCCGGGGCGCACCAGCCGGCGCTTCGTGTGCCGCTTCTTGTGCCAGGGGTCGGGGAAGAAGATCCAGACCTCGTCGGCCGCGCCGGCCGGGAGGTACGTGGCGAGCACCTCCGGCGCGTTGGCCTCGACGAGCCGGAGATTGCGCACGCCCTCGCGATCGGCATCGAGCATGGTCCGGGCCAGGCCCGCCCGGAACACCTCGACCGCGAGGAAGTCCCGGCCCGGGTGCGCGCCGGCGGCGGCCACGATGGCGTGCCCCTGGCCGGATCCCACCTCGACGGTGAGCGGCGCCTCGCGCCCGTACGCCGCGGCGGGATCGAGCCGCGCCTCGGGGTGCACCGAGGTCCAGGCCACGTCGCGGGGCACATCGAGCACGTAGAAGCCCGCGAGCTCCGCGAAGGCCCTCTCCTGCGCCTCGGACATGCGGCCGCTGCGGCGCACGAAGGAGACCGGCTCATCACGGAAGGTACGCGGTTCGGGCATCCCTCCAGGGTATCCGCCGTCGCGGCCCGCGGCGGGCCCCGGCGCCGCCGCCCGCCCGGCGCCGCGCGCCGAACGCCCGCTCATCGCCGCGTCCCGGCGGACCCCGCCACCGGCTCCGTCACGAAGTCGATCAGCTCCTCCACCCGTCCGAGCAGCGAGGGCTCCAGATCGAGGTAGGTCGTGACGCGGGAGAGGATGCGCTTCCACGCGTGCGCGATGTCGGCCTGCGAGTCGGCCGGCCACCCGAACGCGCGGCAGATCCCCGTCTTCCAGTCAGTGCCGCGCGGGATCTGCGGCCACGCGCTGATGCCCATCGCCGCCGGCGTCACGCACTGCCACACGTCGATGTAGGGGTGCCCCACGATGCGCAGGTGCGGGCCGTGCGGGCCGCGCAGGATCTGCTCCACGATCCGGGTCTCCTTGGACCCGGGGACGAGGTGGTCCACGAGCACTCCGTAGCGGCGATCCCGGCGCGGCGGCGCCTCGGTCAGCAGCTCCTCGAGGAGGTCGACGCCCTGCAGGTACTCGACGACGACGCCCTCGACGCGGAGGTCGTCTCCCCACACCTTCTCCACGAGCTCCGCATCGTGCCGTCCTTCGACGAGGATGCGGCTGGGAAGCGCCGTGCGCGCACGCGCGTCGGCGACGGCGAAGGATCCGGAGGCGGTCCTCCTCGTCGCGCCCGCGGCGGCCTTCGAGGGGTGCACGAGACGCACCGGCTCGCCGTCGATCATGAAGCCGGCCCCGAGCGGGAAGAGGCGGCGGCGGCCCCGGTAGTCCTCGAGCTCGACCTGCCCGCCCTCGATGCGGGTCACCGCGCCGCAGAACCCGTCCACGGCGACCTCCACCACCAGATCGCGGTCGGCGGGGACGTCCACGGCGACCTTCGCGCCGCGCTCCCGCCACCCGGCTGCGAGCACATCGGATCCGTACCTGTCATCCATCGGGAATCAGCCTACCGAGCGCACCGGCCGGTCTCCCCTGTCGTGGTGCGGGCGGGCAGGAGAAACACACGGTGACACGCCCTAGACTCGCTCGTGGGGGCTCTCCGGGTCCCGGGAGGAGCGAAGATGCGCGCACGCTGGGCTGTCGTCGTGGGTGTGATCCTGGGTGTGCTCGGCCTGTCTCTCGCCGCGGCCCCGGCGATCGCCGCCCCGAGTGCGACTCCGGCGGCCTCCCTCCCCGCGGCGGCTCCGGTGACCCTCGGCTCCGACTTCGTCACCGACGAGGCCGGCGTGCTGAGCGGCACGGAGAAGAAGGACCTGGACGACCGCCTCGACGCGCTCAGCCGCTCGCAGAACATCCAGCTGTTCGTCGTCTTCGTCGACACGTTCTCCAACCCGGACAACAGCCAGGAATGGACCAACCAGGTCGCGATCGACAACGGTCTCGGGCAGCAGCAGTACCTCCTCGCGGTCGCCACGCAGTCGCGGCAGTACTATCTGTCGGCGGACAAGGCCGGGCCCGTCCCCCTCTCCCGCGTCGATCAGATCTCGCAGTCCCTCGTGAACGACCTCCGCGCGCAGGACTGGGCCGCGGCGGTCCGCACGGCGGCCGACGGCTTCTCCGGATCCGGATCCGGCGCCTCCGACCTCGGCGGCATCCTACTGATCGTCCTCTGCGTCGTCGCGGTGATCGCCGCGATCATCGTGCTCGTCGTGATGCGGCGCAGGGCGGCGGCGCGCGTCAAGCAGGCCGTTCCGACCGCGGCCGGCGATCCGCTCGACGCGATCAGCGACGAGGAGCTCGCCCGGCGGGCGGGACTCGCCCTCGTCCACACCGACGACGCGATCACGTCCTCCACCGAGGATCTGGGATTCGCGACCGCGCAGTTCGGCGACGCGGCCACGAGCTCCTTCACGGACGTGGTGGCCAAGGCGAAGGCGAAGCTCGACGAGGCGTTCTCGCTCAAGCAGAAGCTGGACGACGAGATCCCCGACACCGACCAGCAGCGCCGCGAATGGCACCTGCAGATCATCCGGCTGTGCGAGAGCGCCGACACCGCGCTCGACGCGAACGTCGCCGCATTCGACGAGCTCCGCAAGCTCGAGCAGAACGCCGAGCAGGCCCTCGTCCAGTTGAGGGCGCACCGCGAGGCCGCCGCCGCAGCCGTGGCCGCCGCGCCCGCCGCTCTGCAGGCGCTCGCCGCCGTCTACGACCCGTCGGCGCTGCAGGCGGTGGCCGGCAACCCTGCCGAGGCCGCGAGCCGTCTCGAGCTCGCCGACACGAGCATCGCCCAGGCGGCCGAGCTCGTCGCCCAGGGAAAGCGCGGCGAAGCGGCGTTCGCGATCCGCACGGGCGAGGAGGGCGTGCTGCAGGCCTCGCAGCTCGCATCCGCCGTCACGACCCTGCACACCGACCTCGCGGCGACCGAGGCGCAGGCGCAGGCGCTCATCGCCAACCTCGAACAGGATCTCGCCGGTGCCGCGGCGCTTCCCGCCTCCCCCGAGCTGAACGCCGCCGTCGCCGCGACCCGGGCCGCGCTCGATCAGGCCCGCGCCGACGCGACGGGCACCGGGCGCCGCCCGCAGGCGGTGCTCGAATCCCTCACCGCGGCGAACACCCGCATCGACAGCACGGTCGACGCGATCCGCAACGCCCAGCAGCAGGCCGAGCGCGCGCAGCAGGTGCTCGAGCAGACCCTCACCCAGGCACGCGCCGAGATCTCCACCGCCAACAGCTACATCACCACGCATCGCGGCGCGATCGGCCCCGACGCGCGCACCAGGGCGGCGCAGGCCTCCGCGGAGTACGACCAGGCCGAAGCGGCCCGCGTCGCCGACCCCGCCGCAGCCCTGCAGCACGCGCAGCGCGCGATCGCCCTGGCCCGTGAGGCCACCCAGCTC
>NZ_JYIT01000049.1 GCF_000956545.1 Microbacterium azadirachtae
GGCGACCCGCAGCCCCCGCACGCCGAGCGCCGGGTTCTCCTCGTCCGCGCCGGTCGCGAAAGGGAGGGGCTTGTCGGATCCGGCGTCGAGCGTGCGCACCACCACCGTGCGTCCGGCGAACGGCGCTGGCACGCCGCGGAGGCCGCGCTCGGCGCGCCGACCGCCGTCGAGGCTCGCGCGGCCGCGGCCGCCGTGCTCGGCTGAGACCCGGGGCGCGCTCTGAACTCCGCTCCGAGCGCGGTCAGTCGAGCGTGAGCAGGAAGCCGTCGCCGTCGGGGGTGATCGTGACGTGCGTGAGGTCGGCGACCACGGCGTCCGGGGCGTGCGCCGCGGATCCCGTGCCGACGCCGATGACGCGCATCCCCGCCGCCTGAGCGGCCTGGATCCCCGCCTCCGAGTCCTCGAAGACGAGGCAGTCGGCCGGATCCACGCCGAGCCGCGTCGCGCCCAGCAGGAAGCCCTCCGGATCCGGCTTCGAGGCGGAGACGAACTCGGCGGTGACCGGCCCGTCCGGCACGTCGAGGCCCGCCGCGCCCATGCGGGCCCGCATCAGCCGGTCGTCGGCCGAGGTGACGATCGCGTGGGGGAACGGCGCCAGGGCCTGCAGGAACGCCGCGGCACCGGGGACCTCGACGACGCCGTCCACGTCGCCGCTCTCCCGCTCGAGCATGGCCTGGTTCTCGGCCAGGTTCTCCTCGTGCGGGCGGTCGGGGAGCATGATCGCCATGCTCTGGTGGCCCTGGCGCCCGTGCACGACGCTCAGCACGAACTCGGGATCCAGCCCGTGGGGCTCGGCCCAGGCCAGCCAGAGACGCTCCACGACGGCGGTGGAGTCGACGAGCGTGCCGTCCATGTCGAGCAGGGCGGCGCGGGCGCGGAAGGTCTGGGTCATGCTCCCAGGCTATCGGGGCAGCGGCGGACGGATCGTGGTGCGGTCTCGACGCTCGTCGTCGCCGCGCGCCTAGGGTGGACGTGACAGGGAGGGCGGGGCGAATGCGAAGCGAGTGGGACCGGCTGATCAGGCGTCTGCGCGAGGCGCGCGCCGCGGCGACGCTGCACCAGATGCGGGAGACCGACGCCCTGCTGACCGGGGCGATCGCGTTCGTGCTGGGCTTCCTCGTCGCATCCGTCGTGTTCTGGAACCGCACGCTGTCGATCACCGGTGCCTGGTCGGTCGGCGAGGTCGCCGCGTGCGGCGGTGCGGCGGTCGCGCTGCTGAGCTTCCTCGCGGGGCGCATCGGCCTGCGCCTCGAGGCGGTCGAGGCGCCGGAGAAGCGCGACCCGGACGCCGCGAACGACGGGTTCGCGGCACCCGGTCAGCGGCTGCGCTGGTACGAGCTGATCGCGATCGCCCTCGCGCACGCCGCGGTCGCGCTGCTCGCCTGGTTCGGCCTCGCCGCGCTGCTCGAGGCCGGCTTCCGCGACGCCCCGGTGTTCCCGTTCCCTGGCGCCGTGCTCGTCGCGGTCGCGCTCGCGCTCACCGGCTACGTCTGCTATCTCAGCGCGATCGCGCTGAGCCCCACGTCGATCTCGCTGATCCTCGCGGTCTACCTCGTGATCGGGGCGCTCACGGCGATGCTCGAGGCGTCGGATCCGCACTGGTGGCGCGACAACCTCTCCGCGCTGGGCATGTCCAGCAACGCGTCCTCGCCGGCCTTCAACGGCACCCTCATCGTGGCCGGGGTGATGGTGACCACGATCGCCCGCTACGCCACCGCGGCCCTGCCGGTGCCGGAGCCCCGGGACGAGCGCGGCCGCACGATCGTGCGCGTCGGCCTGATCCTCATCGGCGTCCTGCTCGCGCTGGTGGGGATCTTCCCCGTGGACCGCTTCTTCCTGCTGCACAACACGGTCGCCACGGGCATGGCGGTGTGCTTCGCCGGGGTCGTGATCGCGCTGCCGTGGCTCCTGCGCCGGATCTCGCGCGTGTTCGTGGTGCTGGGCTGGGTGTACGTGCTGGTCATCGCGCTGCTCGGGGTGTTCTTCGCGACCGGCTACTACAACCTCACCGCGGTGGAGCTCATCGCCGCGGTGCTGATCTTCAGCTGGATCATCGTGTTCCTGCGCACGGCCGGCGCCGACCACGGCGCGTGGGACGCGGACCGCGACCGGCACGGCGAGGCCGCCGCGCGGACCTGAGCCGGCGGATCCTTCGCGGCTGGACGAGCGCCGTGCACTGCATGACAAGTCCGGCCGATGCTCCCCGCCGAGAATGGGAGGACGCATCGTCGTCCGCACACTCGAAGGAGAGACCGATGACCGACATGTCCGCCGCGTCCGCGCTGCTCGACCGCATCCAGGCCCCCGAGGGCAGCGGCCGGGAGATCCCCGACGCCGCCACGCGCGAGGTCATCGGGCGTGCTCCCGTGCAGACCGTCGCCGACCTGGACGACGCGATCGCCCGCGCCAAGGCCGCCCAGCCCGGCTGGGACGCGCTCGGCCACGCGAAGCGCAGCGAGCTGCTGCTCGCCGCGGCCGACGCCATCGACGCGCACGCGGAGGAGCTCGCCCACCTGCTCTCCCGCGAGCAGGGCAAGCCGCTGAACGGCCCGAACGCCCGCTTCGAGCTGGGCGCCTGCACCGCCTGGCTGCGCACGAACGCGACCACGGTGCTGGAGCCCGAGGTGCTGGTCGACGACGAGAACCTGCACGCCGAGCTCGTCTACAAGCCGGCCGGCGTGGTGGGCGCGATCGGTCCGTGGAACTGGCCCCTCATGATCACGATCTGGCAGATCGGCCCGTCCCTGCGGATGGGCAACACGGTGGTCGTCAAGCCCAGCGAGTACACGCCGCTGAGCGTGCTCGCGATGCTCGCCGTGATGAACGACGTGCTGCCCGCCGACGTGCTGATCGGCATCTCGGGCGACCGCGAGGTCGGCGCGCGGATCGCCTCGCACCCGGACATCGACAAGATCATGTTCACCGGATCCACCGCGACGGGCCGCAAGATCATCGAGAGCTCGGCCGGCAACCTCGCGCGCCTCACGCTCGAGCTCGGCGGCAACGACGCCGGCATCGTGCTGCCGGGGACCGACCCGGCCGCGATCGCCGAGGACCTGTTCTGGGGCGCGTTCATCAACACCGGCCAGACCTGCGCGGCGATGAAGCGGCTCTACGTGCACGACTCGCTCTACGACCAGGTGGTCGACGCGCTCGCCGGCATCGCCGCCCAGGTGCCGATCGGCAACGGCCTCGACGAGGGCAACGTGCTGGGACCGCTGCAGAACAAGCAGCAGTTCGACATCGTGTCGCGCCTGGTCGAGGACGCGAAGGCGCGCGGCGCCCGCATCGTCACCGGCGGCGAGGCGGCTCCGGAGCTCGGCGAGCTCTTCTACCGCCCCACGATCGTGGCCGACATCCCGAACGACGCCGCGCTCGTGCAGGAGGAGCAGTTCGGGCCGGCGCTGCCGATCATCCGCTACTCCGACGTGGACGAGGCCTTCGCGCTCGCGAACGGCGTGGACGTGGGGCTCGGCGCCTCGGTCTGGTCGAGCGACCCCGAGGCCGCGCGCGAGGCGGCGACGCGCATGCAGTCCGGCACCGTGTGGATCAACTCCCACGGCGGCCTGCACCCGATGGTGCCCTTCGGGGGTGTGAAGAGCTCGGGCTACGGCCTCGAGTTCGGCGTGGCAGGGCTCAAGTCGGTCGGCGTGCCGCAGGTCGTCTCCGGACCCGGCCGGAAGGGCTGAGGCGTGTCCGACGCGACCGGGACGCGCTCCGTCCTCGTGGTGGGAGCCGGCACCGCGGGCAGCATCGTCACCCGGCGTCTCGTGGACGCCGGGTGGGACGTGACGCTCGTCGAGGCCGGCGGCTACGACACGAACCCCGCGATCCACGACCCGTCCCGGGCGGGCGAGCTGTGGCACGCCGCCGAGGACTGGGACCTGTTCACGGTGCCGCAGGAGCACGCGGCCGGCCGCCGCCTGCACCTGCCCCGGGGCAAGGTCACCGGCGGATCCCACGCGCTCAACGCCATGATCTGGGTGCGCTGTGCGGCGAGCGACTTCGACGGCTGGGAGGCCGCGGGCGCGACCGGCTGGGGGTGGGCGCAGGTCGAGCCGGTGTACGCGGCGATCGAGAACGACCTCCTCCCGGTGACCGGCGACTACCCGCTCGTGCCGATCCAGCAGTCGATCATCGACGCCGCCGTCGAGGAGGGGCTGGAGCACAACCCCGACTACAACGGCGGCACGCTGGACGGCGTCTCGCAGGAGCAGGTCACGATGCGCGACGGCCGTCGCGTGAACACCTGGATGGCCTACGTGCGGCCGATCGAGGAGGCGCCGAACCTGCGCATCGTCACGGGCGTCGAGGTCGAGACCGTGATCGTGGAGGACGGCGCCGCCGTGGGCGTGCGTCTGAGCGACGGATCCGAGCTCCGCGCGGACGAGGTGATCCTCGCCGCCGGCGCCCTGGGCAGCCCCGCGATCCTGCTGCGCAGCGGCATCGGACCGCGGGAGGAGCTCGAGGCGCTCGGGATCGGCGTGGTCCGCGACGCCCCGGCCGTCGGGGCCGATCTGCACGATCACCTGCTCTCACCGGTGATCTTCACCACCGACCGGCCCGTCGGCGCGCCGCAGCCGGGCGTGTCCGTGACGCAGACGCACCTGTTCTGGCGCTCGCGCGACGACCTCGCCGAGCCGGACACTCAGCCGATCCACTTCTCGGTGCCGATGTGGGGCGAGCTGGAGCCGCGCCCCGGCGCGCACGGCCCCGGCGACGGCTTCACGCTCATGGCCGGGCTGGTGACGCCCTACAGCCGCGGCACGCTGCGGCTCTCCGGGCCGTCGGCCGCCGATCCGCTGCTCATCGATCTCGCCGCCCTCGAGGACGACCGCGACCTGGCAGCGCTCGCCGCATCGGTGCGTCAGGTGCGGCGGATCGGTGCGCGTCCGGCGCTGGCCGACGCCTGGGGCGCGGTCGAGGCGTACCCGGGGCCGGAGGTCTCGGACGCCGATGTCGAGGACTGGGTGCGCCGCACCGCGATCACGTACCACCACCAGGTCGGCACCTGCCGGATGGGGTCGGATCCTGCGGCGGTCGTGGATCCGCGTCTGCGCGTCAAGGGGGTCGCAGGGCTCCGTGTGATCGACGCCTCGGTCATGCCCACGATCACGACCGGCAACACCAACGCCCCCGCGGCGGTGATCGGCGAGTTCGGCGCTCGGTTCGCACTCGAGGACGCGGTCTAGTGTGCGGCGGCCGGGATCGTCAGCGGTCCCGGCCGCGCAGCTCCGCCAGCAGGGCCTGCAGCCCGGCCTCGATGCGCTCGTCGCCCGCGGCCTCGGGCAGCAGCACCGACACCATCTGCCACCCGGCGTTGCGCGAGGCGACCTCGCCGACCGCGGTGTCGATGTCGATGTGGGCGGCGAGCTCGCCGTCCTCCCGGGCCTCGACGAGGAAGCGGCGGAACTGGTCCCGCCATCTCTGGTTGTTCTCGCGGTGGATCTGGGTGACGCGGGTGTCCTGCGAGGCGTGGTCCCAGAAGGCGATGACGACGCGGGCGTACTTGGGACCGAGCTCGCCGAACGGCAGGATCTCGCGGCACATCTGCTCGAGGGCGTCCAGCCCCCGCTTGCCCGCGACCTCGGTGAGGATCCGTCCGTTGGCCTGCACGTGGAGGCGCACGAACGACGCCGTCAGCAGGCTCTCCTTGGTGGGGAAGTAGCGGGCGATGGCGCCGTGGGTGTACCCGGCCTCGGCCGCGATCTGACGCATCGTGAGCCGTTCGAAGCCCTCCCGGGCGATCACCTTCGTCGCCGCATCCGCGATGTGATTGCGGCGTTCGTCGTGATCAACGATCTTGGGCACGTCCGTCCTCCTCCGATGCTGATGATCCTAGGACCGGTACGGGGGAGCACCATTCCGCCTTGCGTATCCACGTGGACACGTAAGATTCGGAAACATCTTGACAAGAGTAACTCCTTGCTGGATATTTAAGTGACCAAGTGGTGATTAAAGACGATGAAGTCGCACCGCAGCGACGCCTCCGATCCGAGATCCCCTCCCTCGCTCTGACAGGAAGCACACATGCACATCACGCGCGCACTCCGTGCCGTCGCCGCGGTCGCCGCCGTCGGCGCGGCCGTCGCCCTCTCCGGCTGCTCGTCCTCGTCCGGGGGTGCCGAGCCGGGCAAGAAGGGCGATCTGACCACGGTCAAGGTCGCCACGATCGGACTCACGTCCGACGGCAGCCTGCTGACCGGCATCGCCAAGGGGTTCTTCGCCGACGAAGGGCTGAAGATCGAGACGTCGATCGTCGCCAACCCGCCCGCGGGCCTCGCCGCCGCGCAGAGCGGCCAGGTCGACGTGGCGTACTCGCCGAGCATCCCGCTGCTGAACGCGCTCAGCCAGGGCGTGAAGATGAAGGTGATCGGGGCCGCAGACGGCTACCCCGACACGGCCACGAGCGCGGCGGATCCGGCGAAGTACGACGACACCGGGCTGTTCGCGAGCAAGGCCAGCGGGATCACCTCGGTCAAGGAGCTGGCCGGCAAGACCATCGCGATCCCGGCGCGCAAGGCGCAGCTCGAGGTGGTCATCGCCGAGCAGCTGAAGAAGAACGGCATCGATCCCGCGACCGGCGTGAAGTGGGTCGTGCTGGACTTCACGTCCGCGGTCGCCGCCCTCAAGAGCGGCAACGTGGACGCCGCGGGCCTCGTGAGCCCCTTCACCGCGCAGGCCGCGGCCGACGGCGGACCGCAGCTCGCGGCCCCCTCTATCGGGTTCTTCGAGACCGGCGCCACCGGGCTGTGGACCGCGGGCGAGACGACGATCCAGTCCAAGAAGGACGTCATCAGCGCCTTCCAGCGCGCGATCGTGAAGTCCAACGAGTACGCCACGGCACACCCGGAGGAGGCCATCACGGCGGGTCTCGCGTACACGAAGTCGAAGCTCTCGGTCGCCGAGGTCAAGGTGCCGGTGTGGCCGACCGCGGTGGCCCCGGAGGATCTGCAGCGCCCGGACGACAAGATGGTCGCCCTCGGGTTCCTGAAGAAGCCGGTCGACCTCTCTGGCGTCATCCTGGCGAAGTGAGACCCGTGAACCGTTCCCGGATCCTCCCCGCGCTGCTCGGCGCCGCGGGCGCGCTGACCGCCCTCGCGGGGTGGCAGCTCGCGGCGACCGCCGGCCCGCTGGCCGGCGCGCCGCTGCCCTCCGCGCTCGAGGCGCTGGGTGCGGCGGGCCGGCTGCTGGGGACGCCGCCGCTGTGGCAGGCGACGGCGGACACCCTCGTCATGGCCCTCACCGGTCTCCTGGCCGCAGCCGTCGTCGGCGTGCTGCTGGGCATCGCGATCGGATCCTCTCCGCTCGCCATGCACGCGACCAGGGTGCCGCTCGAGTTCCTCAAGCCCATCCCGCCGATCGTGATCCTCCCGGTCGTGGTGCTGGTGCTGGGTCCGACGGCCGGCATGGGGACGTTCCTCGTGTTCTTCGGCTCGTTCATCGCGATCTCCGTGCAGTCCTCGGCCGGCGTCTTCGACACCGACCCCGTGGCCCGCGCGACCGGCGCCTCCTACGGCATGGGGCGGGCGGAGATCCTGGCGCGCATCGTGATCCCCAGCGCCCTGCCCTACATCGGCACGGCGCTGCGGGTCGCGGCACCGACATCGCTCGTGATCGCGGTCGTCGCCGGCCTCCTCGGCGGGGGACCGGGGCTCGGGCAGAGCCTGCTCATGGCGCAGATCTCGGGGAACCAGGCGGATCTGTTCGGCATCGTGCTCATCCTCGGCGCCCTCGGGCTGCTGATCCAGGGCCTCAGCCAGTGGGCGGAGCGGCGCCTGCTGCACTGGCACCCGCAGTACCGGAAGGCGGAGATCGCGTGACCCTCACCACCTCGGTCCAGACCGGCGCCCGGCTCCGGCGCGGCCGTCGCGTCAGTGCCGCACCGCGCTGGCTGCTCATCCTCGTCGAGGTCGCCGTCCCGGTGCTGCTCATCGCGCTGTGGTGGATCGTCTCCGCGGGATCGACGAACACGTTCTTCCCGCCGCTGTCGGCGATCGTGTCGCGCCTCGGCGAGCTGCTGACGACCCCCGCGTTCCTCGGCGACATCGGCCTGTCCGTGCTGAACCTCGTGCTGTCGTTCCTGATCGCGACGGTCGTCGGGGTGCTGCTGGGCTGCGCGCTCGGCCTGATCGCGCCGCTGAGCTGGTTCGTCGAGCCGACGATCCACTTCTTCCGCGCGATCCCCCCGGTGGCGCTCGTGCCGATCTTCGTGTCGCTGCTCGGTTTCGGCAACGGCACGCGCATCCTCTCGATCTCGCTCGCCGCGCTCTTCCCGATCCTGATCTCGACCATCGACGGCGTGCGCGCCGGCGAACCCACCCTGCAGATGGTGGGGAAGGTGTACCGGCTCACCCGCGCGGAGCGGCTGTTCCAGGTCACCCTGCCCGCGGCGAGCCCCCGGATCCTGTCCGGGATGCAGGTGAGCCTCATCACCGCCTTCGTCGTCATGATCGCGAGCGAGATGCTCGGCTCGTCCGCGGGTCTCGGCGCCGCGACCCTCCTCGCCCAGCAGTCGTTCGCGATCGCCGACATGTGGGCGGGGATCATCGTCCTCGGCGTGCTCGGGTACCTGTCCACCGCCCTGTTCGTCCTGTTCCGCCGCGCCGTCCTGCGCTGGTACATCGCCTCACAACAACTGGAGAAGAGCGAATGAGCATCACCGCCGTCCCCCGACTCAGCGTGCAGGGCCTCGCGAAGACCTATCGGACCCGGAGCGGCGACGTGCCCGTCATCGCCGACCTCACGTTCGACGTGTCGGCGGGGGAGGTGGCCTGCATCGTCGGTCCCTCCGGCATCGGGAAGACCACCCTGCTCAAGTGCCTCACCGGCCTGCAGCCGATCACCTCGGGGTCCGCGCGGATCGACGGCGTGGAGATCGACGGGCCGCCCGAGGAGATGGCGCTCGTGTTCCAGGAGTACACGCGCTCGCTCATGCCCTGGCTCACGGTCGAGAAGAACGTCCGGCTGCCGCTGCGGCACCTGCGGCTGAGCGCCGCCGAGCGCGAGGAGCGGATCACCGCGGCGCTCGCCGCCGTCGGGCTCGCCGGCGCGGGGGCCAAGTATCCCTGGCAGCTCTCCGGAGGCATGCAGCAGCGCGTCGCGATCGCCCGGGCGATCGCGTACCGCCCCGAGGTGCTCGTGATGGACGAGCCGTTCGCCTCGGTCGACGCGCAGACCCGCTTCGAGCTCGAGGACCTGTGCCTGCGGATCCGCGAGCAGTTCGGCATGACGATCCTGATCGTCACGCACGACATCGACGAGGCCGTCTACCTCTCCGACCGGGTCATCGTGCTCGGAGAGCGGCCCGCCCGGGTGACCGAGATCATCGAGATCGACTTCGGCGGCCCTCGCGACCAGCTCGAGACGCGGGCCACCGCGGAGTTCGCCGAGCTGCGCACGCGGATCTTCGGGCTCATCCGGAAGGCGGGCTGAATGGATCGCGCAGCGCGCGGGTACGAGGGCTTCGCGGGGCGCGTCGAGGAGTTCACCTCCGCGTCCGACCCCGCCTGGCGCGTGCGGCCGACCGCCCCCGAGGGGGCGCCGAACATCATCGTCATGCTCGTCGACGACCTCGGCTTCAGTGACCTGGGTCCGTTCGGCAGCGAGATCCCCACGCCGTTCATCGACGGCCTCGCCGACGAGGGCTGGGTGTTCACGAATTACCGCACGGCGCCGATGTGCTCACCGGCCCGCGCCGCGCTGCTCACCGGGCTGAACCCGCACCGGGCGGGGTTCGGGTTCGTGGCGCACATCGATCCGGGCTACCCGGGGTTCGCCTGCGAGCTCCCCGCCGCGGCCCCCACGCTCGCGGAGTCGCTGAGGGCGGGCGGATACGCGACCTTCATGGTCGGCAAGTGGCACCTGACCCTGGAGTCGCGGCTGCACGACGGGGCGGACCGGTCGTCCTGGCCGCTGCAGCGGGGCTTCGACCGCTACTTCGGATCCATGGACGGGTTCACGTCGCTGCACCATCCGCATCGTCTCGTGCAGGACAACTCCGTGGTCGACGTCGCCGAGTTCCCCGACGGGTTCTTCCTCACCGACGAGCTGACGGACCGGGCGATCGCGATGGTCGACGAGCTGCGCGTGAACGATCGCCGCAAGCCCTTCTTCCTCTACTACGCGCACACTTCGGTGCACGGGCCGATCCAGGCGAAGGCGGAGGACATCGAGCGCCACGGCGGGCGGTACGAGCGCGGCTGGAACGCGCTGCGCGAGGAGCGCTTCGAGCGCCAGCGCCTCCGCGGCATCGTGCCCGCGCACGCGGAGCTGCCCGGCGACGCCCTCGCGGACGGCGACCGGATCCCGCACTGGGACGATCTCAGCGCCGAGGAGCGCGCCCTGTTCGCCCGCCATATGGAGGTCTACGCCGCCGCCGTCGACGAGATCGACCAGAGCGTGGGGCGCCTGCTCTCACGTCTCGACGAACTCGGCGAGCGGGAGAACACGATCATCGTGATCGCGAGCGACAACGGCGGCACCGCCGAGGGCGGCCCGACCGGGACGCGCAGCTACTTCGCGCAGTTCGGTCTGCACGGCGCGGTCCCCGACGGCTGGGTGAGCGACGTGCCGCGCGACGTGTCGGAGATCGGCGGGCCCCGGCTGTACGGCCAGTACCCGACAGGGTGGGCGCGGGTGTCGAACACGCCGTTCCGTTCCTTCAAGTCGAGCACCTACGAGGGCGGCGTCCACGCCCCGCTGGTCATCTCCTGGCCGGCGGGAGCAGGATCGCCGGGGCTCCGCGACCAGTTCGTCTTCGTGTCGGATCTGGCCCCGACGCTGCTCGAGCTCGCGGGCGTCGCCCGCCCTGCGCAGTGGAACGGGATGGCCGCGCCCGAGGTGGACGGCGGCAGCATCGCCGAGGTCCTCGCCGACCCGGCCGCACCGGGCCGGGCGCAGCAGTACTTCGAATGCGTGGGTCGTCGTGCGCTCGTCGACGGCGAGTGGAAGGCGGTCTCGCCGATCCCTCCGACGCCCGGGCAGGGCGCCGCAGGCGGCGCCTGGGAGCTCTACCACCTGCCGAGCGATCCGACCGAGACGCGGGATCGCGCCGCGCACGAGCCCGACCGCGTGCGGGAGCTCGCGGAGCGCTGGCGCCACGAGGCGTGGCGCAACACGGTCTTCCCGCTCGACGACGACGGCACCCTGTTCTCTGTGCGGCCCGCCAGTGAGGCGCCGCTGTCGGAGCCGGTCGAGCTCGTGCCGTTCCGCCCGCCGCTGGAGCGGTTCCGCTCCGCGCGCCTCACGGTGCTGCGCTCGTTCGACGTGCACGCCGAGCTGCACCTGGAGCGCGGCGCGGAGGGCGTGCTCCTCGCGCACGGCGACCAGGGCGGGGGATACCTCCTGGCGCTGGACGGCGACGAGCTGCTGCTCTCCTACAACGCGTACGGCGCGATGCGCCGGGTCCGCACGACCGCGCCGGGGCCGGGGGCCTGTCGCATCGAACTGCGCGCGCGCGCGGCGCTCGGGTTGCGCTGGAGCTTCGCGGTCGATGTGGACGGCGTGGAGCGGGTACGCCTCGACGACATGCCGATGCTGGTCGGCATGGCGCCCTTCACCGGCATCAGCGTGGGCTACGACTACGGCGGCCCCGTGGACTGGGAGCTCTCCGAGCGGCATCGCTCCTATCGCTTCCGGGGCGGCAGGATCACATCCCTGCGCTACGTGCCGGGTGAGGCCTCGCCCGAGGATGCGACCGTGCTGCGGGCGATCGAGCGGGAGATGCGCGACCTGGTCGACTGACGGACGGCCTCAGCCCGCGGCCGATGCGGCGGGCTGAGGCTCCGCGACGTTCGCGCTGTACGGCACGTGCAGGGCCTGGGCGAAGCGCTCGAAGAGCGCCGGATCCCCCTGGATCTGCACGACGCCCGTGGCGAGGGCGTCCTGCGGGCTCAGCGTGCCGGCGAGCAGGTTGCGGATCCCCGGGCCCGCCACGATCTCGAGATCCGGATCCTCGAGGAGCCCGGGATCGGCGGTGACCCTGCCGTCGCGCATGACGACGTGCGTCTCGATGTCGCCGACGCGCACGTTGTAGGTCGTGTCCCAGTCGGAGGGCACGACGCCGTCGCCCGCGGCCACGCGGAGCGCCGCCGTGATCGACGACGTCGTCACGATCTCGCCCTCGCGCGGGGTGCGCATGCCGCCCGCGCCCCAGCGCGACAGCGCGTCGAGCGCCGGTCCGAGCTCCTGCCCGCGCGGGGTGAGGGCGTAGACGACGGAGCGCTCCGCGCCCGCGGGTGCCGCCCTCTCGACGATGCCCTCGTCCTCGAGCTCCTTCAGGCGCGACGCGAGTGTGTTCGTCGGGATGCCCGGCAGCCCGGCCACGAGGTCGGAGTAGCGCCGCGGTCCCACGCTGAGGTCGCGGAGGATCAGCAGCGTCCAGCGCTGCCCGACGATCTCCGCCGCACGGGCGAGGCCGCAGAACTGGCCGTAGTGCTGATTCGTCATGGATCTCAGATTACCACTTGACTTCACTATTTGCAGTGTGCTTTATTTTTTGCAGTAACCCGGAACCGGGGCCGCTCACAGAGGCACCAGCTCGCATCCGCAGCACTGAAGGAGAAGGACATGACCGCCACGATCGCCCCGGCCGAGGTCGACGCCTCGACCGCCCCCGACTCCGCGCTCGAGGCGCGCAACCGCACGGCGCTGCGCCTGCTCCTCGCCGCCGTGTTCGTCGTGTTCCTGAACGAGACGATGATGGCCGTCGCGCTGCCCCGCATCCAGGAGTCCCTGCACATCGACGCCACGCGCGGGCAGTGGCTCACCACCGCGTTCGCCCTGACCATGGCGGTCGTCATCCCGACCACCGGCTGGCTCATGCAGCGCCTGCGCACCCGGGCCGTGTTCACCGTCGCGATGTCGAGCTTCCTCGTCGGCACGGTCATCGCGGCCGTGTCGCCCGTGTTCGAGATGCTCGTCGTCGGACGCGTCGTCCAGGCCATGGGGACCGCTGTGATGATGCCCCTGATGATGACGACCGTGATGACGATCGTCCCCGCCGCCGAGCGCGGCCGGGTGATGGGGCGCGTCTCGATCGTCATGTCGGTGGCTCCCGCCGTCGGCCCGATCGTCTCGGGCGCCCTGATCCAGGTGCTGCCGTGGCAGGGCCTGTTCTGGGTGATGCTGCCCATCGCGCTCACGATGCTGGCCATCGGCATCCGCCGGATCCCGAACGTCTCCGAGACCCGCGCCGTCCCGCTGGACGTGCTCTCCGTCGTGCTCGCCGCGATCGCCTTCTCGGCGCTGGTGTTCGGCCTCAGCCAGATCGGTGCGGCGGCGGTGGGCCAGGCGGCGCTGCAGCCGTGGATCCCGATCGTGCTCGGTCTGGCGACGCTGGGCCTGTTCGGATGGCGTCAGCTGGTGCTGCAGCGCACCGATGCGGCGCTGCTGGACCTGCGCACCTTCCTCTCGCGGGACTTCGCCGTCGCGGTCGCGATGATGACGGTCAGCATGGTCTCGCTGTTCGGCGCCTTCATCGTGCTTCCCCAGTTCGCGCGGTACACGCTGGGCCTCGACCCGCTGTGGGTGGGCGCGATCCTGCTCCCGGGCGGGCTGCTGATGGGCCTGGCGGGTCCCACCGTCGGGCGGCTCTACGACCGCTTCGGGCCGCGTCCGCTCGTGATCCCCGGCTCGCTGGGCCTGGCCGCATCGCTGTGGACCCTCGCGCTCGGGCTCGGCGAGCACTCGTCCTGGGTGGTGCTGCTGGGCGCCCACATCGTGCTGATGCTCTCGCTCGCGTTCCTGTTCACGCCGGCGTTCAGCTCCTCGCTCGGCTCGCTCGCCCCGCACCTCTACTCCCACGGCAGCGCCACGATCGCGACCCTGCAGCAGGTCGCCGGGGCCGCCGGCACCGCGATCTTCGTCGCCCTCTACGCCACGGGCGTCGCGGCGACGGGAGCCGCGAACCCGGAGCTGCCCTCGCCGGCGGCGGCCGCGCACGGCTCCCACCTCGCGTTCCTCGCCGGAGCGATCCTGTCGTTCGTCGTCATCGCGCTCGCCCTGTGCGTGCGCCGGCCCGCGGCCGCGCAGGCCGAGGAGCACTGACCGGGACAGCCGTGACACAGCGCAGGAAGATGGCCCCGGAACCTGGTTCCAGGGCCAACTTCCTGCGCGTCCTCCTGCGTTGTGTTCCGGAGGTGCTGGGCTACCCGGATCCGGAGATGCTCGGAGGCGCACCGGATCGGGGCTCGGCAGCCGTCCTCAGTCGTCCAGCAGCGCGGCGGCGAACATCGGGCGGGCGGCGTCGGCGCTCGGCGGATGGAACAGGCCCGCCGTCGCGTCGCGGTACAGCCGGCTCAGCTCATGGCCGTTGTCGAAGCCGGCACCGCCGGTGCACAGGAGGGCGGCTTCGGCGGCACGGCGTGCGGCGGTCGAGGCGTTGAGCCGTGCGCTCACCAGCAGCAGCGGCCAGCGCGCGCCGTGATCGACGAGCTCGTCGAAGTCGCGGCAGTACGCCTCCAGCTGCGCGGGCACCGCCAGGTACTCGAGGTGCGCGTCGGCGAGGCGGGTGCGCGACTCGGGCACCTCGGCATAGGTCGTGCCGGACTTCGCGGAGCGCCGCTTCTTGAGGCCGGCCGCGCCGAGTTCGAGCGCGCGAGCGGCGACCCCGGCGTAGACGGATCCGATGAGCAGCTGGAAGTTGCTGGTGATCGCGAACGTGAGCAGATCCGGAACCCGCCCCACGGCGATGCGGCGGTTCACGCGCGCGGGCTCCATGCGCACGTCGGTGAGGATGGTCGCCCGGCTCTGCGACGCCCGCATCCCGAGCACGTCCCACTGGTCGGACACGGCGATCCCATCGGCGTCGCGCTCCACGAACCCGTAGACGAGCATCGGGTTCTCCGGATCCGTGTCGTCCCTGCCGTGCGTGATCAGGCGCGTCCAGACGGGCGAGAGGGAGGTGAAGATCTTGACGCCGGTGAGCAGGTAGCCGCCGTCGGGCTGCGGGGCGGCGGTCGTCCGGGAGTCCTGCATGACCCAGTCGTTCGACGGCTCGCTGATCCCGAAGGCGAAGACCTCGCCCGCCATCGCCTCGGCGAACACGACGTCGAGGGAGTGGTCGCCGCGGTCGGCAAGCGCCTTCGCGACCCCGGTGCACATGAGGTGCATGTTCACCGCGAGCGCGGTCGCGGGGGCGGCGGTCGCGAGGCGCTGCTGCAGGTGGGAGACCTCGTCGAGGCTCAGCCCGGGGCCGCCGTGCTCCTCGGGCACGAACAGAAGCAGGTAGCCGCGCTCGGCCAGCTCGGCGAAGTCCTCGTCGAAGAACCGGTTCTCGCGGTCGTACACCGCGGCGCGCTCGCGGAACCGGTCCAGGAGGTCGTCGGGGAGATACCGGTCGGCAAGCTCGGCGCGGCGGGTGAGACGGTCGGTCATCGTGCCTCCAGGGGGTGTTCGAAGATGAGGGCGCCGTTGTGGCCGCCGAAGCCGAACGACGGCGACAGCACCCGGCGCAGTACCGCGGGACGGGCCTCGCGCACGACGTCCCAGTCGTCGAACTCCGGATCGTCCAGGTTGATGGTGGGCGGGATCAGGCCGGTCTGCAGGGTGCGGATCGCGAGGACCGCCTCGACGGCCCCCGAGGCGCCCAGCAGGTGCCCGGTGCTCGACTTCGTCGCCGTGATCGGGATGCGCCGGGCGCGCTCGCCGAACACGGCGGCGTAGGCGGCGAGCTCGGCCGCGTCACCCGCCGGGGTGCCCGTGCCGTGCGCGTTGATGTGGTCGACGGACGCGGGGTCGTCCGGATCCTGTCCGGCGTCCGCGAGCGCGGCGGCGACGGCCTGGGCCGCGCCGCGGCCCGCCGGATGCGGCGCCGTGGGGTGGTGGGCGTCACTGGCCTCGCCGAACCCGGCCACCGTCGCGAGCGGTGCGGCTCCGCGCTCCCGGGCGACATCCTCCGCCTCGAGCAGGAGCGCGGCGGCGCCCTGCGCCATGACGAAGCCGCGCCGTCCCCGGTCGAACGGTCGGCTCGCGGCGGTCGGATCCTCCTCGTACCCGCTCGCGAGCGCGCGCAGGTTCGCGTTGGAGGCGAGGTTCACCGGATTCAGGCAGTCCTCCACGCCGACCACGAGCACGGCGTCCGCATAGCCGTGCCGGATGCGGCGCAGCGCCTCGCCGATCGCGATCGCGCTCGAGGCGCAGGTCGCGGTCACGCCGTGCGCGGTGCCGCGTGCGCCGTAGCGCTCGCTCAGCAGCGCGGCCGCCGCGTCGGGCGCGCCGTGCACGACGAGGCTCACGGGGACACCGCGCGGGCCGCGGGCGTCCAGCGCGCGGGTCGCCGCCTGCATCTGGTCGATCGGGCCGGATCCGGTCCCGACCAGGATCGCGGTGCGGGCGGGATCCCACGGCAGCGCGGCGCCGTCGCGGAGGCGCACGGCGTCGACTCCGGCATGCGCGAGCGCCTGGTCGGCGGCGCCGACGGCCCAGAGCTGGGACGGGCTGAGGCGTCGTGCGAGCGGGGGGTCGACGATGCCGGTGCCGTCGAAGCCGACGATGCGCCCGCCGATCCGCACCGCGAGGCCGGCGAACTCCGGCGCGTCGAGGGCGACGACGGCGCTGCGCCCGGTCGACGCGGCCTCCCAGAGTGCGGCGACGTCGAGGCCGCTCGGCGTGACCGCGCCGAGCCCGGTGACGACGACGCGCCGCCCGGTCGTCACAGCCGGATCCCTTCGCCGTCGGCGAGGAGGGCGGCCGTCGCCGGCCGCCGGATCTTGCCGCCGGCCGTGCGCGGCAGCCGGTCGAGCAGATACCATCGCCGCGGCACGAACTGCGGGGCGAGACGCGCGCGGGCCCAGGCCTGCAGCTCGGCCTTCGACGGGGCGGACCCGCCCTCGATCACCAGCGCGACGACGTTTCCGAGCCGCGGATCGGGCAGCGCCACCGCGCACGCCGTGCCCAGCCCCGGCATCGTGTCGAAGGCGCGCTCCACCTCGGGCAGTGAGACCTTGTGGCCGCCGGTCGCGACGACGTCGCCCGCGCGTCCGGCCAGCTGCAGCCGGCCGTCGACGATCCGCGCCAGATCGTGCACGGTGGCCCAGCCGTCGGGGCCCCGCAGCGCGGCGTCGGTCGTCGCGGCGAGGTAGCCGTCCGAGCACGCGGCGGCGCGGATCCACAGCGTGCCGAGCTCGCCGTCGGGCACGCGCGCGCCCGTGTCGTCGCGGATCTCGGCCAGGATCCCGTCGTAGACGTCGAGGAGAGTGCCGTCGCCGCCGCGGCTGTCGCCGATGAAGCCGATCTCGGCCGCGCCGTAGTAGCTGATCAGCCGCACGTGCGGGAGCACGGCGGCGAGTCCGTCGCGCAACGCTGTCGGAAGGTTCGCGCCGCCGGTCACGACCAGCTCGAGGGCCGAGAACGCGCCCGGATCCCGCCGCGCCGCGTCGATGAGCACCTGCACCACGGCGGGCACCGCGACGATCCGGGTGATGCCCTCGGCGGCGACGCGCGACGCCAGCCGGGCCGGGTCGAACGCGTCGGCGAGGTGGGCGCCGCCCCCGGTCGCGAGGCATTCGATGAGGGCGTAGAGCGTGAGGCTGTACGACAGCGGGCCCGGCGCGAGGGTGCGCACGCCCGGGAGGGGCTCGAGGTGTGCACTGGAGACGGCGACGTTCGCACGGTACTGCCGGCGGGTCTTGAGGAAGGCCTTGGGATCGCTCGTGGTGCCCGAGGAGAACAGCAGCAGGAAGGCCTCATCGGCGTCGCGCACGGTCGGCGGCTCGGCGGGGGTCGCTGCGGCCTCGCGGTCACGGAACTCGTCGAGTGCGAGGACGGTGCCCGTCCACCCCGCGTCCCGCAGCGCCGGCGCGAGGGCGGGGTCGTCGCCGATCACGAGCCCGATCCCCGCGGCGGTCACGACGTGCACCCGGTGCGCGAGCGGCCACTGCGGATCGATCACGGCCGAGACGGCGCGGTAGCCGGCGAGCCCCGCGACGATCCGCGCGGCGTGGAAGGCGCTGCCGACGCTGACCGCCGTGACCGGGATGCCGTCGGTCTCCGGCGCGGGCTGCGGAGGAGCGTCCTGCGCGCGGTGCGCGGCGTCGACGACGGCGAACACGCGGCGCGAGTCCTCGACGAGGCCGGCGTAGTCGAGAGCACCGTCGGCGCCCACGATGGCGGGCTGCGCGGGGCGCTGTGCGGCGGTGGAGAGCACGGTCCTGGTGATCGGCATGCCCCACCCTTCCGTGACGCGGGCACGGCCGGACCGGATCCGGCTTCCCGGTCCAGTGTATGACCGGCCGCCGGACCCCGGCCTCGGGGCCGAGCCTACGGAGCTCGGGCCGGGTCAGCCCGAGTGCGCCTCGTCCTGCAGCAGCGCGACCGCCGACGCGAGGGTGTCACCGTCGGGGATCCGCCCCTCGGGACTCAGCAGCCAGAGGATCCCGAGACCCTGGGAGAGCACGAACTCCAGCTGGGCCAGTGCGAGCGCCTGCTCGGGGGAGAGGTCGGGATAGGCCGCGACGAGGCCCTCGGCGACGCCCCGGTACCCCTCTTCGACAGCCGCCTGCATGCGGGTCAGGGCGGCCGGATCCCGCATCATGCGCACCGCGTTCTCCATGCTGGCCAGCAGCGTCTCGCGGTTCGCCGCGAACACGTCGGGCATGCGGTTCCACAGGGCGGCGAAGGCCTCGAGGCGAGGGAGGTCCTTCGCCTCGAGGATGGCGGCCTCCATGCCGTCGCCGATCCCGGTGCCGAGCGTGTCGAGGAGCGCTTCGGTGACGAGCTGATCCTTCGAGCCGAAGTGGTAGCCGATCGCCGCGAGGCTGACGCCGGCCGCCTGGGCGATGTCGCGGGCCGTGGCGTTCGCGACGCCCCGCTCGACGATGACGCGGCGGGCCCCGGCGAGCAGATCCTCACGATTTCCCATACCGCCATCCTAGGCGCGTCTTAGACGCTTGTACTAGACAGTCGTCCCAAAGGCGTGTATACATACGTCTTAGACAAACGTCTAAATCACCTGCACCGAGGAGAAAGCCATGTCCGCACCCCACGTCCTCATCTCCGGCGGCGGCATCGCCGGGATCGCCACGGCCCTGCAGCTCGTCCGCGGCGGGATCCGCACCACGGTCGTCGAGCGCGCGCCCGAGCCCCGCCCGGGAGGCCAGGCCGTCGACCTGCGCGGCGCGAGCCGCGAGGCGGCGGAGCGCATGGGGCTGATGCCCGGCATCGATGCCCACCGGCTGCACGAGAAGGGGATGGTCTACGTCGACGGTCACGGGCGCCCCTACGGGCGCATGCCGGTCGCGCTCTTCGACGGGCGCGGCGCGGTCGCGGATGTGGAGATCGCCCGCGGCGATCTGAACCGGGTGCTCCTGGACGCGCTCGCGGCGGCCGCCGCCGAGGCTCCGGGACTCCTCTCGCTGCGCTACGGCGACCGGATCGAGGCGCTCGCGCAGGACGACGCCGGTCTCGAGGTGCGCTTCGGGTCGGGCGGCGCGGAGCGCTTCGATGCCGTGCTCGGCGCCGACGGGGTGCACTCCGCCACCCGGCGGCTGGCCTTCGGGCCGGAGGAGCGGTTCGCCACGCGGCTCGGCGGCTATGCGGCGTTCTTCACGATGCCGACCCCGGCCGGCATCGAGGACGGCTGGTTCTCGATGCGGATCGTGCCGCGTGCGATGCTCGGGATCCGTCCCGACCGGGATCCGGCCACGGCGAAGGCGATGCTCACGCTGCGCGTCGGCCACGACGCGGCGCTGCGCGGGGACCGCGCTGCACAGGAGGCGCTGATCCGCCGGCTCCTGGCGGATGCCGGCTGGCAGGCGCCCGCCGTGCTCGCGGCGATGGGCGACGCCGCGGACTTCTACTTCGACGAGCTCGCGAGGGTCGATGTGCCGGACGTCGCGAACGGCCGCGTCGCGCTCGTGGGCGACGCCGGGTACTGCGGAACCCCGCTCAGCGGCATGGGCACGGCCATGGCGCTCGTGGGGGCGTACGTGCTCGCCGGCGAGCTCGTGGACGCGCACGCGGAGGACGTGCCCGCGGCGCTCGCACGCTATGCGCGGCGGATCGAGCCGTTCATCGCCGACGGCAAGAAGATCCCGTTCGGCAGCCTCGAGCGCGCGGTCCCCCGCACGAGCACGGGCGCGGCGCTGGGCCGCCTCACGACGCGCATCATGCTCTCCCGGCCGCTGCGGCCGCTGATGCAGCGCGCCTTCGCCGAGAACGCGACCGACGCGCTGCCGCTGCCGGTCGCCGGCTCCGACGCGGCCCTCGCGACGGCCTGAGAACGGACTCCGTGCAGACTGTGCGGCGGTGCGCGCCCCCGGTCAGCGTGCGGCGTAGACCTCGCGGCCGGCGAACCAGGTCGAGAGCACGCGGGCGTCGATGATGGCGTCGGAGGGGCCCGAGATCGCGTCGCGATCGAGCACCACGAAGTCGGCCGATTTGCCGGGCTCCAGGGATCCGGTCTCGGCACCGAGGCCCATCGCGACGGCGGCGTTGCGGGTGAACACCTGCAGCGCCTCCTCGGCGGTGATCGCCTGCTCGGGCCACAGCGTGCCGGGCGCGCGCCGCAGCGGGTCGGCGCGGGTCACGAGCCCCTGGATGCCCTCGAGCGGGTTCGGCGATTCGCTCACCGGCCAGTCCGATCCGCCGGCGACGAGAGCGCCGGCGTCGATGAGGGCGCGGTTCGGCTGCGAGTGCTCCGCCCGCTCGCCGAGCACCTCGGTGAGCATCTGGGGGATGACGCCGGGGAACCAGATGAACGGCGAGATGTCCGCGACCACGTCGAGCGCGGCGAGGCGGGGGATGTCCTCCTCGGCGAGGAACTGCCCGTGCGCGATCTGGATCGGGGTGGTGAAGCCCTCGGCGCGCAGCCGCTCGGCGACGTCCAGCACGAGCCGGGCGGATCCGTCGCCGGTGCAGTGCACCTTGGCGCCCAGGCCGCGCTCGGCCACCTGTCGCAGCCACCCGTGCAGCTCGTCGGCGGTCATCGTGGTCTCGCCGTGGAAGTGCGCCCCGTGGGCCGCATCGGGGACGTACGGCTCCAGGAACGACGCGGTGCGGGCGGGCGGCACCCCGTCGAGGAAGATCTTCACGAAGTCGGGCCGGTGGTGCGCGGTGCGGAACTCCTCACCGCGGGCGATGAGGGCGGATCCGATCGGATCGAATCCGAAGATCTCATCGTTGACGAGCAGCGACGAGACCACCCAGGCGTTGAGCTCGCCGGTCGTGTCGAGGCCGCGGAGGGCATCGAGGATGTCGGTGGAGACGCCCGCGTCCTGGAACGCGGTGATGCCGTAGCTGTTCGCGAGGTGCACGCCGTGCGCCGAAGCGGCCCGGTGCTGCGCGGCGGTCAGGCCGCCCGAGCGGTCGTAGGCCTCCTGCACGGGGATCCCCGCGGCTTCGAGGAGGACGCCCGTGGGAGTGCCGTCCTCGGCGTCGAGGATCGTGACCCCGCCCTCCGGGATCGCCTCTGCGGTGATCCCGGCCAGCTCGAGCGCGCGCGTGCTCGCCCAGCGGTTGTGCCGCGAGTCCTCCGCGATCACGACCGGGCGTCCGCCGGCGGCCTCGTCCAGCCGGAGGCGCACGGCCGTGCTCTGCAGCGACGGGAGCATCGTGCTGGCGACGACGCCGCCGATGATCCAGGCGTCCTGGGGAAGGGTGGCCGCCTTCTCCCGCACCCGGTCGAGGATCTCGTCGAGCGTGAGCGACGGCGGCAGGGACAGCTCGAACAGCTCCGTGCGTCCGGCGAGGGCGTGGTGGTTGTGCACGTCGACGAAGCCGGGGTAGACCGCGGCCCCGCCGAGCTCCAGCACCCGGGTGCCGTCGCCGCGCAGGGCCTCGACCTCGGCGCGGGTGCCGATCGCGGCGATCCGTCCGTCGCGCACGGCGAACGCCTCGGCGGTCGGCCGGGCGGCGTCCAGGGTGCGGATCGTCCCTGCGACGACGATGAGCTCGGCGGGGGCGGTCATGTCAGGCTCCGGTTCCGGCGGCGTCCTGCGCGCCGAAGTTCGCGGGCTCCAGCTCGGGGGTGTGGTGCGTCACCGAGATGAGCCGGCCCCAGGCGCCGAACGTGAAGTGCGTGGGCACCTCGCCGGTCTCGTCGAGGCCGAACAGTACGCCGTGCGAGCGGATCCTCGTGACGTCGCGGTGGTCGGCGATCGTGACCGAGGCGCACGGGATGACCTTCTCGCGCCAGGCGAACAGGTAGATGCCGGGGCGGATCTCCCACACGCTGTTCTCGTCGGTGTCGGCGAGGCCGCGCTCGGGGCCGGCCAGGCACTGCCAGCTGTACCAGCGCTCGGACAGGTACACGTGCTCGTAGGCGTGCTCGGTGCTGTACACCCACTCGACGCGACGGCCGATCAGGGCGGTCGTGGGGTGCGGCTCGTCGCCCGTGACCTCGGCGCCGTCGATCGTCGCGGTGCCGAAGTGGTGCACGACCCGCGTGCGCCCGGGCTCGGCCGTCGGCAGGATCTCGCTGATGATCGACAGCACGCGTCCTGCGCGCAGGTCGATCACGAGCGAGACCGCCTCGTTCGGCAGGTAGCGGTGGTGGAACTGCACGTAGAAGAGGTCCTGGTCGACCTCGACCGCCTCGTATGCGTCGGTGTCGGTCGCGGCCTCCGTCGGGTCTCCCTCGCCGGGCGTGTAGGTCCAGGTGACCTCGTCGTCGGCGAACCGGTGCGCGATGCGGGTGCCGTTCGGTGCGGTGACGTCGATCTCACGGCCGGACAGGGCAGTGGTGTGCGGCGCCTTGTTCGCGTCGAATCCGGGGGCGAGGCCGTCCAGCGGCAGCCAGGTCGAGGTGTCGGCGGGGTTCATGGTGGTCATGATGCTCCTTGGTGAGTGGTGCGGGGGAGGGTCAGCGCGCGCTGAACTGCTCGAGGTCGGCGGAGAGGCCGTCGTAGACGGCGGGCTTCGTGCGCTTGAGGTACTGCGCGTAGACGATCCCGCCGATCAGGGCGAGCACGAGCAGCAGCGGCAGCAGGTTGATCCACAGCTCCTCGGATCCCGCCACGATGTTGAAGTTGACGATGGCGAGGATCGAGATGGCGGCGATGCCGACGAAGCCGATGCCGGGGGCGACGAACGTGCTCCACCAGCGCCCGTCGTGCTGCCGCCGGAAGTAGACGACGATCGACAGCGCCGCGAGGCCCTGCAGGATCAGCACGCTGAGCGTTCCGAAGCCGAGCATGGCGGGCACGACCTGCACGATCGGGTCCGCGCCGGCGAGGAAGAAGATGAGCGCGACGATCGCGGCGAACCCGGCCTGCACGATGCCGGCCACGGCGGGGGAGCCGCTCGCGCGGGTGCGGGCGAGCACGCCCGGCAGGATCCGGGCGCGGCCGAGCGCGTACAGGTAGCGGCTGGCGGAGTTGTGGAAGGCGAGCATCGCGGCGAACAGGCTCACCAGCAGCAGGATCATCATCACCGTCGTGAGGGGGCCGCCCAGATACTGCTGCGCGAGCACGAAGATGAGGTCTCCTGTGGGCAGGTGCTTGACGGCCACGCCCTGCGCGTCCGGCACGCCGATCGCGCTCACGACCGCCCAGGTGGTGACGCCGAGGATGACGCCGATCGCGACGATCGCCGTGTAGGTGGCGCGCGGGATGGTCCGCAGCGGCTGCTTGGCCTCCTCGCTGAACAGCGCGGTCGCCTCGAAGCCCAGGAAGCCGGTCGCGGCGAGCAGCATCCCGATCGGGAGGGATCCGGAGAACACCCACTCCGGGCTGAACGCGGCGAACGAGAAGCCCTTCTGCACGAACACCGACACGTCGAAGACGAGCAGCATCGTCGTCTCCAGGACGAGGCAGACGCCGAGCACCTTGGAGGAGAAGTCGACGCCGATGCGGGCGAGCACGAAGCAGACGGCGATCGAGAGCAGGCCCCACAGGATCCAGCTCATGTCGAAGCCGGTGAGCTCCTTGATGATCGACTGCATGAAGAAGCCGCTCGTGCCGATCGTGCCGACCACGAAGAAGTTGTAGCCGAGGGTCGCGATGAGGCCGGCGATCAGTCCGCCGGTGCGGCCGAGACCCTTGACGACGAAGGCGTAGAAGCCGCCCGCGTTCACGAGCTGCTTCGACATCTGCGCGTAGCCGACGGCGAACAGCAGCAGGATCGCGGCGACGAGGAAGAACGACATCGGCGCGCCGCCGCCGTTGCCGAGTGCGATCGCGAGGGAGGCGACGACGACGATCCCGGTGAGGGGTGCGACGGCGGCGAGGACGAGGAAGACGATCCCCGCGACGCCCAGCGCACCGGGGCGCAGGGTGGTGTGGGAGTGCTCGGATGTTGCGGTCACGTCGGCTCCTTCGCTCGGGTGACGAGGCATGCGTGCGCGCCCGGGGGACGGTGTCGGAGCGGGGTGGCTCCGGCAGACGGACGCATGCGATGTGCGGACTCTGCGAGTCTGCCCGCTCGGGGTCCTGCGCGGCTTGCCCGGGAGCGAAGGACGATGGTGCCAGCGCGCACACCCGCGTCCGTCCACCTCGTCACCGGCCGCCGCGGCGGAGCAGGATGGCGGAGCGGAGGCGATCCCCTCACCGTCTCCCGCACGGAAGGGAGCGTCGATGGAGCTGCAGCTGCAGGGCAGGACCGCCCTGGTCACCGGTGCCGCCGGCGGGATCGGCCGTGCGGTCGCGCAGGCGCTCGCCGCCGAGGGCGTGCGGGTCGCGCTGCTGGACCGCTCGGCCGCGGGCCTGGAAGACACCGCCGCGCTGTGCGCCGGATCCGTCCCTCTCGTCGCCGACGTGACGGACGAGCAGGAGGTCGCCGAGGCGGTCGCCGCCGCGGTGGGGACGCTGGGCGCACTGCACATCGTCGTGTGCTGTGCGGGGATCTCCGGTCCGGTCGGAACCGGGGTCGAGCAGACGTCGCTCGCCGACTGGCAGCGGGTCTTCGCCGTGAACGTGACCGGGGCGTTCCTCGTCGTGCGGGCGGCGCTCCCGGCGCTGCGCGCGGCGCCCGACGCAGCCGTCGTGCTGGTGGCGAGCGATTCCGCCTTCGTCGCGTCACCGGGCATGGCCGCGTACTGCGCGTCGAAGGCGGCGCTCGTGCAGTTCGGCCGCGCCCTCAGCGTCGATCTCGCGGGCGACGACGTGCGCGTCACGAGCGTGTCGCCGTCGGTCGTGGACACCCCGATGAGCCGCGGCGATCTCGGAGACGACGCGTTCTCCGCGCCGGATTTCCCCGTGCAGAGCGCGGAGGAGGTCGCCGCTCATGTCGTCTACCTCGCCTCCCCTCGGGCCCGCGCGGTGAACGGATCCGGGATCCTCAGCGACTTCGGCTACTCCGCGCGGTCCGGGTTCCCGGCCTGACCATGCCGCATCCCCCTGCTTCCTCCCTGCATCCCGCATTTCCCCGACAGGAGACCTCATGACCATCAACGGATCCACCGGACGCGTCGTCGTCATCACCGGCGGCGGCACCGGCATCGGCGCCGCGATCGCGGCCCGCTACGCGAGCGAAGGGGCGCACGTCGTGGTCGTCGGCCGGCGCGAGGAGCCCCTGCGCGAGGTCGAGCGCGCGGTCGGGGCCCACCCCGTGATCGCCGACGCCGCCTCGACCGAGGATGCGAGGCGCGCCGTGGCCGAGGTGCTGGCGACGTTCGGGCGCATCGATGTGCTCGTCGCCAATGCGGGCGGCCACGGCTTCGCCCCGGTGGGGGAGACGGATGACGCCGGATGGGAGGCGGCGATCCGCGCCAACCTCACCACGGCGTTCGTCATGGCGCGCGAGGCGCTCCCCGCGCTCATCGAGGCGAAGGGGCAGATCGTGGTGATCTCTTCGCTCGCGGGCCTGTTCGCCGGTCCCTCGGTCGCGGGCTACACGGTGGGCAAGCACGCGCTGATCGGGCTCACCCGCACGCTCGCCCGCGACTACGGCAAGCACGGCGTGCGCGTGAACGCGGTGTGCCCCGGCTGGGTGCAGACCCCGATGGCGGATGAGGAGATGGACGAGTTCGCCGCGCACGCGGGCTTGACCTCGCGGGAGGAGGCGTATGCCACGGTGACCGCGGACGTGCCGCTGCACCGGCCGGCGCAGCCCGCCGAGATCGCGGCCGTGGTGCGGTTCCTCGGCTCGAGCGAGTCGTCGTACATGACCGGATCCGTGCTGGTCGTCGATGGCGGCGCGCACATCGTCGACCTCCCCACGACCGCGTTCGAGCACGCCGGGATGTGACGGACCGCGCCGCGGTCTAGGCTGGGCGCCGTGGCGCGGAGGGTGAGAGGGACGACGATCGCCGTCGTGGTGGTGGTCGCGGTGCTCGCGCTCCTCGCCGTCGGGTCGGGGCGGTTCGCCGCCGGTCCTCCCGCAGCGGTCGCCACCTCGTCGCCGGCGGTGGCCGGAGCCGGCGCGACCCGATCGCCGGGAGGCTCCGCGCAGGATCCGGTCCGCGTCCTGTTCGAGCAGCAGCGCAGCGGCGTGGAGGTGCAGGGGACGGGCGTGGTCTCGCGCATCCTGCCGGATGACGACGACGGGTCCCGGCATCAGAAGTTCCTCCTCACCACTCCGTCCGGAGTCTCGATCCTCATCGCCCACAACATCGACATCGCCCCGCGCCTGGACGGGCTGTCGAAGGGCGATCGGGTCGACTTCCTCGGCGACTACGAGTGGAGCGACAAGGGCGGCACGGTGCACTGGACGCACCACGACCCGTCCGGTCGGCATCAGGCGGGCTGGCTCCGCTGGAACGGGCGCACCTTCTCCTGACGTCGGCGGCCCCGGCCGATCAGGCCTCGGGCGGCGGTCCCGGCTCCGCGGGCGAGCGTGTCGGGCCGGTAGACGCTTCGCCGCGCGCGGTGGTCGGCGCGACGGCGGCCGGCGCCATCGCCGCGAGCGTCGCCCGGAGCTCGGCGATCTCCGTGCGCAGCGCGTCGACGTGCGCGACAGTGGCCGCCTGCCGGCTGGTGTTCTCCTCGGAGAGCTGCTCGACGATCCAGGAGGCGAAGGTCGCGGTGACGACACCGAGCAGGGCGATGCCGCTGAGCATGAGGCCGACGGCGATGATCCGTCCCTGGAGGGTGATCGGCGCCAGATCGCCGTAGCCCACCGTGGTGATGGTCGCGAACGCCCACCAGATCGCGTCGCCGAACGTCGAGATGCTGCCGCCGCCGGCTCGCTCGGCGTCGAGCACGGCGAGCGAGGCGACGTAGACGAGCAGCAGCGTGGCGCTGGTCACGTAGATCACGATCTGGCCGCGGACCGCCCGTCCCGCGGTGCGCTGGAGCACGGTGAGGAGGGTGACCACGCGCAGCACCCGCAGCGGGCGGAGCATGGGCAGCACGACCGTCGCCAGGTTGAACAGGTGCGTCAGGAACCAGTGCCACCGGCGCGGCGCGAGCGCCAGGCTCACGATGTAGTCGATCAGGAAGGTTCCCCACGACACCCAGAGCAGGTCCTCCAGGAGCGCGCCGACGTCGCCCTTCGGATCCACGATCACCTGGATCGAGTAGGTGACGAGGAACAGGAGGGACGCGACGATGAGCGGCCACTCGGTGATCCGCCGCCAGCGTTCCAACGTCATGCGCGCATCGTACGCCCGCGCGGACCGCGGGACGGTGCGGGGCGCCTCAGCCGACCTCGTCGCGTGTCCTCTTCGTCATCGCGATCATCTCGGGCGACGGTTCGCTGAGCGCGATGATGTTGCCCTCGCTGTCGCTGAACCACGCGCCGCGGGTGTCTCCGAGCTGCGCGATCCCGTCGACGGTCTTCAGCCCCGGGAAGTCGTACTCGTGGAACACGACCCCGTGCGTGCGCAGGGCGGTCGCGTCGCGGTCGAGGTCGTCGGTGACCAGATTGAAGGCGGTGTTCTGCGCGGTGCCCGCGAAGCCGGTCAGGTACACGAGCACGACGACGCCGCCGACGTCGTAGAACACGTTGCCGGACGCGGCGTCCTCGTGGATCGGGTCCCGGCCCAGCACGTCGTGCCACCAGGCCTTCGCGCGGTCGAGGTCCGCCGCCGGAAGCACGGCCGTGGCCATGAGGTTCTCGAACATGATGATCCCCAGTCCGGGGACACGTCATTCCCCACGCCGGCCCAGCACGGCGCTGTGGCGATCAGGGCGCGCGAAAGCGGTCCCCGAGCGCATCGTACCGCCGGGACCGGCGCGGAGGAAGAGCGTCCGCGCTCTTCCGGCTTCGGTTCAGAACGGGGCGGCGTCCGGTGGCGGGTAGGGGTCTGTGGTGGTGAAGGTGACGGGTGCGGGCGGGGTGTCGATGTAGGTGCGCCCGGTGGGGCTGGTCCATTCGAGGATCCCGGCGCCGCGTTGTGTGACGGTCCAGGAGGTGTGGTGTTTGAGGACGTGGTGTCGTCGGCAGAGGCCGGCGAGGTTGCCCGCGTCGGTCAGCCCGCCGTGTGCCGCGTCGATGGTGTGGTCGAGGTCGTGTGCGCTCGGGGGGAGCCCGCAGGTCGGGAACCGGCAGCGGGCGTCCCGGGCGTGCAGCAGGCGGCGCAGATCTGCGCCGGGCCGGTACCGATCCACCGCGAGGACCCCGCCGGTGACGGGGTGGGTCAGTACCCGTTCCCAGGAGGTGACGTCGCCGGCGAGGATCCGTGCCGTGTCCGTGTCGATCGGGGGCCCGCCGGTGAGCTCGCCAGGTTGCTCCTCCCGACCACCGGAGCCGGTGGTCGCGTTGATCAGGGTGAGCACGGGGACCGTGACCTCGACACGCGCGTGGATCGCACCCAGCAATCCCGCGGTGGTGTCGTGTCCGGACGGGGTGCCGGTGAGCAGCACATCCGCGCACAGGTCCGCCCGCAGCTGGTCGGTCGTGCGATCATCGGCCGGGTCGCCGAGCGCTTCGGGTGCCGTCTCGCCCCGCACGGCGCGGGTGTTCGCGGTCGTGACCTCGTGGGCCTGCTGGGTGAGGCGGTCGTAGATCCCGTCGACGATCGCGGCGGAATGGATCAGCCCGAGCAGTTTCTGCCCGTCGCCGAGGTCCTCCCGCCACACCCGACGCTGGGCCTGCGCGACCCGGTGTCGCTCGGTCAGAGACCGTGGTGCGAGGCGTTCCGCGACCCGCTGCACCACGGCCTTCGCCCGGTGCGGGGTCTCGCCCTCCGACGCGGCGACCGCGACCGCCTCGAACTCCGCCCGGACGGCGTCACTCAACCGTGCCCCCGCGTCCTGGATCTGCCGCACGTGCGGCAGCCCGATCCGCGCCTCCGCGAACGCCCGCATCGTCTCGGGGAACCGGTGCACGAGCTCCGCCGCCTGCGACATCCGCCCCTGCACGACCCGATCCGACATGTGCAGCACGGCCGCGAGCTCCGCCGCCACCGACCGATGCGCCAGCTCCGCCGAGGGCCCGTGCTCCAGGGAGCCGGCGAGATCGTCGGCGATCCGGTGCGCGACGGCGAGGAAGCCCTCCTTCACCGCCTGCAGGCGGACGATCGACGCCTCCGTCGCCCGCAGACCGCTCACCACAGCGTCCAGCAGCCTGGCCGGGTCGACACCCGGATCCGCCATCGCCATGGAGTTCGTCATGCCCCCATCCAACCCGGAGGCACCGACATTCCCCGGGGAAAATCGCAGCTCAGAGGATGGAAAACGTCCACCTGGGACACACTGGCGCAGCGGCCGCGACAGTCGGGCCTAACCCCCGAGGTACGCGCGGTGCAGCAGCTGCGGATCCGCCTGCAGATCCTCCGCCGTCCCCTGGAACGACACGTGGCCTCCGGCGACGACGACCGCCTCCTGGGCGATGCCCAGCGCGAGTTGCGTGAACTGCTCCACGAGCAGCACGCCCACCCCGGACTCGGCGATCGACTGCACGATCGGCACCAGCCGCATGAACACGACCGGGGCGAGCCCCAGCGACATCTCGTCGATGAGGAGGATCTTCGGCTTCGCCGCGAACGCCCGGGCGAGCACCACCATCTGCTGCTCTCCGCCGGAGAGCAGGGCGGTCGGGGAGTCGATGCGCTTCTCCAGCTCGGGGAACGGCGCGAGCGCCGCCTCGAGCTCCGCCGGGGTGCGGGCCGTCAGCGACAGGTTCTCGCGCACCGTGAGGGACGGGAACACCGCCCGCCCCTGCTCGATGTGCACGATCCCTCGCCGAGCCCTCGCGACGCGGGACATCCGGTCGATGCGCTCGCCGTCGAGCGACAGCGTCCCCGCGGAGTGGCCGACGACGCCCGAGATCGACTCGATGAGGCTCGTCTTCCCTGCGCCGTTGGGGCCCACCAGGGCGAGCACCTCGCCGCCGCGCACGGTCAGCGAGACGCCCGAGATGACGGGGCCCGCGCCGCGGCTGACGGCGACCGCGTCCAGCACCAGTTCGCTCATGACAGCAGCTCCGTCTCTCCCATGTAGGCCTTGACGACGTCGGGGTTCGCGAGCACCTCGTCCTGCGGACCCGTCGCGAGCACCCGGCCGAAGTTCAGCACCGTGAGCATCGGGCACACGGAGCGCACCAGATCCAGGTCGTGCTCGATGATGATGAGCGCCACGCCGTACCGCTGCGGCAGCTCGCGCAGCCGTGCGGCCAGTGCGAGGTGCTCGTCGTGCGAGAGCCCGGCGGCGGGCTCGTCGAGGATCAGCAGCCGCGGCCCGGCCAGCACGGCGGCGGCCACCTCGACCAGACGCCGGGTGCCGACGTCGACGCTGGAGAGCCGGGACCGCGCCGGCGGGCAGCCGAAGAACGCGAGCGTCTCCTCGATGTCCGCCGCCGAGAGCCGGCGCCGGGCGACGAAGCGCACGTAGGCGCCCACGGTGAGCAGCGGCGGCACCCGGTCCTGCTGGAAGGTGCGTCGCAGCCCGAGGCGGGCGCGGCGGGTGGGGGAGAGGCCCGCGAGGTCGCGACCGCCGAGCAGCACCCGCCCGCCGTGCTTCGGCAGGAAGCCGCTGATGGCATCCACGAACGTGGACTTGCCGGCGCCGTTCGGGCCGATGAGGCCCATGATCGAGGCCTCGGCCACCGAGAACGACACGTCGTCGAGCGCCTTCAGAGCGCCGAACTGGACCGTCAGATGCTCGACCGTCAGCACCGGCTCGCCGCTCAGGAGCGCCGGATCCATCGTGGCGGTGGTGGTCGTGCGGATCTCCTCGGCGTCGTCCGCGGCGTCCGCCGGCAGCGCCGTGAGCTCGGCGTTCGCGGTCCGGCGGTCCTGCCGCTTCCAGATCAGGTTGCGGATGCCCTGGCCGAGACTGGTGCCGCTCGTCAGCGCCTGCACGCCCAGCACGCCGAAGATCACGAAGCCCCAGTCCTGCGGGATGTGCCAGCGCTTGAGGAGCTCGGGCACGAGCACCCACAGGATCCCGCCGAACACCGCCATGTCGATCAGGTGCGCGCCGCTCATGATCGCCAGCACGTACAGCGCGAGCGACTGCAGCGGGGTGAAGCTGGCGGCGAACGGCAGCTGCACCTGACCCGCGAGGAGGCCCCCGGCCACGCCGCCGAGCGCGGCGGAGACGGCGAAGGCGGTGAGCTTGGCCGCCTGCACGCTCTGGCCGGCGGCGGCCGTGCCGCGCTCGGAGAAGGCGACGGCCTTCCAGCTCGCGCCCCAGCGGCTGCGCTGCAGGAAGAACACGATCAGGGCGCAGACCACCAGCACGATGATCGAGAGGAAGAAGAACTTCTTGTCGTTGGCGAAGAGCATCGGCCGGTCGACCGAGATGGCGTCGGCGGATCCGGGGAACTGGATCTGCACGAGCGTGACGTCGGCCGCGGCGGCGAAGCCGAGCGTGACGACCGCGAGGTTCACCCCGCGCAGGCGCAGCGCGGGCAGGCCCACGAGCACCCCGGCCACGCCCGCGACGAGCGCGCCGAGCACGAGCCAGACGATGAAGCCGCCGGGGGCGTGCCAGATGTTCATGAGCGCCACGACCCAGGCGCCGATGGCGGCGAAGGTCAGCTGGCACAGCGCGATCATGCCGGCGGATCCGGTCACGACGCCGAGGCCCATGATCGCGATCGCCGCGATGACGGCGCTGATCGCGAGGTAGACGAAGTAGCCGGGCAGGGCGTTGGAGAGCAGGAGGCCCACGAGGATCGCGAGGCCACCGACCACGAACGGCCAGACCGTGCGCACCACGGGCCTCTGCAGGAACGGGACCGG
>NZ_JYIT01000050.1 GCF_000956545.1 Microbacterium azadirachtae
GGGGAGGGCTGTTCGACGGGGAGGATCCGCACCCGGGGTCGGTCGCGATCGGGACCGTGCCGCATCCGATGCCGCTGGACGATGCGTGGATCATCTTCACGTCCGGATCCACCGGCGTGCCCAAGGGCGTGGCCGTCACGCACCGCTCCGCCGCCGCGTTCGTCGACGCCGAGGCGAATCTGTTCCTTCAGGGCGCGCCGATCGGCCCGGGCGACCGCGTGCTCGCCGGCCTGTCGGTCGCGTTCGACGCCTCGTGCGAGGAGATGTGGCTGGCCTGGCGCTACGGCGCGTGCCTGGTGCCGGCGCCGCGCGCCCTGGTCCGCTCGGGTGAGGATCTGGGCCCGTGGCTGCTCGGGCACGGCATCACCGTGGTCTCGACGGTCCCCACGCTGGCCGCGCTCTGGCCGCAGGACGCGATCGAGAACCTCCGGCTGCTGATCTTCGGCGGAGAGGCGCTGCCTCCCGAGCTCGCGGCGCGCCTGGTGGGGGAGGACCGCGAGGTCTGGAACACCTACGGACCCACCGAGGCCACGGTCGTCGCGTGCGCCGCGGAGATGGACGGTGAGGCCCTGCGCGCCGGCGAACCGGTGCGGATCGGCCTGCCGCTGGACGGCTGGGAGCTGGCGGTCGTGGACGGCGCAGGTGATCGCGTCGCCGAGGGCGAAGTGGGCGAGCTCGTCATCGGCGGCGTGGGGCTGGCGCGGTACCTGGATCCGGCCAAGGATGCGGAGAAGTACGCGCCGATGCCGTCGCTGGGCTGGGAGCGCGCATACCGCTCCGGCGACCTGGTGCGGTTCGAGCAGGCGGGGCTCGTGTTCCAGGGGCGTGCCGACGACCAGGTCAAGATCGGCGGGCGGCGCATCGAGCTCGGCGAGGTGGAGGCGGCGCTGCAGAACCTCACCGCGGTGACCGCGGCGACGGTGGTCGTGCAGCGCAGCGAGGGCGGGATCCCGCTGCTGGTCGGTTACGTCGTGCCCACGGAGGGCTTCGACCGCCAGGTCGCGCGGGCCGAGCTCGCGGAGACCCTCCCGGCGCCGCTCATCCCGCTGCTGGCGGTCATGGACGAGCTGCCCGTGCGCACCTCGGGCAAGGTCGACAAGGCCGCGCTGCCGTGGCCGCTCACGGATCCGGACGCCGACGACTCGACGCTCACCGGCACCGCGGCGTGGCTCGCCGAGCAGTGGTTCGCCGTGCTCGGCACGCGGCCGCTCGACGAGGACGCCGACTTCTTCCAGCTCGGCGGCGGCTCGCTCGCGGCCGCCCAGCTCGTGACCCGGATCCGCTCCCGGGCGCCGGAGTTCACGATGGCCGACGTGTACGACCTGCCGCGTCTGCGTCGCATGGCCGACGCCGTCGAGGCCGAGGCGGGTGACGAGGAGCCGGAGCCGGGCGAGTTCCACGAGTCCCGGCCCACCCCGCGGCGCATGCAGTGGATCCAGACCCTGCTCGGCGTCCCGCTGTTCGTGCTGGGCGGGATCCGCTGGGTGCTGTGGCTGCTGACCGGCAGCGCGATCCTGCACCTGGTGCCGGGCTTCGCCTGGCTGCCGGCGGCACCGCTGTGGCTCATTGTGGTCGGACTGGTGGTCTTCGCGACCCCTTTCGGCCGGATGGCGATCGCGGCGGTCGCCGCGCGGCTGCTGCTCGCGGGGGTGCGCGCCGGCGACCATCCGCGCGGCGGCGGCGTGCACCTGCGGCTGTGGCTCGCGGAGCAGGTCAGCCACCAGATCGATCCGGTCGGCTTCGCGGGCGCCCCGTGGGTCAGCTACTACGCGCGCGCCCTCGGGGCGAAGATCGGCCCCGACGTCGACCTGCACACGCTGCCGCCGGTCACCGGCATGCTCGACATCGGCCGCGGCGCGGCGATCGAGCCGGAGGTCGACCTCTCCGGCTACTGGATCGACGGCGACGTCGTGCGCATCGGAGGGATCCGGATCGGCGCGGGATCGGTGGTCGGGGCCCGCAGCACACTCGCCCCCGGCACGCGCATCGGCCGCGGCGCCGAGGTCGCGCCCGGCTCCGCCGTGTTCGGCCGGGTGCGCGCCGGGCAGCGCTGGGCCGGATCGCCCGCCGTGCGGGTCGGGGGCAAGTCGGCGCCGCTCGCGCCAGAGCGCCCGCCGGCGCCGCGCCGCTGGCTGTGGGCATATGCCGCATCGAGCATGGGTCTCGGGCTGCTTCCGGTCGTGGCCTTCGCCGTGGGAGCGCTCGTGCTCGTGCAGGGCGCGCGCGGCGCCGCCTCGCTCGCCGACGCGATCCCCGGACTGGCCATCTGGCTGGTGCCGTCGGTGCTGGTCACGGGACTCGTGTTCGCCGCACTCGTGGTGACGGCCACACGACTGCTCGCGGTCGGATTGCGCGAGGGGATCCACCCCGTCCGCGGCCGGGTCGCCTGGCAGGCGTGGACGACCGAGCGCCTGCTCGACTCCGCGCGCACCCTGCTGTTCCCGCTGTACGCGAGCCTGATCACGCCGATGTGGCTGCGGCTGCTGGGCGCGAAGGTCGGATCCGAGGTCGAGATCTCGACGGTGCTGCTCATCCCGTCGATGACGACGATCGACGACGGCGCCTTCCTCGCGGACGACACCATGGTCGCGTCCTACGAGCTCGGCGGCGGATGGATGCGCATCGCGGCGGCACGCATCGGCAAGCGTGCGTTCCTCGGCAACTCCGGCATGGCCGGCGCGGGGCACAAGGTGCCCAAGGACGGCCTGGTCGCGGTGCTCTCGGTCGCCCCCGACAAGGCCAAGGCGGGATCCTCGTGGCTGGGATCGCCGCCGGTGCGGCTGCGTCGCGTCGTGAACGAGTCGGATCTCGAACGCACCTACCGCCCGCGCGCCTCGCTGCGGGTCGCCCGCGGCCTCTGGGAGCTGTGCCGCCTCGTGCCGGTGATCCTCACCTGCGCGCTCGGTCTCGCCGTGCTCCTCGTGCTCGCCGCCCTCGCCTCCTCCCTCGGACCGGGCTGGGCCGTGGTGCTCTCGGGCGTCGTGCTGCTGGCGGCGGGAGCGGTCGCCGCGGCGTTCGCGACCGCGGCGAAGTGGATCTTCGTGGGTCCGATCCGCCCGGGGGAGCATCCGTTGTGGTCGAGCTTCGTGTGGCGCACCGAGGTCGCCGACACGTTCACCGAGATGATGGCCGCGCCGTGGTTCGCGAACGCGGCGGCCGGCACCCCGGCGCTCGCCATTTGGCTGCGGACCCTCGGCGCGAAGATCGGTCGCGGCGTGTGGACCGACAGCTACTGGCTTCCCGAGCCCGACCTGGTCACGCTCGGCGACGGGGCGACCGTCAACCGCGGCTGCGTGGTGCAGACGCACCTCTTCCACGACCGGGTCATGAGCATCGACACGGTGACGCTCGAGGCGGGCGCGACGCTCGGCCCGCACAGCGTGATCCTGCCGGCCGCCACGATCGGCTCGGACGCCACGGTCGGGCCCGCATCCCTGGTGATGCGCGGCGAGAGCGTGCCGGTCGGCAGCCGGTGGAGCGGCAACCCGATCGGACCCTGGCGCGCGGTGAAGGTGCGCACCTACCAGGCCGCCGAATGCCGGCTCTCGCAGTGAGGCGCGGAACGGCGCGCATCGGGCGTCGGGATCTGTGAGCATGGAACGGTGAGCCCCGACGACTACACCCCGCACAGCGGGGACCGCCGCTACCGCGTCGAGCACTACGACCTGACGATCGACTACCGGCTCAGCACCAACCGGCTCGACGCCGTCGCCGTGGTGCACGGTCGCGTGGTCGAGCCGACCAAGTCCGTGTCGTTCGACCTCGTCGGGCTCCGCGCGACCAAGGTGCAGGCCGCCCGTGGCGGTGTCGCGGGCGGCAAGGGCGGCCGGATCGGCTTCACCCAGACCGACCGCAAGCTCAAGGTCGCGTTCGGCCGCGAGCTCTCGGCAGGGGACCCGTTCGAGCTCACGATCGCATACGGCGGGGCGCCGCGCCCGCGCCGCACGCGCTGGGGGACGCTCGGCTGGGAGGAGCTGGAGGACGGCGCGATCGTCGCCTCGCAGCCCATCGGCGCGCCGTCGTGGTTCCCCTGCAACGACCACCCGAGCGACAAGGCGACCTATCGCTTCACCGTCACCACCGATCCCGGGTACACGGTCGCCGCGGCCGAACCCATCTCGACGGCGACGAAGGGCGGGCGCACGACATGGGTGTTCGAGCGCTCCGCTCCGACCCCGACCTACCTCGCGACCGTGCAGATCGGGAAGTATGTCGCGCGCGGCATGGATGTCGCGGGCGTCGAGGGACAGGTGCTGCACCCCGCCGCGCTCGCCGGACGCGTGGACGCGGATCTGGCTCCGCTGCCGCGCATGATGGGCGTGTTCACCGAGGCGTTCGGCGACTACCCGCTGCCCTCGTACCGCCTGGTGGTCACCGCCGACGACCTGGAGATCCCGCTCGAGGCGCAGGGGATGGGCGTCTTCGGGGCGAACCACATCGACGGCCGGGGAAGCCTGGAGCGCCTCATCGCGCACGAGCTCGCGCACCAGTGGTTCGGCAACAGCGTGGGGGTCGCGCGTTGGCGCGACATCTGGCTGAACGAGGGCTTCGCCTGCTACGCGGAGTGGATCTGGTCCGAGCGCAGCGGCGGTCACACGGCGCAGGCGAAGGCGCTGGGGCACTGGGCGGCGCTCGCCGCGGAGCCTCAGGATCTCGTGCTCTCGGACCCGGGTCCGGAGCTCATGTTCGACGACCGCGTCTACAAGCGCGGCGCCCTGCTGCTGCATGCGCTGCGGCTCACCGTGGGCGACGACGTGTTCTTCCGGATCCTGCGCACCTGGACCCAGCGGTTCGGGGGCGGCACCGCGGCCACGGAGGACTTCCGGGTGCTGGCGGCCTCGGTGGCCGGGCGGCGGCTCGAGGCCTTCTTCGATGCCTGGCTCGATGCGCCCGCCCTGCCGGCCCTGCCGGAGGCGCCCGAAGGCGCGGCCGGGATCGAGCCCGCACCGGTGACTCAGGCGCTGAACGTGAATCCGCGCGCCGCGAGCGGCGACTGACCGGGCTCTGCCGGATCAGGCCGGGTCGCCGTCGGTGCGGCCGATCCGCGCGAGCGACCGGTCGAACACCGTGAGGAGCAGGAACACGGTGGCGATCCCCACGACGACCCAGCCGAGCACGTGCAGGCCCTCCGTGGTCGCCCGCGCTCCGTAGACGTTGCCGTAGATCACCGACGAGACGATGGCGCCGAGATAGAAGAACGTGCGCAGCAGGCCCGCCGAGGAGGCGATGCGCGCGGGCTCGGCCTGGAAGTACAGCGCGTTCTGGATCGCGAGGTTGTTCAGGCCCTGCGGGATCCCGAGCACCAGCATCGCCAGCACCAGGAACCAGATCGGCGAGGTGCCCGTCATGAACAGCACGAGGATCCCGGCGATCAGCTGGGCGGCGGATCCGACCAGCAGCTTGCCGACCACCTCGGGACGCCGGCCGAATGCGAGGGCGACCGCGATGCCGGTGGCGAACACCGGGAGCAGCACGAGTCCGGCGACCGTGGGGGAGAGGCCGCGACCGTCCTCGAGCCACTGCGTGAAGCCGTAGACGAACGTGTACGAGATGGTCGCGGTCAGCAGCGAGCGCACGTAGCTGCGCAGCAGCGGTCCGTTGCCGGAGAGCACGCGCACGTCGATGAACGGGTCCGCGGTGCGGCGCTCCCACCACACGAAGAGCGCGCCCGTGGCGACGGCGACGACGAGCAGCCACACCAGCGCCGGAGCGATGTTCTGCAGGAAGACGAGCAGGGAGAGCATCGCGACGGCGAACAGCAGGATGCCGATCCCGTCGATGCGCGGCCGATCCTCGGGTGCGGGCTCCAGCCCCGTCCGCCGCGGGAGGAAGAGGGCGCCGAGCAGCAGCGTCGCGAGTCCGAGCGGCACGTTCACCGCGAACGTGGCGCGCCAGCCCCAGGCGCCGATGAGCACGCCGCCGAGCGCGGGGGCGACCACGGCGATCGTCTGGGTGGTCACGGACAGCAGGGTCAGGATCCCGGCCGGCGAGGCGAGGCCGGTGCGCTGACCCTCCGCGCGGATCATGTGCATCGCGGCGGGGTAGCCGGCGCAGGTGCCGAGGCCCAGGATGACGCGCGCCGCCACGAGCCACCAGATGCTGTCGCGGTTCTCGGGGGCGAGCAGGCCGATCGCGCCGGCGCCCGCCACGAGCACGGCGCCGATCAGGAACAGCGAGCGCACGCCGAAGATGTCGACGAGCCGGCCGACGAGCGGCTGTCCGATCGCGGTGGCGAGGTAGAGGCTCGACACCAGCCACACCGTCTCACGCGCAGGTGCGCCCAGGGCGAGACCGATCGGCGTGAGCGCGACCGCGATGATCGCGGTGTTGATCGGGTTGAGGATCGCCCCCACCATCATCGGCGCGAGCAGCCGCCGATCGAAGCGCCCCTCCGGGGGCGGGCCGCCGAGGGGTGCTGTGGGCGTCCGCGTCACGGCAGCATCCGCTCCAGCAGCGCGGTGGCGGCGGAGATCGTCCGCAGCTCGCTCGCGTCGAGGCCGTCGAGGGCGTGCTCGAGCCAGGCCGCGGCCGAGTCCTTCTGACCCTCGACCCTGGCGCGTCCGGCAGCGGTGAGTTCGATGATCTGGCGGCGGCCGTCGCCAGGGTCCTGGTTGCGCGTGATCAGCCCGAGGGTCTCCAGCGCGTCGACGGTGGCCGCCATGGACTGCGGCCGCACGCGCTCGGCGGTGGCCAGGGCGCTCACGGTCGAGACGCCGCCCTTGCCGAGACGGGCGAGGGCGGAGGCCTGCGACGGCGTGATCGTCTCGTCCGCGCCGGCCTCCCGGAACTGCCGGAGCAGACGCGCGACGACGGCGCGCAGATCCAGGGCGGTCTGCAGGGCGCTCACAGCGGATGCATCGGCGACGGGCGGCTTCTCGGTCATATCGACAGTCTAGACTGCACAGTTGTACCTGTCTAATAACGAAAGGTGAGCCGATGACCACTGCACTTCTGCTCCTGGACTTCCAGAACGGCATCGCAGGTCGCTTCGCCGAAGCGGGCTCCGATGTCATCGCGCACGCGGGGCGCGCGCTCTCGGCGGCGCGCTCGGCGGGCATCCCCGTGGTGTTCGTCCGCGTCGCGTTCCGCGAGGGCTTCCCGGAGGCGGCCGCACGGAACAAGGCCTTCGGCGGCATCGCGAACTCGCCGCAGGCGCCCCACATGACCGAGGACGCGGAGGCGACGCAGATCATCGCCGCGCTCGCCCCGCGCCCTGCGGAGCCGGTCGTCGTGAAGCGCCGCTACGGCGCGTTCGCGTCGGATCTCGATGTCGTTCTGCGCGGGCTCGGCGCGACGGATCTCGTGGTGGCCGGCGTCTCGACGAGCGGTGCCGTGCTGAGCACGGTGCGCGAGGCCGCCGACCGCGACTTCGGCCTCACCGTGCTCGCCGATGCCTGCGCGGATCAGGATCCGGAAGTGCACCGCGTGCTGCTCGAGAAGGTCTTCCCGCGTCAGGCCGAGGTCGTCACCGTCGACGCGTGGGCGTCGCGGCTGAGCGCGGACGGCGCACCGCGAGGCTGACGAGGAGCTCGGCTCCGGCCGGGACCGGCAGGATCCGGTACTCCCCGCCGCCGGGGACCGTCGCCGTGTCCTCCCCGGTGAACCGAACCCGGTCCGGGGGCACGAGCAGTCCGCGCCCGTCCGCCTTGAGCACGGCCTCGATCTGCGTCCATCTGCGCAGATCCGGCGGATCGGCGGGAGCGAACAGGGCGGCGAGGTCGGGCGCGGCCGCGGCGGGCTCGGCGTCGATGCCGAGCGCCGTGACGTCGTCCGCGCCGGCGACGGCCACGACCGTCCAGGGGTCGGCATAGGCGACGCTCGCGCGCACCGGCGCCGACGGCAGCACCGGCCGGCCGTGCGGCCCGCCGCACACGGGGCAGCGGCGCTCGATGCGCAGGTCGGATCCCGGCGCGAGCTCGGCGGCCAGCGCGCGGATCAGGGCGTCGGCGGTCTCCCGCGGGTCGCCGGGACCGAGGGGCGCCCAGGCGACCCGTACCCCCTCGATCGTCGTCCGCCGCACTCGACCAGCGTAGGGCCGGCGCACGAGGGGCGAGGCCGGGAGGGGGCGCGGCTCGCGGGGTCCGGAGGCCGCGGCGATAAGTTGAAGCACGCAACAAACATCTTGCGCTCGCCGGGGAGGATCGCTATCGTCGGGTTGTCGAAGCGCTTCACCAGCGCCTGTACCGACCGAAGAAGACCGGAGACGACGATGGCGAAGATCCACGAGGTGGCCGAGGCCGCCGGCGTGTCGATCAGCACCGTGTCGTACGCCCTGAGCGGCAAGCGGTCGATCTCGCCGGCCACGCGCGATCGCGTGGAGCGCGCTGCGGCCCTGCTCGGCTACGAGCCGAACGCGGGCGCGCGGATGCTCGCGGGGCGCCGGACCCAGATCTTCGCGCTCACCGAGCCGTTCCGCCCCGACACGCACGCGCCGACCCACATGAGCTTCGTACTGGCGACCTCGATCGCCGCGCGCCGGTACGACTACGACATCCTGCTGCTGACGGACGCGGAGGCGTCCGCCGGCATGCGGCGCGTCTCCGCCAGCGGGCTCGTGGACGGCATCATCGTCCTCGACGTCGCCCCCGAGGACGACAGGGTCGCGCTGTCGCGCGCGATCGACGTGCCGACGGTCTTCATCGGCGTGCCCGAAGACGTCGAGGGCCTCGTCTGCGTCGACCTCGATTTCGAGGCGGCGGCGGCGCTCGCCGTCGATCGACTCGCGGACGCCGGCCATCGCCGCATCGGCTTCGTCGGCCATCCCGAGAGCGCCTACGCGCGTTCGAACTTCCCGCCGAGGGTGCGCCGCGGTGTCGAGCAGGAGGCCCGTCGCAGAGGCGTCGCCGTCTCCGCGGAGTACCCGGGGGAGGGCGATGAGCGGCATCGCGACATCCGCGAGGCCGTGCGCCGGCTGATCGACGACGGCGTCACCGCTCTGGCTCTGCACTGCGACGACGCGGCCCACTCCGCCGTCCTCGCCGAGCTCGCCGCGGCCGGGCTCTCCGTGCCCGCGGACATGTCTGTCGTGTCGATCGGATCCTCCTTCGACACGTCGTCGTTCTCGACCCCGCTGGACCGCATCCCGCTCGAGCCCGAGTCGTCCTGCGAGCTCGCCGTCGGACTGGCGGCGCGCATGGCCGACGGCGAGTCCGTCGAACCCGGCGTGCGCCTCACCGAGCCGCGCTATCAGGCGTTCGGCTCGGTGAGCCCTCCCCGCTGACCCGAGGCCTCCGCCTCGACAGCCTTTCCCCATCCGCTCCCATCGATCCCTTTCCGCCTGTCCCTTTTCCACCACTGTCCCCTTTTCCAACACTGTCGAAACGCTTCGACAACATCACGGAGGTAGCAATGAAGCACACCCGAATCCTCGCGGCCGTCGCCGCGACCGCCGCCGTCGCCGCGGCGCTGACCGGCTGCAGCGGCGCGAGCGGCAGCGGCGACGACACCGACGGCGCCGGCAAGACCCTGCGCATGTGGCACTACGAGGGCGCCGACAGCGCCATGGGCAAGGCCTGGGCCGAGGCCGTCAAGGTCTTCGAGAAGGAGACCGGCGCCAAGGTCCAGTTCGAGGAGAAGAGCTTCGAGCAGATCCGCTCGACCGCGAGCCAGGTGCTCAACTCCGACCAGGCTCCGGATGTGCTCGAGTACGCCAAGGGCAACGGCACGGCCGGCCTGCTCTCCAGCCAGGGACTGCTGGCGCCGCTCGACGACGCCGTGAAGAAGTACGGCTGGGACAAGAAGCTCGCCTCGAGCCTGCAGACCACGGCCAAGTACGACGACAAGGGCATCATGGGGTCGGGCAGCTGGTACGGCGTGCCCAACTACGGCGAGTACGTCGAGGTCTACTACAACAAGACGGCCTTCGAGAAGGCGGGGGTCGCGGTGCCGACCTCGCTCTCCGAGTTCGAGGCGGCGATGAAGACCTTCGCCGCCGCCGGCCAGACGCCGCTGTCCGAGTCGGCGGCGGAGTACCCGCTCAGCCACCTCTGGTACCAGCTGGCGCTCACCAAGGCGGACCGGTCGTTCGTCGACGACTACCAGCTCTACAAGCACAAGGTCGACTGGAACGGCGAGCCCTTGACCTACGCCACCCAGACCATCGCGGACTGGACGGCCAAGGGCTACATCTCCAAGGATGCGAGCGGCATCAAGGCCGAGGACGCGGGCGTCGCGTTCATCAACGGCCAGTCCCCGATGTTCGTCTCGGGCAGCTGGTGGTACGGGCGGTTCATGACCGAGGTCAAGGGCTTCGAGTGGGGCACGTTCCTCTTCCCGGGCAGCGAGTTCACCCCGGGCTCGGCGGGGAACATGTGGGTGGTGCCCGAGCACGCCAAGAACAAGGCGCTCGCGGAGAAGTTCATCGACATCACCATGCGCCCCGAGATCCAGGCGATCCTGGGCAACAACGGCGGTGTGCCCGTCGCGGCCGACACCTCGAAGATCACGGACGAGAAGTCGAAGGAGCTCATCGAGAACTTCAACACCGTGACCAAGCGCGACGGTCTCGCCTTCTACCCCGACTGGCCCACGCCCACGTTCTACGACCAGGTGAACGCCGGAATGCAGGAGCTCATCAACGGCACGAAGTCGCCGGCGGAGGTCCGCAAGCAGCTGGGCGAGCAGTACGCCGCCGGCGTCAAGGACATCGTCGGCTGAGCGTCTCGGGGCCGTCGCACGCACGGCGGCCCCGAGACCGCCCGACGACTCCCGAAAGGACGACGGCATGGCCGAATCGCACAGCCTCCTCCCCGGATCGCGCCCCCGCGCGTTCTGGCCCTACCTGCTCCCGGGGCTGACCCTGCTCATCGTGATCATCGTGATCCCGCTGGGCTGGAACATCTTCCTCACATTCACCCGGTATCGCGGCATCCGACCTCCGCAGTGGATCGGCCTGAAGAACTGGCAGACCCTGTTCGGCGACGACGTGTTCTGGACCTCGTTCGGCAACTCGGTCGCGATGATCCTGGCGATGGTCGTGGTGCCGACGCTGCTCGGCCTGCTGCTGGCGGCGATGCTGTTCGACCTGATCGGCAAGAAGTTCGGCGGCCGTGTCGCGAGCTTCCTGCGCGCCACCTACTACCTGCCGCAGATCCTCCCCGCCGTGATCGCCGCGATCGTGATCGGCTGGATCCTGCGTCCGAAGAACGGCGCGCTCAACCAGGTGCTGGAGGCGGTCGGGCTCGGTGCGCTGCAGCACAACTGGCTCGGCAGCGCCGACACGGCGCTCGTCAGCATCATGGTGATCATGGTCTGGGTGCAGCTGGGCTACCCGGTCGTCATCTTCATGGCGGCGCTGCAGCGGGTGGATCCGGAGCTGTACGAGGCGGCGGAGCTCGACGGCGCCAACTGGTTCCAGAGGTTCCGCGCCATCACGGTCGGCATCATCCGGCCCGAGATCTTCGTCGTGACGCTGACCTGCACGATCGCCGCGCTCAAGGTCTTCGGACCCGTCTACGCCCTGACCCGCGGCGGCCCCGGAACCTCGACCATCGTGCCGGCCTACTACGCGTACAGCGAGTTCTTCCAGTCGCAGCAGGTCGGCTACGGAGCCACCATCGCGACCGCGCTCACCGTCGTGATCGCCGTCGTGAGCGTGGTGTTCATCCTGGTGCAGAACCGCATGGAGAAGGAGGAGGCGCGATGAGCCGCGGAGGGATCGCGCGACGCCGCCCGTCCGACTGGGTCATGCTCGTGGCCGCGATCGCACTGGGTCTTCTGATCGCGGTGCCGCTGCTGCTGATCCTGATCAACTCCTTCAAGTCGCCGGGCGACTACAACACGTCCGGACCGCTGTCGCTGCCGAAGGAGCTGTACTTCGACGGGATCGGCGCGTTCTGGAACCGGGTCGACTTCCCGCTCAAGCTCTGGAACAGCTTCTTCATCTCCGGCACGGTCGCCGTGCTGGCGGTGGGGCTGTCGATGCTCAACGCCTTCGCGCTCGGCATCGGCCGGGTCAAGGGGCGCCTGTGGATCGTCGTGCTGATCCTGCTGGCGAACATGCTGCCGCAGGAGGTGCTGCTCTACCCGCTCTACTTCCTCTTCAAGCAGGTGGGGCTCTACGACAACCCGTGGTCGGTGATCATCACGTTCACCGTGATCCAGTCGGCCTTCGGCACGTACCTGCTGGCGTCGGTGTTCGGCACGTTCCCCAAGGAGGTGCTCGAGGCCGCGGCGCTCGACGGCGCCGGACGCTGGCAGGTGCTGTGGCGCGTGGTGTTCCCGATCTCGCGGCCGACGCTGTCGGTGCTGCTCATCTTCTTCTTCATCTGGACGTGGAACGAGTTCCTCATCCCGCTGACGTTCCTCGTGTCGAACGCGAACCAGACGGTGCCCGTGGCGATCACGGCCCTGCAGGGCGACCGGCTCATGGACGTCACCACGACGAGCGCCTCGGCGCTGCTCGGTCTGCTGCCGACGCTCGTCTTCTTCCTCATCTTCCAGCGCACGCTGACGCGTGGCATCACGGCAGGAGCAGTCAAGTAATGAAGTTCACCGACGGGTTCTGGCAGCTGCGTCCCGGAGTCGAGGCCCTCTACGCGCAGGAGGCGCGCGATCTCGTCGCGGCCGACGGCGAGCTCACGATCTGGGCGCCGACCAGGGTGATCGGGTCCCGCGGCGACACGCTCAACCGGCCGCTGCTGACGGTCTCGCTCGCGAGCCCTGCCGAGGGAGTGATCCGGGTGCGCATCGAGCACCACCGCGGCGCGGCGGGATCCGGCCGGGGATTTGGATTCGACGCCGACCCCGGGCACCGCGCCGAGGCGCGGCTCGACGACGACGGCGGTGTGCTCGACGCGGGATCGCTGCGCGCCCGCGTCCGTCGCGGAGCCCCGTGGCAGCTGTCCTTCGAGCACGACGGCGGCGTCTACACGACCAGCGGGCACCGGTCGATCGGCGCGATCGGCCTCTCACCGCAGGCCGCGGTCGTGGCCGAACCGGTCGGATCCGACGGCATCAGCCGCACCGGGAAGGCCGAGGCGGACGACTACGTCCACGCCCAGCTCTCCCTCGACGTCGGCGAGCTCATCTACGGGCTCGGCGAGCGGTTCGGCCCCTTCGTGAAGAACGGGCAGACCGTCGACGTGTGGAACTCCGACGGCGGCACGTCGAGCGAGCAGTCGTACAAGAGCATCCCGTTCTACCTCTCCAGCCGCGGATACGGCGTGCTCGTGAACGATGCGGGCCATGTCTCGTTCGAGGTCGGATCCGAGGCCGTCGAGCAGGTGCAGTTCTCGGTGGCGGGGCAGAGCCTGGAGTTCTTCGTGATCGCCGGTCCCACCCCGGCCGAGGTGCTCGATCGGTACACGCGCCTCACCGGCCGGCCCGCCCGGGTGCCGGACTGGTCGTACGGGCTGTGGCTGTCGACGAGCTTCACGACCGACTACGACGAGGCGACCGTCAGCGCCTTCATCGACGGCATGGCGCAGCGCGACATCCCGCTGGAGGTGTTCCACTTCGACTGCTTCTGGATGCGGGAGTTCCACTGGACCGACTTCGAATGGGATCCCGCGGTGTTCCCAGATCCGGAGGGCATGCTGGCGCGCCTGCACGAGCGGGGGCTCCGCGTGAGCGCATGGGTGAACCCGTACATCGCGCAGCGTTCGCGGCTGTTCGACGAGGGGCGCGAGCGCGGGTACCTCGTGCGTCGTCCGGACGGATCCGTGTTCCAGTGGGACCTCTGGCAGGCCGGGATGGCACTGGTCGACTTCACGAACCCCGAGGCCACGGCGTGGTTCCAGGGCTATATCCGGGGACTGCTGCGGCAGGGCGTCGACGCCGTCAAGACCGACTTCGGCGAGAGGATCCCGTCGGGGCTGGCGTGGCACGACGGCAGCGACCCCGAGGCGATGCACCACCGCTACACGCACCTCTACAACCGCGCGGTGTTCGATGTGCTCGTCGAGGAGCGCGGGGAGGGCGAGGCCGTGCTGTTCGCGCGCTCGGCGACCGCCGGAGGGCAGGCCATGCCGGTGCACTGGGGCGGGGACAACTCCTCCTCGTTCGTCTCGATGGCCGAGTCGCTGCGCGGCGGGCTGTCGCTCGCGCTCAGCGGCTTCGGATACTGGAGCCACGACATCGGCGGCTTCGAGGGGGATCCGGATCCCGCCGTGTTCAAGAGGTGGCTCGCGTTCGGGCTGCTGTCCAGCCACTCGCGCCTGCACGGATCCACCAACTACCGGGTGCCGTGGGCGTTCGACACCGGCGAGGAGGAGCCGGGGCAGAGCGCAGTCGACGTCGCGCGCGCCTTCACGAAGCTCAAGCGCTCCCTGCGGCCCTACCTCGTCGCGGCCGGCGAGGAGGCCCATCGCAGCGGACGCCCCGTGATGCGCCCGATGGTGCTCGAGTTCCCCGACGATCCGGCGGCGGGCCACCTCGACCGGCAGTACATGCTGGGCCCCGACCTCATGGTGGCGCCGGTGTTCACCGCGTCCGGCGACGTGGAGTACTACCTGCCGCGCGGACGGTGGACGAACTGGTTCACGCGCGAGGAGACGGAGGGAGGCGGCTGGCGCCGGGAGACGCACGCCTTCGACTCCGTGCCGCTGTGGATCCGCGAAGGCGCCGTGATCCCCGTCGAGGACGAGCACGGCGTTCGCGCGGAGGTGCGGGGCTGAGGCCGCTCCCCGCGGGCCCCGGCCCGCGATCCGCGCATCCCTGAGCCGACCCGCCGCGTCGACCCGATCCCTTCCGGAATCGGTCCTCGACGCGGCGGCCTGGGGGCGAGTAGCTTCTCGCCATGGGAGACCACGTCGACGAACGGGTGTTCACCCGGCAGGATCGCACGCTGTTCCGCGAGAAGACGGCGCGCTGCCTCGACGCGCTCGCCATGATGCTCGCCGACGGACAGTTCGAGATCTCGGAGCCGCGGCTGGGCCTGGAGATCGAGCTCAATCTCGTCGACGACGCCTGCGACCCGGCCATGGCGAACGAAGCCGCCCTCGACGCGATCGCCGATCCGGCGTTCCAGACCGAGCTCGGCCAGTTCAACATCGAGATCAACGTCGAGCCCCGGCCGCTCGCAGGGCGCAGCGTCACCGACCTGGAGCACTCGCTGCGCGCGTCCCTCAACGCAGCCGACGCGAAGGCGCGCGGCGCCGGGTGCGGTCTCGCGATGATCGGCATGCTGCCGACCCTCGACGAGCATCACTTCACGGGGGCGTGGCTGTCGGCGGATCCTCGGTACGACCTGCTCAGCCAGCAGATCCTCGCCGCGCGGGGAGAGGACATCGAGCTGCGCCTCGACGGGCCCGCCCTCGGCGGCGGCTTCGGCGACGGCGCCGCGCGGGAGACCCTCGACATCGTCTGCGACACGATCCTGCCCGAGGCCGCCTGCACCTCGGTGCAGCTGCACCTGCAGGTGGATCCGGCGGAGTTCGCGGCGTACTGGAACTCCGCGCAGGCGATCGCCGGCGTGCAGGTCGCACTCGCCGCCAACTCGCCGTTCTTCGCGGGCAAGGCCCTCTGGCACGAGACCCGGATCCCCCTGTTCGAGCAGGCCACCGACACGCGCTCGGTCGAGCTGAAGAACCAGCGCGTGCGCCCGCGCGTGTGGTTCGGCGAGCGCTGGGTGACCTCGATCTTCGACCTCTTCGAGGAGAACTCCCGCTACTTCCCGGCGCTGCTGCCGGTGACGACCGACGAGGATCCGTTCGCGGTGCTGGCCCGCGGCGGTGCGCCCGCGCTCGCCGAGCTGCGCATGCACAACGGCACGGTCTACCGCTGGAACCGCCCGATCTACGACGGGAAGGGCGACCGCTACCACCTGCGTCTGGAGAACCGCGTGCTGCCGGCCGGTCCGAGCATCGTCGACGTGCTCGCCGACGCCGCGTTCTACTACGGCCTCGTGCACGCGCTCGCGCAGGCCGATCGCCCGCTGTGGACGCAGATGACCTTCGACGCGGCCGAGGAGAACCTGCACTCCGCCGCCCGCGACGGCATCGAGTCGCGTCTGTACTGGCCCGAGGTCGGCTGGATCGGCCCGCGCGAGCTGGTGCTGCGGCGCCTGCTGGCGCTCGCCGCCGAGGGCCTCGACGGGTACGGCGTGGATCCGGCCGAGCGCGATCGCTACCTCGGCGTCATCGAGCAGCGCTGCCTCACCGGACGCAACGGCGCGGTGTGGCAGCGGGAGAACGTCGCCGCCCGCGAGCGCGCCGGGGAGACCCGGTCCCAGGCGCTGCACGGCATGCTCGCCGACTACCTGGAGCACATGCACGCCGGAGCCCCCGTGCACACCTGGGAGCTCTGACCCTTCCGGGCGGCGGGATCTCCTTCGTTCGCTGGTCGTGGATTGCGGGTTTCAGGGCACCGAAGCCGCAATGCGCGACCAGTGAGCGCGGGGAGGGATCAGATCCGGGAGAGGAAGTCGTGGATCCGGGCGGCGGCGGGCTCCGCATCGCGGATCATCGTCTCGTGACCGCAGCCCGGGATCTCCGCGAACTCGCCGCGCGGGATCGCCTCGGCCACGGCCTGGGTCCAGGCCCGGGGAGAGACCGGGTCGCGCTCGCCGCGCAGGACGAGCGTCGGCACGGCGATGCGCGGATAGACCTCCTCCGGGCGATGCGCGACGGTGGCGCGGATCTTGCGGACGATGTGCGGTCCGGCGCGCAGGTACTCCCGCACGCCGCGGATCACCACCCGGGGGTCGATCGATGCGGTGTCGTGCAGGAAGCGCAGCGCCTGCCGAGCGACGCGGCGGGCACCGGCGTCGACCGTCGGCGCCGCGAGCACGACCGCGCGCACCCGGTCGGGGTGGCGCACCGCGAGCTCGGCCGCCACCTGGCTGCCCATCGAGTGCCCGATCACGATGACCGGCGGCGTGCCCGTGGCGGCGAGATGCGCGGCGATCAGGTCGGCGTGCTCGGGCATCGTGAGCGGCAGCTCGGGCTCCGGCGCCGCGCCGAACCCCGGGAGGTCGACCGCGACGACCGTGCCGTCGAGCCGGCGCGCGAGTTCTCCGAACACGCTGCGGCCCATGCCGAGGCCGTGCGCGAGCAGGAAGACGTGCGACCCGGATCCGGTCCTCTCGGCGATCAGGGTCGACGAGCCCTCGGAGAAGGCGGCGACGCTCCCGCCGAAGGCCGGCGTCAGGTCGGGAGTGCTCACTCCTCCACTCCATCACATCCGGCGTCGCTCGCCGTCCCCACCGCTCGCACCGTCCGCGCCCCGGGCTCAGCCGATCAGGCTGGGCTGCAGGTCGCGCAGGGTGCGCTTGTGGGTCATCCTCGTCACGCCGATCATCGCGACCAGCAGGGAGCCGACGAGCCAGATCCCGAGCACGCCCAGATCGGTCATCGCCCGTCCCACCTGACCGCCGTACATGAGCTGGCGCATCGCATCGACGACGTATCCCATGGGGAGCACGTGGTGCAGCGCGGCCAGCGGCGCCGGCAGGGTCTGCCAGGGGAACGTGCCGCCCGCCGTCACGAGCTGCAGCACCATCAGCACCAGGCCCATGAACTGCCCGACGGATCCGAGCCACACGTTCAGCGCCAGGATGATCGCGGCATACGTGGCCGACGCGACCACCATGATCCCGAGCGCGCCCCAGCCGTTCTGGAAGGTGAACCCGAGCGCCCAGGCGAGCACGCCCAGCAGGCCCAGCATCTGCAGGGCGCCGAATCCGGCGGGGGTGAGCCAGCCGGCCAGCGTGATCCGGATCGGCGAATGCAGGGCCGTCACGGCCCGCCGCGAGATCGGCTTGATGATGAGGAACAGCGCGTAGATGCCGATCCAGCCGGCCAGCGCCGCGAAGAACGGGGCGAGCCCCTGTCCGTAGTCCTTGGCGGCGGCGACCTTGTCGCTGGACACGTCGACGGGGTTCGCGATGGTCTTCGCCTGCTGCTCGCGCAGCTCGGGGGTGGATGACGGGATCGCGTCGACGCCGGCCTTCAGCCCGTCGCGCAGCGTCGCGATGCCGTTCGCCAGCGTGCCGAGGCCGTCGTGCAGCGCCTTCGCGCCGTCGCGGGCGCTCGCCGCGCCGGTGCTCAGGGCGGCAGCGCCCGATGCGGCGGTCTGCGCGCCGTTCGCGAGCTGCTGCGACTTGTCGGCGAGCGTCGCGCTCCCCGACGCCACCTGGGCGCTGCCGTCGGCGAGCTGGTCGATCTTGCCGACCGCGCCCTGCACCGTGTCGTTGCCGTTGCGGAGCTTGTCGCCGAGCGGATCCAGCTTCGCCAGCACCGCGTCGACCTCCGCCGGGGAGAGGCCGCGGTCGGCCAGCGCGGTCGCGATGTCGCTGCGCACCTGCGGCAGCGCATCGGTCGCCTGCTGCACCAGGGATCCGGCCTCGTTCGCATACTGCGCGAGCTGCTGATTGCCGGCGCTCACCTGCTGCGCGCCGTCGGCCAGGGTCGCCGCGCCGTCCGCCAGCTGCTGCGAGCCGTCGGCGAGCTGTTGCGTGCCCCCGGCGAGCTGCGCCGCGCCGTCGGCGAGCTGCGCGGTCCCGTCGGCGAGCTGACCGCTGCCGCTCACGGCCGTGTTCGCGCCGTCGAAGAGCTTGCCGGCGCCGTCGGCCGCCTCGCCGAGCTTGGCGCGCACGTCGCTGAGCCCCGTGAGAAGCTTGTCGGCCGCCTCCTGTCCCACCATCTCGGCGACCGATCGGCGGATCTTCTCGACCGCGCCGGATCCGATCGACGACGCGAGGTAGTTGTTGGCGTCGTTGGTCTCGAGCTCGATCCGCGCCTGGTGCGGGCTCGTGCCCGAGGACGAGAGCAGGGCTTCGGAGAAGTCCTTCGGGATCGTCACCGTGAAGTCGACGTCGCCGTTCTTGAGCGCCGCGCGCGCGGCCGGTGCGCTCAGGCGCTGCCAGTCGAACGCCTTGCCCTCGACGAGGTTGTCCGCGACCTTCTCGCCGTAGTTCGTGGTGGTGTCGCCGGAGGTCGCTCCTGCGTCGTCGACGACGAGTCCCACCGGGACCTCGGTGAACTTGCCGTAGGGATCCTGGTTCGCCCACAGGTACAGCCCGCCGTACAGGATCGGCACGGCCATCAGGGCGATCAGGGCGATCACGGCCATCGGCGACGCGGTCAGCCGGCGCAGCTCGGCGCCGATCATGGCGGGGATCTTCATCGCTCGGCTCCGTTCTCGGTCTCGGTGGGGTGGTCGGTGGCGGTGTCGTCGGTCCCTGAGCTCGTCGAAGGGACGTCGTCGGGGGTGGTCGCTTCGATGGGCTCAGCGACCGGCTCGGTCGCCTCGGGGTCGTTGAGCGAAGACGCTGCAGGCGCCTGAGACGAAACGCGGTGCTCGTCGGGTGGCGGCGTTTCGTCTCGCTCCGGCTCCGCCGGTGCGCGCTCATCGTCCAAGGGCGGGAGCAGCTCCTCATCCTGCCCCGCGTCGATCGCGGTCGTGGATCCTGTGATGTCCGCGAGCGGACGCACGGGCACCGTGGCGTTGGACGGATAGTCGGTCTCGAGCGCCTCGGGCAGCTGCTCGATGACCGCGGCGGCCGAGCCGCCCACGATCACGAGCACCGCGAATCCGCGGTCCGCGAACTCGGACGCGATGCGCCACCAGCCCTCGGGTCGCCCGCCGTGCCGATCGGGGGAGACCAGCACGAACCCCTCGACGTCGTCGCGGAGCACGGCGAGCTCGGCCATCACGCGCACGCGCACCGACGGCTTGATCGTGCCGATCGGCTGCGAGGCGAGCTCGGCGAAACCGATCTGCTCCAGCCAGCGCCGCGCGTGCAGCGGGGTCGCGGGGAGGCCGGCGAACATGAGCTCCTCGCCCACGACCGCGGCGAGGGTGACGCCCGGGTGCGGGTCGCTCACCTCGGGCGCGTCGACGAGGGCCATCCGGCGGCGCAGGTCGCGGTCGTTGCGGGTGCCGTCGATTGTGACACGCCCGCTGTCGGGGCGCATCCGCCCGGTGGCGATGAGTCCCAGCACCGTGGGACGCAGCTCGGTCTCGGCGAGGACGAAGCGGGCGTGGCCCGTCTCGATCTCGAGGGAGGTGGTGGGCAGCGCGTGGCCCTTCTTGCCCTTGCTGACCTCGTGCACGGCGATTCTCATGCGCGGCCCTCCTCGGCGGGAATCGTGGCAAGCGTATCGGGCGCCACGGTCGCCGCGAGCTCCGGGTGGGCGGCGAGCAGTGTGTCGATCTCCCGCCAGCCGAGACCGGCGATGCTGAGCACGGCACGCACGGCGATGCCGGCGGCGACGGGGGAGGAGGCGTCGGTGCGGGTGACCACGGTGCGGGCGCTCTCCTCGATGAGCCGGGCGAGGGTCGGCGCGGTCATGTCCTGCCGCAGCTCGCCGTCGTCCTGTCCGCGGCGCACGAGCGCGGCGAGCACGCGTCGCAGCGGGGCGAGCGCGGTGGCCGTCTCCTCGACGTGCGCCTCGTCGAGGGCGATCGCGGCGGCGACCTGCACGTGCGCCGCTTCGCGCCACAGGTCGGCGGTGAGCCGGGCCAAGGCGATGCGGCTGTCCGGATCGTCGACGCGCTGCGCGATGGCGTTGAAGCGCGCCGCCCCGGCCGAGATCAGGGCGTGCACCAGTGCGGTGCGGTCATCGAAGTGTCCGTAGAGCGCGCGTCGGCTGAGCCCGGCGGCGCGGGCGATCTGGTCGACGGACGCGTGCGGGTCTGCGGCGAGGGCCTGTGAGGCGGCGGCGAGGATGCCCGCCCGGTTCTCGGCGGCATCCCGGCGCTGCCGGCGGGGTGCGATGGTGTCGGTCACCGGACAAGTGTACAGCTAAAGTGCACACGAGTGTGCAAGTTATGGATCCTCCATTGCCGCATCGATGATGTCGGCGGCCACGCAGCTCGGGCTGTAGGTTCCGAGGGAAGATGTCGGAATCCAACGTGACATGTCGCTCAGATGTCACATCGGACACGATGACCGCCAGCTATGCCGGAATCAGTGCTTTCCAGTGCCAACCTCTGCCCGAACCTACAGGAACTGAGGATCCTGTCGAAGATGGCACTGTCCGCAACTTGCGTCGGCGGACCTGCCCGAGCTCGGCAGGACCGGAGGTGGCACGCATGGGGCGCACTATCGCAACAGGAGCGGTAGCAGGTGCTCGGGCGCCCAGCCCGCGCTGAGGAGCAGGATGATCGGGAACACCAACATCCCGACGGCCCTCCGCACGACCTTCAACCAGGCGTGCACCGCATCCGCGCGCTCGACGCTGGCGTGGTTGACGGCACGAGCCTCCCGTTCACGAGCCTCGGCGATCTCGGCCCGCAGTTCGGCTTCCTCGAGCGCCGCGAACAACGCGTTGTGGTGCCGGCGCCGTCTCTTTGTGTCCATACCCACATGAGTGCGGCGGGCGAGCGGCGGCGTGCGAGGTCCGGCGTGTCGGGCCCCTCTGCGTGGGCGGACCCCGACACGCAAAGATCAAGCCGCGCTGTCGAGCGCCAGCATCGCGTGCGGGTCGACCAGCTCCCGCACGTCCGCGGAGCAGGTGATCACCTGTGTGCCAATCTGCCGCAGCAGAGCGTGGCAGCCCATCGACGTCGATGACGTGATCGGACCTGGAATGATCCCCAAGCCCCGACCGAGCTCGTGCGCGTGCGTGCAGACCGCGAGGGCTCCCGACCGGATGCCGACCTCTGCGATCACCGTGGCGCGCGTCGCTGCCGCGAGAAGCAGGGACCTGCTGACGAAGCGCCAACGCGTCGGCGCGGTCCCCAAGGGCATCTCAGACACCACCGCGCACCCCCTCGCAGCTGAGGCCTGGTCGAACAGGGAGGCGTGCCCGGAGGGGGGAGGTGAGATCGACGCCGCGGCCGCCCAAACGACGGCGCGTCCGCCGACTCGCAGCGTGGCACGCAGCGCCGTCGCGTCGATGCCGTATGCCCCGCCAGTGTGGACCGGGGTGCCCTCGGCGGCGATCTCGGCGACGAGCTCGTTCGTCACGTGCTCGCCATACGCGCTCGAGGCGCGCGCTCCCGACCACGTAAGCGCACCAGGAGCAGCCAACGCGGCCGCGTCGCAGCGAACGTAAAGGACGTGAGGCGCGATCGCGTTTGTTTCTCAGAGGCCGCCAGGCCGCTCGTGCTCGGCCGGCGGCGGGGGTGATCTGGTGCCATTGTCTGGTGATTGCGTGTCAGCAAGCGGGGTGGTGTCCCTGCACCTGGCTACGGTGCCAGACATGAGCGATACAGCGCAGATTGCTGCGACGATAGGTGGATCACCGGGTATCTGGGTGGCGGTACTCATGGTGGCGGTGGTTCTCGGGGCCGCGATCCTGGGGGCTGCGGGTCGGGTGGCGTCGCCACGGCTTCGTGCTGACGAGGAACGCGTCGATCTCTCGCGCCTTGCGCCCGAGCGATTGCACAGGATTCGCGCAGCTGTGATCCCGGGGCGGAAAGGCGCGTGGAATCGTCTGATCGCCGAGCACGACACGAATCGCGTCAAGGCCCAGCTGGCGGCTGCGCGGGCTACACGTCGCACGGTTGCCTGGTCGCTGCTGGTCGTCGCTGTCCTGCTGGTCGCGTCGTTGCTGTCGGTCGTCGCGATCTATGCCGAGGCGGCGCGCACGGCAGTGTTGTCCCTGTCGCTGGTGGTGCGCTTTGTCGGGCTGATGTTCATTGTCATGTTCGGTTGGTACGGGATCCCGATGTTCACGCTCTGGGCGCGTGGGGCTGTGGTGCGTGCGCGGATGCCGTTCGCGTGGCGTCTGCTTGCCCGGAGCTCGGCGATCAGGACTCTGAGCGATCCCCGCGAGAACCGGTGGATCGGTCAGGAAAACCCTCGTGACGGGCGGGTCACCATCGCGACGGCCGCTCGGATGCTGAGCGAGATCGAAGCGGAGGTGATTGAGTTCTTCGCGAAGCCTCGACGCTCCAACGCGACCACGGTGCTGGTATGGCGGACATACGACGCACCTCGTGTCAGCCGAGTCTTGAACGCGAAAGCCCGGCTGCTCGGTCAGAACGGCACGGAGGTCGAGGTCGAGGAGATCTATGACTGGATCGACCTCGTGGTCGACGAGCTCGTCAACCGCAAGACGAGAAGTCGAGTGCTCGCTGCAACGCCCATCGCAGACGAATTGCTGGAACCGCGCCAACGCGTGCAGGCGCGGCGCGTGCTTTGGCTCGGGTACTGGAAGTCACCCGCAGGCGTGTTCTCGTCGGTCCTTGCTCTGCTTCTTGGCATCACCGGAGTGAGCCTGATCTACCCGGGACTCCGCGACGCGTTCGGACCGCATCTGGAAGCACTGGGATGGCTGAAGACCATCGGCATCGTTGCCCTGACCCCGATCATCACGCAGCTCGTCGCGGCGCTATTCCGCTGGAGGGAGCGGCAGCGTTGAGGTCCGTCGCCGCCCGTGGGGATGACGTACCTTTCGGTTGTCATCCCTATTGCGGCATGATTTGCCGACCTCTCCGCCGTTGCGCATCGGCGACAGACTCGGAGCGCAGCGGGTGTAGTGGTTCTGGTCGCGGTTGCGGAGCGGCTAGGCGTCTTGGGGGGTTCGGGCGCTTGCTTCTGCCCAGCTCTCACCGCTGTTGGTGCGGGCGATTCGGGCGTCCCAGGCGATCTTGTCTTGAGCGACGAGATTTGGTCCTGACTCGTGGTTCTTGAACCAATTGAGCGCGAGAGTCAGGGCATCGTCTGATGTCGCGGCGGCGTAGTCGCGGATGCTGTTGACGGCAATCGCGCTCAAAGGCAGCCCATGATTAACGGCGTTTCGGACACGTCGGTGCCGGGCCTTCAGCAAGCTTGTCGACTTCCAGGTGCGGAGGAGATGATCAAGTTCTCGTTCGGGGTTCGTGCAGATCGCCACCGCGTGCTCGAAGTCGGCGCGCTGGAGTGCGGTCATTGGCAGGGCTCGGATGTCTTCTTGGAGGGTGATGGCATTGGCCACGTTGACGATGAGGACGCCGTCCGTGTCGTGGCGAGATAGCTTCGCTTCGAGTTCGCGTCGGCGTGCGTGGTCTGGTCGGGCCCAGGAATCGTTGAGGGGGGACAGAAGCTGCCGCAATGCATCGTTCTCGGCTTTCGCCTGCGCCCGGCGGTACTGGAGTGCGGTGGCGAGGGTATTGGGGTGCACTTCGAGGACGGATGCGATGAGTTCCATGGCATGATCCTCGAGCGCTGTCGCGACTCTCGGAGTTACGGGGCGGGCGCCGTAGAACGTGACATCGCGGTGATCCGTCATCTTTGCTTCCTGGAGCGCGGTCAGCGCCTCCACGAGGGCATCCGGCAATGGCTGGGCTGTCAGCGCTTCACCGAGCGTTTCGGAGACATACGCGAGAAGTTGCGCTGTGCCGTGCATCCCGTAGCTATCGCCGTGGTGTTGGTCGATGTTCAGTGCTGGTCCGAAAGTGGTCTGTCGGGGCTTACGATCCAGCACGACTGCGGAGTGCTTGGTTTGCTGCCATGAGACGCCGCCGGCGTGAACGGCGATGCTTAGGATGGCGTCGACGCGACGCAGTGCTTCCTCGACGGCGCCCGCGAGTAGGCGCGTGCCCAGGTCGACGCGTGCCATGACAAGGTTCGAGTTCGGTTCCAGTGACCAAGTGTGAACGTCGTCCAGCCAGTTGACGTCGGTGCGGATTTCCCGGAGTTCTGCTCGCTCTGGGAAGTCTTGCCCGTCGGGGTCGAAGGCGTTGGGGAGAGCCCATTCAGGTTGCAGAAATGTGATCGGGCCGGTGACCTCTCGAACGCCATAGATCGTCGCCCGGCGATAGACGGTCCAGACGACGACTTTGCCCGACACCGTTGCTGTGAGAGCGTCTCGTGCCATGGCGAGGCGATGCTGTTCTGTGAGCGGGGCGGGCAGCGGCTTCTCTTGCCGGAGGGCGAGGGATTCTTCTTGGTCGATGAGCATGTTCGCCGCTAGGTGAAGTGTTGATGAGGAACTCGTTGCCGCTGCGCCGAGTTGTGAGGCGATCAACGCTGCGCGTGTTCCGAGATCATCGGTGGTGGTTTGTGGGGTGTGTGCGGTGTCGCAGAGGTCCTGGAATGCATCCGTGATGGCGGCTTGAGAGTGCCATTCTTCGAGGATTCGGTCTGCTGTGGCGATGGTTCGTTCGCGGTTGGTCTCGTTGCGCAGGGAGCCCAGTGCCTCGCCGAGGCGGGCGTGTAGGTGTTTGCCCAATCTCTCGATTTGGGCGTCGAGCTCGGCTCGTAGCGACGTGCGGTTGCTCATCACGGTCCGTGACATCCAGTCCGCTGGGCGGGTGGCCTGCGCATACGCTCGCAACTCTGATATCGCCTCCCCGAGCGCATACGGGGCTGGTTCACGGTACGGCACGGGAAGGACGGTTGCTACCGACAGCATCCACTCACTGACTGGTGCGGGTGGGGTGCTCCACATTCGTGTCTTCCTCTCTGTCAGTTTGGCCAGCCTGCCATTGCATGATCATTCTCGCGGCAAGCTGATCCGCCAGGAGAAGCTGGTGCCCTCGGCCGCGGTGGTGGCGGAGGCGTGACGCGCCGCCTCTGCGACGGGAGCCGGTTCGACCGCGGCCGCGGGGGCGGGTTCGACGGCGGACGGTCAGGCGAGGAGGAGCCGGACGGCCTCGATGACGGCGCCGGCGCCCGAGGAGGCCAGCGCCTGCGAGACCGCGGGCTGGGTGATGCCCTCGGCGGTCGCGAGGTCGCGCTGGAAGACGCCGAGGCAGCGGCCGTAGGTGAGGCGGCGGGTGCGGGCGCTCATGTCGCTGATGAGCTGGTCGCGGGTCAGCAGCGCGATGTTCGCCTGGTGGGCGAGGAGTCGCGCCGCCTCCGGCTGCGCCTCGTGCACGGCCACCCAGGTGCGGGCTCCCGGAACGGTGCGCTTCTGCAGGGCGTGCACGTGCTCGATCGCGGTGCGCGCCGCCCACCAGCCGGGTCCCTCCGGGAGGTCCCCCGCGGCGGAGGCGATCTCCTCGACGGGGCCGACGCCCACGCCGAACCGGCAGTCGACGTGGTCGGGGAGCGCGAGGCGCAGCAGGGTCAGCGCCGCGAGCGCCGCGTCGAGCGTCGGGTAGACGCCCTGCTGCTCGTCGCCCACGGTCGGACGCAGCGGGCTCGTCGCGAGCGGCCGGTCCTTCTCGACTCGGGCGATCGTCTCGTCGAGCGCGCGCTGAGCGCCCGCGCGGTCGTCGAGCGCGCGCGAGCCGACGATATCGAGGATGACGGCGAACATGCGGAGAAATCTATCACTTATTTCCGCAAGATATAAGCGATTCCTTATTGCCTGGTCGCGATGAGCTCCGAGCTTCTTCGACCGCCGAGCGGGGCCGATCGGCGGCAGCGCTTCGGCTGCGCGCCCGCTCAGTCGGTGCCGGAGTCGAACGCGGCGCCCTCGCTGGCCGCGTCCACCGCGTCGGCGAGGGCCTCCTCGGTCTCGGCCAGGGTGGTGCCCTCGACCGACTCCGTGATCTCGTTCGCCTCGCCCGCGGTCACGCGGCCGACGAGCTCGCCCGTCGCACCGCCGACGAGACCGAGACCCGCGTACTGCTCGAGGCGGGCGCGCGAGTCGGCGATGTCGAGGTTGCGCATCGTGAGCTGGCCGATCCGGTCGACGGGGCCGAAGGCGGCGTCGCCGACGCGCTCCATCGAGAGCTTCTCGGGGCCGTAGGAGAGGTTCGGGGAGACGGTGTCGAGGATCGTCCAGTCGTCGCCGCGGCGCAGGCGGATCGTGACGGTGCCGGAGATCGTGGATCCGACCCAGCGCTGGATCGACTCGCGCAGCATGAGCGACTGCGGCTCGAGCCAGCGTCCCTCGTACATGAGCCGGCCCAGGCGGCGGCCCTGCTCGTGGTAGGTGGCGAGCGTGTCCTCGTTGAGGATGCCGTTGACGAGGCGCTCGTACGCGATGAACAGCAGGGCCATGGCGGGCGCCTCGTAGATGCCGCGCGACTTCGCCTCGATGATGCGGTTCTCGATCTGGTCGCTCATGCCCAGGCCGTGACGGCCGCCGATCGCGTTCGCCTCCTGCACCAGCGCGACCGGATCCGTGTACGAGACGCCGTTGAGGGCGACGGGGCGTCCCGCCTCGAACGTGACCGAGACGTCCTCCGTCTCGATCGCGACGGAGGGATCCCAGAACTTCACGCCCATGATCGGGTCCACCGTCTCGAGCGAGACGTCGAGGTGCTCGAGCGTCTTCGCCTCGTGCGTGGCGCCCCAGATGTTGGCGTCGGTCGAGTACGCCTTCTCGGCGGAGTCGCGGTACGGGAAGCCGTGCGCGACGAGCCACTCGCTCATCTCCTTGCGCCCGCCGAGCTCGGTGACGAAGTCGGCGTCGAGCCACGGCTTGTAGATGCGCAGACGCGGGTTGGCGAGCAGGCCGTAGCGGTAGAACCGCTCGATGTCGTTGCCCTTGTAGGTGGAGCCGTCGCCCCAGATGTCGACGCCGTCCTCCTTCATGGCGCGCACGAGCAGCGTGCCGGTGACGGCGCGGCCGAGCGGCGTCGTGTTGAAGTACGTCTTGCCGCCGGAGCGGATGTGGAAGGCGCCGCAGCTGAGGGCCACGAAGCCCTCCTCGACGAGCGCGGTCTTGCAGTCGATGAGACGCGAGGCCTCGGCGCCGTACTCCAGCGCGCGCCCCGGGATGGAGGCGATGTCGTCCTCGTCGTACTGGCCCAGATCCCCGGTGTAGGTGAAGGGGATCGCACCCTTGTCGCGCATCCACGCGACGGCGACGGAGGTGTCGAGGCCTCCCGAGAAGGCGATGCCGACGCGCTCGCCGACGGGCAGGGACTGGAGGACCTTGGACATGCCTCGATTCTAGAGGTCGCGGCTCGGCCGTCTTGCTGCGCGCGGCCTCTGTTGCGGCTAGCCGAAGGTAGCGGGAGAGCGACACCAAGGTCTCGGTGATTCGGGACCAATGGCGGAAGCGACGGCGATCGCTCGATCCCTAGCCTGCAGGAACAGCCCATTCCGGGGCTCGGAACGAAGGGAGGGTCGCATGTCAGTGATCGAGGCGACCGCAGTACTGCACAACGGCATCGCCGGTGCGATGGCGGCGGGCGAGGAGCGGGTGCGGCGCCTGCTGCTCGTGCGCCGCGACAGCTACGTCTGGCTCATCATCATCGCCATCGCGATCGTGATCGCGCTGGGCCTGATGACGGCGTGGTTCGTCTACTGCCGCAACGAGGGCGGCTGGCCGGCGCTGGACATGCCGTCGTGGACGTCGGGCGGCACCTGGAAGATGTACTGCGCCTCCTAGGCCGGGAAGAGGACACGACATGGTGACGGAGGCAGCGCTCAGCGCCGAGGCGCTCTCGAAGAGGTACGGCGCGCGGACGGTTCTGGACGACGTCTCGATCGAGGTGCGTCGGGGGCGGATCCACGGTCTGCTCGGACCCAACGGGTCCGGCAAGACGACCGCGCTGCACATCGTCACCGGACTGATCCGCCCCGACCGGGGGCGCGTCCGCGTCCTGGGCATCGACGGCCAGGACAAGGCGAGCCGGGAGGAGGTCGGGTTCGCCCCTGACGACCTGCCTCTTCCCGGCGCGCTGACGGGACGGGAGTTCCTCCTGTTCCACGACGCGCTGCGCGGGCGCGACGATTCGGCGCGGGCCGCCGTGCTGACGGAGATGCTGGGGATCTCGGGCGACCTCGACACTCCCGTGGCCGAGTACTCGCATGGGATGCAGCGCAAGCTGCAGCTCGTGGCGGCCGTGATGCATGAGCCGGCCGTCCTCATCCTCGACGAGCCGTTCCGCGGCCTTGATCCCGACGCGGCGCGGGGCGTGCGGCGTCTCCTGCTCGCCTACGCCGCCGGCGGTCGCGCCGTGCTCGTCGCGACGCATGACATGCTCCGCGCGGAACGCGACTGCGACGAGGTGACCATTCTCGACCACGGTGCGGTCGTCGCAGCGGGGGCGCCCGACCGGCTGATGGCCGAGGCCTCCTGCGGGTCGCTCGAAGACGTCTTCCTCCACGTGACGGGGCGGGCCGACGACGCAGACGCCCGGGCCGATCGGATCGCGGCGGTGTTCCGCTGACCTCACCGCGCGCGGGCGCCGCCCGCTGTGCGCAAGAAGCACCTGAAAGAGAAAGGCACGTCCCATGACCTCCGGATTCCGGATCCTCCTCCACTCCTTCGCGGGGCTCGTGCTCGGGGTCTGCGTCGTGTTCCTCGCCATCGCCGCGTCGCTCGTCATGGCCTTCACCACCGCCGGCGACGTGACGATCCCCGGAGTCATCCGCATCTGGCGCGCGACCGAGAACGGCGCGACCGCGCTGAACTTCGTGCCGAACATCGCCGGCATGGGGATCGCGGTGGTCCTGATCGCCGGTCTGTACGTGCTCGCGAGCACGCTCCTGGGAGCCCGCGTCCGCCGGGCATCGGAGGCCGCGCACCCCGAAGCCGCCCGATGAGGGCGGTCGCCGCCGTCGCGGTGACGCTGTGGGTGCGGGAGGTCGCCCGGGTGCTCGGCACGACGACGCGGAGGGTCACGGTGGCCGCGGCGGTCTCCTGCGTCCTGCTGATCATCTTCGGCCTGGGACTGGCGCTCGTGGCCGGCGCGCAGCTGGGCGACGGGATCGCCGTGGAGCTGCGCCTCTCACTCGCGCGCACGTCGTTCTCCGCGGCGGCGATGACGGCCGGCATCGTCGCGGTGATCCTCTGCCTCTCCGCGCCGCCCCGGACGGCACTGCAGAACCTGCTCGACCTGCTTCCGGTCTCTCGCACGGCCGCCCGTCTCGGACAGCTCGCCCCCGTGCTGGTGGCCGGACTCGTCTACAGCGCAGCCCTGACCAGCACCGCCGTCGTGGTCGTGCTGCGGACGAGCGCGGGAGGCGCCGACGCGCTGCGCGGGATCGCCTCCTACGTCGTGCTGCTCGCGAGCTTCCTCCTGGGGGCCGTCGCGGCCTTCACCGCCCTGCAGGCCGCCGCGGTCGCGCTGCTCCGGCTGCCGGTCCCCTACGCGTCGACGTTCTCCGGCGTGGTCGCCCTCGCGGGGGTGCTCGCCCTCACCGCCCCGGACATCCTGGCGCTGCGACCGTCCCCGTCCGACGGCGGAGGACTCGCCGATCTGCTGCCGGCGCGCGCGTTCGCCCGCCTCGCCGCGGCGCCGGATCCCGCCTCCGCGGCGGCGTCCGTGCTCTGGGCCGTGTTCGCCGTGGTGCTGCTCTGGCGGGTGTCGCGGCACCACGTCCCCGGCGCGCCGCGGGCCGCGATCCGGCTGCTCCGCCGTACCCGACCGATCCGGCGCACGGCCTGGTGGGGGCAGCTCTGGGCGGAGCTCCTCATCGCGGTGCGCACCCCGCAGTTCGTCGTCACCGCTCTCCTGCTCCCGCTCGGCGTCCTGGCCGTCTGGGTGCTCGCCCGGACGGTGCCCGCGTCGGCCCTCGTCGTCCCGACGCTGGCCGGATCGCTCCCCGTGCTCCCGTTCGTCCTCGCCGTCAACGCCGTGGGGCGCACCCTGCCCACGCAGTGGCTGTCGCGCCTGGCCGGAGGCGATCGCGTGCCGGTGCTCGGGCCGAAGGCGGTCGCCGCCGGGTGCGCGGGCGTCGCGCTCGGGGCGCCGGCGCTCGTCGCGGTGCTTCTCGCCGGGCTGATCCCGGCCACGCAGATCCCCGACATCGCGGTGCGGTGCGCGCTGGGACTGGCCGCCGGCCTGCTGTGCGGCGCGATCGTGCCCTACAGCGAGGAGCAGCCGCTCTCCGCCTCCGCCGCCGGGTTCCTGCTCGCGTTCGTCTACATGTCGATCACGCTCGCGTCCGGGTGGGTGGCGGGGGTCGCGGCGCCGGGCACCGACCGCGTGCTGATCCTCGCGGCGATCACCGTGCTCGCGGCCCTCTACGCCGGGATCGCGGCGCGGCAGAGCCGGCGAGAACCCACTCGTGCTTGACGTCCGCCGCGTGGTGCGGGGCGGGGTGAAGGAGCGAGACGGCGTCCTGATCTGCTCGGCCCTGGGACTGCGCCATCGGGGATCCGATCCGGAGGCCGTGGCGGACGGCCTGTGCAGCGACGAGCTCTTCGTGCGCCTCGGCGGCCGCTCCTGGCGCCTGCCGCCCTGGTTCACGAGCAGGTCGCGGCAGCTGCCGTCCGGCACCCTCCCCGCGGCGATGGCCTGCCTGCGTCATTTCGGGTCGGGCATGAGCCTGATCCTCGCGACCCTGGGCGTCGCCTTGGCCGTCGGGGTCGCCTTCCGGCTCCTGGCGCTCATCGCCATGGCATCCATCGGCCTCGTGCTCGCCGCATCGATCCTCGTGCACGAGCTCGGCCATGTGCTCGCCTACCGGATCCTGATGGGCGCGAAGGCGCCCGCGGTGCTGATCGTGCGCGGCGCCTCGTGCCGGGTGCTGCGACTGTCCGGACCGTGGCGGGCGGACGTGACGGTCGTGCTCGCGGGCTCGGTGGCTCCGGTCGTCGCGGCGGCCTGCGCCTGGCCCCTGTTCGGCCTGGCGCCCTCGGCCGTGCTGCTGGGCACGCTCATCGCCCTCGGCCACGTGGTCGGCCTCGTGCTGCCGTTCGGGGACGGCGCTGCTCTGCGGGAGATCGCACACGGTCGCTGAGCAGGTGCATCCTGCGTCTCGCCGACCACGGTAAAGAAAACTGTGCTGTAGCCTGAGGCGGGATTCTGATCACAGCTGGGGGGCTCATGATCAACACGGTGTCGGCAAGTGCGTTCCCGACGGCCATCGTCGTCTCATCGGACGGACTGATGGGCTCTGCGCTCTCGATGATCCTGTCCGCCGAGTCCGGCCGGCCCGTGGAGCTGGTGGCGTCGATCGAGAGCGCGACCGCCTCCTGCGCGCGGCGCGCGGAATCGGGTGAGACGACGCCCGTCATCGTGTTCGATCTCGCGCCCGCCGAGTGGCCGACGTTCGAGACCTGCGCGGCGCTGATCACCGCGAACGCGCAGGCGCCCGTGATCGTCGTCGCCCCCGTGGAGCCGTTCGGGCGGATCAGGGAGCTCTTCGGGCTGGGCGTGCGGGGGATCGTCGGCAGGGACGCCGAGCCGGACGAGCTCGTGCGCGCGGTCAGGGAGGCGGCGGAGGACAACGTGTTCGTCTCGCGGCGGGTGCTGCACCGCCTCGTCGACCACGTCATCTGCTGCCCGGGACGCAGGGCCGGCGACGTCGCGCGCGAACTCGAGCAATTGGCCCCGCGCGAGCGCGAGATCGTGCAGCTGCTCACCCGCGGCATGACGAATCGCGAGATCGCGACGGACCTCCATCTGTCGGAGGCGACGGTGAAGGCCCACCTCGGCCGCGTCATGACGAAGTGGCAGGTGCGCGACCGGCTCCAGGTGGTGCTGCACGCGCTCGATCGGATCCCCTGAGCGGCGCGCGCATCGCGGCAGGCTGAGTGGATCGATCCCTGCGATCCCGGTCTCAGCGTCCGCGTCTGCGGGAGAGCCAGATCACGCCGGCGCCCACGGTGAGGATCGCCACGGCGATGCCCACGATGTAGCCCGAGACCCCGAGGTAGCCGCCGGGAACCAGGGACGGATCGAGGAACGGGTACGGGTACCAGCCCGTCTTGCCCGTGCGCGGGCTGATCACCAGGTTCGCCCGGATGAGCGTGTACACGGCCCACACGATCGGGAACGCGGCGACGATGCCCAGCACGCCCCAGCCGAGGCAGCGCCGGCGCGGCGCGAGCAGCACGTCGGCGAGGAGGAGCAGCGGGCCGACGACGTGCATCATCTCGTTCGCCCAAGCGACGGTCGATCCCTGCGGCAGCTCGATCCCGCGCAGCAGCAGGTTGTAGACGATGCCGGTCACGATCATGTAGGTCGAGACGCACGCGAGCAGGATCGCCAGTCCGCGCGGCTCGACGGGGTCCGCCTCCGACGGGCCGCCGGCGACGCGCAGGCCCCAGATCGCGGCGACGATGAGCACGATCGCGGACGCGACGTTCGACTCGATCGTGAAGAAGCTGAGGAAGTTCGCGACGACGGTGGGGATGTGGGAGCCATAGGGAGTGGTCGCTTCGAGCGCGTTGCCGACCGTCACGATGAGCTGGTGCGTGACGGCGGCGAGGATCGCGAGCGCGCCGACGAGACGCACGATCGACCACGTCCTCGTGCCGATCGTGAAGCGGGCGGGGCGGGCCGCGGTGCGCTCCTGCGCGGAGATCTGCATGCCTTGAAGATAGCGGCCCCGGGTCCCGCCGCCCGGTCGCGGTGCCGAAGATGCCGGATCCGGGAGCGTCAGGGGTACTTCGTCAGCGCCTTGGTGAACTCGTCGACCTTCTTCTCGCTCAGCATGTACCGGCCCACGATGGCCAGTTGGAGGCCCTCCAGGGGCTCGCCCGTGCGCTTCGCGGTCTGCTCCCGCGACGCACGGTACTCGCCGGTGGTGTCGTTGGCGAGATCCGTGATGTCGGCGTAGAACCAGCCGGGATCCGGCTCGTCGTCGCTGAACCACTCCCAGTCCACCTGGGTCTCGGGGGTGGCGCCCCCGTACATCTTGGAGATCATCGTCGGGTCCACGCCGCCGGCGGGATCGTTGAACGCCACCATGCCGCGCCAGCCGTGCTGCGCGATCACCGACTCGATCGTGCGCATGACCTCGAGCTTGTGCGCGTACCCGCTCACCGGGGTCGTCGTCGCCCAGGTGTCGGACGTGAACCGCACGAGCATCGACTCCCCGCCGTAGCCGTTGCGCTCCGGGCGCTCCTGGGCGTCGGCGGACTTCACCCACTGCAGTCCGTACTGCGCGGTCAGCTGCGTGCGCACGTCGGCCAGGGTCTCGTCGGCCAGCGCCTGCAGCTGCTCGAGCGACTGCTGGTTCAGGAAGCGGCTCGGCTCCTTGTCCTTGATGCCCGGATACGCCTCCCACAGCTTCTGCTTGTCGGTCTTGTGCCCTGCGTACGAGCCGGTCGCCGCGACCCGCACGGTGCTGAGGGCGCCCATCGTGCCGACGTTGAGCACGAGGGCGACGGTCAGGGCGACGGCCCCGAGCACGCGTCCGGCCCGCGTCACGACCGCGGCGATCGCCAGGCCCAGCACGACGAGCTGCAGCACGAGCATGGTCGGGCTGAAGAAGGCGTCCGCGGCGCCGATCACGAGCAGGATGAGCGCGACGATCACGAATCCGATCCCCGCGGCCAGCGCGATCCAGCCGAGGGTCCTCCGGGTCTTGGTGGGGGCGTCGGCGCCGGGAAGGGGCGGCGCTTCGGCCGGGGCGTCTTGTGGGCGTCCTCCCTCGACGACCCCGTTCGCGCCGAGCAGCGCCCGTCGCGCACCGCGATAGCCGCCCGGGGG
>NZ_JYIT01000051.1 GCF_000956545.1 Microbacterium azadirachtae
CACATCGCCGACGCGCTGGTCGCGCGGGGCATCGTGCGCGATCGCGGCGAGGCGTTCGACGGGATCCTGCACCCGCGCGAGGGCTACTACGAGGGGCACTACGCCGCGGTCCGCATCGCCGGCCGGGACGTCCTTCGCGGCGGGCGCCTCGGCGCCCTCGGCGAACGTGGATCCGACGCCCTCCGCGGCACGGCGGCGGCGACGGCGGCGACGCGTGGTGCCCTCGCTCGCGCCTTCCGCGGCGGCCTCGGTGGCGCGCTGCGGCTCGCGCTGCTTGCGCGCGGGCTTCTCGGAGACGGGGGCCGTGACCAGACGCCCCTTCGTGCCGGCGGGGATGTCGAGGTCCTCGTACAGGTGCGGGCTGGAGGAGTAGGTCTCGATCGGCTCCGGCTGGCCGAACTCGAGGGCGCGGTTGATCAGGGCCCACTTGTGCAGGTCCTCCCAGTCCACGAACGTGACGGCGATGCCGGTGCGGCCCGCGCGGCCCGTGCGGCCGGCGCGGTGCAGGTACGTCTTGTCCTCGTCCGGGATGGTGTGGTTGATCACGTGGGTGACGTCGTCGACGTCGATGCCGCGGGCGGCGACGTCGGTCGCGACGAGCACGTCCTTCTTGCCGGCCTTGAACGCGGCCATCGAGCGCTCGCGCTGGTCCTGGCCCATGTCGCCGTGCACGCCGCCGACATTGAAGCCGCGGTCGCTGAGCTCGTCGACGAGGCGCTGCGCGGCACGCTTGGTGCGCGTGAAGATGACGGTCTTGCCGCGGCCCTCTGCCTGCAGGATGCGGGCGATGACCTCGTCCTTGTCGAGCGAGTGTGCCCGGTACACGAGATGGCGGATGTTCGCCTGCGTGAGGCCCTCGTCGGGGTCGTTGGCGCGGATGTGGATCGGGTTCGTCATGAAGCGGCGCGCCAGCGCCACGATCGGACCCGGCATGGTCGCCGAGAACAGCTGGGTGTGCCGCACCGCCGGGACCTTCTGGAAGATCTTCTCGATGTCGGCGAGGAAGCCGAGGTCGAGCATCTTGTCGGCCTCGTCGAGCACGACCTCGGTCGCGTGCGAGAGGTCGAGCAGACGCTGGTTGGCGAGGTCGATGAGACGGCCCGGGGTGCCGACGACGATCTGCGCGCCGGCCTTGAGCTGCTCGATCTGGCCCTCGTACGCCTTGCCGCCGTAGATGGCGACGACGCTCGTGGAACGGCCGGAGGTGAGCAGATCCATGTCCTCGTAGACCTGGACCGCGAGCTCGCGGGTCGGCACCACGATCAGCGCCTTGACGCCGGGCTCCGGGCTCAGGCCCAGACGCTGCACCACGGGGATGCCGAAGCCGAAGGTCTTGCCGGTGCCCGTCTTGGCCTGGCCGATGATGTCCTGGCCGGGAAGGCCGAGGGGGATGGTCTGCTCCTGGATCGGGAAGGCGTCCACGATGCCTTTGGCCGCGAGCGCGTCCACGATGTCCTGGTCGATGCCGAGATCGGAGAAAGTCGTCACTGTCTTCTGTTGCCTGTCCGGCGGGCCCTGCGATCGCTGCGCCGCCTCGTTGATGGGTCCACGCCGAATCCGTATGCACAGGCGCGGGGCTCCGATCCGTCGCCGGAGCGGGATCCAGCCTACCGGAGGCCGCCCTCGTCTCCCGGATCGCGGGGGAGACGGTGCGCGCCGCCCCGTCGCGCCGCGGCCGCTCGACTAGGCTGAGCGCGTGGTGAGGTGGTTCTGGCAGCGCGACAAGGCGCCGCGGCGCACGCTGGTGCTCCGTTCCCGAGGAGACTCGGGGGATGCGACCCGCGTCGACTTCGCGGAGCTCGCGCCCGAGCTCAACACCTTCCTCGGCCAGGCCGCGTACCTGCAGCTGGGGTACTTCGAGACGCTCACCCGGCTCATCCGCGCCACGAGCGACCTGTCGGAGAAGGAGATCCTCTCCCGGGCCGCCGGTGCCGCTCTCGCGAAGCACCGCGGCATCGTCGACATCATCACGGCACACGGCGACGATCCGACCGAGGTGATGCTGCCGTTCCGCGAGCAGCTCGACGCCTTCCGCCGCAAGACCCTCGGACCGAGGATCGCGGAGACGATGCTCGCGGTCTATCTCACGGCCGGCATGCTCGACGACTTCTACCTCGCGCTCGCGTCCAGCTACGGCGAGACCGGCGCGAAGATCGCGCAGATCCTCGCCACCGACGACGACCGGCACGAGATCATCGGGATCGTGCAGGCCACCATCGCGAGCGACGAGCAGTGGCGCTCCCTGCTGTCGCTGTGGGGACGCCGCCTGGTAGGCGACACGATCCTCGTGGCGCGTGCGGCGCTGCGCCCGCACCTGCCCGGCGCCGAGGACGACAAGCTCGAACCGGTGTTCACCGAGCTCATGGGCGCGCACGCCCGCCGCATGGACGCGATGGGCCTGGCCTCGTAGCGGAGCGGAGTCCGCTCAGATGCCGAGCTCGGCGCGACGCACGGCGTCGCCGTGGTGACGCACGCGCGTGACGACCGCGCCGGCGAGCGCCGAGACCACGACGGCTCCGCCGAGCGCGATCAGCCACAGCCAGACGCTCGACTCCTTCATCCCCGCCCACTGCCCGAGCGTGTAGGCGGCCGCCGCGACCGCGGTCGCGACGGCGGGGACCAGCGCGACCCCGCGCACCTCGCGATGCGGGAGCGCGTAGTGCACCGCGACGCCCAGGACACAGGCGGCGATCAGCGCGAGCAGGATGTACATGCGGCTCAGGCCACGAAGCCGACGCGACGGGACTCCTCGGTCCCGAGCTCGACGTAGCCGAGGTTCGCCGTCGGCACGATGTAGGAGTTGCCCTTGGTGTCGCTCAGCTCGACGTGGCTCGCACCCTGGTCGAGCGCGCCGGCGATCTGCGTGCGCACCTCGTCGGCCGAGGCGGACGTCTCGAAGCTGAGCTCACGGCCGGTGTTGATGATGCCGATGCGGATCTCCACGGAATGCTCCTTGAATGTCGTGCTCTTCGAAAGCGGGTGTCCGGTCACTCTATCGCGGGCCCGACGGGCCGGGATCGAGGGCGGCGCCCTGTTCGCCGAGGGCGATTGCGCCGTCCCGCCCGCAGGGGCGACCGCCGCGGACGAGGCCGATGTCGGCCGCGCCGGATAGCGTGGGAGCATGCTCGACGCCTCCGCCCCGACCCCTGCGCAGGCGGCCGTGATCGACGCGCCGGCGACGGCCGTCGGAACCGTGATCGGCGCTCCCGGCACCGGCAAGACGCACGCGCTGGTGGAGCGCGTCGCGGGCCTGCTCGAGCAGGGGCTGGCCCCCGAGCAGGTGCTCGCGCTGACGCCCAGCAGGCAGGCCGCGACCGCGCTACGCGACCGGATCGGCGTGCGCGTGCGGGTCGCCACCCCGGGCCCGCTGGCCCGATCCCTCGGTTCCTTCGCGTTCCAGCTGGTGCGCGGCACCATGGTGCACGCGGGCTTCGAGCCGCCGGCGCTGCTCACCGGCGCGGACCAGGACCGGATCATCGCCGATCTGCTCGCCGGCGACGCCGACGACGAGCAGGAGGGGCTGCCGAGCCGCTGGCCCGAGCACCTCGCCGCCACCGTGCGCTCGTCGCGGGCCTTCCGCTCGGAGCTGCGCGCCTTCCTCGCGGAGTGCGTCGAGCTCGGGGTGACCCCCGCGGAGCTGGAGGCCTCGGGCCGCCCGGCCTGGCGGGCGGTGGCGTCCTTCGCCCGCGCGTACCGGAGGGTGCTCGATCGCGCGCGCTCCGCGCATCGGGACGCGGCGGACCTGCTGGCGGAGGCGTCCACGATCCTGCGCACGGCGCAGCCGGACGAGCTCGGGGCTCTCAGCCGGCTGACGGTCGTCCTCATCGACGACGCGCAGGAGCTCACCGCGGGCGGCGTCGCCCTGGTTGCGGCCCTGCGCGCCCGCGGTATCGCGGTGCAGGCGTTCGGGGATCCGGACATCTCCTCCGGAGCGTTCCGCGGCGCGGGACCCGAGCTGTTCGCCGAGGTGGTGGCCATGCTGGGCGACGTGCATGTGCTCGATGCTCCGCACCGCCAGGATCCGCCTCTCACCGCGCTCACCCGCACGGTCGTCCAGACGATCGGCGCGTCGGGCCGGGTCGAGCATCGGCGCGCACCGGTCGCTGCCGACACCGCGGATCCGGACGCGGTGCAGACGTTCATCGCGCCCTCGCCGCACGAGGAGCACGACGTCATCGCCCGGACGCTGCGGGAATGGCACCTCCTGCGGGGTGTCGCGTGGGAGCGCATGGCCGTGATCGCGCACGACACCCGGCAGGTCGCCGCGCTGGAGGCGGAGCTTGCTGCACGCGAGGTGCCCACGCGGGCCGCCGGCGTGCAGCGCCCGCTCGGAAGCGAGACCGTGGTGCGGGACATCGTCGGGATCGTGCGGCTCGCCCTCACCGAGCCGGCGGAGCGCGACCCGCAACTGGTCGCCGAGGCGCTGCGCACGCCGTTCGGCGGACTCGACGGGGTGGGTCTGCGTCGGCTGCGCGCCCGGCTGCGGCACCTCGAGCTCGAGGCGGGGGGATCCGCGCCCGCCCGGCTGCTGCTGCGCGACGGCATCGCGGAGCCCGCCCAGCTCGCCCGGGTCGACACTGCGGAGGCGCGCACGGCCGACCGCTTCGGCACCATGCTGCGCGAGGTGCGGGAAGGATGGCTGCGGGGCGAGACGATCCACGAGCTGCTCTGGCGCGTCTGGGACGCCTCGCGCGCCCCCGACGGACGGCGGCTCGCCGTGGCCTGGCAGGAGATCGCCGAGGGCTCGGGCGGCGGCCGGGCGTCGGGCACCGAGACCGCGCGTGCCCTCGACGCCCTCGTCGCGCTGTTCGACGCGGCCAAGCGCTCGGTCGAGCGCGCCCCGGAGAAGGGGCCCGAGGCGTTCATCCACGACATCCTCGACAGCGAGGTCCCCGAGGACTCGTTGTCGGCCCCGGACCGCCCGGGCACGGTCACCCTGATGACGCCCGCGACCGCACTCGGCACCGAGTTCGACGCCGTGGTGATCGCGGGCGTGCAGGACGGCGTCTGGCCGAACGTCCGGCTGCGCGGAGGCCTGTTGGAGACCTGGCGGCTGGCCGAGGCGGTCGCCGCGGCGCGCTCCGGCGAGCCCGAGCACGTGCACTCCACGCTCGACCGTCGCCGCGCCGCGCTCCATGACGAGCTGCGCCTGTTCGTGCGGGCGATCTCCCGGGCACGCCATCGTCTGCTCGTCACCGCCGTGGACGATGACGATCAGAGCCCGAGCGCGTTCTTCGGCTTCCTGCCGGATCCGCTGCCGGTGGACGAACGTCACGCGCACCCGCTCACGCTGCGCGGACTGGTGGCCCGGCACCGCCGCGTGCTGACCACGTCGGCCGATCCGGCGGCGCGCGCCGCGGCCGCCGGGCAGCTGCGGCTGCTCGCCGAGGCAGAGGTCCCCGGCGCGGATCCCGACGGGTGGTTCGGAGTGCGCGCGCCGTCGGACGACCGGCCGCTGCGCGACCTGGAGACCGGATCGGTCCCGGTTTCGCCGTCCCGCCTGGAGGCGTTCGAGGAATGCGGCGTGAACTGGGTGGTGTCGGCGCTCGGCGGCGACACCGTCGCGCCGCCGAGCGCCGGCATCGGGACCATCGTGCACGCGGCGATGGAGCACGTGCCCGACGGCGACCTCGAGGCCATGCGCCGCATCCTCGACGAGCGCTGGGGCGAGCTGGACTTCGAGACGCCGTGGATCGACGCCAAGGAGCGGCGCCGCGCGGAGCTCTACGTGCAGCGTCTGCACGACTACCTGGCCGAGGTGCGTCGGCAGGGCGGGCGCGTGGTCGCGTCGGAGGGCGGGTTCCGCTTCGCCGTCGATCTCGGGCCGGATCCGCGGCCGCACCCGGTCGATCCCGAGCATCCCGAAGGCCAGGCGGTCGTCAGCGGATACATCGACCGGGTCGAGGCGTATCCGGCGGGCTCCGGGGAGCACGAAGCCGCGCGCGGACGCACGTGGAGCGCGATGTCGTCCGCTGCAGAGGGGGAGCGGGTCGTCGTGGTGGATCTGAAGACCGGCAAGTACGAGCCGGAGACGGAGGCGAAGGTCGTGGAGCACGCGCAGCTCGCCGCCTACCAGCTCGCGGTCGAGCAGGGCCAGGTGGAGGGCGCGGATCCGACGGCGCTCGCCGGCGCCCGGCTGGTGCTCGTCGCGCAGACCATCGGGCAGAGCCCTTACCGGGTGGCGCATCAGCATCGGCTCGGGGACGAGGCGCGCGCCGCCTTCCTGGAGCGCGTGGCCGAGGCGGGCCGCGGCATGGCGGCGTCGAGCTTCACGGCGCAGGTCGAGGCGCACTGCGCCGACACCCAGGTGCGGATCAGCCCCTGCCGCATCCACTCGATCCCGGCGGTGAGCGCATGAGCGTCGTGACCGGTGCGGCGCGGGGCGTCGCGGAGAGAGCCGGCGGCGAGGAGTGGACCGAAGGCGGGCAGGGCGGCCACGGCATCGCCGCGACCGACATCTCGGCGGCGCTCGGCCTCCCGACCCCGACCGAGGCGCAGCAGCGCGTCATCGAGGCACCGCCGGCACCGGCGCTCGTCGTCGCCGGCGCGGGCAGCGGCAAGACCGAGACCATGTCCGGGCGCGTCGTCTGGCTCGTGGCGAACGGCTTCGTCGAGCGCGACGAGATCCTCGGTCTCACCTTCACGCGCAAGGCGGCAGGAGAGCTCGCCGAGCGCATCGCGCTGCGCCTGGACCGCATCGACGAGTACGGGCGCCGCGGACTGCTGCCGCACCTGCCGGAGATCGTGCGCAGCGGTGCCCTGGAGCGGATCGGCGCCGCGTCGTCCCCAGCGCAGCGCGCCGCCGTGCAGCGCGAGGTGCTCGACGCCCTCGCCGAGCGGTACGAGACGGGCTGGGATCCGTCCGCGCCGCGCGACGCCACGGATCTGATCATGCGCCCGCGGGTCTCGACGTACAACGCGTTCGCCGACGGCATCGTGCGCGAGCACGCGGCCCACATCGGCCGCGACCCCGACGCCGCGATGCTCAGCCAGTCCGCCTCATGGCTCATCGCCCGCGCGGTGGTGCTGCGGGCGGAGATCCCCGGACTCGAGGAGGTCGATCGCTCGCTGAACGGCGTGATCGACGCGGTGCAGCGCCTGGCGGGGGACGTGCTGGACCACCGGGTCGACCTCGACGCCATGGTCCGCATCGCCGTGCAGCAGGCCGACGCCTTCGAGCCCTACCGCGGCAGCGCGGACGTGGGCAAGGCCGTCGAGAACCTCAGGGCCATGCCGATCCTCGCGGATCTGGTGCGCGAGTACATCGCGGAGAAGTCGCGTCGGGGCGTGCTCGACTTCGCCGACCAGGTCGGCGGCGCGTTCGACATCGTGCAGGCGTCCCCGGAGGTCCGCGCCGAGCTGCGCGCCCAGCATCGGGTCGTGCTGCTCGACGAGTACCAGGACACGTCCGTGATCCAGACCCGGTTCCTCGCCGCGCTGTTCCGCGACGGCGCCGTGATGGCCGTGGGCGATCCGCATCAGTCGATCTACGGCTGGCGCGGTGCCAGCGCCGACAACCTGTACGCGTTCGGACGCACCTTCGCCGACGAGCAGGCTGCGCGCACCTACAGTCTGATGACGAGCTGGCGCAACGACGAGCGCATCCTGCACGTCGCGAACCGGGTGCTGCAGCCGCTGCAGCGCCCGGGGCTGGACGTGCCGGCGCTCGAACCCCGCCCCGGCTCCGGCCAGGGCACAGTGGACGTGCGCTATGCCGAGACCGTCGACGACGAGGCCGCCGACGTCGCCGCGTGGTTCGCGGAGAGGCGCGCCGCGCACGACGAGGCGTTGGCGGGGCGTCCGCACACGGGCGCGATCCTGTTCCGCTCCAAGCGGCACATGCAGACGTTCGCGGGCGCGCTCGCGGCCCGCGGGATCCCGCACCGGATCCTCGGACTCGGCGGCCTGCTCGCGACCCCCGAGGTCGTCGATGTGGTGTCGGCGCTGCGGGTGATCCACGATCCCACGGCCGGGTCCGCGCTGATCCGGCTCCTGGTCGGGCCCCGGTTCGCGATCGGGGTGGCCGACATGGCGGCCCTGTACGACCTCGCCCGCGAGCTGGCGGTGCGCGACGGTTCGCTCGCCCCGCTCACCGATGAGCTGAAGCAGCGCCTGCGGTCCTCCCGCGGCGCCGACGAGGCGGTCTCCATCGTCGATGCGGTCGACTTCGTGCGCACCGCGCGAGACGACTACCGGCTGCTCGAGGGGATCAGCCCGACGGGTCGCGCGCGCCTGCGGGCGGCCGGGGAGATGCTGGAACGGCTGCGCCGCGCGGCGGGGCAGCCCATCCTCGAGCTCATCCGCACGATCGAGACCGAGCTGCGCCTGGACATCGAGCTCGCCGTGAACGAGACGCGAGGTCCCGCGCGGGTCGCCGCGACGCAGCTGCGCGCCTTCGGAGACGAGGTGCGCGCGTTCCTCGTCGCCGACGACCGGGGCACGATCTCGAGCCTGCTGGCGTGGCTGGACAAGGCCGAGATGACGGACGAGCTGATGCCGCGCACCGAGCCGCCGGAGCCGGGCGTGGTGCAGCTGCTCACGATCCACGGCTCCAAGGGCCTGGAATGGGACGCGGTCGCGGTGGTGCGCCTCGTCGAGGACGAGCTGCCCGGGCGGATCTCCGACGCGCAGGGCTGGTTCGGATTCGGCGTGGTGCCGTTCGCGCTGCGCGGTGACAGCGACGCACTGCCGCGGTTCCAGTGGGATCCGGAGGCGGCCAAGGACGGGGCCGGCACGGATCCCCGCAAGCGCGAGAAGGCCGCTCTCGATTCGCTCGCCGCGGGCATCACGAAGGCGTACCCGCGCGGGGGAGCGCTGCGGCGGTTCAAGGACGACTACCGCGACTATCAGCGCGCGGAGGAGCGCCGCCTCGCCTACGTCGCGGTGACCCGTGCGCGCACCGATCTGCTGCTGACCGGTTCGCACTGGTCGGGGCAGAAGAACATGCGCAAGCCCAGTCCCTACCTGCAGGAGGCGATCGAGGAGCTCGGGCTCGCCCCGCTGCCTGAGGCGCTCACCGAGGACAATCCCTATGAGGGCACGGCGCGCACGAGCGTGTGGCCGATGGATCCGCTGGGCGGCCGTCGCTCCCGCGTGACGGCGGCGGCGGAGGAGGTGCGCCGGGCGATCGCGGATCCGCAGCCGGCGGCGCCCACCGAGGAGCTCGCCCGCCTGCTCGCCGAACGCGCAGCCCGACAGCGGGGCATCGTCGTCGACGCCCCCACCCGCGTTCCCGCGTCCCGGTTCAAGGACTACGTCGCCGACTACGGCGGAACGGTCCGCACGCTCGGCCGGCCCATGCCGGAGAGGCCGTATCGGCAGACCCGTCTCGGCACGCTGTTCCACGCCTGGGTCGAGCACCGCTCCGGATCCGTCGGGGTCGGCACGTCGTTGGACGACGGCCTCTGGGAGCTCGACGACGACCTCACAGCCGCGGGGACCGCGGCGGAGGCGGGGGACGGGGCCGCGGCGGACGAGATCGCCCGCGCCGACGCCGAGGACCTCGCGCGTCTGCGGGAGATCTTCGAGCGCAGCGAGTGGGCGCCGCTCAAGCCGATCGCGGTGGAGACGGAGATCGACTTCGCCCTGCCTGTCGGCGAGGGCGAGCCCGCCCGCATCGTCATCTGCAAGCTCGACGCCGTCTACCGTCGCGCGGACCGCGGCGGGCGGATCGAGATCGTGGACTGGAAGACGGGACGCCCTCCGGCGACGGCGGCCGAGCGCGAGGAGCGCATGCTGCAGCTCGCGCTCTACCGGCTCGCGTACCACCGCCGGTATGGAGTGCCGCTGGACGAGATCGACGTGGCGCTGTTCTACGTCGCCGACGACCTCGTGCTGCGCGGCGACACGGTCTACTCGGAGGAGGCGCTGGTCCAGCGCTGGAACGCGGCCCGCGCCGCGCGGTGAGCGTCGGCCACATCGGCCTCCGAGCCGGCGATGCCGCCCTCGCTGGGCAGCAGGGTGCCGGGGCGCGCCGCGCGATCGTCGTCCTCGTCGTCGTCCGAGCGGCCCTGGCGCGCGTCACCGGAGTCCGAGCGTGACGGGCGCAGGTCGCTGAGATCCTCGGTCGCGTTCGGATCGAGATCCTCGATCGCGCCGGTCGCGGTGAGGTCCTGCGCGTGCCGGTCGGCGTCCGCGGCATCCGGATCCGTCGACGCGACGTCATCCGCGCCGCGCCCCTCGATGGCATCCTCCGCGCCGCCGGCGGAGCCGCCGCGCGGTCCGAACGCCGACGTGTCGTCGGTCGCGATGCCCGCGAAGGCACTCGCGTCATAGGTGTCGGTCTGCATCGACGTGTCGATGCGATTGGCGCCGGTCGCGGGCACGCGGTCCAGGGCGGACATCGCCTCGTCCACGCCCGCTCCCGCGCCCGCACGTGGTGCGAGGTCGTCGTGGATGCCGTCGGCCAGGGCGTCGAGCAGGTGCGCGGCGTCGTCGACGATGTCGGGGCGGTGGGTGTCGTGACCGTGCAGCAGCCAGCGTGCGAGCTCCAGCTCGGCGAGCAGCCGGGCACGGATCCCGAGGCCGGTGTCGGGGGCGCGCAGGGTGGCGGACGCGTAGGCGTCCAGGACGTCGTCGCGCGCGTCCGCGGCCAGGGTCAGCCATGCGAGGTCGATCGCGGGGTCGCCGATCGAGAGGGCGTGCCAGCCGAGGATCCCGGTCACCCGCGGGCCGCGCTCGTCGTCGTCGGAGAAGAGGAACGACTCCGCGTGGGCGCCGCCGAGCGTCACCGCGGACTCGAAACGCCACAGGTCGTCGGCCTCGACCGCTTCGCGCCAGCGCACCGTGAGGCGCGCCGACACGCGACCGGTGGCCGCGGCGCGGTCGATGAGCACGCGCACGTCGTCGCGCGCCTCGGCGGGCGTGCGCTCGGCGAGACCCGCCCCGCGCACGACCGACACGGGCAGCGCGTGCACGCCCGCGATCGCCTTGCCGATGGACACGGCGGCGCCGGGGCCCGGCGGCAGATCGGCCGCGTCGATCTGGAACCCGGGGAGCAGCGTGGTGACCAGGGCGCGCGAGTCGCCCACCCGGCCGTCGCCGAGGTGCTCCGGCGCGGCGAAGCGCAGCATCGACCGGGCGCCGGGGGTCAGCGCCCGCAGCGCCAGGCTCTCCTTGGCGAGCTCGGACGCGGTGTCGTCGTCGTTCGAAGCGCGGATCGCGACCTCGGTGCCGTCGGCGAGCGTGGCCACGGCCGAATCGAAGCGGGCGTCGCCGTCCGAGGACAGGACGCGGGCGCCGACGACATCGGCTCCGGGCACCGCCGCCGTGACCGCCGCGGCTAGAGTGAAGGGTGAGCGAGCCATGTCACCAGGGTAGGTCGAGCCTCGTCCGCACAGGGCCCGCCACGCCTGCGAGAAGGGGAGTCGAGACCGTGCCGGAGACCGTCCCCGAACCCGTCGCCGACGATGCCGCCGCCCTCGATGCCGCCGTCCTCGACGGGGTCGTGCCGGAGGGCGCGTCCCTCGACCGGGCCGGCGAGTGGCGGGAGGACCCCGATGCGATCCCGCGCCTCCGCGCCGACGGACGCACCGGCGTCCTGGTCGTGCGCGAGCGCCGGGTGCCGCTCGGCGACGACGGTCTCATCCTGGTGCCTGCGGGCGATCCCGTGCTCGCGCGCACCAGGGAGTGGGCGCTGCTGGGACGCCGTCCGGACGGCACGGGGCTGCTGCTCGCGCTGCAGGACCCCGAGGACGACACCGACGCCGACGGATCCTGGGCACCGCGGTGGAGCGATCTGCGCGAGGCGCTTCCGGTGGTCGACGCCGCCGACGGCGAGCTCGTCGTCGCGGCGATCGCGCTGGCCGGGTGGCTGCGCGACGCGGGCTTCTGCCCCGCGTGCGGGCATCCCGCGGAGCTCCGGCAGAACGGGTGGTCGCGGCACTGCGTCTCCTGCGGACGCGAGCACTTCCCGCGCACCGATCCCGCCGTCATCGTCGCCGTGCAGAGTGCCGACGGCGAACGGCTGCTGCTCGGCGCCAACGCGCAGTGGAAGGGACGCTTCCACTCCTGCTTCGCCGGGTTCGTCGAGGCGGGGGAGTCGCTGGAGACGACCGTCCATCGCGAGCTCTTCGAGGAGGCCGGCGTGCGTGTGCGCGACCTCCGCTACTTCGCCTCGCAGCCCTGGCCCTTCCCGCGCTCGCTCATGGTCGGCTTCCACGCCACCGCGGTGGACGAGCAGGCGGCCCACGGCGACGGCGAGGAGATCATCGACGTGCGCTGGCTGACGCGCGCGGAGATCGGATCCGCGCTCGCCGGATCCGGCCCGGTGGGCCTTCCGGGCGCCGCCTCGATCGCGCACCGTCTGATCGTCGACTGGTATCGGCGGTGAGCGCGCTCGACGGACTCGACGAACGCCAGCGGGAGGCGGCGTCCGTGCTGCGCGGACCCGTCGCGGTGCTGGCCGGCGCGGGGACCGGCAAGACACGCGTGATCACCCACCGCATCGCGCACGGCGTCGAGACCGGCGCGTACTCGCCGGGGCGCGTGATGGCGGTGACGTTCACGGCGAAGGCCGCGGGAGAGCTCCGGGGCCGGCTGAGGACGCTCGGCGTGCAGGGCGTCGCCGCGCGCACGTTCCACGCCGCGGCGCTCGCCCAGCTCGGCTTCTTCTGGCCGCAGCTGGCCGGTTCCCCGGCGCCGGCGATCGTCGACAACAAGGTGCGGCTGCTCGCCCAGGCGGCCGACATGCTGCGGCTTCGGCCGGACACCGCGACGCTGCGGGACCTGGCCTCCGCGATCGAATGGCGCAAGGTCTCGATGCTGTCGATCGAGGAGGCCGCCGCGCGCGGACGTTCGATCGGGCGGTTCGACGCGGGCCAGGTCGCCGAGCTCTCCCGCGCCTACGAGACGCTCAAGGACGATCGTCATCAGCTCGACTTCGAGGACGTGCTGCTCGCCTGCGCCGGGATGCTCGAGGCAGAGCCGCGGGTCGCCGCGGCCGTGCACGAGCAGTACCGGCACTTCACGGTCGACGAGTACCAGGACGTCTCGCCACTGCAGCATCGCCTGCTGGAACTGTGGCTCGGCGATCGCGGAGACCTCTGCGTCGTGGGCGACGCGTCGCAGACCATCTACTCGTTCGCCGGCGCCGACCAGAACTACCTCCTCGACTTCGCACGCCGGCACGCGGACGCGACGGTCGTGCGGCTCGAGACCAACTACCGCTCCGCGAGCGGCGTGCTCGACGTGGCCAACGCACTCATGAAGGGTCGCCCCGGAGCCCTCGAGCTGATCCCCGCCGCGCGCCGGGGAGAGCAGCCGACCGGCGAGGTCGTGGACAAGGCGGTCGTGGTCGCGTTCGACGACGACGCCGCGGAGGCCAGAGGCGTCGCGACGGCGATCGCCGCGCGGATCGCCTCCGGCGTGCCGCCCGAGCAGATCGCCGTGCTCTACCGCGCGCACTCCCAGTCCGCGGCGCTGCTGCAGGCGCTCGCCGCGGCCGGCGTGGCCGCGACCGTTCTCGGCGGCAAGCGCTTCTTCGATCTGCCGGAGGTGCGTCAGGCGGTGCAGGCCCTGCGCGCGGCTGCGGTCGCGCCGCAGCAGCACTCCTTCCTCGCGGCGGTGCGGGACGTGCTGCGCGGTCTCGGGTACAGCGACGAGCCGCCCGAGGCGGGCGGCGCGCTGCGCGATGCGTGGGAGGCCCGCCGCGCGGTACTGCGTCTCGCGGAGGACGCCCCGGTCGGCACCACGATGCGCGACTTCGCCGACGACCTCTTCGCGCGAGCCAAGGACCAGCACGAACCGGTGCTGCGCACGGTGACGCTCTCGACCCTGCATGCGGCGAAGGGCCTGGAGTGGCCCGAGGTCTACCTGGTCGGCTGCTCCGAGGGCCTGCTGCCGATCTCGTACGCGAGCGGGTTCGAGGCCATCGACGAGGAGCGTCGGCTCGCCTATGTGGGCGTCACGCGGGCCGCGCGAGCGCTGACGCTGACCTGGTCGCGGGACGTGGACCGGGCAGGACGACGCCCGTCGCGCTTCCTTGCGGAGATCGGCAGAGGCAGTCTGCGTGAAATTCCACCGTCTGCGATGATCGCCCCCCGTCGCGACGGATCCTGATCCGGCGGCCGGAACCGCTCCGCTCGAGGGGACCCCTCGCAGCGAGCAGATCCGCCACCGCGTCCGCTGCGGCGGCGACGACGCCGAGCGGCACCCGGCCGGGATCCCTCTCCATCAGCTGGACGTGCAGCGCCGCCCAGGCGTGATCGCGCTCGCGATCGTGCGAGTCGCGGCAGGACAGGCACGGCGAGCGGCCGGGGAGCACGAGCGGGCCGACGACGGATCCGCCGGCGTCGAAGGCGACGGGCAGGTGCGCCCGATCCTCCGCGAGGAGCGCGGCGGCGTCGCGTGCGGGCACGGCACCGTGTCGCACGAGCACGGTGGCCGCCTCCGGCGCGTCCGTCACGTCGACCCGCGCGTCGGCGAGCGCCTCCTCGAGCCGGAGCACCGTGCGCGCGCCGACCGCGGCTGAGGCCTCCAGCCGCACCGCGTACCTGGCGGCCTCTCCCACGAGCACGGGAGCGAGGCGGGCGCGCAGCCGCCGCGCCTCGGGCAGCGGCGCGCCCGCGCTGTGGGCGATCACCTCGAAGGCCCGCTCGTCGATGCCGCGCATCAGCGCATGCAGGACGCGCGGGACCCATGCGCCGTCGACGGACAGGGTCAGCGCCGCCTCCGCGCCGATCTGCACGGTGTCGGCGTCGCGCCAGAGCACCGGTTGGGCGGGATCGAGGCGGATCGTCGGCATCCCCCGATCATGTCCGGATCCGCGCCGGCGTCGCGGCGGGATCCGGAATCGGTGGACAACTCGCTCAGACGGGCTTCTCGCCGGATCCCGCGGGTCCGGCCTCAGGGCCGTCCGAGCGCGGTCCGTCCGGATCGGATCCGTCCGGGCCCGGCTCGCCGAAGTCCTCGCCGCGGAGCAGGCGCTCCAGCGCCTCGTCCATCTCGTCCGGCGCCGGCTCCTCGCCACGGGCGCGCGCCTGCAGCCGGGCCACCAGGGCCGCGGGGTCGTCGATGTCGGAGGAGTCGGGCATCAGGTCGGGGTAGTCCCACAGGGCGTCGCGCGCCTCGACGCCGACCGCGTCGGTGACGGCGCGCCACATCGCGGCGGCCTCGCGCAGCCGCCGGGGGCGGATCTTCAAGCCGACGAGCGCGCCGAGCGCGTCCTCGGCCGGGCCGCCGGCCGCGCGCCGGCGACGGGCGGCCTCGGCGATCCGCACGCTGTCCGGCAGCCGGGAGGTCGCCTGCGTGGTGACCACGTCGACCCAGCCGTCGATCGTCGCGATGAGGTTCTCCAGCCGTTCCAGGGCCTCGCGCTGCACCTCGGAGAGCTCCGGAAGGAGCGCGCCGCCCTCGATCGCCTCGCGCAGCTCCTCGGGGTTCGACGGGTCGAGGCGGCCCGCCACGTCCTCGAGCTTGTCGACGTCGACCGTCACGCCCTTCGCGAACTCGGTGATCTGGGTCATCACGTGCAGGTGCAGCCAGCGCGCGTGCCGGTACAGCCGCGCATAGGCGATCTCCCTGGCCGCGAGGTACAGCGCGATCTGGTCCTCGGGGATCTCCAGCCCCTCGCCGAACGCGGCGAGGTTCTGCGGGACCACGGCGGCCGTGCCGGCCGGGAGCACGGGGATCCCGACATCGCCGCCGGAGACCACCTCGAGCGACAGGTTGCCGAGCACCTGGCCGAACTGCATCGCGAACACCGAGCTGCCGATGCCGCGCATCAGGCGGCCCGCGCCCTGCACCGCCCCCCGCATCTCCTCGGGGGTGTGACCCTCGAGCGCGGCCATCAGCGCGTCCGCGATGCTCGTGGACACGGGAGCGGCCACCTCCTTCCACACCGGCAGCGTCTGCTCGACCCATTCGCCGCGCGTGAGCGCGCGCGGAGCGGATCCGAGCTCCGAGATCGTGGTCGCCTCGCCGACCCACAGGTCCGCGAGGGCGAAGGCGTCGGCGATCGACGAGCGCGCCCCGGAGTCGATGCCGAGACCGTCGCGGTTCGCGATGTGCAGGGCCTGTCGCAGCGCCGTCTCCCACGGGTCGCCGCTCATCGCGTGCTGCATCTGCTGCATCATCTGCTGCATCATCGCGGGATCGAGGTTCAGGCCCTCCATGCCCTGCAGCGCGCTCAGATCGAAGTCCTCCGCCGATCCGCCGAGCATGCGGCGCAGGAACTGCAGGAAGTCCTCGGAGTTCGGGTCGTTCTCAGCCATCGGGAGCCCTCTCAGCACGTGTATAGCCCGTGCTGACTACGCTAGTTGCACCACCAGTGCGAGTGCTCCGAACCGGCCGCTCCGCTGTACGCCGCTCGCGAACGAGCATCGAGCATCCCTGGGAGACACATGACGAGCACCCGCTCCGGCCGCGGTACCCGGATCGGTCTCATCGCCTTCATCGCCTCTCTCGCAGCGCTGCTGGTGCTGACGTTCCTGCCGCTGCCGTACGTGATCGAGCAGCCGGGACCCGTGTTCAACACGCTCGGAGAGGTCAAGGACGCCCAGGGCAAGAGCGTGCCGCTCATCTCCGTGACCGGGGCCGAGACGCACCCGACCAAGGGCGCGCTGGATCTGACCACCGTCCAGGTCGTCGGCAACAGGGAGACGCCGCCGTCCTGGATGCAGATCGTGCTCGCCTGGTTCGACCCCTCGAAGGCCGTTGTGCCGGTCGACGCCGTGTTCCCGCAGGGCGTCACGTCCACCCAGCGCGATCAGGCGAACCAGCTGATGATGGTCGACTCCCAGCAGGAGGCGACCGCCGCGGCCCTGCGCGAGCTCGGACACACGGTGCCGGTCGCGATCCAGGTCGCCACGGTGACGGATGACGGCGCCGCGCACGGCATCCTGCAGAAGGGCGACACGCTCGTGGCGCTCAACGGCACCAATCCGACCGATTCGAACGCCCTGCGCGCGGAGATCCAGGACGCGCAGGGGGCGCCCGTGACGCTCACGATCGAACGCGACGGGCAGCGCAAGGACGTCTCGGTCACCCCGAGGCGGCAGACCGCCGACGGCACGAGCCGCTGGCTTCTCGGCGTGACGCTGCAGCAGAAGTACACCTTCCCGATCGACGTGAAGCTGCAGCTCGACAACGTGGGCGGACCGAGCGCGGGGATGATGTTCGCGCTCGGGATCATCGACACGCTGACCCCGGGCGCCCTCAACGGCGGCAAGCAGGTCGCGGGCACGGGCACGATCACGGCGGACGGGACGGTCGGCCCGATCGGCGGCATCCGCCAGAAGCTGTACGGTGCCCGCTCCGCCGGGGCGACGTGGTTCCTCGCGCCGGGGGCCAACTGCGACGAGGTCTACGGGCACGTTCCGGCCGGGCTCACCGTGGTGCGCACCGACAGCCTGCGCGAGTCGCTGGACGCGCTGAAGGTCATCGCCGACGGGGGAGACACGGCCAAGCTGCCCACGTGCACCGCCGCCGACGTGAAGAAGTAGCGCCCGCGGTCGCGATGCGTTCGCGACGGGCGAAGCCGGGCATGCCGCGGCTCAGGATCCCGGGAATCCGCCGACCTAGGATGGAACGGTGACCTCACCTGCACCGGCCGCACCCCGAACCGCCCGCCGCATCGTCCTCGCGACGGTGGTGATCCTCGCCGTGCTCATCGCCGCGTTCTTCGTGTTCGCGACGATGTACACCGACTTCCTCTGGTACGACCAGCTGAACTTCGCGCAGGTGCTCACCACGCGATGGATCGCCACGGCCACGATGTTCGTGGTCGGGTTCCTCGGCATGGCCGTCCCGATGTTCATCTCGATCCAGCTCGCCTACCGGCTGCGCCCCGTGTACGTGCGGCTGAGTTCGCAGCTGGACCGCTACCAGGAGGTGGTCGAGCCGCTGCGCCGCCTCGCCATGTGGGGGATGCCGGTGTTCTTCGGGCTGTTCGCGGGCTTCGCCGCCGCCGGGCAGTGGGAGATCGTCTGGCAGTGGGCGAACGGCACCGCGACCGGGAAGACGGACGCGCAGTTCCACCTCGACACCGGGTTCTATCTCTTCGACCTGCCGTTCTACGAGGCGCTGCTCGGTTTCGTCTCGGCCGTGCTGATCCTGAGCCTGCTCGTCTCGGCGCTCGTGCTGTACCTGTACGGCTCGGTGCGCGTCGGGCAGGGCGAGCTGCGGATCTCCAAGGCCGCACGCGTGCAGCTGGCCGTGATCGCCGGCGTGTATCTGCTCGTCCAGGCCATCAGCCTGTGGGTCGATCGCTACAAGACCCTCACCGCGACCGAGGACAAGATCACCGGTGCGGCCTTCACCGGGGTGAACGCCACGATCCCGGGCCTGTCGATCCTCGCGATCATCGCGGTCCTCGTGGCCGTCCTCTTCTTCGTCACGGCCGTCATCGGCCACTGGCGCTTCCCGCTCGCGGCGACCGCGCTGCTGATCGTCGCCGCGCTCGTGCTCGGCATCGGGTACCCGTGGGCGGTGAACACCTTCCAGGTGAAGCCGAACCAGAACCAGCTCCAGGCCCAGTACTACGAGCGCAACCTGAAGGCGACCAAGGCCGCCTACGGCATCGACGACGTCGAGACCACTCCGTTCAAGGCGCAGACGTCGGCCGAGCCGGGGCAGCTGCGCAGTGACGCCGACACCACGGCCTCCATCCGGATCATGGATCCGAACGTCATCGGCCCGACGTTCCAGCAGCTCGAGCAGTACCGCAGCTACTACAAGTTCCCGCAGAAGCTCGACGTCGACCGGTACAAGATCGACGGAAAGAACCAGGACGCGGTGGTCGCCGTCCGCGAGATCGACACGAGCCGCATCCCCAGCCAGACCTGGAACAACAGCACCCTCGTGTACACCCACGGCTACGGTCTCGTCGCCGCGGCGGGCAACCAGCGCACGGACGACGGAGAGCCGGTGTTCCTGGAGCGGGGCATCCCGACCTCGGGCGCGCTGACCGGAAGCCAGAAGTTCGAGCCGCGCGTGTACTTCGGCGAGAACTCGCCGGCCTACTCGATCGTCGGCGCCCCCAAGGGCACCGCGCCGGTCGAGATCGACTACCCGCGCGGCAAGGACTCGAGCGAGAACCAGACCAAGACGACCTTCACCGGCGACGGCGGACCGCGCATCGGCAACTTCTTCACGAAGCTGCTGTACGCGCTGAAGTTCCAGTCCGAGCAGATCCTCTTCTCGGACAGCGTGAACCAGGACTCCCAGATCCTGTACGACCGCGATCCGACGACGCGCGTGCAGAAGGCCGCGCCCTACCTCACGCTCGACAGCGATCCGTACCCGAGCATCGTGGACGGGCGGATCGTGTGGATCGTCGACGGCTACACCACGAGCTCGAGCTACCCGTACTCGACGACCGTGAACCTGCCCAAGGCGATCAGCGACTCGGTGAACACCCAGCCCGGGTTCGTCACCGACGACATCAACTACATCCGCAACTCGGTCAAGGCGACCGTCGACGCCTACGACGGCAAGGTCACGCTCTACGCCTGGGATCCGGCGGATCCGGTCCTGAAGACCTGGCAGAAGATCTATCCGTCCACGCTCAAGCCGATCAGCGACATGTCGGCGCAGCTGATGAGCCACGTGCGCTACCCGACCGACCTGTTCAAGGTGCAGCGCGCGATGCTCGGCACGTACCACGTGTCCGACGCCGCCTCGTTCGCCCGGCAGGACAATCTCTGGGAGACTCCGAACGACCCGCAGAGCGACTCCGCCAACCCCGAGCTGCAGCCGCCTTACTACCTGAGCATGAAGATGCCGGGGCAGGACCAGTCGCAGTTCTCGATGTACACGACGTTCATCCCCGCCTCGCAGGGCTCCAACAGCCGCAACGTGCTGTTCGGCTACCTGGCGGTCGATGCGGACGCGGGATCGACCGCGGGCAAGAAATCGTCGTCCTACGGCAAGCTGCGCATGCTCGAGATCGATGCGGACACGACCGTGCCGGGCCCCGGTCAGGTGCAGAACTCGTTCGATTCGGATCCGACGGTGGGCCAGCAGCTCAACCTGCTCAAGCAGGGCCAGTCGAAGGTCACGCACGGCAACCTGCTGACGCTGCCCGTCGGTGGCGGCTTCCTGTACGTGCAGCCTGTGTTCGTACAGTCCTCGGGCGGCACGCAGGTGCCGCGCCTGCAGAAGATCCTCGTCGCGTTCGGTGACAAGATCGCCTTCGCGGACACGCTCACCGAGGCGCTGGACCAGCTCTTCGGCGGCAACTCCGGCGCGACGGGCGGCGACAACAACGTCACCCCGACACCGACGCCCACGCCCGGATCCGGGACGGGCACGACGCCGCCGACCGGTGACGCTGCGTTCCAGGCCGCCCTGGCCGACGCGAAGGCGGCGATGCTCGCCCGCGACGCGGCCCTGAAGGCCGGCGACCTGTCGGAGTTCGCGGTGCAGGACCAGAAGCTCACGGACGCCGTGAACCGGCTTCTGCAGCTTCAGCAGAGCGGGAGCAGCACCACGAAGTAGCCCCGATTGGCGCTCCGCCGAATCCCGTGCTAAGCTCATTTCTTGTGCCGCGGGGTGGAGCAGTTCGGTAGCTCGCCGGGCTCATAACCCGGAGGTCGCAGGTTCAAATCCTGTCCCCGCAACAAGAGAAGGCCCCCTGATCAGGAGAAATCCCGATCAGGGGGCCTTCGTCATGCACGGATCCGGTGCGGGGATCGGGTGCGGAACCCTGATCCGGGCCGCCCGCGGAGGCGTCGGGAATACCGTGCCCGGAGCGGGTCTTATCGCTCTCTGTGAATCTTTACGAACCGGCCGTCTTCGGCGCCCTGAACCTGTCCAACCGCGTCGTCATGGCGCCGCTCACCCGCACTCGCGCAGACGCGGACGGCGTGCCGACGGCGACCATGGAGCAGTACTACCGGCAGCGGGCCGGACAGGGCCTCATCATCACGGAGGGCACGTGGCCGGCTCCCGAGGGCAAGTCGTACCCCGGCCAGCCGGGGATCGTCACCCCGGAGCAGATCGAGGCGTGGCGGCGGATCGCCGACGCCGTGCATGAGGCCGGCGGAACCATCGTCATGCAGCTGATGCACGGAGGGCGCGTATCGCACCCGGCGATCTCGGGGGAGCCGCGCGTGGTGGCCCCCAGCGCTCTCGCCGCGCCCGGCGACACGCACACCCCGGACGGCAAGGCGGAGCTGCCGGTCGCGCACGCCCTCTCCGAGGAGGAGGTCGCCTCGGTCGTCGCGCAGTTCGCCCAGGCGGCGCGCAACGCGATCGCCGCAGGCATGGACGGCGTCGAGGTGCACGGGGCGAACGGCTATCTCGTGCACCAGTTCCTTTCGCCGGTCTCCAACATCCGAGAGGACCGGTATGGCGGCGCACCGGAGAACCGTGCACGCTTCGCCCTCGAGGTCGTTCACGCCGTCGCCGAGGCCGTCGGCGCCGACCGCACCGGGATCCGCCTCTCGCCGCAGCACAACATCCAGGGTGTCCTGGAGGAGGACGAGACCGACGCTCGAGCCGTGTACGCGGCTGTGGCGCGCGGTGTCGCGCCGCTGGGCCTCGCCTTCGTGGATGTGCTCTTCGCGGCGCCGACGGCGGAGATCGTGCAGCAGATCCGCCGCGCGGCCGGCGCCCCGCTGATCGTCAACTCCGGCTTCGCCGAGGTCACCGCCAAGGCCGACGCGGAGACACTCGTCGCCGAGGGCTGGGCCGACGCGGTCGCCGTGGGCCGACCCGTCATCGCCAACCCGGATCTGGCGGTGCGCTGGGCGCAGGACGCCGCCCTCAACCAGCCGCGCCCCGAACTGTTCTACGGCGCCACCGCCGAGGGGTACATCGACTACCCGTCGCTCGAAGCCGCGATCTGACGACCGCCGTCGCTCAGTGCGCGCGCATCTGGGCGACGGCGGCCTCCCGGTCGATGAGATTCATCACGTCACCGATCGAGCTCACGAGCGGTGCGGGTGCGATCACCAGCGTGTTCTTGTCGACGCCGATCTCCACGAGAGTCTGCAGGGTGCGCAGCTGCAGCGCGAGCGGGTGCGACATCATCGTGTCGGATGCCGACCCCAGCTGGGCGGCGGCGAGCGCCTCGCCCTCGGCCGCGATGATCTTCGCCCTCTTCTCGCGCTCCGCCTCGGCCTGCTTGGCCATGGCGCGCTTCATCGTGTCCGGGAGCAGGATGTCCTTGAGTTCGACCAGGGTCACCTCGACGCCCCAGTCCACCGTGATGACGTCGAGGATCTCCCGGATGTTCGCGTTCAGCGCGGCCGTGTCGGAGAGGATGTCGTCGAGGTGGTGCTGCCCGACGACCCGGCGCAGCGTGGTCTGCGCGATCTGATCGATCGCGGCCCGCACGTTCTCGATGGCGATGACCGACTTCACCGGATCCTGCACCCGGTAGTACGCCACCGCCGAGACGCCGACCGTGACGTTGTCCTTCGTGATGATGCCCTGCGACTGGATCGGCATCGTCACGATCCGCAGCGACACCGGGATGAGCACGTCGACGATCGGGAAGATGAACCGGATCCCCGGCTCGCGCACGTTGTGCAGGCGGCCGAAGCGCAGCACCACGCCGCGCTCGTACTGCCGCACGATGCGCGCGGAGAGGAAGAACACGATGATCGCGAGGATCACCACGACGCTGACGATGATGAGCGGGGTCATGGGGACCGCCTCCTCCGGCTCCGGTGACGTGCCGCGGGCCAGTGCCTCCATTGTCCTCCTGCGCGCGGGATGATGGATCCATGTCCACCGGATCCGTGACCGTCGCCGTCTGCCAGTTCGCGCCCGTCGCAGACCGGGCCGTCAACCGCGAACGCATCGGCGAGCTCGTCGCGGGGGCCGCGGCGCGCGGGGCCGGGCTGGTCGTGCTGCCCGAGTACTCGAGCTACTTCGTCGACCCGATGGACGAGACCCTGGCGGCGCAGGCGGAGGACCTCGACGGGGCGTTCACGCAGGAGCTGACGCGCCTGGCCGCGGAGCACGGCGCCGTGATCGTGGCAGGGCTGGTGGAGCGCGCCGACGCCGGACGCGTCCGCAATGCCGTCGTCGCCGTGGATGCCACGGGCGTCCTGGCCGTCTATCGCAAGCAGCACCTGTACGACGCGTTCGGTCAGACGGAGTCCCGCTGGATCGAGCCCGGCGAGATCGGGGGAGCGGCGACGTTCGCCGTCGACGGGCTGACGTTCGGACTGATGACCTGCTACGACCTGCGCTTCCCCGAGGTGGCGCGCACCCTGGTCGACGCCGGAGCCGATGCGCTCGTGGTCCCCGCGGAATGGGTGCGCGGCCCGCTCAAGGAGCATCACTGGACGACCCTGCTCGCGGCGCGTGCGATCGAGAGCACGAGCTACGTCGTCGCGGCTGACCACCCCGGGCCGGTCGGCGTGGGCCACTCCGCGGTCGTCGACCCGCAGGGGGCGGTCGTCGCGGGCGTCGGCACGGGGGAGGGGATCGCGGTCGCGGAGCTCGACGCCGACACCGTCGCGCGCGTGCGCGAGGTCAACCCGGCGCTCCGGCTGCGTCGCTATCGTGTCGTGCCGCGCTGAGCGGTCAGTCCCTGCGGAAGCCCGCCAGGCGCTCCGACGCCTCGGCGATCACCTCGGGCCGCTTGCACGCGGCGAAGCGCACCAGGCCGCGGTACGCGTCCCGGTGCTCCGGCAGGACGAACGCCGTGAGCGGGATCGCCGCGACGCCCGCCCGGACGGGCAGCTCGCGGCAGAACGCAGCCGCGTCGGCGCCGCCGATCGCGCACGCGTCCGCGACGGTGAAGTAGCCGCCGGCGGGAGGGTGCACCTCGAACCCCGCGGCCGTGAGACCGCGGGCGAGCAGATCGTGCTTCGCGTGCAACCGCTCGGCGGCGTCGAGGAAGAACGCGTCGGGCAGCCGCAGCCCCGCGGCGACCGCGGGCTGGAAGGGGCCGCCGTTGACGTAGGTGAGGAACTGCTTGACGCTGAGCACGGCGGTGATCAGCTCGGCCGGGCCGTGGATCCACCCGATCTTCCACCCGGTCACGGAGAACGTCTTGCCGGCGGACGAGATCGTCAGCGTGCGCTCCCCGGCGTCGGGCAGGGTCGCGATCGGCACATGCGGGGCGGTGAAGGCGAGGTGCTCGTACACCTCGTCCGTGACGATGATCGCGTCGTGCTCGTGGGCGAGGCGCACGATCTGGGCGCGGATCTCGTCGCTCAGCACCGCACCGGTCGGATTGTGCGGGTCGTTGACGAGGATCACCCGGCAGCGATCGGTCACCGCGCTCGCGAGCTCGTCGGGATCGGGCTGGAAGCCGGGCAGGCGCAGCGGGACCGTCCGCAGCCTCGCCCCGCTGAGGGCGGCGATGGCGGCGTAGGAGTCGTAGAACGGCTCGAAGACCACGATCTCGTCCTCCGGGCCGTCCACGAGCGCCAGGAGGGCCGCCGCGATCGCCTCGGTCGCGCCGGCCGTCACCACGATCTCTCGCTCCGGATCGAGCTCGAGGCCGTAGAACCGGCGCTGGTGCTCGGCGATCGCCTGGAGCAGGTCGGGCACTCCACGGCCCGGCGGGTACTGGTTCGCACCGCCGAGGATCGCCGCCCGGGCCGCCTCGAGCACCTCCGCGGGCCCGTCCTCGTCCGGGAACCCCTGACCGAGGTTGATCGCCCTCGTACGGGCCGCGAGCGCCGAGATCTCGGCGAAGATGGTGGGGGCGACCTCTCCCGACGGGGAGAGCAGGCCGGCGCCGGCCGCGGTGCGGCGCCAGGCGCCAGGAAGGATTCCCATGGCGCCCAGGGTAACGCCATAGCGGAATCTCCCAGCGAGCATAAGAAAAACACAGAAATGGCCGTCAGTCTGTAAGGGCAAGGTTCGAAGGAGCAGACATGAACGAGCAGACGCCTCACCCCGACGCCGGACACTCCGTGCCCCCGTCGTTCTCGTCCACCCCCGTCGCCGACACCAGCGTCCCGGCCGGTGCGACGGCCCCCACGACCCCCCTCCCGCCGACCGGCGCCTACGCGCAGGCACAGCCCGCGCCGGCCGGAACCCCCGGCGTGCACACCGGCGCCGCCTTCGGCGCGGCCGCCACCCCCGCCGAGCCCAAGGCGAAGAGCGGCGTCGGCGGCGGCAAGATCGCGGCCATCATCATCGCCGCGGCCCTCGTCGGAGGCATCGCCGGCGTCGGCGGAGCAGTCGGCTACGGCTCGCTGACCGCCTCGAGCTCCTCGTCGTCGAAGTCGGCGTCCGGGCCCAGCACCGTCACGGTGAACAACCCCGAGTCCGTCTCGGAGGCCACCGCGATCGCCGCCAAGGCCGTGCCCTCGGTCGTCACGATCGAGGTGTCCGGATCCAGCGCCGCGGGATCCGGCTCCGGCATCGTGCTCGACAAGGAAGGGCACATCCTCACCAACGCGCACGTGGTGACGCTGGACGGCGAGGTGTCCGATCCCGCCATCCGCGTGACCACCTCGGACGGCCGCATCCTCGACGCCACCGTCGTCGGCATCGATGCGACCTACGACATGGCCGTCATCAAGGTGAAGGACGGCTCGGGCCTCACCCCGATGGAGTTCGCCGACTCGTCCAAGCTCAACGTCGGATCGATGACGGTCGCCGTCGGCGCTCCGCTGGGGCTGGCGAACTCGGTGACGACGGGCATCGTCAGCGCGCTCAACCGCAGCATCCAGATCCAGTCGTCCGCAGCGCCCTCCCAGAGCGGCGGGGACCAGCAGAAGAGCCCGAACCAGGACGGCTCCCAGCAGCCGTTCCAGTTCGACATCCCGGGCCGCGGCTCCGGGTCGCAGAGCTCCGCCTCGACCATCTCGATCTCGGTGATCCAGACCGATGCGGCGATCAACCCCGGCAACTCCGGCGGGGCGCTGGTCGACAGCGACGGAAAGCTCATCGGCGTGAACGTGGCCATCGCCAGCGCCGGATCCTCGTCGTCCTCGTCCGGCCAGTCGGGGAACATCGGCGTCGGCTTCGCGATCCCGTCGAACATCGCCAAGCGCATCGCGAACGACATCATCTCCGACGGCAAGGCGACGCACGGCCTGCTCGGCGCGACCGTGCAGGACGCGAGCGGGCAGAAGGGCGCGACCGTCGTCGGCGCCGCGATCGCCTCGGTCACGAGCGGCGGCGCCGCGGCGAACGCCGGCATCCAGGCCGGCGACGTGGTCACCGGCTTCAACGGCAACCCGATCAGCGACGCGAGCGACCTCACGGCGCAGGTGCGCTCGGTCGCCGGCGGCAGCTCCGCCACGCTGACGATCGTCCGCGACGGCAAGAGCCAGGACATCACGGTGACCCTGGGCACGCTCACCCCGTGACCCGCGCCTGAACCTTGCCTCAGAAGAAGGACGCCACCCCGCGATAGGCTCGCGGGGTGGCGTCCTTCTCCTTCCGTGCGGGTAACGCCGGCAAGCTGCTGAGGATCCCGCTCTACCTGCTCGGCCGCCTGGGCACCGCCGTCGTCCCGCGCGGGCGCGGCTGGGTGATCGGCTGCGGGGCCGGGATCGGCGACGGTGCGCTCGCCCTCTGGCGGGCGGCGACCGAGGCCGGGCTGCAGCCCGTCTGGCTGACCGGCTCGGACCGTGAGCTGCGTGAGGCCGCCGAGCTCGGCATCCCCGCGATCCCGAAGAGCGGCGTGCGCGGCTGGTGGGCGACCGCCCGGGCGGGCGTGGTCGTGGTCACGCACGGCTTCGGCGACGTCAACCGCTATGCGGTCTCCGGAGGCCTCGCGCGCCCCGCCGTCGTCGTGCAGCTGTGGCACGGCATCCCGCTCAAGCGCATCGGGCTGGACTCTCCGGCCACCGTGCAGAGCGCCTTCCTGCCGCGCTTCGTGCCGCTGCAGCGCCTCCTCGGCCTGCTCTACCGCGGTCAGACGAGACGGATCCGGGTGCTGCCGGCCGCGTCGGACCGGGCGCGCGCCCGGCTGGAGTCGGCCTTCGGCCTCGGCGTGCAGCAGGTGCTGGTGACGGGGGAGCCGCGTGTCGACGTGCTCTCCGCCGGGGAGCCGTCCGCGCGACGCGCCGATGCCGCGGCGCGTCGCGATGCCGCGGTCGGGCCGATCCCCGAGGGCTCGCGCGTCGTGCTCTACGCGCCCACCTGGCGCGACGGCGCGCCGGATCCTGCCGTCCCCACCGCCACGGAGTGGGCGCGCCTCGTCGATGTCCTCGAGCGCACCGACAGCGTGCTGCTCGTGCGCTCCCACCCGCTGGGCGAGGGCGAGTACCGTCCTCCTGAGGCCACCGATCGGGTGCGCGCGATCGGCTCCGCCGTGCTCGCCGACATCACGCCGGTGCTGCCCGCGATCGACGTGCTCGTGACCGACTACTCGTCGCTCGCGTACGATGTGGGACTCCTCGCCATGCCCGTCGTCTACCTCGCGCCCGATCCCGTCGAGTACGCGGCGTCGCGCGGCTTCTACGGGACCTACGCCGAGGTGGCCGGGGCCGACCCGGCACCCGACTGGGCGACGGCCGCCGCGCAGCTCGAAGGCGTGCTCACCGACGACGCGGAACGCGCCCGCCGCGCGGCGCTGTCCTCTGAACTCAGCGCCCGCATGCACGCGCACCGGGACGGACGCAACACCGACCGGGTGCTGGCGGCGATCCTCTCCCGCGCGGGCTCCGCGTCGCCGACCCCCGCTTCGAAGGGAACCCCATGACCAGCCGCGTCACGACCGCCCGAATCGACGAGGAGCAGCAGGAGCTGCTGATCGGCGGGGACGGATCCGCGCCGGACGGGATCGAGCTCGTCGGCCGCCGCGCGGTCGCCGCCGCCTCCGACATCGTCACGGCGAACGACGGCGCGGCCTGGAGCGCCGTGCTGCCGTTGCGCGCCTCGCGGTGGGGCGGCCCGGAGCTGCCACTGCCGACGGGCGACTATGCACTGGTCGTCGACGGTCGCACGACGGCCCTCCCCGCTGTCGAGACCGTGGTCCTTCCGGGCCTCCGCGTCGGATCTGCCGGCGGCGACCTGCAGGTCGCCGCACCGGTCGATCCGGCGTACGAGACCGCGGAGGGACGCCTCGCGCTCGAGGGGCGCTACGCGGCGCTGCCCGGTGCCGGGGAGAACGCGGTCTTCTTCGAGGCCTTCTACGGACAGTCCAGCGGCTGCAACCCCGGGGCCATCGACCGGGAGCTCGCCGCACGCGCTCCCGGCGTCACCCGGTACTGGAGCGTCGTCGACCTCTCCGTCCCCGTGCCGGACGGTGCGGTGCCGGTCGTGGAAGGGTCCCCCGAGTGGTGGCGGGCGCGCGCCGATGCGCGGCTCCTCATCGTGAACGACTGGCTGCGCCGCCGCTTCGATCGCAAGCCGGGGCAGCGGGTGCTGCAGACCTGGCACGGCACTCCGCTCAAGCGCCTCGCGCTGCATCGTCCAGGGCTCCATCCGCGGCGCTGGCTCGCCGTGGTCCGGGAGTCCCGTCGCTGGGATGTGCTGCTTGCGCAGAACCCGTATGCCGAGCGGGTGCTGCGCAAGGCGTACGCATTCCTCCGCAAGCCGGTGTGGGTCGACGGGTACCCCCGCAACGACGTGCTCACCACGGGCGATCCCGCGCGCATCCGCGCCGCGCTCGGCATCGATCCGGGGGACCGGGTGCTGCTGTACGCGCCGACCTGGCGCGACGACCGATCCGAGATGGTCGACTTCGTGGACCCGAACGCGCTCGCCGAGGCCGGCGACTGCGTCGTGCTCGTGCGCGGGCACTCCCGCACCATCCGTCCGGGTCGCGATCAGGCGGGTTCCCGCGTCATCGACGTGACCGGCTACCCCGACACAGCGGAGCTGCTGCTGGTCGCCGACGCGCTCGTCACGGACTACTCCTCGGTGATGTTCGACTTCAGCGCCACCGGCAAGCCGATGTACTTCCTGGTGCCCGATCTGGAGCACTACCGGGGGAAGCTGCGCGGCTTCTACTTCGATCTCGCCGCGCGCGCCCCGGGCCCCCTCGTCCGCACGCAGGACGAGCTGGTCGCCGCGCTCTCCGATGTGTCGGCTCTCGCCGAGCACGCACCCAAGTACGTCGCATGGCAGGCGCAGTTCAACGGCCGGGACGACGGGGCCGCGTCTGCGCGGGTGGTCGATCGGATCCTGGATCTCGGCTGGCTGGAGGCCTGACGCGGCCGCACGCACGATCCCGGGCCCGGACGGGGTCAGGGCAGGGGCGTGTTCCGCGTGCCCAGCCGGGACGTGTCGACCGTGTCGTGCGCGCCGCGCAGGACGCCCATGAGGAAGCCGAGCCCCCACGACAGGTGCATGGTCGGGAGCACGGCGAGCGTCCAGATGCGCTCGCGGGCGGAGCGCGGGGGATCCGTCGGGCGTCCGGGGGCGAGCGCCATCGCGATCACCAGCACGGCGTATGCCATGAGCGGCAGATACACGATCGAGGCGAGCAGTCCCGGCACGCCGGACAGCACCCCGGTCACCTGGAGCACCGCGACCACGAGGGCGAGGGCGAGGATCACCAGGAGTGCGGGCGGCGCGAAGAAGCGCAGGCCGTTGCTGCGCCCGTAGCGGCGCACGAGCTCTCCTCGCCATGCGCCGGTCGAGCGGAACTGCCGCGCGAGCCGGATCCAGCTCTCGCGCGGCCAATAGGTCACGGCGAGCTGCGGATCGAACCACACGGTGTGCCCGGCCTGACGGATCCGCAGATTGAGCTCCCAGTCCTCACCGCGGCGGATGGACTCGTCGAACAGCCCCACCTCGTCGAGCACGGTGCGCCGCATGACGCCGAGGTACGCGGACTCGGCCGTGCCCTCGCGGGTGCCCCCGTGATAGCTGCCTCCGCCGAGGCCGACGGGCGAGTTGTATGCGCGGGCGACGGCGGTCTGGAACGGGGTGCGGCCATCGGCGCGCATGACGCCGCCGACGTTCGCCGCTCCGGTGCGCTCGAGCGTCTGGATCGCCCGCCGGGCGTAGCCGGGGGAGAGCTCGGAGTGCGCGTCGACCCGGATGATCGTGGGGTGGCTGCTCGCCCGGATCGCCGTGTTGAGCCCCACCGGGATGTCGGCGGCGGGGTTGTGCACGATGCGGAGCCGGGGCTCGCGTGTTGCGAGGCGCTCGGCGAGCTGGGTCGTGCCGTCCGAGGAGGGGCCCAGAGCCAGGACGAGCTCCGTGGGACCGTCCACGTCCTGCGCGAGCACCGACTCGACCGCATGCTCCAGGTACGCGCGTTCGTTCAGCACGGGCATCACGAACGACACGCCCGCGCCGGACAGCGCTGCACCCTGGTCGGGGGCGGACGGGTCGGAACGGCTCACCCGTCGATCCTTGCACGTCCGGCCTGCGAGACCGGCGGGAGCACGGCTCGGGCGCGTCGGGCTACCAGCGTCCGCCGTTCTCCCAGTACCGCCCGATGTCCTCCAGCGGGCGCCCCTTGGTCTCCGGCGCCAGCCAGACCACGAAGAAGAACGCGAGGATCGCGATGACCCCGAAGACGGCGAACGCCCCTGCGCCGCCGAGTGCGTTCAGGATCGTGAGGAAGAAGGCTCCGACGATGACGTTCGCGACCAGGTCGCTGGTGAGCATCACGCTCGCGCCGAGCGAGCGCAGGTGCGCCGGCATCGCCTCGCCCGCGTAGACCCACACCAGCGAGCCGAAGCCGAAGGTGAAGCCGGCCGTGAACAGCACGAGCCCGATGAACCCGGCGATCGTGAGCGCCCCGTCGAAGTGCCCGCCCCCGATCGCGAACACGATCACCAGCAGCAGGTTGGCCAGCACCATGGTCCCGATGCCGATCAGCAGCACGGGGCGGCGGCCCATCCGGTCGATCACGAGCAGGGCGACGAACACCGCGACCAGACCGGCGACCTGCACCAGCGCGGAGAGGCCGAGCTTGACGATGTCGTCGGTGAAGCCCATCGCCTCGAAGATGCGTGGGCTGTAGTACACGATCGCGTTGATGCCGGTCAGCTGCACGAAGAAGCCGAGCCCGACCACGAACAGCGTGGCCCGGAGAAAGGGCTTGCGCAGGAGGTCGCGCCACGACGCCGTGTGGCCGGCGGCGAACCCCGCCGTGATCGTCTCGATCTCGGCGTCGACGTCGACCTCGGGACCCTCGATGCGCGCCAGCGTGCTCCGGGCTTCGGATGTGCGGCCCTTCATCACGTACCAGCGCGCGGTGTCGGGGAGGCGGAGCAGCACGAGAGTGATGATCACGCCCGGGATCGCAGCGAGACCGAGCATCCACCGCCAGCTCTCGGTGGGGGCGAGCGCCATCGCCACGAGGTAGCCGAGGATGATGCCGGACACCGTGGCGACCTGATAGAGCACGAGGAAGGCGCCGCGTGAGCGTGCGGGTGCGGACTCGGCGACGAAGACGGGCACGACCACGACCGAGACGCCGATGGTCAGGCCGAGCAGGAACCGCGCGATCACCAGCACCCAGAGGAACGGCGCGAGGCCGGACAGCAGCGAGAACGCCGCGAACGACACGGCGACGACGACCATCGTCGGCTTCCGGCCGATGCGGTTGGCGAGCGCGCCGCCGAACAGCGCTCCGAGGATCTCCCCGACGACGACCGTGGTCGTGACCCAGGACTGCGCGGCGGCATCGAGATGGAAGTCCTCGGCGAGGTACAGCATCGCGCCGCCGATGTTGGACGAGTCGTATCCGTAGATGATGCCCACGGTCGCCGCGGCGATGCCGACCAGCAGCGCCAGACGGGTCGTCCGGCTGTTGCCGGTCAGTGCAGAGCTCATTCGCGTCCTTCTGATGAGAGCGTCCCGGGAGCGGGCGGATTCGAGAGTACACCGGGGCTCAGACGACGAATCGCCACACGTATTCCAGTCCGTCGTCCGGGCGGAACCAGGCCAGCGTGACCACGACATCGTCCACGTCGGTGTCGCACAGGCAGATCTCCAACTGCTCCCCTGGCCGCACGCGGCCCCAGAGCATCGTGCGTCCGGGATCCGTCGAGGTGCGGGCGAACGCCCGCACGAAGTCCACGCCGTCGGCGGCGTTCGTGACCACGGGGTGCGCGCGATCACGGCGGTCGATGCGCCACGGCACGGGGTAGGACGCGTCGGGCGTTCTCGCCGTCGTCGGATCGGGGGAGCGGGTCATGCCGCCACGCTAGGAGCGGGCGCCGACGGTCACGAGCCGCGTGCTGCGGTCACGGCGGCAGCGGTGCAGAACTTCTCTCGCGGCGCGGGTGTGCAGGCCGGTCAGAGTTCCTCGTCGGCGGGCTGCGTGGGATGCAGCCCCGGCCCCGGAGCCTCGGGATCGGAGATCGGCGCCGGCCTGCGACGAACGGCCTCGACGGCTCGACGGCCGACCACGCCGACGCCGCGTGCCGCGGAGCCGGCCGCGCCGGCGACGGCGGTGCCCGCGAGCTGCGCGCCCCGGGCGATCCGGCTCTCGATGCGCTGGGCGCCCTCCTGCGGTTCGAGCTCGGCGGGAAGCACAGCCGGCGGAAGCCCGAACGCACGACGCGAACTGGCCAGGACCCGACGGCCGAGCACGTGGTTCCCCGCACCGCCGATCACGGCGCCGACGCCGAACGGCAGTGCCTTGCCGAGGAACGAAGCCCCGCCGACGCCGGCGAACTGCTTGATGAGCATGTTCTTGAGCCGGTCGGCGAGGGGTCCCACGGCGGCCCGGGGGAGGGACTTCGTCACGAGCTCCCCCCAGTACGCGGGTCGGCCCGCCCCCTTGCCGGCCGCCTGGCCGGCCAGCTGGCGGATGAGGTCCACGCCCTCCTTGCCGAGCATGAGGGTCATCACCAGCGCTCGGGCGCGATCGGGGTTCTCGACCGTGATTCCGTGCACCTCGGCGATCGACTGGGCGAACAGCGCCGTCGTCTCGACGAAGCCGGCGGTCTCGACGCCCGAGAGCGCGAGGGTGACCCCGGTGCCGATCCCGGGGATCACGGCCGTGGCGCCGACCGCCGCACCGCCGGTCGTCACCGCGGCGAGGTAGCGCCGCTCCAGCAGGGTGATGATCTGCGCCGGGGTGGCGTCGGGGTGTCGCAGGCGGATGCTGCGGATGTGCGCGAGCACGAGAGGACGCTGCACCGCCAGCACCCGGTCGAGGCCACGGATGTGCATCGGATGCTCGGACGATCCGGCAGGAGGCAGACCGCCCGCCCACGGTGCATCGTCAGGGAGGGAGTGGATCCGGTGCACGGTCTTGTCGCCCGTGCTGCGCTCGTTTCGCCCCATGGACCAGAGCCTATGTCGATCGTCCTGCGAGGACGCCCGAAGACGCGGAGAGCCCGTGCACAGGGCACGGGCTCTCGCGGGAAGGGGACGGGATCAGACGAAGAGGTTCGCCCGCTCCAGATCCTCGGCGAAGTCGACCTCGACGGCGTACAGATCCGAGATGTCCATCGGCTCGAGCAGCAGCCCGTTCTCGACGATCGCGAGCTCGAGACCGCGCTCGAAGTAGTCCTGGTCGTCGACGCGCTGCAGCTGGCGCATGAAGGCCTGCTTGTCGCGCGAGGAGATGTAGTTGATGCCGACGGCCTCGCCGATGCCGCCCTTGACGGTCTTGGAGAGCTCCTTGATGTAGCCCTCGGCGTCGACGGTGTACTTGACCTCTTCGTCGCTGACCTTCGCGGTGTTGACGGTGACGAAGGACTGGTCGCGCTCGATGAGGGCGATCGCACGGCCCAGGATGCGCGGGTCGAACACGACGTCGCCGTTCATCCACAGCACGCCGCTGCGCCCGGTGGCGGCGAGGCCGCGCAGCAGGCTCTTGGACGTGTTGGTCTGGTCGTAGCGCTCGTTGTGCACGTAGTTCACGTCGGGGAACGCCTCGATGATCGTCTCGGCGCGGTAGCCGACGATCGTCGTGATGCGGACGTCGTCGCCGAACGCCGCGTGGATGTTGTCGTGCTGCTGCTGCATGATCGAGCGTCCGTCGTTGAGCTCGGTCAGCGGCTTCGGGAGGGAGCGCCCGAGGCGCGAGCCCATCCCGGCAGCGAGAATGATGGTCTGAAGAGTCACAGAAAAGCTCCTGTTACGTGTGTTCACGGTCATGTCACCGATGGGACACTTCCTCGTGCCAGCTGCCATGGTATCGATCCGCCCTGATCGCAGCATGTGCGGGGGAGGCGCGATGCCATTCCGTTATCGAGTGCTCGGTGCATTCCCAGGTTCGTCATGGGCGACATCCTCTGCGTCGCATCCCGTCACTTCGGGCGGTCCGCCCGGATTTCGCAGCACCCGGTTGCTACCGTGAATGCATGACCGGAGCATCCCATGACCCTCGCGCGCCCAAAGACTCCTCGCCGCCGGCGAAGCCGCGTCGCACGGCGTCGGCCGCCCCGCGGGGCACCGCCGCGCAGACGGCGCGCGTGAAGGCGGAGAGTCAGGCCGCGGCCACGGCCCCGAAGGCGTTGGACGGCAGCAGACCGAACCAGCCGAGGCCGGGGCGCTCGCGCACCGCGGTGGGGCGTTCCGTGGTGGTCAGCGCACGGTATGCGAGTGCGGTCCAGCCCCAG
>NZ_JYIT01000052.1 GCF_000956545.1 Microbacterium azadirachtae
GGTTGCTGCGCCACCAACCCCGCCGGATGGGGGTCGCGTCGTCCGTCATCGTGCCCACGTCACCTCGTCCTCGGCGGGCAGCTCGTCGACGCCGACCGTGACGTACGCGCCGGTCCGGATGTCGGCCCAGTAGTCGCCGCGGGTGAAGAGCTCGCCCACGAAGTGCGTCGAATCGGGCAGGAGGACCTGGATCTCGTCCCCGGGGGCGACGTCGTCCGCGTCCACCAGCCAGGAGATCCGCACGCGCGTCGCCACCCCGGGCTGAAGGAAGGAGACGCTGCTGCCGTCCACCGTGCGGTCCGGGCTGAACCCCTGCACGGCCACGTCCTTGACCGTGACGCCCTTGAGCGCGTCCTTGGCCGAGGCGGACCGGGGCTTGGAGAACTCGTTCGTGACGTCGAGCACGACGACGAGCGTGCGCTGCCCGGCGGCGGGGGAGAGGCCGGTGCCGCGCACCTCGCCTCCGATGGCCGCGCTGACCACCGACATGTCGAGGTCGGATCCGACGTAGTGCTCTCCGGCGTGGAGCTTCGGCGGCTTCGGCACCGGCACGTCCGCAAGGCCCCCGAACGCGGCCGTCGAGGCGAGCAGCACGGCGCCGGCGCCGCTGACGAACCAGGCCGTCGGCACGCGGTCGGCCATCTTGCGGGCCCAGGCCGTGATCCGCGCCTCGGATGCCGCGCGCGTGGCCGCGTCGGCCTCCTCGCGCGACGCCGGCAGCGGCTCGTCCCGTTCCCCCACGCGTACAGCATATTCAGGGTGCGCGGGCGGGCGTGCCGCCCCTTTCTGCGGGCCGGAGAGCGCCATGCTGGGAGTGAGCACTCGCGCGCCCACCCGACAGCGCGAGAGGGAGGACCGCACGCACATGCCGCAGTGGCTGCACGCCGCACAGACCGAGCGCGCCCGCAAGGCCGTGGCCCTCGCCCAGCGCTGGATCGACGAGGCCGCCCAGTCGCAGGCGGATCCGGCAGCGGAGCGCCTGGCCGCCGTGCTGCGGGATCCGCACGGCCTGTCGTTCACGCTCGGCTTCGTCGACGACGTGATGCGCCCCGAGAGCCTCGGCGCCGCGGCGTCCGGCCTGCACCGGGTGGCGCCGCTCGTGCCGGGATTCCTGCCCTGGTACCTGCGCGCCGCGGTGCGCGCCGGCGGTCTGGTCGCCCCGGGCCTCCCGGCTCCGACCGTGCCGATCGCACGCACCGTGCTGCGCGAGATGGTCGGCCATCTCATCGCCGACGCCCGCCCCGCCAAGCTGGGACCGGCGATCGCGAAGCTGCGCGCGGGCGGCGCGCGGCTCAACCTCAACCTGCTCGGCGAGGCGGTGCTCGGCGAGGACGAGGCGCAGCGCCGCCTGGACGGGATCCACGAGCTGATCCGCCGGGACGACGTCGACTACGTCTCGGTGAAGGTGTCGTCGGTGGTGAGCCGCATCTCGATGTGGGCGTTCGATGAGGTCGTCGAGCAGGTCGCCGCGCGGCTGATGCCCCTCTACCTCACGGCCGCGGCGCCTGGGGCGGGCTCCGTCCCGACCTTCATCAACCTCGACATGGAGGAGTACCGCGACCTCGACCTCACGATCGCGGTGTTCACCCGCATCATGGAGGATCCGCGGCTGAAGGACCTCGAGGCCGGCATCGTGCTGCAGGCCTACCTGCCCGACGCGCTTCCGGCGCTCCGCGAGCTCACCGCCTGGGCGAAGGACCGCGTCGACCACGGCGGCGCCCCGATCAAGGTGCGGCTGGTGAAGGGCGCCAACCTCGCGATGGAGCGCGTCGAGGCCGCGCTGCACGGATGGACGCCCGCGCCCTACGACACCAAGATCGACACCGACGCGAACTACCTGCGCTGCCTCGACGCGGCGCTCACGCCCGAATCCGTGCGGGCGGTGCGCATCGGCGTCGCCGGGCACAACCTCTTCGACATCGCCTACGCCTGGCTGCTCGCGGGCGACCGCGGCGTGCGGCCCGACCCGGTCGCGCTCGACGGCACGGACGGCCCGGCGGGAGGAGCGCCCGGATCCGCCTCCGCGCCTCTCGAGTTCGAGATGCTGCTCGGCATGGCGCAGGGGCAGGTCGAGGCCGTGAGCCGCGAGGTCGGGCACGTGCTCCTGTACGTGCCCGTGGTGAAGCCGCGCGAGTTCGACGTCGCCATCAGCTACCTCGTGCGGCGGCTCGAGGAGAACGCGTCCAAGGAGAACTTCCTCTCGGCGGCGTTCCGCCTGCACGAGGAGCCCGACCTGCTCGACCGCGAGATCAACCGGTTCGCGCTCTCGCTCGAGCGCTCCGCCGACCCCGGGCTGCCGACCGGTCCGCGCCGCCGGCAGAACCGTCTCGCCCCCGTGCACGAGTCGGCGGCGCTCACCACGGATCCGGACACCGAGGCCGCGGCGCTCACGCAGGCGGTGCTGGGCATCGCCGAGGCCGTCGACCCCGGCGACACGTTCGTGGAGACCGCCGTCTTCGCCGCGCGCGAGGACGACTCCGCGGTCGCCGCCGGCGCCCCCGGCTTCCGCAACACCCCCGACAGCGACCCGTCCCTCCCCGCGAACCGGGAGTGGGCCCGCGGGATCCTCGCGCGCATCGAGGGCAGCACGGCCGGGGAGGGGCTCGTTCGCAGCGCCCTCGTCACCGACCCCGCGGAGCTCGACCGCATCGTCGCGCGCGTCCGTGTCGCGGCCGCGGACTGGGGATCCCGCCCCGCCGCCGAGCGCGGCGAGGTGCTGCTCCGCGCCGCCACCGTGCTCGAGTCCCGCCGGGCGGAGCTCATCGAGGTCGCCGCCGCAGAGACCGGCAAGATCCTCTCCGAGGGCGACATCGAGGTGAGCGAGGCCGTCGACTTCGCGCGCTACTACGCGGCGCGGGCGAGGGAGCTCGACGCCGTGCCGGGCGCCGCCTTCGTGCCGTCCCGGCTCACCGTCGTCGCGCCGCCGTGGAACTTCCCGCTGTCGATCCCCGCCGGCGGGGTGCTCGCCGCGCTCGCCGCCGGATCCGGCGTCGTGTTCAAGCCGGCCCCGCAGGCGCGGCGCTCGGCGGCGGTGATCACCGCCGCGCTCTGGGACGCGGGCATCCCGCGGGACCTGCTCGCGTTCGTCGACATCTCCGAGGCGGACCTCGGCCGCGACCTCATCGCCCACCCCGACGTCGACCGGGTGATCCTCACCGGGTCCTTCGAGACGGCGGCCCTGTTCCGCAGCTGGCGGCACGACCTGCCGCTGCACGCCGAGACCAGCGGCAAGAACGCGCTCGTGATCGCCCCGTCGGCGGACCTGGACCTCGCGGTGGCGGATCTCGTGCGCAGCGCCTTCGCGCACGCCGGGCAGAAGTGCTCGGCGGCGTCGCTCGCCATCCTGGTGGGACCCATCGGGCGCTCGCAGCGCTTCGCGCGGCAGCTGCTCGACGCGACCCGGTCCCTGCACGTCGGCTGGCCCGACGATCCGCGCACCGAGGTCGGCCCCGTGATCGAGCCCCCGCAGGGCAAGCTGCTCTGGGCGCTCACCGAGCTCGGGCCGGACGAGAAGTGGCTCCTGAAGCCGCAGGAGGTGCCCGGATCCGGTGGCCGGCTGTGGAGCCCCGGGATCCGGATCGGCGTGCAGCCGGGGTCGCGCTTCCACCGGGAGGAGTTCTTCGGCCCCGTGCTGGGCATCATGCACGCGCCCACGCTCGCCCGCGCGATCGAGCTGCAGAACGCCGTGGAGTACGGCCTCACCGCCGGCCTGCACACCCAGGACCCCGACGACCTCGCGCTCTGGCTCGACCGCGTGCAGGCGGGGAACCTCTACGTCAACCGCGGCATCACCGGCGCCATCGTGCAGCGCCAGCCGTTCGGCGGCTGGAAGCGCTCCTCGGTCGGCGGCGGCGCGAAGGCGGGCGGCCCCAACCACCTCCTCGGCCTCGGCACGTGGCGGGACACCGGCGGCAGCGGATCCACCACGCTGCACCTGCGCGGACTCGATTCGCGGATCACCGCCCTGATCGAGTCGGCCCAGCCGTCGCTCGACTACACCGCGTTCGAATGGCTGCGCCGCGCGGCGCTCTCCGACGCGCTCGCCTGGGACCGCGAGTTCGGGCGGGTGCGGGACGTGTCGCGACTGGGCGTGGAGCGCAATCTCTTCCGCTACCGCCCCGTTCCGGTCGCCGTGAGGGCGACCGGCGAAGCCCCCCTGCGCGCCCTGCTGCGTGTGGCGATCGCGGCGATCCGCGGCGGCGGCGCGTTCACGCTCTCGTCCCCGGTCGGCCTGCCCGCCGCGGTGCGGCGCGTGCTGGGCGAGGCCGGGGTCACCGTCTTCGTCGAGACCGACGCGCAGTGGATCCAGCGCTTCACCGCCCCGCCGGTGCCGGATCCCGAAGGATCCCTTCGCCTCCCCTCGCCGAAGCCGACGGAGAGCGAGGCGGAGCCCGGCGACGAGGCCCGGCCGCTGCCGCGCGCCGACCGGGTGCGCATCGTGGGGGCGCCCGACGACGTGGCGGCCCTGCACGCCGCGCTCGCCGAGGCCGTGCAGGGGGATCCGGATCTCGCGATCTTCGCGGGCGAGGTCACCACGGCCGGGCGGATCGAGCTGCTGCCGTTCCTGCACGAGCAGGCGATCGCGATCACCGCCCACCGCTACGGGAACCCGGACGACTGGAGCGCCGAGGTCATCTGAGCGGCCCGGCGATCTGGCCACGCTCAGGCTCGGGTGCGACAATGGACGGCGGCGTGCCCGTGTCGCATCTTCTCCGCACAACGGATCGAAGGACCGCCGGGCCTGAGGACAGCGTCCGCCGCTACCGGAGATTCTGAGGAGCCTCATGTCGACGCCCGAGACCGCCACGGCCGCCACGCCCACCCGCACCGCGCACCACCGCCGGTACCTGATGTGCAAGCCGGAGCACTTCACGGTGAACTACAGCATCAACCCGTGGATGGAGCCGGCGAACCCGACCGACACCGCGAAGGCCGTCGCGCAGTGGCAGAAGCTCTACGACCTGTACCTCGAGCTGGGCCACGAGGTGGAGCTCATCGAGCCGCTCGCCGGCTACCCCGACATGGTCTACACCGCCAACGGCGGCTTCGTCATCGACGGCCGCGCCTACGTGCCCTCGTTCTACTACGAGCAGCGCCAGGGCGAGGCCCCGGCGTTCGCCGACTGGTTCCGCGCGAACGGCTTCGACACCGTGCTGCCGAAGGAGATCAACGAGGGCGAGGGCGACTTCCTGCTCGCGGGCGACGTGATCCTCGCCGGCACCGGCTTCCGCTCGGCCGGCGACAGCCACCGCGAGGTGAGCGAGGTGTTCGGCCGCGAGGTCGTGACGCTCACGCTCGTCGACCCGCGTTTCTACCACCTCGACACCGCGCTGACGGTGCTGGATCCGGTCGTCGGCGAGGAGAACGGCGGACCGGCGAGCGCCAACATCGCCTACCTGCCGCACGCCTTCGACGACGCGAGCCGGGCGATCCTCGAGGAGCGCTTCCCGGACGCGATCCTGGTCTCGGACGAGGACGGCGCCGTCTTCGGGCTGAACTCCGCGAGCGACGGCTACAACGTCATCATCTCGCCGCGTGCCACCGGCTTCGAGAAGCAGCTGCGCGAGCGCGGCTACAACCCGCTCACCGTCGACCTCAGCGAGCTGCTGCTCGGCGGCGGCGGCATCAAGTGCTGCACCCTCGAACTGCGCGGTGCCAAGTGACAGCCGCCGCAGAGCTCACGGCCGACTCGGCCGCCTCCTCGACGGAGCCCCATGTCGCCCGCAACTACGCGCCGCTCGACGTGACCATCGCGCGCGGCGAGGGCGCCTGGGTGACCGACGTCGAGGGCAAGCGCTACCTCGACCTGCTCGCCGCCTATTCCGCGGTCAACTTCGGCCACCGCCACCCCGCTCTCGTGGCGGCGCTCGAAGAGCAGCTGGGGCGCGTCGCGCTCACCAGCCGGGCGTTCCGCAGCGACCGGCTCGAGCCGTTCGCCGCCGCCCTGGCCGAGCTGTGCGGCAAGGACCTGGTGCTGCCGATGAACACCGGCGCCGAGGCCGTGGAGACCGGCATCAAGGTCGCGCGCGCCTGGGGATACCGGGTCAAGGGCGTGCGGCCCGACGCGGCGCGCATCATCGTCGCGCAGGGCAACTTCCACGGTCGCACGACCACCATCGTCGGCTTCAGCGACGATGAGTCCGCCCGCGACGGCTTCGGCCCCTTCACGCCGGGCTTCGACGCGGTGCCCTACGGCGACGCGGAGGCGATCGCCGCGGCGATCACCGACGACACCGTCGCGGTGCTGATCGAGCCGATCCAGGGCGAGGGCGGCGTGATCATCCCGCCCGAGGGCTACCTGCGCCGGATCCGCGAGATCTGCGACGAGCGGAACGTGCTGTTCGTCGCGGACGAGATCCAGTCCGGCCTCGGCCGGGTGGGCGAGACGTTCGCCTGCGATCGCGAGGGCGTCGTGCCCGATCTCTACCTCCTCGGCAAGGCACTGGGCGGCGGGATCCTGCCCGTCTCGGCGGTCGTCGGGAACGAGGACGTGCTGGGCGTGATCCGCCCCGGCGAGCACGGATCCACGTTCGGCGGCAATCCGCTCGCCGCGGCCGTCGGGCTGCGGGCCGTGGAGATGCTGTCCTCCGGCGAGTTCCAGGAGCGCGCGAAGGCGCTCGGCGAGCATCTGCGCGAGGGCCTGGAGTCGCTCATCGGCCAGGGCGTCACCGCGGTGCGCGTCGCCGGGCTGTGGGCGGGCGTCGACATCGACCCGACCCGCGGGACCGGACGCGAGGTGGCCGAGAGGCTCCTCGATCGCGGGGTGCTGGTCAAGGACACGCACGGCCAGACGATCCGCATCGCGCCGCCCATCGTGGTGCGCGCGACCGAGCTCGACTGGGCGCTCGAGCAGCTCCGCCTGGTGCTCGAGGGCTGACCCCGCGGCCGGGCGCCGGCTCGGTAGGGCCCGCCCGATCTCGCCGAGACCCCCGCGGCGCGTCGAAACCCCCACACGCAGTCGCTGCGGCGTGGGGGTTTCGACGTCACGTGGGGGTCTCGGCGTGGGAGGCGGTGCGCCGTGCGGGCCGCGCCCGGCTTCGGCACCGCATCGCGGCATGGCCGCACCCACCCTTGCGCCCGTCCGAGACGGCCGGCACACCGGACGGAGGGGCAATCCGGGGAACGGACACGCGGCAGGCGGGACCGGGTCAGGCCGGTGGGTGGTGCTCCGCCCGGAAGGCCTCCCACTCGTCGACGAGCTCGGGCATCCGGCGCGCCATGAAGCGGAAGAACTCCGCCATCTCGGCGGCGCGCCCCCGCGCCGCGTGGTCGTCGTCGTGCTCCGCGCCGATCGCCTCGATGTGCGCGGCGAGCCGCTCGTAGATCGGGCCGTTGTTCGTCATCAGCCCGTACCAGGTGTCGGGGATGATGACGTAGTGGTCGCGGCGGCGGTCGGGGCGCGAGACGCGGCGGATGACCTGGATCGTCTGGAGATAGCGGACGGCGCCCGACACGGCCGCGGCGCTGATGCCGAGCCTGTCCGCGAGATCCGCCGCGCTGTACCCCTCCGCAGGGGCGGCGATGAGCGCCATCATCACGCGGCCGGGCATGCGGGGGAAGCCGACGGCGGTGATCATCGCCGCGGCTTCCTCCGCCGCGTCCACGCCGTGGTGCACGGGCGGCTCCGGAGCGTGCGCGTTCATGACCCCATCATCCCGCGGTCTGGAGCTCGCGACGGCGCATCAGGGCGAGCGACGCGGCCGCCCCCGCGGCGACCACGAGCACCAGCCACCACGTGCCGCGCAGATCCGTGTCGCCGTCGGTGACGATGGGCGCGACGGAGAACGGCGAGAACCGTGTGGTCCACTCGGGCAGCCCGAACAGCGGGCCGAAGAGCCCGAACACCGTCGCCAGCAGCACGAGCGCCCACGCGATCCCGATCGTGCCGCGGGGCAGCAGCACGAAGACGAGCCCGGTGAGCACGATGAACACGCAGGCGGCGAGGCCCTGCCCGAGTCCGACCACGGTGACGACCCGAGCGAGCGACGACGCGTGCGCGTTGCCGGCGAGACCGGCGTAGGCGGCGAGCATCGCGGCGGCCACGACGATCGCGATCGCGGCGGTCGCCACGAGCAGGTGGTCGGCCAGCCACCGCACCCGGCTCACCGGCTGCGCCAGCACGATCTCGGCGGTGCCGTGCGCCTCCTCCTGCCGGACTCGTGCCACGATCTGCACAGCGGCGCAGGCGGCCAGGATCCCGAGCATCGTGAAGAACACCGACACCACCGTCTCCTCGAGGTTCCCGGCCTTGCCGATCTTCTCCAGGAGCTGCTGCACGGCGGGGTTCTGCCCGGAGATCTGGCCCGCGAGGCCGGAGAGCTTCGTCGCCAGGATGCCGGTGAGCGCGCCGCCGACGGCCCAGCCGACGATGGCGCCGTTCGTCAGCCGCCAGACGAGGGCGTGCGGGGAGGACAGCGCCGGACGCGCGTGCACCCGGCCGGGGCGCGCGGGGACGAAGCCCTCGCCGATGTCGCGCGCCGACTGCAGCGCCACGGCGACCACCGCGAGCGCGAGGCCGAACGCGAGGCCGAGGAGCGCCGGCCACCCGTCGTTCGTGTCGTAGGGGCGCGCCTGCTCGGCCCAGCCGAACGGCGAGGCCCACACCAGCCCGGAGCTGCTGATGCGCGTGAGGTCGTCGCTCGGCGTGCCCGCGACGTTGCCGATCCCGTTGATCAGGAACGTGCCGACGAGGATCCACACCGTCAGGGCGTTCGCACCGCGCGAGGTGCGCATGAGCTGCGCGGCGATGAGCCCGATCCCGAGGAAGGCGATCCCGGTCGTCGCGGACGTCGCGCCCATGAGCCAGGATCCGGCGGGCTCGAGCTTCGAGCCGAGCAGCGCGAGGGCCACCAGCACGCCGAGCACGAGGTTCGCCGCCACGCCGTGGACGATCGTCGCGATGGTCGGCAGCGCCCGGCCGACGGCGGTGGCCGCGACGAGCTCGGCACGGCCTGCCTCCTCGTCGCCGCGGGTGTGCCGGACGGCGAGGAAGGTGCTCATGAGGGCGGCGAGCATCGTCAGCCACGGCAGGATCTCGAAGGAGAGGAACTGACCTTCCGAGGCGCCCGAGGGGAGCCCGCGGAACATCATGATCACCGGGTTCGCCATCACGGCCGCCAGCACCTCGACACGGTCCTTGAGGGTGGCGTACGACTGGGTGACGCCCGCGAAGCCCGCGTACGCCATGAGCACGGTCGCGAGGATCCAGAGCAGCAGCTGCAGCCAGTCTCGGCGCAGGCGCTGCTTCAGCAGTGTGGCGAGCATCAGGACTCCTTGATGGCGGCGCGGCGGGACGCGCGGGTCCCGCCGCCCGTCGACCCTGCGTCCTCGGCGGCACGGAGGGCGGCGAGGTCGTCTCCGTAGTGCCGCAGGAACAGCTCTTCGAGAGAGGGCGGCTCGATGCGCAGCCCGGCGACGCTGCGCTGCGCGAGCACCGGCAGCACCGAGGGGATGTCGTCGCTGTCGACGGTGAACCGGGCCCGGCCGTCGTCGAGCGTGCCGTCGTGGGCGCCGGGGATGCCGGCGAGGGCGGAAGCGTCCGCCGCCTCGAACGACACCTCGGTGCGGGTGAGGTGGCGCAGCTCCTGCAGGGTTCCCGATTCGACGATGCGCCCTGCGCGGATGATGCTGACCCGGTCGCACAGCAGCTCGACCTCGGAGAGGATGTGGCTGGACAGCAGCACGGTGGCTCCGCCGCGGCGGATCCGCTGCACCTCGTCCCGGAACACGACCTCCATGAGCGGATCCAGTCCGCTCGTCGGCTCGTCGAGGATGTAGAGATCGGCGGGGACGGCGAACGCCGCGATGAGCGCGACCTTCTGCCGGTTGCCCTTCGAGTACGCGCGGCCCTTCTTGCGCGGGTCGAACTGGAACGCCGTCGTCAGGCGCTCCCGCTCGGTGCGATAGGCCGTGTCTTTCGTGCGGGCGCCGCGCAGGCGCGCGAGGAAGTCGATGGCCTCTCCGCCGGAGAGGTTCGGCCAGACGCTCACGTCGCCGGGGACGTAGGCCACCCGCCGGTGGATCTGCACCGCATCGTGCCAGGGATCCTGGCCGAAGACGGTCGCGGATCCGCCCGTCTTGCGCGCGAGGCCCAGCAGGATCCGGATCGTGGTGGACTTGCCGGCCCCGTTCGGGCCGAGGAAGCCGTGCACCTGGCCCTCGTCGACGCTGAGGTCCAGTCCGTCGAGCGCATGCACGCGGCCGTAGTGCTTGGTGAGGCCGTCGGTGCGGATGATCGTGTTCATGGCGGCGATGCTACGCCGATTTCACGAATTCGTGAAGGAAGTGAAGCGTATGGATTCCGTGAGGATTCGCGCGGGGGAGCGGCGGGTGGCGCCGGGCGGTCAGGAGCTCACCGTCACGCCGACCGTGTGCCAGCCCGTCGCGCCGTCGGGGGCCGGGGGAGCGACGGTCGCGGTCTGGACGGTGCCGTCGGCGCCCGTCGCGCGGCAGCGGAGCGTGTGCTGCCCCGCGGCCGCGCGCCAGGGCACCCGCCACTGCACCCAGGTGTCGGCGGAGATCGCCGGCGCGAGCTCCGCGGTCTGCCACGGACCGTCGTCGACCTGCACCTCCACCGCCGAGACGCCGACGTGCGGCTGCCAGGCGACCCCCGCGATCGTCGTCTCGCCGGCGCGCACCGCCTGCCCGGCCCGGGGCACGTCGATGCGCGATTCGAGCTTGATCGGTCCGTGGTCGGACCAGCCGCGCGAGGTCCAGTAGGCGGTGGCGCGATCGAACCGCGTCACCTCCAGGTCGGTGACCCACTTCGTCGCGGAGACGTAGCCGTACAGGCCGGGCACCACCATCCGCACGGGGAAGCCGTGCTCGAGGGGCAGCGGCTCGCCGTTCATGCCGATCGCGAGCAGGGCGTCGCGGTCGTCGGTGAGGGCCTCGAGCGGGGTGCCGGCCGTGAAGCCGTCGATCGAGGTGGAGAGCACCATGTCGGCGCCGGCCGACGGCTGCGCCCGCGCCAGCAGCTCGCGGATCGGATAGCCCAGCCAGACGGCGTTGCCGACGAGGTCACCGCCGACCTCGTTCGACACGCACGACAGCGTCGCCGCCGACTCGACGAGGGGCAGCGCGCGCAGCTCGTCCCAGGTGAGCGTCACCTCCTGGGCGACCATGCCGTGGATCCGCAGCCGCCAGCGCGCCGGATCCACCTGCGGCACGACAAGGGCGGTGTCGATGCGGTAGAAGTCGGCGTTCGGGGTGATCAGCGGGCTGAGCCCGTCGACGTGCAGTGCGGCGCCGGAGGGGATCGCCGGTGCCGGCACGGCCGGCTTCGGCAGGCGGAGGGCGCTGCGCACGGTGGCGACCGCGACGGACCCTGCTCGCCCCGCCGTGGCCGCGACCGTCGCGAGGATGCCGAGCGCCGCGGCCGCGCCCGTCCCGGCGAGGAAGCGGCGGCGGGACGTGCCCTCGGGGAGCGTGGCTGCGGCTCGGGCGTGCTGCGGCGCGGTCCCCTCGGAGGGCTTCTCGGGCGCGGTCCCCGCGGAAGGCCTCTCGCGCTCGGGGAGGCGCCGCATCAGCGCGCGCAGCGTGAGGGCCGCGACGATCCCCGCCGTGAGCGCGGGCAGCCACGACAGCGTCGCCGCACCGGCCCGCAGCGGCGCCAGCAGGGACACCGCGCCGCCGAGCACCACGAACCCGGCGACGCCGAGGTGCCGCCAGCGCCGCTCGCAGAGGCCGAGCGCGGCCGCCGCGGCGAGGAGCACGATCGCGATGCCGGTGAGCAGCGCCGCCTTGTCGCCCGTGCCGAACAGGGCGATCGCGGTGTCCTTCGCCCACGCCGGAGCCGCGTCGATGAGCACGCCGCCGACGACGGCGAACGGGCTCGACTGCGGCGCCACCAGGGTTGCGACGAGTTCGCCCGCGCCGATGCCGAGCAGCGCGGCGGCCAGCCCCGCCGCCGCGGCGCGCGCCCTGACGCCCCAGGCGGATCCGTTCATGTCCTCAGCGTAGGAACCCGGCGCGGGCGGACGGCGCGGAGATCACGGATTCGTAAGAAGTTCGCGGGATCCGGTCCGCGTCCGGGTCCGGCCGTCCGGACGGGGCTCACTCGCCGGTGCGCGTGACACGTCCGGTGAGAGCCAGCACGGTGAGGGCGGCGGCGAATGCGACGAGCATGGTCGCGCCCATCAGCGTCGCCGACACCCCCGCCTGCGACAGCAGCGGCGGCACCAGGGCGCCGAGCAGCGCAGCCAGGGTGCCGAGCACGGCGGACGCGGATCCGGCTCCGCGCGTGATGCGGGACAGAGCGAGCGCGGTGAGCGTCGGGTTGTTCACGCCGTGCAGTGAGACGAGCAGGAACAGGGGAGGGAGCAGCCACGGCAGGGGGCTGTGCAGGAGCGCGCTCAGCAGCACGGCGGCTGCGGCGACGGTGCCGAGCGAGAGCGACCAGAGCACGAGCCGGCGTCCGGAGTCTCGCCGTCGTCGCGCGATCCCGGCATGGGCGCCGTCGGGGGCCGACCGGGACGAGCGGCGCGCCACCCGCCGGCTGATCCACGCGCCGAGCATGATCCCGCCCGCGTTGACCGCGAAGATGACGGCGAATCCCTGCGCTCCGACCCCGTACTCGCGCTGCAGCACGAACGACGACATCTGCAGATAGGTGAAGAAGCCGCCCGTGGCGAGCCCCAGCGTGATCGCGAACACCATGAACGGGGCGTTCGACAGGGCGGCGCCGAGGCCGCGCAGATCGCTGCCGAGCCCGCCCGTGGTGCGCTGGGCGGTGGCGAGGGTCTCGGGCACGCACAGGGCGGCCGTCAGCAGCAGCGCGAGCCCGATCGCCCCGAGCGCCAGGAAGAGGCCGCGCCAGTCCGTGAACGCGAGCAGGCCGCCGCCGATCAGCGGCGCGAGCACCGGTGCGGCTCCCGCGATGGCGGTCAGGGCGGCGAAGGCGGCCGTCGCCTCCGCCGCGTGGAACACGTCGTGCACGACCGCGCGCCCGATCGCGAGCCCGGCCGCACCGCACAGCCCCTGCAGCAGGCGCACGAGGATCAGCAGCTCGATCGACGGCGCCGCAGCGCACAGGAACGAGCACAGCGCGAAGGCGGCCACCGCCCACAGCAGCGGACGACGGCGACCGTAGCGGTCGCTGACCGGACCCCACAGCAGCTGCCCCACGGCGATGCCGATCAGGCACGCGCTCATCGTCACCTGCGTGAGGGCCTCGGTCGTCAGCAGGTCCCGCCCCAGCTGCGGAAGGGCCGGGATGTACAGGTCGATCGACAGCGGGCCGAACGCCGAGAGCGCGCCCAGGGCGGGCAGCAGCGAGCGGCGGGCGCGCATGTCGTCGAGGCCTCCGTCGGCGCTCACGCGTCCGTGTCCTCCGGGCCGGATCCGTTCGCACCGCCGGAGACGGGCCTGCCGGATCCGCCCGCTTCGGTGCGGATCGGCGTGGTGGCGCTGGTGATCGGCGGCGTGACCGCGCGCTGCATCGCCTCGACCACCCGCAGGGGGCGCGTCTCGTCCAGGGCGAGCAGGAAGCGGGCGTCCTCCCGCCGGTGCAGACGGCCGGAGTACATCATCCAGCCCGCGCCGATCGCGAAGGCCACGAGACCCGCCGCACCGCCGACCGAGATCGCCGCCCTCGGGCCGAACGCGTCCGCGACCCAGCCGGCGATGGGCGCCCCGATCGGCGTCGCGCCCATGACGACCGCCATGTACAGCGCCAGCACGCGTCCGCGCAGGGCCGGGTCCGTGGTGGTCTGCACGTAGCCGTTCGCGGTCGTCAGCATCGTCACGGTCGAGAAGCCGACGAAGACGAGGGTGATCGCGTAGGCGACGTAGGTGGGCATCTGCGCCGAGATGAGCGACGCGACACCGAACCCGCCGGCCGCGAGCATGAGCACCCGAACCCTGGCCCGATCGCGGCGCGCTGCCAGCAGCGCGCCGGTGAGGGAGCCGATCGCGAGCACCGAGCTGAGCACGCCGTAGCCGTCCGCCTGCTTGTGGAACTCGAGCGCCATGGTCGACGCGAAGATCGGGAAGTTCATGCCGAATGCGCCGATGAGGAACACCATGACGAACACGACCATCAGATCCGGCCTGCTGCGCACATAGCGCAGGCCGACGATGAGACCCCCGGCCCGGGGGTTCTTCGGACGCGGCAGCAGCTCCCTGGTGCGGATGAGCAGCAGCGCCACGATCATCGCCAGGAAGGTGGCCGCGTTCGTGACGAACACCCAGCCGGATCCGAGGGCGACGATGGCGAGGCCGCCGACCGCGGGGCCGATCAGGCGCGCCATGTTGAACGACGCCGAGTTCAGAGCGACCGCGTTCGAGGCGTTCTCCATCGAGACCATGTCGGAGACGAAAGCCTGCCTGGCCGGGGCGTCGAACGCGTTCGCGACGCCGAAGCACGCGGCGAACACGAGCATGAGCGGCAGCGTCATGACGTGGGTGAGCAGCAGCACGGCGACGCACAGGGCGAGCACCATGAGGGTCGACTGCGTGACGAGCAGGATGCGTCGCCGGTCGAAGCGGTCGGCGACGCGGCCGGTGAGCCCGACGAGCACGAGCGGCGGCCCGAACTGCAGGGCCATCGTGGCGCCCATGGCGGTGGCGTCGTTGTGCGTGAGCTCGGTGAGCACCACCCAGTCCTGCGCGGTGGACTGCATCCAGCCGCCGATGTTGGAGATGATCGCGCCGAAGAACCAGATCCGGTAGTTGAACGCCCCGAACGAGCGGAACATCTGGCTCACAGCTCGGCCAGCTTCCGCATCAGGATGCTCGCCTCGTGCAGCACCCTCAGCTCGTCGTCCGTGAGGTCGAGCTCGGTGATCTCGGTCATGATCAGCCGCGTGCGCCGCTCGAAGGTCTCGGTGACGACCTTCTCGCCCGCAGCGGTGATCTCGACGTGCACGCGGCGGCGGTCCTGGTCGTCCGGGATCCGCGTGACGTAGCCCTGCTCCTCGAGCCCGGTCACCACGGCGCTCATCGTGGGGGCGGTCACGCGCTCGCGGTCGGCGAGCGCCGTCAGCGAGTGCCTCCCGTGCGCGCGCAGCGCCGCCAGCACGGCGAGCTGTGCGTCGCTCATCGCGGTGTTGCGGCTGTCCACCGCCCGCACCGAACGCAGCCGGCGGGCGAGGCGGAACGTGGCAAGACGCAGTTCGGATGCGGTCTCATGCAGTCTCTCGTCGTCCATCGCTTAGATAGCCTAACTAAATATTCGGGGAGGTGGGGTGCTCGACGCCGGCGAGTGCGGGCGGTCGATGCGAAAGATGCCGAACAAATTGCGGCGCGCCCGTTCCCCCGGCGTCCCGCTGCCACGACAATGGACGGGTGCCGCTCGCCCTCGAACTCGCCGTCCAGGACCTCGCGGGCGTGCGGGTGGCCCGTGAGGTCCGCGCCCGCCGCGTCGAGCTGACGCAGGGACTCGCGCTGGGCGGTCTGACGCCCTCGCCCGCGACGCTCGAGCTCGCCGTCGAGGCGGCAGTGTCGCCCCGCGGGGCGGGGCCCGACGTCGAGGTGCACGTGCTGGTGCGCCCGCGCGCGGGCGGCTTCCATTACGACGCCGACGAGATCGCCACCGCCGTGCGCGACGTGCGGTGGATGCTCGCGCACGGCGCGACGGGTGTCGTGATCGGCGCGCAGAGGGTGGACGGAGTCCTGGACGGGGATGCGCTCGCCCGGCTGCGCGACGCGGCCCGCGACGTGCGCGCCGACGCGGAGGTCACCCTGCACCGCGTGATCGACGTGACGCCGGATCCCCTCGCAGGTCTGCGGACGGCGGTCTCGCTCGGGCTCACCCGGGTGCTGTCCTCCGGCGGCGCCTCCGCCGCGAGGGACGGGCGGGACATGCTGCGCGCTCTGGTCGCGGCCGCGGACGGGCGCATCCAGGTGATGGCCGGCAGTGGCGTCACTGCCGAGAACGCCGCCGAGATCGCGGCGACCGGCGTCGACGCCCTGCACTTCTCCGCCAAGCGCACGGTGGCGGCCTCCGGCTCGGTGCGGATGGGATCCGCGGCCGACGACGGCGGCGGGCACGAGGTCACCGAGCTGGCGGAGGCGCAGGCCGTGCGCACCGCCCTCGGGCTCTGAGCCCGTCATCCGCCGACGCGCGAACGCGGTCGCGGTGCCGGATCCGTAGACTCAGGGGCATGGCTGAGTCCCGCACCGCCGAGTTCACCGACGCACACGGCATCGCGATCGTCTACGACGTGCATCCCGTCGCCGACGGCGTGAGGCCCAGAGGCGTCGTCCAGCTCCTGCACGGCGTGGGGGAGCACGCGGGCCGCTACGGCAGCCTGATCGCCGAGCTCACGGCGGCCGGGTTCATCGTGTACGCCGACGACCACCGCGGACACGGGCGCACCGGCATGAAGCAGCACGGCGACGCGTCCCGGCTCGGACGGCTCGGTCCCGGCGGACTGCGGGCGGTCGTCGCCGACGTCTGGCACCTCACGGAGCTGATCCGCGCCGAGAACCCCGGACTCCCGCTCGTCCTTCTGGGCCACTCCTGGGGGTCGTTCCTCTCGCAGATGGTGCTCGACGCGCACCCCGACGCGTACGACGCCGTCGTCCTCTCCGGATCCGCCCATCGCACCCCGAGCGACCTGAACTCGATGCCGCTCAACGCCCGGTGGAAGGGTCCGGAGGCCCACGGGCTCGAGTGGCTGTCCCGCGACCCCGCCGTATGGGCGGAGTTCCGCGCCGACCCGCTCACGACCGAGGTGCCGCTGCTGAAGCTGTTCGGCCCGATCGAGGCCGTGCGGCTCTACGGCCGCCCGCACCGCGACTATCCGCGCGACGTCCCAGTGCTGCTGATGGTCGGCCGGGACGATCCGGTCGGCGGGCCGCGCAGCGTGCACCGTCTGGCCGACGACTACCGCAACCGCTCCGGCCTCAGCGACGTGACGACGCTCGTGTACCCGGATGCGCGCCACGAGATCTTCAACGAGCTGCAGCAGGCGGAGGTGCGGGCGGATCTGCTCGCCTGGCTGGACAAGCACATCCCGTCGCGGGACTGAGGCATGTCCTCATCCGAGGCCTCCCCGCACGCCGCCGCCCGTCCCGCGCCGCGTAGGCTGGAGCGGTGCACGGTGAGTACAAGGTTCCTGGCGGCAAGCTGGTCGTCGTCGACTTCGAGGTGACGGACGGCGCGATCGCCGACTTCCGGCTGGCGGGCGACTTCTTCCTCGAACCGGACGACGCGCTCGACGACATCAACGCCGCCGTCACGGGGCTGCCGGTCGAGACCGATGCCTCCGGGATCGCCGCCGCCGTGCGCGCGGCGCTCCCCGACGGCGCCCAGCTGCTGGGACTCACGCCCGAGGCGGTCGGCACGGCCGTGCGACGGGCGCTCGTGACCGCGCCCGGCTGGCGCGACTTCGACTGGGAGATCCTGCACGAGAAGGCGGTGTCCCCGCGCATGAACCTCGCGCTCGACGAGGTGCTCACCACCCGGGTCGGCGAGGGGCGGCGCCGCCCGACGCTGCGGATCTGGGAGTGGGACGAATCCGCGGTCGTGATCGGATCCTTCCAGTCCTATCGCAACGAGGTGGATCCGGCGGGCGCGGCCGCGCACGGGTTCGACGTCGTGCGGCGGATCTCAGGCGGCGGAGCGATGATGATGGCCGCGGGCCAGATCATCACCTACTCGCTGTACGTGCCGGCGTCGCTCGTGCAGGGCATGACCTTCGCCGACTCCTACGCGTTCCTCGACGACTGGGTGCTGCAGGCCCTGCGCTCGCTCGGGATCGACGCCACCTACCAGCCGCTCAACGACATCGCCGGACCCAGCGGCAAGATCGGCGGTGCCGCGCAGAAGCGGCTCGCCAACGGCGGCGTGCTGCACCACGCCACGCTGTCGTACGACATCGACGGCCAGATGATGACCGAGGTGCTGCGCATCGGTCGCGAGAAGCTCAGCGACAAGGGCACGGCTTCCGCCGCGAAGCGCGTGGATCCGCTGCGCAGTCAGACCGGGCTCACCCGCGCCGAGATCATCGAGCGCTTCAAGGGCACGTTCCGCTCGCTCACGGGCGCCGAGGACGGCGCGATCTCCGCCGACGAGTACGAGGCCGCGGAGGAGCTGGTGCGCACGAAGTTCGGCACCGAGGCGTGGCTGCACCGCGTCCCGTGAGCGGCGCTCCAGAGCCGGTCGCCGAGCCGACCCCGGTCGCTGCGCCGACCCCGGTCGCTGAGCCTGTCGAAGCGTCCGCGGCCGTCACGGCAGCGTCGCCCGCGCCGGGCATCGGGGCTGTCGAGATCGTGCACGGGGAGGCGCTCGACGTCGCCCGCACCCTGCCGGACTCCGCGTTCACGCTGATCTACCTGGATCCGCCGTTCAACACCGGTCGCACGCAGGAGCGGCATGTCGTCTCCAGCCGCCGTGCCGACCGTCCGGCGGACACGACGCAGGAGATCCCGGATGCCGGCGAACCTGGATCCGCGGAATCCCGCGGGACGAACACCGACGGCACCCTGGATCTCCGGCGTTCGGTACCGGGGCGCGAAGTGAACCACGGGTTCCATGGGCACCGCTACGAGCGGGTGCGCGAGCTGCTGCACGCCTACGACGACCGGTTCGACGACTACGGAGACTTCCTCATGCCGCGGCTGGAGGAGGCCTGGCGGCTCCTCGCCGACGACGGCACGCTCTACCTGCACCTCGACTACCGCGAGGCGCACTACGCGAAGGTCATGCTCGACGCGGTGTTCGGTCGGGAGTGCTTCCTGAACGAGATCATCTGGGCCTACGACTACGGCGCGAAGCCCCGCACCCGCTGGCCCACCAAGCACGACACGATCCTCGTCTACGTTAAGACGCCGGGAGGGCACGTGTTCAACGTCGACGACGTCGAGCGCGAGCCGTACATGGCGCCGAGCCTGGTGAGCGCCGCGAAGCGCGAGCGCGGCAAGCTCCCGACGGACGTGTGGTGGCACACGATCGTTCCCACCACCGGGCGCGAGAAGACCGGCTACCCGACGCAGAAGCCCGAGGGGATCCTGCGTCGCATCGTGCAGGCGTCCAGCCGTCGTGGCGACCGGGTTCTGGATCTCTTCGCCGGATCCGGCACGACCGGCGCCGTCGCGTCCGCTCTGGGTCGCGACGCCCTGCTCGTCGACGTGAGCTCCGAGGCCGTGCGCGTGATGCGCGAGCGCATCCCGCACGCGACCGTGCAGGAGCACTGAGCCGCTGCTTCGGGCGGTGCGACGCGCCGCCCGAAGCTCGGAGGCGCCTTCGTCAGCGCACGTCGACGAACACCGGGTTGGCGTAGAACCAGGTGTCCTTCCACGGATCGCCCTCGCCGTCGCCGTGCCGCTGCGGGCCGGCGGGATCCACCGACGCGCCGTAGTAGCCGGCGCCGTGGCGGTTGCCGTCGCTGCCCCTGAGTCGCAGGTAGAACGGCCGGTCGACCCGTTCGAACACGTGCGTCAGGGTGAACGTGCCGCGACGGCCGGTGGTGTCGAACTGGCGCACCACACGCGTCTCGGGAGCCCGCATCGCATCGGCGTCCGACGAGGGGCCGGTGAGCGGGCCCGCGATGACGTCGACGTGCGCGAGCTGCGGCAGGATCCCGGCGGCGTTCACGTCCTCCGTCGCCGTCACCGTGATCGTGACGACGACGTCCTGCCCGCGCTTCGCCGTGAGCCGGCCGCCGAGCGTCACGGTGGTGCTCGCGGCATTGCCCCAGCCGCCGCCGTTCCCCTTGCCGCGTCCGGTGCCCTTGCCGGGCATCGTGGCGCCGACGCGGACGTCCAGACCGCTCAGGAGATGGCCGTGGTCGACCCACATGCGACCGAGCCGCATCGCCTCGAGCACACCGGCGTAGGAGCGGGTCGTGACGCCGGTGTGCAGGCGGGAGAACTGCCCCGGCCAGAAGTCGCTGCCGCCCTGGGGCACGCCGGTGTCGATGGGATCCGGCCGCATCCCTCGCACCGCCCAGCGATCGAACTCGCTCGGCAGGCTGGCGTAGGGCTCACCGGCCGGGTAGTCGCCGATCCGCCAGGTGTCCTTCACCGTGAGGTGGTTGTCGGAGTTCGAGGTGATCCAGAACGGGCGGTCCTCGGCGAGCAGCGCGTCCCAGAGGCCGCCGACGGTGGCGGTCGCCCAGTCGAATCCGCCGTAGGGACGGTAGGCGTCGGCCGGGTAGCCCGCCCAGCTGTCGGGGCGCGGGGCGTTGACGTACTCTCCGCGCTGGTCGCCGGGACCCGCGTTCTGGCTGATCGCGGAGCCCTGTGCGCCGGGTGCGCCCTCCATGCCGATGAAGACAGCGGGATCCGCGTCCCTCCACGCACGGATCTCGTGCGGGGAGTCGATGCCGAGCCGCATGGGGTGGTTCGCGAGCACCACGGCGTCGCCGATCGCGCCGGCGGCCTTCTGCGCACCCAGCCAGGCGACCGCCTCGGTGGCGCGACGGCCGTACTCGGCGGCCTGCGCGTCATCCTGGGGCTTGTCCCAGCCGTTGAGCTTGCCGTCCCACGCGAGCTCGAAGGCGCGCAGGATCCGGATGTCGTCCGCTCCGGGGGCGATGAGCACGGAGGCGTGCTCGGCTGCCGGGATGTACCACTCCAGTCCCTGGAAGATCAGCATCCCGCGGGTGTCGCGCTCCTGCTGGATGAGGTCGCGCGCGGTGGGCAGCCCGCGCTCCGCGTGGGCGAAGTTGCTGTGCTCGGTGAACGCGAGCCAGTCGATCCCGTAGTGCTGGGCGGCGTCGAGCTGCTGGGCCATGCGGTACTTGGCGTCGTGGCTGAACTGGGTGTGCACGTGATGGTCGCCCACGAGCCAGGACAGCTGCGGGTCGGCGGCGGGACGGGAGGCGGGGGCGGCGGCCATCGCCGCTCCTGCACCGCCGAAGGCCGAGAGCCCGCCGGCGGCGAGGGCGATGCCGGCGGTGCGGAGGATCTCGCGGCGCGAGAATCCGAGCGTGCGCAGCTCGGCGTCGAGGGCGTGGCGGTGCGGTGCGTCGTGATCGTGCATCGGGCGCTTCCTTCGGAGTCGGGACCTTCGGAGTCGAGGACCCTCGGGACCCTAGGGAGCGGAGATGGACGGGGAGGAAACATCCGATGTCACGGATGTGGCCAGGTGTGCGTGGCATCCGGGGCACGAGGCTGCGACGATCTGCACACGGTGTCGCGATCCGCACGCCGATCGGGGGTGATCGTGTGCAGATCGTCGAGTGGTGTGCAGATCGTCGCGCGAGGGTGCCGAAGGCCCCGACGGGCCGGCGGCTGGGCCGTTCAGCGGTGCGGCCGCCGATGCTGGGCGAATGCGTCGGCCAGCGCCGCGCGGACCACGCCGATCGCCTCGGAGGCGCGCGTCGACTCCCGCACCGCGGTGAACACCTCCCGCACGGGGGATCCGGGCAGCTCGGACAGCGTGACCCGCGCGGGCGCGTCCCCCCAGATGAGGTCGGGGAGCATCCCGACGGCATGGCCCGCTTCGATGAGCCGCACGTGCGCGGTCAGATCCGCCGCCTCGAAGCGCACGTCTGGCTCGAACCCGGCGGCCCGGCACTGCTGCACCGCCCACTGCCGGGCCGCGGATCCGACGGGCTCCATGACCCAGGCGCGGTCGCGCAGGCGATCGAGGGACACGGGGAGGTCGCCGGACGGCAGGGCGAGGCGGATCGGGTCCTCTCCGATCAGCTCGTGCACGCTGCCCGGGTGCCGCTCGCGCGTGTGCCCCGGGTACTGCTCGGCGATCACGAGGTCGAAGCGCCGTGCCGTCAGCTCGAACAGGCCCTCCTCGGGCGGGGCCTCGGTCATCTGCACGCGCAGGTGCGGATGCGTGGTGGCCAGGGCGGTGAGCGCCGCGGGCACGATCGTCTCGGCCGCGGTCGGCATCGCGCTGATGCGCACCGCCTCGGCGGGTGCCTGGGCGAGCGCCTGCCTGGCCTGCTCGTCGAGCTCGAGGGCGCGGGCGGCGTGCGCGGCGAGGGCGCGCCCCTCCGGCGTCAGCCGGATCCGGCGCCCGTCCGGTTCGAGCAGGGCGACGCCGGCCTCGCGCTCCAGCAGGGCCAGCTGCTGCGAGACGGTCGACGGGCTGTACGACAGGGATTGCGCGACCTCCGCGATCGTCCCGCGCAGCGCGAACTCGTGCAGCAGGCGCAGCCGGCGCAGCTCCAGCACGGTCAGCCTCCTTCATTCGGATAATTCGAATGATACTCGTCACGAATGATCGCTTTTGCTGCAGGGAAGTCGGCTCCATGCTGGGAGCATCCCCGCGCGCGTGCGCGTGACCCCGACCCCCACGAGGAACCATGACCGCCACCGAAAGCACTGTGTCCACCGACCGGTCCCTGCCCTCCGAGAGCCTCAGGGACCGCGCGAACGGCGACGATCTCTCCGCCCTCGCCGACGACGCCGTCGCCCTCGTCAAGACCTGGCTCGTGGAGAGCCGCGAGGTGCCCGTCGACGCCGCGGGCCAGCGTCTCGCCGGTGTGCTGCGCGACCCGAACGGCCTCGACTTCACCGTGGGCTTCGTCGACGGCGTCGTGCGCCCGGAGGACCTGAAGGTCGCGGCGGCGAAGCTCAAGGAGCTCGTGCCGCTCACGCCCGGCTTCCTGCCCGCGCCGATGAAGGGCGCGATCGGCCTCGGCGGGCTCGCCGCGGGCATGGTCCCGGGCGTCGTCGTGCCGGCCGCGCGTACCGTGCTGCGCCAGATGGTGCGCCACCTCATCGTGGACGCCCGCGACGAGAAGCTCGGCAAGGCCATCGCGCACATCCGCGAGACCCAGGGCGTGAAGCTCAACATCAACCTCCTCGGCGAGGCGATCCTCGGCCGCGAGGAGGCCCAGCGCCGTCTCGAGGGCACCCGTCGCCTGCTCGAGCGCGACGACGTGGACTACGTCTCGATCAAGGTGTCCTCCACCGTCGCCCCGCACAGCCCGTGGGCGTTCGACGCCGCGGTCGCCGACGCCGCCGAGGCGCTGCTGCCGCTGTACCGGATCTCCGCCAAGGGCGCTTCGAGTGCCTCAGCGACCCCCGGCTCGCCGAAGTTCATCAACCTCGACATGGAGGAGTACAAGGATCTCGATCTCACGATCGCGGTCTTCACCTCGATCCTGGACCGTCCGGAGTTCAAGACCCTCGAGGCCGGCATCGTGCTGCAGGCCTACCTGCCCGACGCCCTGGGGGCCATGATCCGCCTGCAGGAGTGGGCGGCGCAGCGTGTCGCCGACGGCGGAGCGCCGATCAAGGTGCGCGTCGTCAAGGGCGCCAACCTGCCGATGGAGACCGTCGACGCCGAGTCGCACGGGTGGCCGCTGGCGACCTGGTCGACCAAGCAGGAGTCCGACGCCTCGTACAAGGCCGTGCTCGAGTACGCGCTGCGCCCGGAGCACATCGGCAACCTGCGGATCGGCGTGGCCGGTCACAACCTCTTCGACATCGCGCTGGCCTGGCTGCTCGCGCAGAAGCGCGGCGTCACCGAGGGGGTCGAGTTCGAGATGCTGCTCGGCATGGCCTCGGCGCAGGCGCAGGTCGTCAAGCGCACCGTCGGCTCGCTGCTGCTGTACACGCCGGTCGTGCACCCCGACGAGTTCGACGTGGCGATCGCCTACCTGATCCGCCGTCTGGAGGAGGGGGCCTCGCAGGAGAACTTCATGTCGGCCGTCTTCGACCTGGATGCGGATCCGGCCCTCTTCGAGCGCGAGAAGGAGCGCTTCCTCGCGTCGGTCCGGAGCGTCCCGGCCGAGGTCCCCGGCCCGAACCGGATCCAGGACCGCACCGCCCCCGCCGCCCCGGCCCCGACGGACGGCTTCGAGAACACGCCGGACACCGACCCGTCGCTCGCCGCGAACCGCGCCTGGGGCGATGCCATTCGCGCGCGCATGGCAGGCTCGACCCTCGGCGACGACACCGTCGCGGCGAACACGCTGTCGACGCCGGAGCAGGTCGACGCCGCGATCGCCGCCGCCGTGTCGGCGGGCGAGGCCTGGCGCGCCCTGGGCGCCGAGGGCCGCGCCGCGATCCTGCACAAGGCCGGCGACGTGCTCGAGGCCCGCCGCGCCGAGCTGCTCGAGGTCATGGGATCCGAGGCGGGCAAGGTCATCGAGCAGGGCGACCCCGAGGTCTCCGAGGCCATCGACTTCGCGCACTACTACGCCGAGAGCGCCAAGAAGCTGGCCCACGTGGACGGCGCCGAGATGCACGCCGTGGGCCTGACCGTGGTCACCCCGCCGTGGAACTTCCCGGTCGCGATCCCGGCCGGATCCACCCTCTCCGCCCTCGCCACCGGCTCCCCGGTGATCATCAAGCCCGCCCGCCAGGCCCGCCGCTCCGGCGCCGTCATGGTGGAGGCGCTGTGGGAGGCCGGCGTGCCGCGCGAGGTGCTGCAGTACGTGCAGTTCGACGGTCCTGCGCGCTCCGACCTGGGCGCGAAGCTCGTGAGCGACCCCGCCGTCGGCCGGGTCATCCTCACCGGCGGCTATGAGACGGCGGAGCTGTTCCGCGGATTCCGTCAGGATCTGCCGCTGCTCGCCGAGACGAGCGGCAAGAACGCCATCATCGTCACCCCCTCGGCCGACCTCGACCTCGCCGCGAAGGACGTCGCGTACGCCGCGTTCGGCCACGCGGGGCAGAAGTGCTCCGCCGCGTCGCTCGTGGTGCTGGTCGGCTCGGCCGCGACCTCGGAGCGGTTCCGCCGTCAGCTCGTCGACGCCGTGCGCGCCTACGACGTGGGCTCGCCCGTGGACGGCTCGAATCGCATCGGCCCGCTCATCGGCCCTGCCGAGGGCAAGCTGCTCGGCGCGCTCACCACGCTGCACGCGGGGGAGAGCTGGCTGCTGCAGCCGGAGAAGCTGGACGACGCCGGTCAGCTCTGGCGCCCGGGCATCCGTGACGGCGTGCGCCGTGGAAGCGAGTTCCACCGCGTGGAGTACTTCGGCCCGGTGCTCGGCATCATGACCGCCGACTCGCTCGCCGAGGCGATCGACATCGTCAACGACATCGACTACGGCCTCACCTCTGGCCTGCACTCCCTCGACGAGGACGAGATCCAGCAGTGGCTCGCCTCCATCCAGGCGGGCAACGTCTACGTCAACCGCGGCACCACGGGGGCGATCGTGCAGCGCCAGCCGTTCGGCGGCTGGAAGAAGGCCGCCGTCGGCGCCGGATCCAAGGCCGGTGGCCCGAACTACCTGGTGGGCCTGTCCGAGTGGACCGACGCGCCGGTGACCACGACGCGCGAGCTCGACGCCCTGGCGACCTCCGCCGTCGGCGCGCTCGCCGCCGTCCGCTCGGTCCCGGAGACGCTCGAAGGGCAGGGACCGGCGGGCGACACCGACATCGCCTGGCTGCGCGGGGCGCTCGCGACCGACATCGACGCGTGGGCCGAGGAGTTCGGCGTGGTGCGCGATGCGACCGGTCTCGTGACCGAGCAGAACGCGCTGCGCTACCAGGCCGTGCCGGTCACGGTGCGCTTCGAGGGCGACCGGGTCGCCGAGCTGGTGCGCGTGGTGGCCGCGGGTCGCCGCGCCCGCGCCCGCGTCACGGTCAGCACCCCTGCGCCGCTGCCGGGATCCGTCACCACCTGGCTCGGGACGCAGGACGTCACGGTCGCCACCGAGGACGCCGCGGCCTGGGCCGCGCACGCCCGGCGCCTCGCGGCCCGCGGCGGACGGGTGCGCCTCATCGGCGCGACCGCCGCCGAGACCGCTGCGGCCGTGGACGGCTCGCCGAGCCTCGCGCTGTACGCGAACCCGGTGGTCGCCGCAGGACGGGTGGAGATCCTCGCGTTCCTGCGCGAGCAGGCGGTCTCCGTCACGGCGCACCGCTTCGGCACCCCGCACCGTCACGACATCCCGCTCCTGGATCCGATCGCCTGATCGGATCCTCCCCGGGGCCCGCGCCCCGTTGAGACCCGGACCCGCCGTCCCGCTCCCCTCGGACGGCGGGTTCGTCGTGCCGGCGTCAGGCCAGGGGCAGCGCGCCGTCGTAGGCGGTCGCGGACAGCACGGGCTCGGCAGGCTCCCCGCCGAAGACGCGGCTGAGGCCCGGATCCGTCCGCCAGGAAGGCCAGCCCGGGTCGCCCTCGGTCACGAACCGCACTGCCGTGGCGTGCATCTCGGTCGCGAGGTGCTGCGGCGGGGTGGGGCCGGCGAGGCGCTCGACGAACGGATCGTCGAGCACGTCGAACCAGAACGGCACGTCGAGGCAGTGGCAGGACCACCCCTTCGCCGGTGAGACCCAGGCGAACCGGTAGGTCCAGGTGGGCGCATCGCCGCGTGCCCGAGCCGTGCGCACGACGAGCGAGCGGAACACACGGTCGGTCACGAACCGCCCGAGCAGGGCCGGGGTGCCACGGCGGCGCTGCGCCCGGTTCGCGGCGAGGTAGGCGCGGCGCAGGGGGCGGTCGCGCGTCAGCAGCCGCAGCGCGAGTCCTGCCGGCACGAAGCGCAGGGCGCGCGGGGCCCGATCCAGCGTCATGGTGAACTCGTCGTCGGTGGCGCCCAGCAGCAGCGGCTTGTCGGATCCGATCCCGGCGCGCAGCGCCTCCACGGCGGGCTGCGGCAGCACCTCGCCGTCGATCGCCGGGCCCCAGGGCAGGCCGGAGACGAGCGGATCCAGCACGGCGCGGAGTCCGGTCGCGCCCAGCAGCGCCGCGACGGGCTGGCGCTGCATCACCCGACGCTCGGGGACGGTGCGGAACGCGTCGGCGGTCGGCGGTCCGTCCAGCTCGAGCAGCTGCGCGAGCCGGGCCGTACGGCGGCGCGCGAGATCGGCCGGAACGTCGGCCAGCGCGGGGGAGAAGGCCATCGCCGCGTGGAACAGGTGCTGCGCGCGCTCCAGTCCGAGCAGCGTCAGCACGGCGCCGCCGCCGGCCGACTGCCCGGCGATCGTGACGCGGCCCGGATCCCCGCCGAAGGCCGCGACGTTGCGCTGCACCCACTCCAGCCCCGCGATCCAGTCCAGCACGCCGCGGTTGGGCGGGGCGCCGTCCATCAGGCCGAAGCCGTCGAAGCCGAGGCGGTAGGAGATCGTGACCGTCACGACGTCGTCCCGGTTGAACGCGGCGCCGTCGTACCAGGGGCTCGCCGGGGAGCCGTCGACGTAGCCGCCGCCGTGGATCCACACCATGACCGGCAGCGCGCCGTCGAGCGCCGGGGTGAAGACGTTGACGTTGAGCGTCGCGGCGCCGGGGATGCTGGGCTCGGGGATGAGCGTCTCGCCCTTGTCACCGCGCTGGGCGGTGGGTCCGAACGCCGTCGCGTCGCGCACCCCGGACCACGGCTCGGCCGGCTGAGGTGCGGCGAAGCGTCGTCCGCCGGTGGGCGGTGCGGCGAAGGGGATCCCGAGGAAGGCCGCGGAGGCGCCGGGGGTCCCGGGCTCGCCGCGCCAGAAGCCGCGCACCGCACCGGCGTCGGTCTGGGCGAGGGGCGCGTCGGCGGTCACCCGATCAGCGTATCCGCCCGTCGTGAGGGGCGTTTCGTCTCGCTGCGCTCGCTCAGCGGTCGAGGGCAGAAGGTCAGGGCTTCAGGAGGGCGAAGAACTGCTCGACATCGGCGGCCATGTCGATCGTCGGATCCAGCATCCACGCGTTCTGCAGCCCGTCGGCGAGCGCGTGCCCGGCGCGGATGATCCACTCCGGGTCCAGGTCGGCGCGGATGCGCCCCTCGCGCTGGCCTGCGGCGATGGCAGTGCGGGCGGCGGCGTGCACCTCCTCCGTGCGGTCGAGGAAGTACGCGCGCGCGGGGTGCCCGGGATCGGCCGCCTCGGCCTGCAGCTGCGTGTAGAGCTGCACGAGGCCCGGCACCTCGGGGTTGTGCCGCACGACGGCGAGGAAGGCGTCGAAGAACTCGAGCTCGTCGTCGGAGGCGGTGTCGCGCCGGTCGCGAGCCCGCAGGATCTCGACGAACAGCTGCTCCTTGGTGCCGAAGTAGTGCAGCAGCCCGGCGGGGCTCAGGCCCACGGCGTCGGCGATCTCGCGCACCGAGGCGTTGCGGTAGCCGCGTCGCCCGACGATCTCGAGCGCGGCCTCGAGGATCTCCTCGCGCTTCACGACGCCCTTCGCGTACGCCCCCCGTTTGGCCATGGAGCAAGGATATCCGTCCGCCATGAAACACGAACGAGCATCGGGTTCCGCACCCGAAAGCCTTGCGGCGTTCAGGTTTCGATGCGACAATCGTCACGGATCTAGAAACCAAACGTGATTCGGGATTTGGATCCGCCCCCGATCCGCTCGATGAGGAGCCATCACCATGACCATCACCCCTCCCGATCCCGCCGCCGAGATCGCACCGACCGGGCTCATCCGCGCCACCGCGCCCGCGGCGGGGGAGCCTGCGGCGAGCCCGCCCGCGACCAAGCGGCTGCTGCCGAGCCTGCTGATCGCCTCGATGACCCTGTTCGCGACCTACGGCGGACTCATCGCGATCCTGCTGCCCACGCAGATCCTGCTGCTGGACGAGAAGAACAAGGTCGCGAACCTCGCGATCGTCACCACGACCTCCTTCGTCTTCACCCTGTTCGCGCAGCCGATCGCCGGAGCCCTCAGCGACCGCACCCGCTCCCGCTTCGGCCGGCGCGTCCCGTGGATGGTGCTCGGCGCGCTGATCGGCGGCGTGCTGCTGCTGGGCATGGGGTCGCTGCAGGACCTGATGTGGATCACGGTGTTCTGGGTGGTGATCCAGGTCGCCCTGAACTTCCTGCAGTCCCCGCTGACCACGATCACCGCCGACCGTTTCCCCCGTGCCAAGCGCGGCGGCGCGAGCGCGATGATCGGCCTGGGCACGCAGCTCGGCATGACGGTCGGCGTCATGCTCGCGGTCGGACTCGGTGCGCAGCTCGGCCTCGGCTACTCGGTCTTCGGCATCGCCGTGATCGTCGTCACGATCCTCTTCGCACTGCTCAACAAGGACTGGTCCTCGAAGGACGCGGTCGTCGAGCCGTTCCGCTGGAGCGCGTTCTTCCGGGGCTTCTGGATCGATCCGCGCAGGCACCCCGACTTCTTCTGGGCGTTCACCGGCCGGTTCCTGCTGATCCTCGGGTACTTCGTCGTCTCCGCGTATCAGCTCTACATCCTCACCGACTACATCAGGCTGCCGCTGCAGGAGGCCCAGGGAGCGGTCATGACGCTGACGCTCGTCGCGTTCGTGCCCACCCTGATCGCGATCGCGCTGTCCGGCTGGTGGAGCGACCGGGTCGGACGGCGCAAGGTGTTCATCTACGCCGCCACGGTCGTCATGGCCGTAGGGCTCGCGTTCCCGCTGATCATGCCGAACATGACCGGCATGATCCTGATGAGCATCGTCAACGGCGTCGGCTTCGGCCTCTACATGTCGGTGGATGCGGCGCTCATGACCGAGGTGCTGCCCGACGAGGGCGGCTCGGCGGGCAAGGATCTCGGCATCCTGAACGTCGCCACCAACATCCCGCAGGCGCTGAGCGCGCCGATCGCGGCGATCATCATCGGATCCTTCGGCGGCTACCCGGTGCTGTTCGTCTTCGCGATCGTGTTCGCCGTGCTCGGGGCCGTCGCCATCGCCCCGATCAAGGGCGTCAAGTAGCCCCGCCTCCTCCACGAAAGGACACCCGATGGAGAACACCCAGGCCACCGCAGAAGAGACCACCGCTCCCGCGGCCGAACGGCACCCCGAGGTGCAGACGCGCGCGGGCCGCGTGCGCGGCCGATGGCGCGACACCACACCGCCCGGATCCGGTCCCCGCGGACACCTGCGCTCCGCGGCGTTCCTCGGGATCCCGTTCGCCGAGCCGCCGGTCGGCGAGCGGCGCTTCGCGGCCCCCGTGCCGAAGGCGCCGTGGGAGGGCGTGCTCGACGCCGCCGAGTTCGGCGCCACGGCCCAGCGCGGCGACCCCGGGGTGACGCTCATCCCCGAGCCCAGCATCGACGGGGACTCGACGCTCAACGTGAACGTGTACACGCCCGTGATCCCCGGAGAAGAGGGGACGGAGGGCTCCGGCCTGCCGGTGCTCGTGTACATCCACGGCGGCGGGTACTTCGCGGGCTCCCCGGCGAGCCCCTGGTACGACGGGCGCAACTTCACCCGCGACGGCGTCGTGACGGTGACGATCTCGTACCGGCTCGGCTTCGACGGCTTCGGGTGGATCCAGGACGCGCCGTCCAATCGCGGCGTGCGCGACTGGCTGCTGGCTCTGGAGTGGGTGCAGCAGAACATCGCGGCGTTCGGCGGCGACCCTGCACGGGTCACGATCGCGGGGCAGTCCGCCGGCGGAGGTGCGGTGCTGACGCTGCTCGGCATGGAGAGGGCGCAGCACCTGTTCCACGGCGTCTACGCGATCTCCGGAGCGCTCGCCGATGTCTCGGCGGAGCGTGCGGAGGCCTTCGGGCGGTCGCTGGCGGCGACGGCCGGCGTCGCCCCCACACGGGCCGGCTGGTCGGCGCTGGATCAGGACCGCGTGCTCGAGCTGCAGAAGAAGGCGACCGCTTTCGAGGGCGGCGACATGTCGTCGATCGTCGAGGACGGGCTGCCGCTCGGCCCGAGCGTCGACGGCGAGCTGCTGCTGCGGCCGACGCCGGAGTCGCTGCGGGCCGGTGTCGGATCCGGCAAGCCCCTCGTGCTCGGCGCGACGGACGACGAGTTCACGATGGCGATGGGGGATGCGGCGAAGGCGCTGCGCTGGGTGCCCACCGGCATGCTGCTGGGCAAGCTGGGCGTCGCCAAGCCGGTGCGCAGGGCGTACCTCGCCGCGAACGCCGACGTGGTGGCGAAGGGCAAGGCGCGCCTGGCGGGGCGCGTGCTGACCGACCGGATGTTCCGCCTCGCGATCCTGCGGATCGTGGCCGACCGCGGCACCGCGCCGACGTGGGTGTACCGCTTCTCCTGGCCGTCCGGCACGTTCGGGTTCGCCGAGCACTGCCTCGACGTGCCGTTCTTCTTCGACTGCCTGGACGGCCCTGCGATGGTGCCGCTCGCCGGTCCGAACCCGCCGCAGGCCCTCGCCGACGAGGTGCACCGGGCCGCGGTCGCCTTCATCGCCGCCGGGGATCCGGGATGGACCAGGTACGACCGCGACGGGATCGCGCGGGTGTTCGACACCCCGTCGCGCGACCAGCCCGACGCCTACGCGTCGGTGCGTCCGCTGCAGGAGGGGTGACGCTCACTCGCCCGGCGGCTGGAGCAGATCGAAGAGCGTCTCGATGAGGGCCGCCATGTCGAGCTCCGGCTCGACGAGCAGCTGCATCTGGGCGCCGTCGGAGACGGCCTGCAGGAGCCGTGCGGCGAGCACGGGATCGATCCCGGCACGCAGTCGGCCGGCCGCCTGCGCCTCGGCGATCGTGGCCGCCCAGCGGTCGCGCAGGCCCGCGCTCCGCTCCGCGAAGAACGCGCGGGACGGGTGCTCGGGGTCGGCGGCGTCGGCAGCGAGGCGGGTGAACAGCTCGACGAGCCCCGGCACCTGCGCGTTGTGGCGCACGATGTCGAGGTATCCGTCGCGCAGGTCGTCCAGATCCGCCCCCGCCGCCTCGGCATGATCGGCCAGGTCGATCTCGTCGCGCGTGCGCAGGATCTCGACGAACAGCTCGTCCTTGCTGTCGAAGTAGTGCAGCAGGCCGGCCTGGCTGAGGCCGACCGCCTCGGCGAGCTCCTTCACGGAGGCGCCGTGGTACCCCTCGCGGGCGATCACGGCCAGCGCGGTGCGCAGGATCTCCTCACGCTTCGCGATCCCTTTCGCATACGAGCCCCGTCGTGCCATGGCCCGAGACTATCCCGGGATCCCCGGCCTCGCGGCTAAAACCGAGCAATGCTTGCTTTTTGATCCGGAACCTGATCGACTGGCCCTGCCCGTCACCCGAGTCGTCTACGAAGGAGTCGACATGACAACGCCCCGCGACCACCTGCCCGAGCTCAGCACCGAGGAGAAGGCGTCGCTGACCAGCGGCAGGGACTTCTGGACCCTGAAGCCCATCGACCGGGTCGGCGTGCCGTCGATCATGGTCACCGACGGGCCGCACGGTCTGCGCAAGCAGGCGGCGGAGTCCGACCACCTGGGTCTCAGCGAGAGCGTCCCGGCGACGTGCTTCCCGCCCGCCTCCGGGCTCGGTTCCTCGTTCGATCCGGAGCTCGCGGAGCGCGTGGGCGTCGCCCTCGGCGTCGAGTCGGCGATCGAGGACGTCGCGGTCATCCTCGGCCCCGGCATCAACATCAAGCGCTCGCCCCTGTGCGGCCGCAACTTCGAGTACGTCTCCGAGGACCCGATCGTCTCCGGCGTCATCGGTGCAGGCCTGGTACGGGGGATCCAGTCGCAGGGCGTGGGCTCGTCCCTCAAGCACTTCGCCGCCAACAACCAGGAGTTCGAGCGGATGACCGCGTCGAGCGACGTGGATCCGCGTCCGCTGCGGGAGATCTACCTGCGCGGCTTCGAGCGCGTCGTGAAGGACGCGCAGCCGTGGACGGTGATGTGCTCGTACAACAAGATCAACGGCGTCTACGCGTCGCAGGATCCGTGGCTGCTCACGCAGGTGCTGCGGGACGAGTGGGGCTTCGACGGACTCGTCGTCTCCGACTGGGGCGCGGTGAACGACCGGGTGGCGGCGCTCGTCGCGGGCCTGGACCTCGAGATGCCCGGCAGCGACGGGGCGCCCGACGCCGCCGTCGCCACCGCTGCGGCCTCCGACCCGGCCGTGGCCGCCGCACTGGACGCGTCGGCCGGCCGCGTGCTCGACCTGGTCGGGCGGGCACTGGACCGCCCCGCCGTCGCCGGGCCGCTCGACGTCGACGCCCACCACGCGCTCGCCCGCGAGGCCGCCGGACGCTCGATCGTGCTGCTGAAGAACGACGCGGTCGACGGCGCCCCGCTGCTTCCGCTCGCCGACGACACGACCATCGCGCTCCTCGGCGAGTTCGCGCGCACGCCGCGGTTCCAGGGCGGCGGATCCTCGCACATCAACCCCACCCGGGTGGACTCGGCGCTGGACGCGCTGCGCGCCGTCGCCGGGGATCGCGTCGCGTTCGCTCCCGGCTTCGCCTTCGATCCCGCCGCCGAGGGCCAGGACGCCCTCCGCGACGAGGCGGTCGCCCTCGCCGCGTCCCGCGACGTCGCCGTGGTGTTCCTCGGCCTCACCGACGCCGAGGAGTCGGAGGGCTTCGACCGCGACCACATCGACCTCGCCGCGCACCAGCTCGCGCTGCTCGATGCGGTCGTCGCGGCGAACCCGCGCACCGTCGTCGTGCTCTCCAACGGCTCGGTCGTCGCGCTGCCGTTCGCCGACCGGGTGCCGGCGATCGTCGAGGCCTGGCTGCTCGGCCAGGCCGGCGGATCCGCCACCGTCGACGTGCTGACGGGCGCGGTGAACCCGTCCGGCCGCCTCGCCGAGACCATCCCGCACCGGATCGAGGACACCCCGGCGTTCGGCAACTTCCCCGGCTCGAACGGCCACGTCCGCTACGGCGAGGGGATCCTCGTCGGCTACCGCTGGTACGACGCCCGCGACATGTCGGTCGCCTACCCGTTCGGGCACGGGCTGTCGTACACGGCCTTCGCGTACGGTGAGATCTCCGCGGCGGTGACCGCATCGGGCGACATCGAGGTGACGGTCCCGGTGACGAACACCGGATCCCGCGACGGCCGTGAGGTCGTGCAGGTGTACGTCGCCCCGGTCGCCTCCGTCGTCGAGCGCGCCCCTCGGGAGCTCAAGGCCTTCGCCTCGGTCGAGATCGCGGCGGGCGCCACCGCCGACGTCGTGCTGACCGTGCGTCGCGAGGATCTCGCCTACTGGGACATCCGCGTCGACCGCTTCGTCGTCGAGGGCGGCTCCTACCGCGTCGAGGTCGGTGCGTCGAGCCGCGATCTCCGCGGCACCGTGACGATCGACGTCGCCGGAGATGCGGTCCTGGTTCCGCTGACTCCCGAGTCCACGCTCACGCAGGTGTTCGCGCACCCGGTGGCCGGCCCGATGGTGGCGGGCGCCTTCGCCGCGATGCAGGAGCAGTTCGGCGGCGACGGCGACGGGATCATGTCGGGCGAGGCGATGGCCAAGATGATGGGGTCGTTCCCGATCGGCCGCCTGCCGGCGTTCGGCTGGGGCCTGGACCGTGCCGGGGTCGACCAGCTGATCGCCGCCGCGAACGCCCCCCGGGCCTGACCGCCCGTCCGTCCCGGGGAGCGCCACCCCCCAGGCCTGACCGCCCGTCCGTCCCGGGGAGCGCCACTCCCCGGGACGGGGTTCCGCGTGTTGCGCCGGATCCACTCCGCTCGCTGGTCGCGGATTGCGGGCATTCCTCGTAGAGAGCCGCAATCCGCGACCAGCGAGCAGTGGTGCAGTGCGCGAGCGGCGTCCGCGGAACTGGATCGCTCAGCCGGCGTTGCGGCGGGCCTCCCAGCCGGAGCGGACCATCTCGTCGACCGTGTGACGCATCCGCCAGTCGAGGTCGCGGGCGGCGAGCTCCCCGGTCGCCACGATCCGGTCGGGATCGCCGGGGCGGCGCGGCCCGATCGCGGGGGTGAAGGCGATGCCGGTGACGCGGGCCATCGCGTCCATGATCTGGCGCACCGAGAGGCCGTCGCCGGATCCGAGGTTGTAGGCGGCCTCGATCGGGTCGCCCGCGACCATGCGCTGCGCAGCGGCCACGTGGGCCAGGGCGATGTCGCCGACGTGCACGTAGTCGCGCACGTTCGTGCCGTCCTCGGTGGCGTAGTCGTCGCCGTTGATCTGCGGGGTGTCGCCGGCGAGCAGCTTCTCGAAGACGATCGGGAACAGGTTGTGCGGACTCACGTCGTACACCGTGGGATCCGCCGATCCCACCACGTTGAAGTAGCGCAGGGAGGTGTGCACGAGCGGGGTCTCGGATCCGGCGGTCGCGACCGCCTGGTCGCGCAGCAACCACTCGCCGATGAGCTTCGACTCGCCGTACGGGCTCGCCGGACGCTTCTCGGTGTCCTCCACGACGAGCGGCGCATCGGGGGTTCCGAACACGGCGGCGCTCGACGAGAACACGATCTTCGCGACGCCCGCAGCGGCCATCGCCTCGAGGATGACGCGCGTGCCCTCGACGTTCTGCGCGTAGGTGTGCAGCGGACGCTGCACCGAGACGCCCGCGTACTTGAACCCGGCGACATGGATCACGCCCTGCACGTCGTGCTCGCGCAGGGTGCGCTCCACGAGCTCGCGATCGAGGATGCTGCCCTGCACGAAGGCGACGCCCTCGGGGACGAACGAGGCCACGCCGCTGGACAGGTCGTCCAGCACGACCGGGGTGAGCCCGGCCTCCGCGAGTGCGCGCACGACGTGCGATCCGATGTAGCCGGCGCCGCCGGTGACAAGCCAGGACATGGGTCTCCTTCGTTTCCGGGCGTCAGCCCTCGTTCGTCAATCCTCTCAGCGGCCTGCTGAACGGATCCGGTTCGAAGCGCGCACCTGGCTGCATCCGGGCGCCGGATCCGGCAAAGTCAGCGCTTCGAAACCGGCAGGGGCGCTCAGACGTCGCGGCGCGGGCCGTCGGACGGGGTCACCGTGAAGAGATGCGGCTCGGCGAACCCGGCGTCGGCGAACGCACGGCGGACGGCGTCCGACACCCGCTCGACGGCGTCGTGGTCGACGAGCGCGATCGCCGCGCCGCCGAAGCCGCCGCCGGTCATCCGCGCGCCGATCGCGCCGTGCGCGAGCGCCGCCTCCACGGCGGCGTCGAGTTCGGGGATCGAGATCTCGAAGTCGTCCCGCAGCGACGCGTGCGAGGCGACGAGCAGGTCGCCGATCGCCCGAGGGCCGTCCGCGGCCAGGGCGGCCACGGTGTCGAGGACGCGCTGGTCTTCGGTGACCACGTGGCGCACACGCCGGAAGTCGACCTCGTCGAGCAGCTCGGCGGCCCGCGGCAGATCCGCCGGAGTCGCGTCGCGCAGCGCGGCGATCCCCAGCGCCGCGGCCCCGCGCTCGCAGGAGGCGCGGCGCTCGCCGTAGCCCCCGGTGGAGTGAGCGTGCTTCACGCCGGTGTCGATCACGAGCACCTCGAGACCGGCCTCGGCGAACCCGAGCGGGATCGAGCGGGTCTCGAGCGAGCGGCAGTCCAGGAACACCGCGGCGTCGGCGTGGCCGAGCATCGATGCCATCTGGTCCATGATCCCGGTCGGCGCGCCCACGGCCTCGTTCTCGGCGCGGCGCCCGGCCTGCGCGAGGGTCACCGGATCGAGTCCGAGCCCCCACAGCTCGTTCAGGGCGGACGCGGCGGCGCCCTCGATCGCGGCGGACGAGGAGAGCCCCGCTCCCACCGGCACATCGGACGCGATGGCGATGTCGACCCCCGGCAGGGTCGCCGCCGCCCATGCCGGGATGAGACCCCGCAGCGCCCAGGCGATGCCCAGAGGGTAGGCGGCCCATTCCGGCACGGTCGCGGGGGCGGTGTCGCCGGGGGTGCGCGTGCCGGATCCGGTCGCCGGGAAGAGCGCATCCAGGTCGTCCAGCGCGACCTCGACCGGCTCCGAGGCGAACGTCGACGCGACGCGGATCCGGCCGTCGGCGCGCAGCCGTGCCGCCGCAGCCGTGCGGTGCTGGATCGCGAACGGCAGCACGAAGCCGTCGTTGTAGTCGGTGTGCTCCCCGATGAGGTTCGCGCGTCCGGGCGCGGACCAGACGCCGGTGGGCGCGGATCCGGTCAGCGCGCGGAACAGCTCTGCGGCGCCGGCGACGGCGGTGATCTCGACGGAGATCTGGGCGCCGTCCGACAGGATCGCCACCACGTGGTGCTGTCC
>NZ_JYIT01000053.1 GCF_000956545.1 Microbacterium azadirachtae
GCGATCGATGCGCAGGTGCATCAGATACACGTTGTACGGGTTCCACTGCGACATCGTGAAGTAGATCTCGCCGTTCTTGTTCCACGGATGGAAGTAGCCGCCGTACAGGGCCGGGTAGTCGGTGGAGCTCGCGACGGTCTGCGCCGGCGTCCACGGTCCCTCAGGGCTCTGCGCCGTGCGCAGGACGATGTCCTCGCCGGACAGCGTCATCATCAGGAACCGCTTGCTGTAGTCGTCCCACTGCACCGACATCTCGCTCATCGGCGCATCCATCACCGGCTTCGCCGCGGCTTCGTCCTTGCTCCAGGACGAGCCGTCCCAATATCGGTACGACGCCTTGTCGAGCAGCTTCTGCGCGGGGACCTTCGCCACCGAGGCCGGGCCGTTGCGGCCGTTCTGCGTGCCGAAGACGTAGATCGTGCCGCCCTTCTGCACGTACGCCTGCATCTGGAAGGGATCATGCCCGTCCGGGTTGTCCCAGCGGGTGTCGGATACGGTCCAGGTCTCGCCGTCGTCGTCGGAGTAGGCGATGCCGGCATGGTTCGTGTCCCACACGCCGGGAGGTCCCCACTGGCGTACCGACATGAAGCCCAGGTACTGACGTCCGCCGACCGAGATGCCCGACGTCGGGATGACCGTGATCTCGTCGCCGTTGATCTTCTTCGAGGGGATGATCTGCTTCGCGATCCCCGCTGGATCCTGCACGGCGTGATCCAGCAGCATCCCATCGGACAGGTCGGTGTCGCTCGAGCGCAGCAGCACGTTGCTGCGCCAGTTGCCGTTCGGCGGCGCACCTCCGCCCGGACCCGTCCAGGAATTGCCGAAGGTGTCGCCGAAGGCGGCGAGCACGTGGCCGGATCCGTCGTCCCACAGGATTCCGAGGTCGGTGGACTTCACATCCCACTGGCCCCAGGTGTTGCTGGGCGCATCCGGACCGGTCACCTTCGAGACGACCGTCGCCGGCGTCGCGGCCGACGTCGCGACGGCGGAAGGCGAGGCCGTCGCCACCAAGGCGAGCGCGGTCAGGGAGGCGGCCGCGGCGCCGGCCGCGATCCTCGTGAAGGGCTTCATCGCCCTCTCCTTTCTTCGCGTCGCCGGCGGTCGCCGCGCGACGGGTTCAGCTGCGCGGTTCGCGCGGGGGAGTGGAGCCCAGATCCGGCACCGGGGCGGTTCCTAGGTGCACCTCCATGTCGGAGGCGCTGGGCGACTTCGGGCGCCGGGCCGTGGGCCGGTCCAGGTAGAACATCGCGGTGGAGGCGATGTCGTCCCGCAGGGGCAGATACCGCCAGCCGCTGCGCCACCCGAGTGCCTGGATGTCGACCTTGGGCAGCCCGGTGGAGAAGTGGATCGGATCCGCGAGATGCCAGCGGTACATGCCGAAGCGCTGCTGCGAGACGTAGAGGCCGTCGGGGCGGATCACCTGCGGCATGCCGAGGTAGGGGGTGGAGAACGCGGTGTATCCCTGGCCGGGGATGTCGAAGTTCCACGCGCCGCCGAAGTAGTCCTCGGTGCCGGTGCCGCAGATCGTGGGGTGGTCGGTGTCGTCGTCCAGGTAGAACTTGATCTCGCCCTCGCCCCACCAGCCGTTGGAGTTCACGCCCCAGGCGATGTAGGTGCCGACGTACTGGCCCTGGCCCTCGACGCCCTCCAGGATCGTGTGCGGGATGAGCTCCTCGAGCGGGTTCGAGCGCCGCCACTGCGCGTGGAAGTAGCCGTCGGCGGAGTAGTCGCCGCCGATCTCGTAGGTGACCTGGTAGTAGACGCGCACGTCGACGACCGAGGTGTTCTCGATGGTCAGCCGCGCCCCCTCCCGGAACGGCATCGGCCAGTACGAGTTGAATCCGCCGTGCGGGTTGGCGGCGATCACCTGCGAGTTCACCTGCGCGAACACGCCCCAGCCGTTGCAGAAGAAGTCTCCGTAGGGCACCTCGACGGCAGGCTCGTCGGCACCGTCCCAGTACGCCCGCAGGACGAGGGTGCGCCAGTTGTCGGTGTGCGTGGTGATCCAGATGTGCGTGATCCTGCCGGGGCCGTCGATCGCGGCGAGATCGAACGTCTCGCCCGCCTTGATGTCGACGCTCGGCGAGATCTTCCATCCCGGCCCCAGGTCGCGGGCGCAGTCGGCCCCCGTCCCCTCGGTCGCCCTGGCGCCGCCGCCGACCGAGCCGTCGAAGTTCTCCGGCGAGATCGATCGGGTCTGAACGCGTCGCAGGGCCGAGACGGCGGTGAGATCGGAAAGCGTCATGACGGGGCACATCCTCGAGGGGGGTGGGTGGATCCGCGCGGGACTCGCGACGGTGCGTGCGGCCACCCTACCGATTCGCCGCCACTGTTGCAATCGATTTCATCACGATAGTGTGTCCTGACGGACAACAGAAGGCAGGGCGGGATGGCGACCATCTACGACGTGGCGCGTCTCGCCGGCGTGTCTCCCGCGACCGTGTCGCGCGTGTTCAACGGGGTGGGCGTCTCGGAGGAGAAGGTCGTGGCCGTGCGCCAGGCGGCGGCGCAGCTGAAGTTCTTCCCGAACCGCACCGCCCGGACGCTCCGGCGGCAGAGCTCCGAGGTGATCGCGCTCGTGATCCCCGACATCGAGAACCCCTACTTCACCGAGATGGCCCGCGGCGTCGAGGACGTCGCCTCCGAGGCGGGGTACTCGGTGGTGCTCTGCAACTCCGACGCCCAGGTCGAGAAGGAGCAGACCTATCTGCGCATCGCGATCGCCGAGCACATGTCGGGCGTGATCCTCGCGGCGGCCTCCGACCGCACCAGCCTGGACGAGATCATGGCGGCGGGCCGCCCCGTGGTGGCGGTCGACCGCACCACGGGCTACGACATCGACGGCGTGATGATGGCGAACCGCGACGCCGGGCGCAGCGCGACCGAGCAGCTGATCGAGGCCGGCTACAGCCGGATCGCCCACATCGCCGGCCCGGAGCACATCGAGACGGCGCTCGAGCGCGCCGACGGGTGGCGCGCCGCTCTCAAGGCCCATGATCTGCCGGTGGATCCGGAGCTGCTGCGGTTCTCGACGTTCCGGGTGGACGGAGGGCGCGAGACCATGGCGGAGCTGCTGGCGCTGCCCGAGCCGCCCGACGCCGTCGTCGCCGGCAACAACCTCATCGGCGTCGGCGCGATCCAGGTGCTCACCGAGCGGGGACTCACCCCGCCTGCGATGGGCGTCGCGGTCGTCGGATCGCTGCCGTTCACGACGCTGTCGCCGAGCGTGGTCACCGTCGTGCGCCTGCCCGCGCGCCACATGGGCGTGACCGCGGCGCGGATGCTGCTCGACCGGATCGGCGGCGACGACCAGCCCGCCCGCACCGTCGTGCTGCGCAACGAGATCCAGGCGGCGACCGTCTCGCGCTGACCCCCGCTCAGGAGTGCCACAGGCGGTCGGCCAGCGCCGCCACATCCTTGTCGAGCGCCGAGACCTTCACGTCCACCGCGTCGAAGCGGGCGTTCATCTCGGCGCGGAGCCCCTCGAACGCGCTGTTCATGGCGTCGAACCTGCTGTCCATGGCCTCGAACCTGCCGTGGAACCTGCCCTCGAGGCCCTCGAGCCGTCCGTCGATGGCCTTCGTGAGAAGCGTCGTCATCAGCGTCATGCCGCCGAGCATGATCGCCGTGAAGACCCCGATCAGGGTCCACACCTGCGGTTCGGTCATGTCCATGCCTCCAGTCTCTTCGGTCGTTCCGAGCGTGTCATCAGCCAAAGGTCTCGAAGTCGGTTTCACGGAATCAGGGGAGGAATGGTGCTGATCGGGTGCTGTGGAGGACGATCGCGAGGCGATTGCGCTTGAAATCGATTTCGCGTAGTGTGATCGCCGTCCGGCCAGGACGAGCGATCGAGGAGGATGCGCGTGCGGTGCACGATCGGTGTCGACATCGGCACCTCCAGCAGCAAGGGCGTCCTCGTCGACGCCGAGGGCGTGATCCTCGCCCAGGCGACGCGGACGCACGAGGTGAGCCGCCCGCGCACCGGCTGGGTCGAGATGGACGGCCGGGTCTGGTGGGACGAGTTCGTCTCGCTCGCCCGGGAGCTGCTCGCCGCGGTGCCGGACGCCGAGGTCGCGGCGGTCGGCGTGAGCGGCATGGGCCCGTGCATCCTGCTGGCCGACGAGGACGGCGAGCCGGTGCGCCCGGCGATCCTGTACGGCGTCGACACCCGGGCCGGCAGCCAGATCGCGCGCATGACGGAGGATCTCGGCGTCGACGAGATCACACGCGTGGGCGGATCCGTGCTCACCTCGCAGGCGGGCGGACCGAAGATCCTCTGGATCCGTGACGAGGAGCCGGAGGCATGGGGGCGGGCGCGCCGGCTGTTCATGCCGGCCTCGTGGCTCGCACACCGCCTCACGGGCGCCTACGTGCTGGACCACCAGTCGGCGAGCCAGGTCTCACCGCTCTACGACATCGAGCGCGAGCGCTGGCACGACGCGTGGTGGGAGCGCTACGCGGCCCCCCTCGCGCAGCCCGCACTGCGGTGGGCCGGCGACGTCGCGGGTGCGGTGACGGCGGAGGCCGCGGCACTCACCGGGATCCCCGAGGGCACGGCCGTGATCGCCGGCACCATCGACGCGTGGACCGAGGCGGTCAGCGTCGGGGCGCACGGCGTCGGAGACCTCATGCTGATGTACGGCACGACCATGTTCCTGGTGGCGACGGGCGAGCAGACGCTGCGCACCCCCTCGATGTGGACCACGGCCGGGGCGTTCGCCGGCACGCGGAACCTCGCCGGCGGGCTGTCCACCTCCGGCGCGCTCACGGGGTGGCTGAAGGAGCTCACGGACTCCGACTACCCGCAGCTGCTCGCCGAGGCCGAGGCCTCGGGGCCGGGCGCGCGGGGGCTCGTGATGCTGCCGTACTTCGCGGGGGAGCGCACGCCGATCCAGGATCCGGACGCACGGGGCGTGATCGCGGGCCTCACCCTCGCGCACGGCCGGGGCGACCTGTACCGCGCTGCACTCGAGGCGACGGCGCTCGGCGTGCGGCACAACGTGCAGACCATGCGCGACGCGGGAGCGGAGATCCGCCGCATCGTCGCGGTGGGCGGAGGTACGCAGGGCCGGCTCTGGCTGCAGATCGTCTCGGACGTCACCGGGCTCGTGCAGGAGGTGCCGGAGATCACGATCGGCGCGAGCTACGGGGCCGCGTTCCTCGCGGCCGGTGCCGTCGCGGAGCATGCCCCGAGGATCGACGAGTGGAACCTGGTCGTCACGACGATTGTCCCGGATCCGTGTCTCGCCCCGCTCTACGACGCGCTCTACGACCGCTATCTGCGGCTGTACGCCGGCACCGCCGGCGTCGTGCACGAGCTGGCCGCGCAGCAGAAGGCCGACGACGCGAAGGAGGCGTCCGCATGACGCGCCGTGCCCGCCCGATCCCGCACACCTCCGAGCGGGCCGCGTTCCTGCTCGGAGGCGTCGGCACCGGCAACGTCTCGCTCGGCGCACGCGGCGAGCTGCGCGACTGGGAGCTCGAGAACCACCCGGACAAGGACCGCCGCAACCCCCGCACCTTCTTCGCGATCCACGCCGCCCCCGAGGGCGCGGAGCCCGTCACGCGCGTGATCGAGGCGCGCATGACGGGGCGCCGCGACCTCGACGCGGGCTTCTCGTTCGACGACCTCGCCGGCCTGCCGCGCCTGAACGCCGCGACCATGCACGGCGAGTACCCGGTGGTGGACATCGACTTCGCCGACCGCGCGCTGCCGGTCGAGGTGTCCCTGCACGCCTTCACCCCGCTCGTGCCGCTCGATGCCGACGCGTCCGGCATCCCGGCGGCCGTGCTGCGCTATCGGGTGGTCAACCCCGGGACGGTGCCCGTCGCGGTCACCGTCGCAGGCAGCGTGTCGCACACGGCGGGGCGCGGCGAACCCGGTCCGGACGCTCCCTGGGGCATGCGCGGCACGCAGACCGTGCGGTGGCGCGACGACGGCGTCGTGCGCGGCCTGGACTTCGGCATCGACCTGCCCGAGGACGACCCGGGCTACGGCACGCTCGCCCTCACCACGACAGACCCTTCGATCACGGCCAAGCCGCAGTGGGTGACGAGCTACTGGCCCGACGGCGCCCGCATGTTCTGGAGCGACCTGACGGCCGACGGACTGCTCGCGCCCGAGCCGCGGCTGACCCTGGAGGACCGCCCGCGCGGCCTCTTCGCCGAGCGGGACGCGGATCCCGACGCCCCGCCGCTCACCGAGGAGGAGATGCTCGCCCGGCTTCCCCGGCTGCGCACCGGATCCCTGGGCATCGTGCACACGCTCGCGCCCGGCGAGGCGCGCGACTTCGAGTTCGTGCTGAGCTGGTCGTTCCCGAACCGGCGCCGCGGCTGGCACGGGCACATCATCCTCGACGACCGGGCGGAGGATCCGTCGCTGTCGCCGATCGTGCGCAACCACTACGCGACGCTCTGGCCGGACGCCTGGTCGGCCGCGACCCACCTGCACCGCGAGCTGCCGGCGCTCGAGGCGGCGACCGATGCGTTCGTCGAGGCGCTGTACGGAGGCACTCTGGATCCGGTTCTCGCGGACGCCGTGGGGGCCAACATCGCCGCCGTGCGCTCCACGACCTGCTTCGTCGTGGCGTCGCCGAACCCGGCCCTCGGGGAGGGGTCGGTGTTCGCGGCCTGGGAGGGCTCCTTCGACCACGGCGGATCCTGCGAGGGCACCTGCACGCATGTGTGGTCGTATGCGCAGACCGCGGCCTGGCTGTTCCCGAGCCTCGAACGCAGCGCCCGGCGCCCCGAGTACCTGCTCGAGACCGACGCCGAGGGGGCGCAGAGGTTCCGCGGCAACCGGCTCTTCGGATCCGCTCCGTGGTACATCGGTCCCGCCGTCGACGGGCAGCTCGGCACCCTCGTCCGCCTGCACCGCGAGTGGCGCTTCTCGGGCGACGACGGGTTCCTGCGCGAGCTCTGGCCGGCCGCGGTCCGCACGCTCGACCACGCGACGCGCGAGTGGGACCGCGACGGCGACGGCCTGCTCGACGGCGAGCTGCACAACACCTACGACATCGAGTTCCACGGGATCGACCCCCTCGCCAACGGGGTCTACCTCGCCGCCCTCCGCGCCGGAGCGCGCATGGCCGCCCACCTGGGGGAGACGGACCGGGCGCGGGGCTGGACGGCGAGAGCCGACCACGTCGCCGGCGCGATGGACGACGTGCTGTTCAACGGGGAGTACTACCGACAGGTGATCGACGATGTCGACGCGCACCGCTACCAGTACGGAGAGGGCGTGCTCTCGGACCAGCTGCTCGGGCAGTTCCACGCCTGGGTGAACGGTCTCGGCGCGCTGCTGCCGGCGCCGCACCTCGACTCCGCGCTCGCCGCGATCGTCGCGCACAACCACCGCGACGACCTCTCGGCGCACGAGAGCACGCAGCGGGTGTACGCCCTGAACGACGAGGGCGGGCTGCTGCTCGCCTCCTGGCCGAGCGGTGGACGCCCGGCGATCCCGTTCGTCTACTCCGACGAAGTGTGGACGGGCGTGGAGCACCAGGTCGCAGCGTCGCTGCTGTACGCGGGGCGGGCGGATGACGCGCTGCGCATCGAGCGCACGCTGCGCGCCCGCTACGACGGGGTGCACCGCAACCCGTGGAACGAGATCGAGTGCGGCAACCACTACGCCCGCTCCCTCGCGTCGTGGGCGCTGCTGCTCGCGGCGAGCGGCGTCCAGTGGGACGCGCCCGCGCGCACCCTGTCGTTCGCGCCCGTGGCCGGCGCCTTCGCCGACGGCGCCCCGGCGCGGTTCCTGTTCACCACGGGCACCGGCTGGGGCCGCGCCGAATCCGACGGCGCCGCGCTGACGCTCCACCTCGACGGCGGGACGCTCGACCTCGCCGGACTGCGCCTGCACGGCACGGAGCTCGCGCAGGACGTCCGTCTCGCCGCCGGCGAGACCCGCACCTTCCTTCCGCCCGACGGAACGGCATCCGCCGACGTGACCACCATCCAGCAACGGAGAATCCCATGAGCTACGCCATCCCTGCCCCGACCGAGCGTCCCGCGTCGGCGCCGAAGACCGCCTACCTGATCACCTCCGGCGACCTCCGCGAGTCGGCGAACGTCGCGGGGTGGCCGGTGCAGGCTGCGACCGAGGCGGCGATCACCGCCGCCTTCGAGGATCTCGGCTGGACCGTCATCCGCCCGTTCGGCGTGGATCCGGCCACCGGCCACGGCTATATCTCGAGCCAGCGCATGGGCATGGAGGTGTTCACGAAGATCCCCGTCGACGCGCCCCTCATCGTCGCGACCGCGAACTGGCAGTACTCGCACCACGTGCTGGCCGGCCTCCGCACCCACCAGGGCCCGATCCTCACCACCGCCAACTTCGCACCGGACTGGCCCGGCCTCGTCGGGCTGCTCGGCCTCAACGCCGGCCTCACCAAGATGGGCAAGCCCTATTCCACGATCTGGTCGGTCGACTTCACCGACCCGTGGTTCCGCGCGGGGCTGAAGGAGTGGACCGAGGCCGGCCGCATCACGCACGACGCCTCGCACGTGCGGTCCCTGCCGGAGCTCCCGGACAGCCCGGAGAAGCAGCTCGGCGAGGCCCTTGCCGCGCAGCTGCTCGCCGACAAGGCCATCATCGGCGTGTTCGACGAAGGCTGCATGGGCATGTACAACGCCATCTTCGACGACGAGCTGCTCAACAGGACCGGCATCTACAAGGAGCGCCTGTCGCAGTCCGCGCTGTACGCCGAGATGCTGACGGTGACCGACGCCGAGGCCGACGCCGCCTTCGACTGGCTCGTCGCGCACGGCATGACCTTCCGCTTCGGCGAGGATGCGGCGACCGAGCTCACCCGTGAGCAGGTGCAGTGGCAGCTGAAGATGTACATCGCGGCCCTCCGCATCGCCGACGACTTCGGGCTCGACGCCGTCGGGATCCAGTACCAGCAGGGCCTGAAGGATCTGGTCCCCGCGTCGGATCTGGCCGAGGGGATCCTGAACTCGACCGAGCGTCCGCCGGTGACCTCGCGGGACGGATCGCGGATCCTCCACGAGGGTCGCGCGTTCCCGCACTTCAACGAGGCCGACGAGGGCGTCGCCGTCGATGCCCTGGTCACGGACCGGGTGTGGCGGGCGATGGGGCTGGTGCCCGACAACACCCTGCACGACGTGCGCTGGGGCGAGGACTACGACGGCGAGTTCGTCTGGGTCTACGAGATCTCCGGATCCGTCCCCGCCTCGCACCTGGGCGGCTGGCAGAACGCGGAGGGCTGGCGGCAGGGGCACGTGTTCTTCCCGGCCGGCGGCGCCACGATCAACGGGGTGTCCCGGCCCGGCGAGGTCGTGCTCTCGCGCATCTTCATCGCCGACGGGGTGCTGCAGGCCGACGTGTTCCGCGCAACGGTCGTGGAGCTTCCCGCGGAGGAGACCCAGCGTCGCAAGGACGCCACGAACCCGGAGTGGCCGATCGCGCACGTCGTGCTGCACGGCCAGAGCCGGGACCAGTTCATGGCCCGGCACAAGGCCAACCACGCGCAGCTCGTCTACGCGCCGGACGCCGAGACCGCCGACAAGGCCCTCGTCGCGAAGGCCGCGATGCTGGACGGCATGGGGATCCGCGTCAACCTCGTCGGCGAGGTGAACGTCTGACGCCGCCCCGCGGGTGAGCCCAGGCGAACCGCGGTGAACCGCAGTGAACGACGGTGGCGAGCGGGGAGCCGCCGTGGCTCACGCGCGCGGGAGCAGCCCTGCCACGAGCGCGTCCACGACGTCGTCGGTCGGCGTCGCCGGGTCGATCGACGACGTGAGTCGGTCGAACACGAGGCCCTCGATCGCGTAGTGGAACAGCGCGATCTCCGCGCGGCCGCCGGGGAGGCCCGCGGCCTCGTTGAACGCGACGTCGCCCTCGAAGCCCGCACGCTGCCACTCCTGGAGCGCCGCGGCGAGCTCGGGCCGCCGCGCCGCCTCGAGCCGCAGTTCGAACAGCGCGAGCGTCACCTCGCGCTCGGCGACGAGGCGACGCACGATGTCGCGCAGGTAGTCGGCGAACAGCGCGGGACTCGGGGTCTGGGAGGCCCGCCGGGCGAGATCCTCCGGAGTCGGGGCGAGGCGCTCGCCGATCCGCTCGAACAGGCCGGCGATGAGCGCCCGCCTGCTGCGGAAGTAGTTCGAGGCGGTGCCGGTGGGCACGTGCGCCTCGTCGTCGATCGCGCGGTGCGTGAGCCCGCGCGATCCCTCACGCGCCAGCACCGCGATGCCGGCATCAGCCAGCGCGGCGCGGCGGGCTTCGTTCTTGGCCATGACCTCAGAGTAGCGCAACCACAACATCTGTTGTAGTCTCCAATCACTGCATCTGTTGTGAATGGTGCCCCAGGATCGGAGGACCTATGCGAGAGCTCACCTATTACGTCGCCGTCAGCCTGGACGGCTTCATCGCAGGCCCCGAGGGGCAGTTCGACGCCTTCCTGCTCGAGGGCGACCACATGGCCGCCCTCACCGGCCGGTTCGCCGACGCGATCCCGACGTCCTTCGCCCAGGCGCTGGGCATCGCCCAGGAGCGCTCGACGTTCGACACCGTGCTGATGGGGTGGAACACCTACGCGGTGGGCCTCCCCGACATGCCCTCCCCGTACGCGCACCTGCGCCAGGTGGTCTTCACCCGGCGGGATCCGGATCCGGTCGACGGCGTCGACTTCACGGACGCCGATCCCGTCGGTGTCGTGCGCGAGCTCAAGGCGCAGGACGGGGCGGGGATCTGGCTGTGCGGCGGCGGCGCGCTCGCCGCATCGCTCGCGAGTGAGATCGACCGCCTGGTGCTCAAGGTCAACCCCGTGCTGTTCGGCGACGGGATCCCGGTGTTCGGCCGCGGCGGGTATGCGCCGTCGGCGTTCACGCGCACGGCCGCCACGGCCTTCGCCTCGGGGGTCACCCTCCTGGAGTACGCGCGCTCCTGAACGCGCAGAGCGGTGCGCCTGCAGGACCGCGCGACGGATGCAGGACGCCAACGACGGATCCGTCCTGCATCCGTCGCAGCGTCCTGCATCCGTCCGCCCTTGAACCGGATCCCGGGAGGGGCGAGGATCGGATCCATGGCGACGATCGACGACGTCCGTGCTCTGGCCCTCGCCCTGCCCGGCGTCGAGGAGCGCACCGGCGGGCACACCGGCGCGCCGGCCTGGCGCTGCAACGGGGGACAGATCGCCTGGCTGCGCGGCCCGCGGAAGACGGATCTGGCCCAGCTCGCCGCCCTCGACCGCACCTGGCCGGAGGGGCCGGTGCTGGCGGTGCGCACCGAGACCGCCGCCCTCGCCGGGGAGCTGATCGCGGCGGATCCGGATGTGTTCTTCACCATCCCGCACTTCGACGGCTATCCCGCCGTGCTGCTGCGGCTCGACGCGATCACGCCCGACCATCTCGGCGAGATCATCGCCGATGCCTGGCTGCTCCGCGCCCCCAAGGCGGTCGCCCGGCGGTGGCTGGACGAGCGCGGGCTCGACTGAGGGCGCAGTAGCACGGCGGTCCTGCCGCTGCGCCGGTCAGGCGGGAGGCAGGCGCAGGATCGGGCCGGACTCGCCGACCGACAGGTCGTCGACGGTGCGGAGCGTGCGGGCGATCTCGTCCACGGCGGCGATCACCGTGCCGAAGCGCTCCCGGTCGGCGCACACCGCCTGCAGGGTGATGAGGTGCGTGCCGGTGTCCCAGGTGTAGGTCGCGAACGGCGGCGCGCCCTGCTCGGCGGGCAGCGGCACCACGAGCTTCTCGCCCGCGCCGAGGTACGGGTTGCGGAACTCCTCCGTGTCGTCGTACTCCATCGGCATCATGGCCCGCGCCGTGCGCAGCTGGGGCGTGAGCTCCTGCGCGCTCGCCATCGCCACGATCAGCTCCGGCTCCGCCTTCCAGGTCCACACCAGCACGCGTCCGTCGGCCTTGCGCATGAGGAACGGCGCGGCCTGGCTGAGCGCCCACGCGCCGAACCCCGACCCGGGGCGCGGCGTCGCGCCGACCGCTCCGCTGAACTGCCCCAGCAGCATCCCGATCGCGGCCTTGCGGTGTCGCCGGCCGCGGAAGCCCAGGGATCCGGTCACGGGGATCCAGCGTTCGGGGTCGGCGTCGGCGGCAAGGCGCATGCTCAGAGCGTACGGGTCGCAGGTGAGCGCGAGCCGTGCGTCCCCGCGGCAACCGTTCTCAGGACGGGTGCGCCCGGAGGGGTCGCGAGCCTGGCGAGATCGCCGTCGGGGGTCGGATCCCCTCCGAGAACGGCCGCCGTGAAATATGTTCATCGGCTCTACTATTCGGATGGGAAAGCGTATACCGTAGGGCGCGAATCCTTCCCCGATCGACCCGGAGGCCGACGATGTCCCCCCTTGAGATGAACCGCCGCACCGTGCTCGGACTGCTCGGAGCAGGCGCACTCGTCACGCTCGCAGGCCAGTCCGCGAGCGCACGCACACCCGGAGTCGCCTTCGCGGCGACCGACGATCCGCTCGCGAGCCTCATCGAGCGTCGCCGGATCATGCTCGCGGGGGACGGCAGCGCGGCGTCTGTGCCCGAGCTCGCCGGCGTGCTGAGCACCATGAGCGCGAACGCCTCCGCATCGTGGACCGCGATGGTGCGCCCAGCGGCGTCGCCGGGCATCTGGAGCGACCTGCCGCTCGCCGGGGTGAGCGGCACCGTGCTGTCCGGCAACATGGGCGTGACCTTCAATCGCCTCTTCGACCTGGCGCTCGCGTACTCGACAGCGGGATGCGACCAGCACGGCGATGCCGCGCTCGCGGGCGATCTCGTGGCGGCGCTCGCCTGGCTCAGCGCGAACGTCTACAAGGCCGGCGCCTCGCCGGTCGGCAACTGGTGGTTCTGGGAGATCGGCGTGCCGCGCAAGGCCGCCGACATCTGCGTCCTGCTGCACGACGCGGTCCCCGCCGACGTGCGCACGGCTCTCCTCGCCGCCGTCCGGTACTTCACCCCCGACCCGAACTGGCGGGGCCGCGGGACGAGCCTGGCGGAGACCGGCGCGAACCGCACCGACAAGGCGCTGTCCTGTGCGCTGCGGGGGATCCTCGACGCGCGTCCGGACGAGATCGCCCTCGCTCGCGACGCCCTCAGCGACACCGTGCGGTCGGGGAAGAACAGCGTGTTCGGATACGTCACGAGCGGCGACGGCTTCTACGCCGACGGATCCTTCGTGCAGCACACCGCCCTGCCCTACGTCGGCACCTACGGCGTGGTCACCCTCGGCGGCATCGCCGAGATCCTCGGCCTGCTCGGCGGCAGCGACTGGGACGTGACGGATCCGAAGAAGTCGGTGATCCTCGACGCCGTCGAGGCCTCGTACGCCCCCTTCATCTGGAACGGCCGGATGATGGAGGCCGTGCGAGGCCGCGCCGTGTCGCGCCAGGCCGAGCCCGACTACGTCGACGGCGCGGCGGCGATCACCGCGATCCTGCTGCTCGCGCAGGGCGCGGGCGAGCCCTACCGGAGCCGCTACCTCTCGCTCGTGAAGGGCTGGCTGCTGCGCTGCACCGACGAGAAGCTGTACGGCCTGCCTACGCAGACCGTGGCGAAGTCGCTCCTGGTCACCTCGATCCTCGGCGACGACAGCGTGACCCCCGCCGACGCGCCCGTGTCGACGAAGGCCTTCGGCGATCAGGACCGCCTGGTGCACCACCGGCCGGGCTTCAGCGCCGTCGTCAACCTCTCGTCGAAGCGGATCGGCCGCTACGAGTGGGGCAATCGCGAGAACAACCTGGGCTGGTACCAGGGCGACGGACTCACCTTCTTCTACAGCTCCGCGGATCCCGCGCAGTACAGCGCCGACTTCTGGCCGACCGTCGACCCGTACCGCTTGCCGGGCACGACGGTGACGGCGGCGCCCCGCACGAACGGCGCCGCCGACGGCACCGGCATCCCCCGGGCGTTCCAGGCGTTCGGCGGCGGACTCGCCCTCGACGGCCGCTGGGGGATCCAGGGCATGGACCACCTCAACTTCGACAAGTCGCTCAGCGGCCGCAAGTCGTGGTTCTTCCTCGACGACAAAGTCGTCTGCCTCGGGGCCGCGATCGCCTCGGCCTCCGGCTACGACGTGTTCACCACGATCGACAACCGCTCCTTCGCGCCCGGCGGGGTGCCGAACGTGCGCACCGACAACCGCAACCGTGTGCTCACCGCCGCGGACGGCGCGATCGCCGTGAAGCGCAACGTGCACATCATGGGTCACGGCGGCTACGTCTTCCTCAAGGGGGAGAACGTGGCCGGGACGATCGACGTGCAGGTCGTCCCGCGCTCGGGCGACTGGCAGAGCATCAACTCAGGATCCGACACCGGCGGCACGACGGAGGTCAAGAACCGCGACTACGTGACGATCACCCACCACCACGGCACGGATCCGACCGCCGGTGGCTACGCGTACATCGTGCTGCCGAACGTCGCGCACTCGGTGACGTTCACCGAGTCGGACGCGCCGACCGTCGAGGTCGTCGCCAACAACGCTCAGGCGCAGGCGATCCGGGTGGCGGGGCAGGGCCTGACGCTCGCCAACTTCTTCCAGGCGACGCCCTCCGGCGGCGCACCGGCCTCCGGCGTGACCGTGAGCGGGCCGTGCTCGCTCGCGGTGCGCACCGACGGCGGCCGCACGACCGTGGCACTCTCCGATCCGAGTCGCACCCAGAAGACGGCGCGCGTCGTGCTCGCCGGGGTCGCCGAGTCGACCGTGATCGAGGGCGACGACGGGGTGCGGGTGGTCGGGACGGCCCCCCTCGCGCTCGAGTTCGACCTCGACGGCCACGGGCACGCGAAGCGGATCGTGCTCGGATCCTGAGCCGGGTCGCGGGGGCGGTGCCCGGCGCGCCGCCCCCGCACCGTTCCCCGTCGCCCGCGGCCTCGCCGCGCCGCCGCCGGATCCGCCTCCGCGGCATCCTCAGCGCGCTCGGGTAGAGTGGCCAGCGCCCGATCCAGGCCATCTCCGCGGGGTTCGAGCGGCCGATGTGCTTCGACAAGCTCAGCAACCGGTCGACGGCGCCGCGGCCCAGCAGAAGGCAGCAACCACGTGACCTCCTCCGGCGATCATCGCCCCTCGGACAGCCCCGACTCCGGCGCGCCCGAACCCGTCTCCGCTCCGGCCGACGCTCCGCGCCCCCTGCGGATCCTGATCGGCGCGGACACCTTCTGGCCCGACGTGAACGGTGCCGCCCGGTTCACCGAGCGCCTCGCCGCCGGGCTCGTGCAGCGCGGCCACGACGTGCACGTCGTCGCCCCGAACCAGGCGTACCGCACCGCGAAGCCCCGCACCGAGGTGATCGAAGGCGAGGCGATGACCCTGCATCGGCTGCCGTCGGTGCGCTGGGCCCCGCACGACTGGCTGCGGTTCGTCTGGCCGTGGCGCTCCAAGCACTACGCGCGCAAGGTGCTCGACGAGGTGCAGCCCGACGTGGTGCACATCCAGTCGCACATCGTGATCGGCCGCGGACTCTCGCGCATCGCCCACCAGCGCGGCATCCCGGTGATCGCGACCAACCACGTGATGGCCGAGAACATCCTCGACCACACCACCATGCCGAAGTTCATCGACGACATCGTCCTCAAGCTCGCGTGGGCCGACGCTGCGCGCACGTTCGCGCTCACCCGCGCCGTGACCACGCCGACCCGGCGGGCCGCCGACTTCCTCGAGCGCACGATCGACGTCGAGGACGTGATCCCGGTCAGCTGCGGCATCGACCGCACCCAGTACTCGCCCGTCATCGGCCCGCGCGAGAAGAACCGGATCGCGTTCGTCGGCCGCCTCACGGCCGAGAAGCAGGTGGACGTCATCCTCAAGGCGATGACGAAGCTGGATCCGGCTCTTGACGTCACCTTCGACATCGTGGGCGGGGGAGACCAGCGCAAGCAGCTCGAGGCCCTCGCGCAGCAGCTCGGGCTGGGGGGCCGGGTCACCTTCCACGGGCGCACCACGGACGCGGAGCTGCGCGCTCTGCTGAGCCGCGCCTCGCTCTTCGTGATCGCCTCGATCGCCGAGCTGCAGTCCATCGCCACCATGGAGGCGATGGCGTCGGCACTGCCGATCGTCGCCGCCGATGCCGTCGCGCTGCCGCACCTGGTGCACGACGGGGAGAACGGCTACCTGTTCGAGCCCGGCAACGTCAACGAGCTCGCCGCGCGTCTCACCGACGTGCTCACCGCGGATCCGGCCGAGTACGAGCGCATGCAGCGCGCCTCGCTCGACGGCGTGGCCGTGCACGACATCAACCGCACGCTGGACACCTTCGAGGCGCTGTACCGCGACGAGCCGCTGCCGGAGTAGGCCGGGATGCACATCGTCTTCTTCGCCGACCAGCACGCCGAGTCGCTGGGCGGCGCGCAGGTCTCGATGCGCCTGCAGCGCAAGTACCTCGAGCGCGCCGGGCACACGGTGACGATCGTCGCGCCGCGCATGCACGCGGCGCGCGGCGGGCAGCACGGCGTCGCCGATCCCGGCTACGTCGACCTGCCCTCGATCCCGATCACGGCCGACCGGGAGTACGCGATGACGTGGCCGGGGCGACGCACCGACCGCTTCCTCGACCAGGCGCTGACCCGCCGTCCGCCGGTGGATCTGGTGCACGTGCAGGCCGACTTCTGGGGCGCGTTCATCGGACACCGTTTCGCGCACCGGCACGGCATCCCCGCCGTGCACACGATGCACAACCGCGTCGACGTCGGCATCGCGGCCGTCACGCCGCTGCACCGGCCCGTGCTCGGCGCGCTGAATCTCTGGCGGCGCACGGCGCTGCGCGGGATCGGGGTGCAGCCGCGCGGCGCTGACGGGTGGGCGTATCTCGCGGGGATCGCCGCGGAGTCGCGCGCGGTGACCGCGCCGTCGGGGCACTTCGCGCATCGGCTCGAGCAGCACGGCGTGTTCGGATCCGTCGATGTGATCTGGAACGGCATCGACGACGAGGTGCGCGAGCAGGTGCTCGCCGCCGCCCTTCCACAGGGACCGGGCGCGGAGCGCGCGCCGGGCCGGCCGCGGTTCATCTGGCTGGGCCGGATGAGTCCGGAGAAGCGCCTGCTGCCGTTCCTGGAGGCTGTCGTCGCGAGCGATGTGGACGCCGACATCGAGGTGGTCGGCGGCGGGGCGCAGCTCCGCGCCGCCGAGCGGATCGCGGCCCGCGCCGGCCGGCCCCGCATCCGCTTCGCCGGACGGATCGGCTACGCCGACGTGCTCGCCCGCATCGCCGCCGCCGACGCCGTGGTGCAGACCTCGATCGGCTTCGAGACGCAGGGCATGACCCCGTTCGAGGCGGCGACCCTCGGCACGCCCACCGTCGTGAGCGATCCCGACATCGCGAGCGAGCTGCGCGGCGGGCTGTGGGCCGTGCCCTCGGCTGTGGATGAGCCCGGCCGGGTCGCCGCGCTCGCCGACACCCTGCGGATCGCTGCCGCGGATATCGCGGCCGGCCGCGCGCCGGAGCCGGATCCGCAGGTCGCCGCCGATTTCCGGCAGTCCTCGCGGACCGCGGCGATGCTCGAGGTGTACGGGCGCGCGATCGGCGGCTGAGGAGTCGGGGATGCGGGATCAGCCGGGCAAACTGGGGACGGCTCCTGGAGCGGCTCGAAGGCGTTTTGAGCGTTTTGCGTAGCGACGTGGAACGACAACTCCCGCGGAATCATGCGGGTTCTCGAGACCAGGACGACATCAAATGACGTCCAAAAACAGCCAACTGCGAATGGAATGTGGTCAAAATGCGGGCAAGAAGCTCCTACAGAGGAGCATCTTTGGCCCGTGCTAGAAGCGAATGCAGTCGAGACTGCATTGCACCTAGTAAAAAGAAGCCGATCTAGGGCGTGCCGCGAATCGAGGTTCGCGTACGATATCGCCTGTCGACGCTGTGGGGCTCGACGCCCCTCGTCCAGCGCTCGAGGCCTCCTCGCATGGCGCCAGGGTGCGAGCCTTTTCCTCGTTATCGGGGCTCTATTGCGCGTTGAAGGTGGTTGTCGCGAAGTGGTTTTAAACGGCGTCGCTCGCCGATCGTGCCGGCGTGCATCGCTAGTTTCGCTGCGGTGTTTGTCGCGTTCTGTGGCCAGCGAGCGATCAGCGGCCAGCCGGGTGGAGGGGCGTGTAGTAGGCAGGCGCAGCCGTCGGCATGGACAGCAACTCGCGTTCCAACCTCGCAGACTTCTGCTCCCGTGTGACACGGGCACTCTCTCGAAGGGCATCTAGGCGTTCAAACGCCAACGGGAAGTCTGACCGCATTCGCTCGTACACGAGCGGCTCGCTTTGTCTTATCGACCCGAGCCGCGCGAGGAGGCGTCGGCCGAACGACTGAGGCGTGCGTCCACGATGCTTCGCCTGCTCAGTTATCCCAATGCGTTCGACCGAGTACAGGTCCTGTCGGGTCTCTCGCTTGACATGCCTTGGGAGTCTTGGGTCGCCGGTCGAGAGAACATATCCGGTTACCCGGAAACCGTTGCGCGGTGTGCCTGCGGACATCTTCGCAAGGTTGAGAGCAAAGCCCGACTCCCCGACGATGGTGGCGACATCATCATGGCAGTCAAACAACTCCTCCCCCGACAACGTGATGTCGTCGGCATATCGAGTCACACAGAGTCCTCGCTCGCGCGCTAGGCGAAGCAAACCAATATCGATGTTTGTTGCAACCAGATTCGACAACAAAGGGGATGGAATAAAGCCGAGTGGCAGTGATCCGCCGAACGTCGTGAATGCCACAATAAACCGCGCTGCATCCTCGCCCATGCCCGCCTCAGTTAGAGCAGCCTCCACGTGGGCTGCAGATATCGAAGGGAAGAAGTTCTTGATATCAAGACGCTGTACCCACGTCGCCCCAACGTGGCACCTAGCGTTCGTATAGGCGGACCTGCCTGGTATGTATCCGTGCGCGATCTCATCGCGCCGCATGGTAGTAGCGATTGGTAGTTCGATACACCCGACCAATGCAACCAGCGCTTGGCGCAAGCCTTCGTCGCGTGGAGTGTGGACAAGGCGCTTCTTGCCGCGTATCAACAGGTGACGCGAGTGGACCGCCGCGGGGTGGGCCCTGAGACGTTGTGCGATCTCTTGCAGTGCGGAGAGACGCATGCCTATCGCGCTTGCTACGTCTGCGCTGCTACGCCAGTCGTTGAAAGACGGCACTCGGCGGTCAATTTCCAAAAAAAATCCTTCGAAAAGGGGTCGCGGAATCGCAGACCATAAATAACCGCCGAGTGCCTAGATCGATGCTAGCCGTCTGCGGAGCGTGCGGCGACCCGAGTGCTCGTTCCGGTCGAAGTCATACTCGTAGGCAACGCGGGGTGCGAGCTCGTGGGTCCAATACCGGACGCGGTACATGGTTGACGCGGATCGCCGTTCAGGCTCGAACAGACCTGCTTTGACGGCCGTCCCGAAGTCGTAGAGCACCGCATCCGCGATTGCACATCCTGGGACGTTCTTCGCACCCTGAGCAACCACCAACACACCGGGTTGATGAATCATCTCGCCGACCGTGCGCGGAGTTACGAGGCCTGCAACGGGCCGCGCATCACCCGCTCGATCGCGCGCCTTAGACACAATCGTTTCGAAGTGGGGCGCGAGCTCAGTGTGTTGCTCGAACACGAAGGCAATCGATGACATCTTGTAGCGCCTCAGGAGCTTGCTGATGATCGATACGTATAGCGACGCGTACCGCGCAGACGTTCCCGCCGTCGTGTTGCGCCGCGAATGAGCCAGGTACGTGCGAAACGGAAGGACTCGAATTCTGTCGCGGACTTGATCGCAGATCCTGACGTTCGATTCGGTAGCGTGAAACCCCGATCGGAAGGCGTCTCGGCGCGCAGGGTCGTCGTCGTACCAGAAGTTGTCGCCCAGCAGGATCTCTCCGTGGAGGGCCTCCATCGAAGACTCGACGGTCGCGCGATCGCCGTTGGCGATGACGATTGCTGCTGTCGCAGTCACAGTGGTGCTGCCGTAGTTGACCTTCGACTCATCCAAGAAGACCCAGACCGGCGCGGCGTTGCCGGTGCGATCACTGGGCGCCCATGGATCCTGGTCACCACCCGTCCACCCGGTCGTCTCGTTCACTCCGTCAATCCTCGTTTCGGTGTCCACAGGAGGCGCGAGGTCTGCATGCGAGCGGTCGTCCTCGGCGGTCGCCGTGGACTTGACCAGTTCGCGAGGCGCCGGTCGCTCACCGCCGGGACTCCTCGCGGTCAGTTCCTCGTAGAGCATCTTGGGCAGCGCCTTCCCGAACTTAGCAAACAGGCCGGCATCCCCAACAGGTTGTCTATGAAGGCGGGCGTCTCCTCTGGAACTTCCACGACAGCCTTGGTCGAGACCTTCGTCGTGGTGGCCCGCGCTCGCCGATGAATCCTCGTCGGCAACTCGATCTGATCGATAGGTTGATCACATGCCATCCCCCGCCTTCCGTCTCCGCGCAGGTGACATCGTCACACGTGCAGACCTCGTGGTGGAGTATGGCGGAAGCGTTCAGTCTGGCGGCATCGTTCCGAGCAACACGTCCAACTCCGTCTTTGTATTCACGGACCCTGCCGAGGGTCGACAGTTTGGCTACGTCTATGACGGTTTCTCTCAGGACGGGACGGTGTTCCACTACACGGGCGCAGGCCGCGATGGGGACCAGAAGCTCACTGGGAGCAACTCGCCAATCCTGACCCACGGCGAGAAGGGGCGCTCGCTCCACGCGTTCAGTGCAGCGGGCGTCGTGGTGGGGTCGAGCGCGAAGCTCCAGCGATACATCGGCGAGTTCATCCTTGACCCCGACGTGCCATTTGAGCGCATGCCAGCGCTCGATCGGAGCGGAGCACTGCGCACAGTCCTCGTCTTCCGGCTGCTGCCGGTGAGCTCGATCCCCGATGACGTCGTTGAGCTTGTCGGATACTCCGGAGTGACGCGCGAACCGAACGTCATCTCGGTTCCCGTTGAGATCAACTCAACTGAGTTTTTCGAGACGGCGGATCGCGCAGGTGGTCTGGCAGTGCGGCGCGAGTCGCAACTTGTCGACGAATTCATCGCGCATCAAGTCGGGCACACCTTCACCCGGTGGGCGATCAACCTCCCCGCGGAGCGCACCCGGCTCCTAACCGACATCTACGACGAGGCCGATCGCACTCTTTACGAAGCGAAGGCGATCGCCGGCCGTTCAGACCTCCGAATGGCGGTCGGTCAGCTCTACGACTACCGCCGACACGTGAGCGTCGACGATTTACGCTGTTCCGTACTCCTTCCCGAACGCCCCACCGCTGACCTCCGGGATCTTCTCCGCGAGGCCGGGCTTGGGCTTGCCTTCCGCGAGCAGTCAACCTTCGTGCTTGAGCCGCCCGATACCTCAGACCGAGGAGAACGGCTCCGCCAGTGACACGGCGACTTGACGTGGTGGGCGCGGTCATCGTGAACGATGAACGTGTGCTCGCTGCGAAGCGAGGGCCGAGCGGAAGCCTGCCCAACCTGTGGGAGTTCCCTGGTGGAAAGATCGAGGGCGGCGAGTCCCCGCAAGAGGCGCTTGCTCGCGAAATCGGCGAGGAATTGCTTGTGGACATCAGAGTCGGCGAGGAGATCCTGACGACGTCTCACGACTACGAGTTCGGGATCGTGACGCTGACTACCTACTACTGCGAACTCCGTGGCGGGCTTCCGCGGCTCACCGAGCACGCGGCGCTTCGCTGGCTCACGCCGGACGAACTCTTCTCCGTCGAGTGGGCGCCGGCCGACATACCCGCGGTCGAACGCGTCCGCTCGGATCTTCAAACCGAGTAGATCAGGCATCCTCTGACAGCAGGCCGCTCTACCGATCGGGCGCGACGGAGTGCTCGTTGTCGAACGGCTACTACGCGGCGCGCGCAAGAGCGGAGTCTGCAAGGTAGGCCGCCGCCTACCCATCATGACGGCGCCACACTGCGACATGGGCAGCGCTGCCCTTGCCGGTCAGGCGATCAGCGCCCCGGCCAACGCCTCCTCGACGTCCTCGCGCGAGACGCCAGGTGCCTCGGTGAGCATCGACCCGAATGTCCGCGGATCCCACACGAGTCCCAGCGCGGCGTTGGCCTCGGTGAGCACCGCGACGAGGTGGTCGACAGGACCGAACGCCAGCACCCCGCTGAGCAGGCGGGCGCCGCGCACGCCGCGCTGCGAGGTGCCGACGAGCTTGACGGCGCCGCGGGCGTTGATGCTGTACTCGCCGGGACAGTACTCGCCGGGCACCTCGCCCAGCCGGGCGTCGACGCCGAGTCCGCGCAGGGCATCGACGATCGTCCTGCCCGCCTGCGCGAAGAGGGCCGTGGGGTCGGCGTGCGCCTCTTCGCGCTCGACGAGGTCGAAGACGAGGCACGACTCGTCGTAGGCTGCGGCGCGGCCGCCGGTCGGGCGGATCGCCGGTGCGAACCCGAGGCGGTCCGCCGCGGCCACGGCGATGTCGTAGCCGGGCATCAGACTCTCCCGCCGCGTCAGCGCGAGCGTCGGCGTCGGCGTGTACAGGCGGAGCAGTCGCTGCGGCCCCTCTCCGGACGCGACCTTCCGCAGCAGCATGCCCGACCGCTCCAGGTCGTCCGGCTCCGGGGACGGCTGCCGGATCACGGCCCCGGGGATCGGGGCGAGGCGATCCCCGGACCCCACGGACGTCATGCCCAGTGCGCCGGTGCCGGGAGAGCGTGGTCGCGCACGTCGACGCCGTCCTCGTCGACGGCGGCGGTCGCGTAGAGCAGCGACTGCGTCGGATAGCCGTGCGGGCGGTTGTCGCGGATGATCGCGCGGTCGTCGGCCGGATCCAATTCCGCGGTCTCGGCGAGCAGGCGGATCCACGACTCCGGCCACTCGTCTCCCGTGGCCGGCTGCGCGCGGAACTCCGGCAGCCAGCGCGCGATCCGCGCCGTGGCCGGGTCGTCGAGGTCGTCGTGCGCGATCATGTGCACGCCGGCGGGGATGGGCGTCTCGCGCAGCGTCGCCCCGTCCCAGGACAGCACGCGAGCGCCGGCGGGGGAGACCTCGAGCAGATTGAAGCCGTGCATCCGCACGGCGCCCGATTCGAGCCGTTCGCGGAGGCCCGCGGAGGCATCGGCGACGGAGGCCAGCGCGAGCGCACCGCGGGAGACGGCCTGGTCGTCGGGAAGGTCGAGCACGTCGGCGCGGTTCAGCAGCACGGCCAGGCGCCCGGTGGCGGGATCCGCGGCGAGCCAGGCACCGCCCGCGCGACGGTCGCGGATCCCGATGACGCCGGGCCGATCCGGCCACCACTCACCGAGCGCATCCCACTCGCGCAGCGGATCCTCGTCGCGCACGGCCAGCAGCCGCGCCCCTGGTCCCTGAGCCTGTCGAAGGGCGTCGACCTCGATCACGACCGTGCACACGGGTTCAGTCTAGGCAGGCCGCCGGCGGGTGGATCCGTCCGGGGTGCCCGCGCCGGTGCCGCCATTGTGCAGGGCGCCCGCGCCGTTCGGCAGTGCGCCCGGGCTGTTCGGCAGGGCCACCGGGCCGTTCGGCAGGGCCACCGGGCCGTTCTGCAGGGCGCCCGGGCCGTTTTGGAGGGCCGGGTGGAGAGAAGCCTCGGTCTCGGAGCGGAAACTGGCGGATCCGCGGCGGCGGGCTGCCGCACAACGGCGGCGGGTCCCTGCACAACGCCGCCCGGTCCCTGCACAACGGCGCCCGCTCCCTGCAGAACGGCGGCAGGTCCCTGCAGAACAGCCGCGGGTCCCTGCACAACGCCGCCCGGTCCCTGCACAACGGCGCCCGGCCCCTGCAGAACAGCGCCCGGTCCCTGCGCAACGGCGTGGACGCCCTGCACAAGGGCGGGCACGGATGCCGGATGGCAGAATCGAGGGATGGACATCGTGGTGGGGGTCTCCGGCGGCATCGCGGCGTACAAGTCGGTGCAGCTGGTGCGCCTTCTCGTGAAGGCCGGCCACGACGTCACGGTCGTGCCCACGGAGGACGCCCTGCGATTCGTGGGCGTGCCCACCTGGGAGGCGATCAGCCGCAACCCGGTCACCACGAGCGTGCACGACGACGTCGCCCGGGTGCGCCACGTCGCCCTCGGCCAGGGCGCGGATCTCGTCGTGGTCGCGCCCGCCACCGCGAACACGCTGGCGCGCATGTCGGCGGGCATCGCCGACAACCTGCTCGGCACGACCCTGCTCGCCACGACTGCGCCGGTGCTCGTGGCGCCCGCGATGCACGCGGAGATGTGGGCGCATCCGGCGACCCGCGCCAACATGCGCACGCTCGTCGAGCGCGGCGTGCACGTCATCGGTCCGGACGACGGCGAGCTCGCGGGCGGCGACAGCGGACCCGGCCGGATGAGCGAGCCCGAGGCGATCGCGGAGGCGGCCTTGCGCCTACTCGCGCCGCAGGATCTGGCCGGACTCCGCGTCGCGGTCTCGGCGGGCGGAACCCGCGAGCCGATCGATCCCGTGCGCTACCTCGGCAATCGGTCGAGCGGCCGGCAGGGGGCGGCGCTCGCGGTCGAGGCGGCCGGGCGCGGCGCCGACGTCGACCTCGTCGCGGCGAACCTGGCCGGCGACGTCCTCGCCGCAGCGGCGCATCCGCGCATCCGGATCCACCGGGTCGGGACCGCCGCCGAGCTCGCGACCGCGATGAAGGACGCCGCGGCTGCGGCGGACGTCGTCGTCATGGCCGCGGCCGTCGCGGACTACCGCCCGGCGCAGGCCGCGGCGCACAAGCTCACCAAGGAGGACGGGATCCTCGAGCGCATCGACCTCGTCGAGAACGAGGACGTGCTCGCGGCCCTCGGGGCTTCCCGCCGTGAGGGCGCTGCGCCCGAGAGGCAGATCCTCGTCGGCTTCGCCGCGGAGACCTCGACCGACGCCGACGCCCGACGCGAGCGTGCGCGGCGCAAGCGTGCGCGCAAGGGCGCCGACCTCCTCGCGGTGAACCTCGCGGACGCCGACCACGGGTTCGAGAAGCCCGACAACGCGGTGGAGATCATCGGTCCGGATGGCGAGGTCGTCGCGGCCGTGTCGGGATCCAAGCGTCGCATCGCGACCGCCCTCTGGGACGCGGTCGTGGCGCTGCGTCCCTGAGGCGGGTGCGACGACGTCGCACAAGGCTGGCGCGTCGGGCCACGCCGCAGTAACATTTTCGTATTGCAAAAATCAAGTTTCATAGAATGGAATGCAATGAACGCTCCGCTCCCCACTGCCGGCCCGCGCGAGATTGCGCCGGAGCTGGCGCGCTCGTGGCTGCTCGTCGCCGCGACGAAGCCGGAGACGTTCGACGAGGCCGCCCGCTCCCACGCCGACGCCGTCGTGCTCGACGTGGAGGACGCGGTCGACGCGAGCCGCAAGGACTCCGCCCGTGACGACGTCGTGCGCTGGCTGCACGGCGCGACGGCCGACGGCCGGCCGAACCGGGCCTGGGTGCGGATCAACGACGCGACCAGCGAGCACTGGTCGCCCGACCTCGACGGCCTGCGCGACGCCCCCGGCCTGCAGGGCGTGATGCTCGCCAAGACCGAGTTCGGCGGCCAGGTCATGGACACGTTCAACCGCCTGGGCGCGAAGGTCCCCGTGGTCGCGCTGGTGGAATCCGCGATCGGCATCGAGAACGCGACCGAGATCGCGCGTGCGAAGGGCGTGTTCCGCCTGGCCTTCGGCAGCGGCGACTTCCGCCGCGACACCGGCATGTCGGCCGACCGCGAGGCCATGGCCTACCCCCGGGCCCGGCTCGTGATCTCCAGCCGCGCCGGCGGGCTGCCCGGACCCATCGACGGCCCGACGGTCGGATCCAGCCACCCGATCCTGCGCGAGCAGTCGGCGATCACCGTGTCGATGGGCATGACCGGGAAGCTCTGCCTCACAGCGGATCAGACCCCCGTCGTGAACGAGGTCATCAGCCCCACCCGCACCGATGTCGAGTGGGCCTACGAGTTCCTCGAGGACTTCGATGCGCGCGGACGCATCGTCCGCGACGGGAGCGACCTGCCCCGCCTCGGTCGCGCCCGCAAGATCATGCAGCTCGCCGAGGCGTTCGGCGTGCTGCCCGTCACCCACTGATCCATCCGAACGGAGACACCATGACCACTCGCCTCGCCCCCGGCGACACCGCGCCCGCCTTCTCCCTCGACGACGCCGACGGCGCCCGGCTCTCGCTCGAGGACTACCGCGGCCGCAACGTCGTCGTGTACTTCTACCCGAAGGCGGCCACGCCCGGCTGCACCACGGAGGCGTGCGACTTCCGCGACAGCCTGTCGTCGCTCGACGCCGCCGGCTACTCGGTGATCGGCATCTCGCCCGACGAGGTGGCCGACATCCGCGCCTTCTCCGACGCCGAGGGCCTGACCTTCCCGCTGCTCGCCGACACCGACGCCGCCGTGGCGCGCGCCTGGGGAGTGTGGGGCGAGAAGACGGTCGGCGACCGCACGTTCGACGGCGTCATCCGCTCGACCTTCGTGCTGGACGGCGACGGGGTCGTGCAGCGCGCCGAGTACGGCGTGGATGCGACCGGCCATGTCGCGCGCCTGCGCGAAGAGCTCGGCGTCTGAACAAGACGCAGCCCTTCCCTCGGTCATTGAGCGAGGACGCCGAAGGCGCCTCCCTTCCCTCGGTCGTTGAGCGGGGACGCCGAAGGCGACCGAGACGAAACGCGGTGCTCTTGCGAGGGCACCGCGTTTCGTCTCGCGAAGAGAGGGCGGGAACTTCGCCGGGGGCTTGACATCGCCGGATCCGATCCGCACAATGGTTTACACATGCTGAAATAACAGTTCCGGACTGCGGAAACCATCACCACGATGATCCGGGAACCTCTCGATAGGATCCCGCCGTACGCTCTACACGCCGGATGCCAGCATGGCTTGAGGATCGAAGATGTTGCTCGAGGAGTTCAACTCCGCAGGCCGCGCCGATGCCGCGGCTGCCGTGAAGCCCGCGCTGGACATCCCCCGCTGGATCGACGCGATCGTGGACGCCCGCCCCTACGCCTCGGTCGACGCGCTCTCCGCCGCCGCCCTCGAGGCCGCCGCGCCGCTCAGCGAGGCCGAGCTCGACGGAGCGCTGGCGCACCACCCGCGGATCGGCGCGAAGGTCGACGGCACCAGCGCCGAGGCCGCGCACTCGCGCCGGGAGCAGCCGAGCGTCGACGACGTCACGGCCGCGGCGCTCGCCGAGGGCAACCGCGCCTACGAGGAGCGGTTCGACCGCGTCTTCCTGGTGCGCGCCGCCGGACGCACCGCCGAGGAGATCCTGGCCCTGCTGCAGCAGCGGCTCGGCAACACCGACGAGCAGGAGCTCGCCGTCGTCGACCAGCAGCTGCGCGAGATCGCGGCCCTGCGCCTGGCGGCGGCCATCGAGACCGAAGGAGCGAGCGCATGAGCGTCTCCCACGTGACCACCCACATCCTGGACACCACACTCGGGCGCCCCGCGCCCGGCGTCGCCGTCGTACTCGAGGCCCGAGTCGGCGATGGGTGGTCGGGGATCGGTACGGGCCTCACCGATGCTGACGGGCGGGTGAAAGAGCTGGGCCCGGAGCGGCTGGAGAGCGGTGCGTACCGCCTCCGGTTCGACACCGCGGCCTACTTCGCCGGCATCGAGACGGACGCCTTCTTCCCGGAGGTGGTGCTGACCTTCCTGGTCGACGCCGAGCAGGCGCACTATCACGTGCCGCTGCTGCTCAGTCCGTTCGCCTATTCCACCTACCGAGGAAGCTAAGAGGAATCCGACATGACCACCATCACCCTGGGCAAGAACCAGTACGGCAAGGCGGAGAACCGGGTCGTCCGCATCACGCGCGACACCGACCGCCACGAGATCGAGGACCTCAACGTCACCTCGCAGCTGCGCGGCGACTTCGCCTCGGCGCACTTCGACGGCAACAACGAGAACGTCGTCGCCACCGACACCCAGAAGAACACGGTCTACGCCTTCGCCAAGGACGGCGTGGGAAGCCCCGAGGAGTTCCTCCTCCGTCTCGGCCGGCACTTCACCGGCGAGTTCGACTGGGTGACCGGCGGACGCTGGGCCGCCGAGCAGTACACCTGGCTGCGCATCGAGGGCGACAACGGCGAGCACGACCACGCGTTCGCGCGCGGCGGCACCGAGACCCGCACCGCGGTCGTGCAGATCGACGGCGACGACACCACGATCATCGCGGGCCTCCAGGACCTCACGGTGCTCAAGTCGACCGCGAGCGGCTTCGTCGGCTACCCGCGCGACAAGTACACGACGCTCCCCGAGACCGAGGACCGGATCCTCGCGACCTCGGTGACGGCCAAGTGGCGCTACAACCGCAACGACATCGACTTCAACGAGGTCTACGCCGACGTGCGCCGCCTGCTCCTGGCCGGCTTCTCGCGCAACTACTCCTACGCTCTGCAGCACACGCTCAAGGAGATGGCAGAGGCCGTGCTCGAGGCCCACCCGGAGATCGACGAGATCCGCTTCTCCACCCCGAACAAGCACCACTTCGTCGTGGATCTGTCCCCGTTCGGCCTGGAGAACCCCAACGAGGTCTTCTACGCGGCCGACCGTCCGTACGGCCTCATCGAGGCGTCGTTCCTGCGCGACGGCGCCGACGCCGACCACTGGTCGTGGGACGGCATCGCCGGCTTCTGCTGAGCGCGCTCGGCACCGGGATGAGGGGATGGATCCGCCTGATGAGATCCATCCCCTCGTCCGCGATCTCAGCCGCGCCCGCCGAACGGCATCCCGCTCGCGGTGATCGTGAGGGCGCCGATGTTCGCCTCGAGCGGCAGATCCGCCATGAACAGCACCGTGCGCGCGGCCTCGTCGACCGAGAACGTCGGCTCGACCTTCCTGGTCCCGTCGGCCTGCAGCGCCCCGGATCCGACGCCGAGCTCGTCCATGATCTCGGTGCGGGTGTTGCCGATGTCGATCTGACCGCAGGAGATCCGGTCCGCCCGGCCGTCCAGGTCGATGGACCTCGTGAGCCCCGTCGGCGCATGCTTGCTCACGGCGTAGGCCACCGAGAGGGGGCGCGGGGCCTGCGCGGAGATGGATCCGTTGTTGATGATGCGGCCGCCCTGCGGGGTCTGCGCCCGCATCGTGCGCATCGCGGCGCGGGCGCACAGCAGCGCGCCGGTGAGGTTCACCGCGAGCGTCTGCTCCCAGTCGGCGAGCTCGATGTCCGCCGCCGACACGGCAGGGCCGAAGGCGCCGGCGTTGTTGAAGAGCACGTCGACGCGGCCCCACTCGCGCACGACGCGGTCGAACAGCGCCTGCACCTCGGCCTCGACCGTCACGTCTGTCGGGAGCACCAGCGCGTCCGGATGCCCGGCCGCCGTCTCCGCCAGCGCAGCCTCGCGCCGCCCGGCGAGCGCGACGCGGTATCCGGCGGCCAGCATGGTGCGCGCCACGGCGCGTCCGATCCCGGATCCCGCCCCCGTCACCACAGCGATGCGCGCGTGCATCCCCACTCCTCCCGACTCGACTGCGCTGCCGGACCGGCAGCCCCCTCCATCTAACAGGTCCCCCCGACTTCTCACAGAAAGGCCGAAGATGCACGAACAGAGCACCTCCGCCGCCCTCGGATCCGACACCCAGGATCACGATCCCGAAGAGACCGCCGAATGGCTGGAGTCGCTGGACGCGCTGGTCGCCGAGCGCGGCGCCGAGCGCGGCGAGCACATCGTGCGCTCGCTCGTCGCCCGCTCGGGATACTCCGCCGAGCCGCGCGCGACCACCGACTACGTCAACACGATCGCCGCCGCCGACGAGCCCGCCTACCCGGGCGACGAGGAGCTCGAGCGCCGCTACCGCGCCTGGATGCGCTGGAACGCCGCGATCCTCGTGCACCGCGCGCAGCGCCCCGGCATCGGCGTGGGAGGCCACATCTCCACGTACGCGGGCGCCGCGACGCTGTACGAGGTCGGCTTCAACCACTTCTTCCGCGGCAAGGACCACCCCGGCGGGGGCGACCAGGTCTACTTCCAGGGCCACGCCTCGCCCGGCATGTACGCCCGCGCGTTCCTGGAGGGGCGCCTCAGCGAGGAGGATCTCGACGGCTTCCGCCAGGAGAAGTCCCGCGAGGGCCACGCGCTGAGCTCCTACCCGCACCCGCGGCTCATGCCGGAGTTCTGGGAGTTCCCGACGGTGTCGATGGGCATCGGCCCGATGAACGCGATCTACCAGGCGCAGTCGAACCGCTACCTGCAGGGCCGCGGCCTGAAGGACACGAGCGACCAGCACGTCTGGGCCTTCCTCGGCGACGGCGAGATGGACGAGCCGGAGAGCCGCGGCCTGCTGCAGCTCGCCGCCAACGACGGGCTCGACAACCTCACCTTCGTGGTCAACTGCAACCTGCAGCGCCTGGACGGCCCGGTGCGCGGCAACGGCAAGATCATCCAGGAGCTCGAGGGATTCTTCCGCGGCGCCGGCTGGAATGTGATCAAGGTCGTCTGGGGGCGGGAGTGGGACGACCTGCTCGCCCGTGACGCCTCGGGCGCACTGCTCGACATCATGAACACCACCCGCGACGGCGACTACCAGACGTACAAGGCCGAGTCCGGCGGGTTCATCCGGGAGCACTTCTTCGGCAAGGATCCGCGTGCGCTCGCGCTCGTGGAGAACCTCACCGACGACCAGATCTGGGGGCTCAAGCGCGGCGGCCACGATTACCGGAAGGTGTTCGCCGCGTACCGGAAGTCGCTCGAGCACAACGGCAAGCCCACCGTGATCCTCGTCAAGACGGTCAAGGGCTACGGCCTCGGGCCGCGCTTCGAGGCGCGCAACGCGACCCACCAGATGAAGAAGCTGACGCTGCAGGACCTCAAGGACTTCCGCGACCACCTGCGCGTGCCGATCACCGACGAGCAGCTCGAGGCGAACCCGTACGAGCCGCCGTACTACCACCCGGGCGCCGACGCCCCCGAGATCCGCTACCTGCAGGAGCGCCGCCGCGCTCTCGGCGGCTACCTGCCCGAGCGCCGGCCGAACGCCTCCGGCGAGATCGCGCTGCCGGATGCGAAGGCGTACGAGGTGGCGGCACGCGGATCCGGCAAGCAGCAGGCGGCGACCACGATGGCGTTCGTGCGCGTGCTGAAGGACCTCATGCGCGACAAGGAGTTCGGCGCGCGCATCGTGCCGATCATCCCCGACGAGGCCCGCACCTTCGGCATGGACGCGTTCTTCCCGACCGCGAAGATCTACAACCCGAACGGGCAGAACTACCTCGCCGTCGACCGCGACATCGTGCTCTCGTACAAGGAGTCCGAGGCGGGGCAGATCCTGCACGTCGGCATCAACGAGGCCGGATCCATCGCCGCCTTCACCGCGGCGGGCACCGCCTACGCCACGCACGGCGTGCCCCTCGTGCCGGTGTACGTGTTCTATTCGATGTTCGGCTTCCAGCGCACCGGCGACTCGCTGTGGGCGGCCGCCGACCAGATGGCGCGCGGGTTCCTGATCTCGGCGACCGCGGGGCGCACGACGCTGACCGGTGAGGGTCTGCAGCACGCCGACGGGCACTCCCCGCTGCTCGCCGCGACGAACGCGGCCGTCGTGACGTACGACCCGGCGTTCGGCTACGAGATCGGCCACATCGTGCGCGCCGGCATCGAGCGCATGTACGGCGCCGAGTCGACCGACCGCAACGTCATCTACAACCTCATGGTCTACAACGAGCCGATCGTGCAGCCCGCCGAGCCCGAGGGCGTCGACGTCGCGGGAATCCTCGGCGGCATCCACCGGATCGCTCCGGTCGCGGCGCCCCGGGCGCACCTGCTGGCCTCGGGCATCGGCGTGACCTGGGCGCAGGAGGCGCAGCAGCTGCTGCGCGACGACTGGGGCGTGGACGCCGACGTGTGGTCGGTGACCTCGTGGACCGAGCTGCGCCGCGACGCGGTCGCCGCCGAGGAGGATGCGTTCCTCGGCCGCGGCACGCGGGTGCCGTTCGTGCAGCGGCAGCTCTCCGACGCGCACGGCCCGATCGTGGCCGTCAGCGACTACGCGAAGGATCTGCCCGACCAGATCCGCCATTTCGTGCCGAACGACTGGGCGACCCTGGGCGCCGACGGCTTCGGCTTCTCGGACACGCGCGCGGCCGCCCGGCGGTTCTTCAAGATCGACGGCCCGTCGGTCGTGGTGCGCACGCTGCAGCTGCTCGCGGCCCGGGGCGAGGTGGACGCGGCGATCCCTGTCCAGGCCGCCGAGAAGTACCGCCTGCTCGACGTGAACGCCGGCACGAGCGGCACCGACGCGGAGTAGCCCCGGCTGTGCCCCCGGCTGTGCTCGCGGCGCGCGCGTGGCGGCGCGTGTGGCGGCGCGCGTGGCGGTGCCCGTGGCGGTGCGAAAGATGGAAAACGTCGCTCCTGACTCAGCGGGAGCGACGTTTTCCATCTCGTCGTGGGAACCGCGGGCCCGCGAAGATGGAAAGCGTCGCTCCGCGGATCCTGCCAGCGACGTTTTCCCTCTCGCGGTGCCTCCCGAGTCGGCGGCCGAGCACGGCGCGCGGTCCGCAGCGCGGGTCGCCGTCCGCGGCTCGGCCTCCCCAGGCGGCTCCGGTCAGGGAGATTCCACGGATCACGTGACCGCCAACCCGTCGGGTTCGGCCCTCGGCGAGCATCGGGGAATGCATCACCGGATCCCCCTGCCTCCGTCGCTCGGCGCGACGTTCACCCTGCGCGAGGCGCAGGTCGTCGGGCTGGGTCGCGCCCGGGCGGATGCGCGCGATCTGAGACGCCCGTTCCGCGGCGTGCGGTCGAGCGAGGTCCCCGAGACGTTCGCGGCTGTCGTCGCGTGCGGATCGCGGCGGCTGAAGCCGCGCCAGCGCTTCGTGGGGGTGACGGCGGCGCGGCTGTGGGGGCTGCCCCATCCGCAGCGATGGCAGCCGGGCGAGCTGCTCGAGGTGGTCGTGCCTCCGGACGCGACTCCGCCGAAGAGCCGAGGCATCCGTGGTCGTCGGCTCAGGGAGGATCGGGCGTCCACGTGGCGGATCGGTTCCCTCCCCGTGGTGGAACCGGTCGCCGCCGTGCTCAGCTGCGCCGCGGAGCTGGACGACGCACAGGCCGTGGTCCTGCTCGACGCCCTTCTTGCCGACGCTGACAGCTACCCCGCGCTGCGGAGGGGGCGACCGGTGGCCTCTCCTGAGGAGCTGGGCGAGCGGGTGCGGCACTGGGGGCGGTTTCCGGGGCGCGCGACGATCCTCGCGGCCCTGCCTCGTGCCCGCGTCGGGGTGGAGTCTCCGAAGGAGACCGAGACGCGCCTGCTCATCGTCGACGCCGGGCTGCCCGAGCCGGTCGTCCAGCACGAGGTGCGCGACGGACCGCGGCTCGTCGCGCGGATCGATCTCGCCTATCCGCAGTGGCAGATCGCGATCGAGTACGAGGGCGACGGGCACCGCACCGATGTCGCCCAGTGGCGCCGCGACATCCAGCGTCAGCGCGAGCTCGAGGACCGCGGCTGGATCGTCATCCGCCTCACCCAGCTCGACCTGACCGACGGATCCGGTGCCTTCGTCACCCGGATCCGCCGGGCCATCGCCATGAGGCAGGCGTGAGGGATCCGGGTGATGGGGGCCCCGCGCACCGTCCCGACCCGACGGGAGCAGCGCTTTGCATCTTGCCCGGTCGCGCAGGGCGCTCGCTCAGGGACCGGAACGCACCGGTCGTCGATCGCGCCGGGCTCAGGCCTCCAGGTCGGCGGCGATCGCTGTGGCGGCGTCGCGGAGCAGGGGCACCGCGCGCTGACCGAACTCCTCGGTCACGCGGGCGATCGGGCCCGAGACCGAGACGGCTGTGGGCGTCGGGGCGCCGGGCACCGCCATCGCGTAGCAGCGCACGCCGATCTCCTGCTCCTGCTCGTCGATCGAGTAGCCGCGCTCGCGGATGAGGTCCAGCTCCTTCAGGAGGGCGTCCACGGTGCCGATGCTGTGCTCGGTCGGGGTGGCCATGCCCGTGCGCCCGACGATGCCGCGCACGGTGTCGTCGTCCAGCTGGGCGAGGATCGCCTTGCCGACGCCGGTGTCGTGCACGTTGGCGCGGCGGCCCACCTCGGTGAACATGCGCATCGAGTGCTGCGAGGGCACCTGGGCCACGTACACGACCATGTCGCCGTCCAGCACGGCCATGTTGGCGCTCTCGCCGAGCGCGTCGACGAGGGTCTTCAGCTGCGGGCGCGCGAGGGCGCCGAACTGACGGGAAGCTCCTTCGCCGATGCGGATCAGGCGCGGCCCGAGCGCGTAGCGGCGGTTGGGCAGCTGGCGCGCGTAGCCCAGCGACACCAGGGTCCGCAGCAGCCGGTGGATCGTCGGCAGGGGCAGGTCGGTCGATGCGGAGAGCTCGCTGAGCGTCACGTCGCCGCCGGCGTCCGTCACGAGCTCGAGCAGCTCGAACACGCGCTCGACCGACTGCACGCCGGATCCCGAGCTCTTGCCCGGCTTCGGATCCGCGTCCTTCGTCTTCGAAATGTCCGTCATTGCCGCTCCCGTCGTCGTGGTTATTCCATCATGCGAGAGTTGCGCGCCGGAAATCCGACGGGTTGGGAAACTCGTCTTGCGCAAAACTTCCACGATGGAGATAATAGTGTCCACTATACGAAAGTTGTAAAGAGTTACATCACCGCTACCGCGCCCGAGCCCTCCGCCCGGACGCCTCGATGAGGAGGAACCATGGCGAATCCGGGTCCGGGCAATTCGATCACGCTGCGCATCGACGCGCCGTCCAACTTCCACGTGACCAGCGAGCTCGCCGCCGCGGCCGCTGCGGCCGGCGCCGCCGTCACCGCGCTCGACGTGGTCGAGTCCCACCCCGCCACGATCGTCGTCGACCTGACCTGCAACACGACGGGCGAGGAGCACGCCGAGCAGATCCGGGCGGCAGTCGAAGGACTCCAGGGCGTCACGGTGCGCGCGGTCAGCGACCGCACCTTCCTGATGCACCTCGGCGGCAAGCTCGAGGTCGTCCCCAGCGTGCCGCTGCGCAACCGCGACGACCTGTCCCGCGCGTACACGCCGGGCGTCGCGCGCGTCTGCATGGCGATCGCCGAGGACAAGAGCAAGGCCCGCAACCTCACCGTCAAGCGCAACACCATCGCCGTCGTCACCGACGGAACGGCCGTGCTGGGTCTGGGCGACATCGGACCCGAGGCCGCGCTGCCGGTCATGGAGGGCAAGGCCGCGCTGTTCAAGCAGTTCGCCAACGTCGACGCCTGGCCGGTCTGCCTGGACACGAAGGACACCGAGGAGATCATCAAGATCGTCAAGGCCATCGCCCCGGTCTACGGCGGCGTGAACCTCGAGGACATCGCCGCCCCCCGCTGCTTCGAGATCGAGGCGCGCCTGCGCGACGAGCTCGACATCCCGGTGTTCCACGACGACCAGCACGGCACCGCGATCGTGACGCTCGCCGCGCTCCAGAACGCCCTCAAGGTCGTCGGCAAGGCGATCGGAGACGTACGGATCGTGGTCTCGGGGGTGGGGGCCGCGGGCAACGCGATCGTGCAGCTGCTGCTCGCCGAGGGCGCCGTCGACATCGTCGCCTGCGGCCGCAACGGCGCGATCACCCGCGACGAGGAGTACACCGACGCGCACCGCAGGGAGCTCGCGGCCACGACCAACCCGCGCGGCGTCTCCGGCACCCTCAAGGAGGTGCTCGTCGGCGCCGACGTGTTCATCGGCGTGAGCGCCCCGAACATCCTCGACGAGAACGACATCGCCGGCATGGCGGAGGACGCGATCGTGTTCGCGATGGCGAACCCGACCCCCGAGGTCGACCCGATCGTCGCCTCCCGGCACGCGGCCGTCGTGGCCACCGGGCGCAGCGACTTCCCGAACCAGATCAACAACGTGCTCGCGTTCCCCGGCTTCTTCCGCGGCCTGCTCGACGCCGGCGTGTCGGACATCACCCCGCCTATGCTGGTCGCAGCCGCGCAGGCGATCGCGGACCGCGTCGGCGACGACGAGCTCAACGCGAGCTTCATCATCCCGAGCGTGTTCGACCCGCTCGTGGCCGGCGCCGTCGCCGACGCGATCGTGCGCGTCGTCGAGTCGTCGAAGGAGTGACCGGTATGCCCGCAGGCACCCTGGGCGAGGGCGACCTCGCCGACATCGACGCCCGTCTCGCCGGCACGGACACCCTGCTGCGCACCGAGTACCCGGGCGATGACGGATCCCGTCAGCCGGTGCACACCCTGTACGTGCCCGCAGACCGGTTCCGGCTCGATCTGCCCGCCGCCTTCGGGCGGACGGCGGCCGAGGCCGTGTCCGCGTTCGGCGGCACGGCGGCGCTCGCCCGTGCGGTCGGTCTCGGCGTGCTCGCCGAGGAGCTCGCCCCACTGGTCGACGCGAAGCTCGAGCGAGAGCCGATCGAAGACCTGCGCCTCGACTTCGAGGACGGCTACGGATCCCGTCCCGACGCGGAGGAGGACGCGGATGCGGTCCTCGCCGCCGAGCGCGTCTCTGCGGCCGTCGCCGCCGGCATCGCGCCGCCGTTCGTCGGCATCCGGTTCAAGTGCTTCGAGGAGCCCACGCGCCGGCGCGGGATCCGCACGCTCGACCTGTTCCTCACCACGCTCGTCGCGAACGGCCCGCTGCCGGACGGTCTCGTGCTGACACTGCCGAAGGTCACCACGGTCGAGCAGGTCGAGGCCATGGTCGCGCTGTGCGAGCTGTTCGAGCAGCGCCTGGGCCTGGCCGCCGGCCGCCTGCGCTTCGAGGTGCAGATGGAGACGCCGCAGCTCATCGTCGCCGCGGACGGATCCGTCCCGGTCGCGACCCTGCTGCACCGCGCGGACGGCCGTGTGAGCGCGCTGCACTACGGAACGTACGACTACAGCGCCTCGCTGCAGATCGCCGCGGCGCACCAGTCCATGGAGCACCCGGCCGCCGACTTCGCGAAGCAGGTCATGCAGGTCGCCGTGGCGGAGACCGGGGTGCGGCTCTCCGACGGATCCACGAACGTGATCCCGGTCGGGGATCCGGTCCACGTCGAGGAGGCGTGGAAGCTGCACGCCCGGCTGGTGCGGCGCTCGCTCGAGCGCGGCTACTACCAGGGCTGGGATCTGCACGCCGCGCAGCTGCCGACCCGGTATCTGGCCACCTACGCGTTCTACCGCGAGGGGTTCGCCGCCGCGGCCAGGCGCCTGGACAACTACCTGCACGGCAGCGACGCCGCGATCATGGACGAGCCGGCGACGGCCCGGGCCCTGGCGCGGTTCGTCGTGCGCGGCCTGGAGTGCGGCGCCGTCACGGCCGAGGAGGTCCGCTCCGCGACCGGATCCGCGCCTGCGGAGCTCGTCCGCCTCGCCCACCCGAAACTCGTCATCACGGAGGATGCCTCATGAGCACTCGCACCTACTACACGCCCGCCGGCGGGCTGCCCCCGCAGAGCGACCTGCTCACCGACCGCGCGGTCGTGAAGCTCGCCTACTCGTTCATCCCGAAGGGCGTGCTGCGTGACATCGTGACCTCGAGCCTCCCCGGCTTCACCGACACCCGCGCCTGGATCCTGGCCCGACCGACGCCCAGCTCAGCGCAGACGTTCTCGCAGCTGATCGTCGAGATCGCCCCCGGGGGCGGCGCCGCCCGGCCCGAGGCCGAGGCGGGCGTCGAGAGCGTGCTGTTCGTCACCACCGGCGAGCTCACCCTCACCCTCGAGGGGGAGCGGCACGTGCTGGAGGCCGGCGGGTACGCCTTCATCACCCCGAACGCGCAGTGGTCGCTCGCGAACGAGGGGTCCGAGATCACGAGCTTCCACTGGATCCGCAAGGCCTACGAGTATCTGGACGGGGTCGATGCGCCCGCGTCCTTCGTCACGAGCGACAACGACATCGAGCCGGTCTCGATGCCCGACACCGACGACGTCTGGGCGACGACCCGGTTCTCCGACGCGAGCGACATGGCCCACGACATGCAGGTCAACATCGTGACCTTCAAGCCGGGCGGATCCATCCCGTTCGCCGAGACGCACATCATGGAGCACGGCCTGTTCGTGCTGCAGGGCAAGGCCGTGTACCGCCTCAACGACGACTGGGTCGAGTGCGAGGCGGGTGACTACATGCTGCTGCGCGCGTTCTGCCCGCAGGCCTGCTACGCCGGCGGCCCCGAGGACTTCCGCTACCTGCTGTACAAGGACATGAACCGGCAGATCCGTCTCACCTGACGACGGCTGCGGCCCTGGTCGGCGAACGCCGCTCCTTCGCGGGGCGGCGTTCGTCGTATCGGTCCGTCACGCGCGGCGGTGCGCTGTCGCGCGGAGGGCGCGCCGCTCTGGTCCCGCGAGAGGGAAAAGGTCGCTTTGAGCGCTCCCGGAGCAGCGAAATCCATCTCCGCCCGCCTGCATTCCGGGGATCGGGATGGAAAACGTCGCCGCCACAGCGCGGGGAGCGACGAGATCCATC